>CBDBZZ010000023.1:0-13020 GCA_965213745.1 Bryobacterales bacterium | reverse complement strand
CCCGGGCAGCATCGGCATTCGAGCAGATCAGGGGAAGGCAATCGAACTGGCAGCCAAGCACGGCTTCGAATCCGTTCAGCCCTTCGGAGCCCAACTGCTGAGGGAGGGTAGCGCAAGATATGCCGAGGCGGTCAGCAAGGCGGGTCTGCAATGGGCCGCAGCCAGTCTCCCCTTCCGGCTGGGCAGCGACGAGAACGAGTTCAAGCACGGCTTGGCTCAGCTTCCTAGAGTCGCGGAGGCATTGCGCGAAGCGGGTGCCATGCGTGTCGGCCGACGGCTGTTTCTTCCAGCAGCGATGCCCTGAATTATCTGGACAACTTCAAGCTCCACGCCGGACGGTTGCGCCAGATAGGGGCTGTCTTGGCCGACTCCGGCCTGCGCCTAGGCCTGGAGTACCTCGGCACCAAAGCATTTGTGGACGGCCCGGAAGCACACCTTCGTGCATTCCCTGGCCGAATGCCGGCAACTAATTGCTGAAGCCGGCCAGACCAACATCGGTGTGGTCGTCGACAGCTGGCATTGGTGGACGGCGCACGAGACCGCTGACGACATCCTGCAACTCAGCAATGCCGATGTCGTCTCCGCCGACCTGAACGACGCACCTGCGGGAATCGAACGTGAGCGCCAGCTCGACTATCAGCGCGAGCTGCCTGCTACCACCGGCATGATCGATGCGCGGGCCTTTTTGGGGGCCTTGCTCAAGATCGGCTACGACGGGCCCATCCGCGCCGAGCCATTCAACCAGCGCTTGGACGCCATGGACGATGATCAGGCGAGCGCGGCGACTGTAGCGGCCATGAGAAACGCCTTCGCCTTACTGGGGTAAGGCTCGTGCCGCGAGGAGTCAATCGTTTTCAGCTGCATGGTGCGCGGAAGCGACTTGCGACCTTCGTCTCCAAGTAGCGCTTCTGCGGTGCAATCGAACGCAACCCCAGTGCCGGAAACCGTATCATCCCCCAGTCACTTCCGTTGGCCGCAGGCCCTCTGCGGGGCGGTCGTCGCGACCCCGAAGCAGTTCCCTATTTGCTGTGGCCATTCTGCTGGCAGGCGCAGGCCTCTCGTGCTGGGGGCTGGCTGCGGACCCTTTCGTCCCTGATGGCGACGCTCCTCCCGCCGCGTGGGACACCTACGGCGGCGACCCGGGCGGCCAGCATTACAGCACCTTGCAAGAAATCGCGCCTCACAATGTCCATAGCTTGGCGGTGGCCAAGACGACATCCCCTCGACTTCCGCGTCTAGGCCACGCCGATTCTCGTGGATCAAACGCTGCACCTGTGTTCGCCTTTCAACCGTGTGATCGCGCTGGAGCCTGAAACTGGGGAGGAGCGGTGGGCCTACGACCCAGGCATTGACCTGTCGGTTCTCTATGCGAATCAGCTCGTCTGTCGCGGTGTCGCCGCTTGGCTCGATTCGACCCGAGCCGAAGGCGAGGAATGCCGTCGTCGGATTCTTGCCGCGACGAATGAGGCCCGACTGATCGCTCTGGATGCTGCGACGGGGTAAGCCGTGCAGCGAGTTCGGAGACGCGGGGCGTGGTCAACCTCAACCCTGGGGTCGGCAGACTCCTGTGGCGGGGCGAGTACCAAGTCACCTCGCCGCCGGTTACGGTCAGCGACCTAGTCGTCGTTGGCTCGGCCATTGCTGACAATGTGCGGATCAATCCGCCCAACGGAGTTGTGCGGGCATGGGACGCCGGAAGCGGAGAACCGCGCTGGAGCTGGGACTTGTCCTACCCGGGTTCATTCCAACCGCGGAGAACACGGGGTCAGCCGGCTATGCGCTTGGCACGCCCAACGTCTGGGCACCCATGTCCATGGACGAGGACCGCGACCTGATCTTCGTTCCCACGGGCAATCCTTCGCCAGACTACTTCCGAGGCGATGTGGACCTGGACCATTACGGGAGCTCCGTGGTCGCTTTGCGGGCGTCCACGGGAGAGGTCGCAGGGCACTACTGATCGGGTCAAAAGTCGTGTCAGCAGAATGCAGGCAAGAATATACTTGCAGTCTGCCTCTCGCAAGAAGGCTCGCACCTGTTTCGGAGCTCCTTGCAAAGACTGGCAAGCAGCTTCCAGGTTGTCCCGAAGCTGTGCTTTGGTTTTGCTCAGCTGGCGACTGACCCGATGCTTGACCAAGGTCCCTAGCAGTTCCACCGGATTGACTTGAGGCGGGCAGGTCGGCGGAAAACACAGCTCTGCTGCGGCTTGGTTCTCCGCCAGCCACTCCTGGGTTATTCGGGGGCGGTGAATGCTGCAATTGCCGACCACCAACAGAATCTTCCGGTCTGTTTCCGCAGCGATCTGCTTGAGGAACTCCCGGAAGACCTCCGCCGTGACAGGGCCTTCCCGCGCCCTGTCCTAGAACTGGCCCTTCGGGCTGCTGGGTGCCAGCCGGTAGAGGCGGAAGCGCCCGCCGGCCACCCGCCCGACGGGGGGTCTGACCGCAGATGCCCCTAGGAGCCTGTTGAAAAAGTCTTGGGTTCCGTGGAGCTTGGGTGCGCAGCGCTCCGACGGGCCCGCAACGGTGGCAGAACAGACTCCCAGGATCGCGCAACCGGCCAGTAGCGGTGCTTGGAGTGCGCTGCTGCACCACCCGACGCCAGCTGAGTACGCCGGCCGGACTTTTTCAACGGGCTCCTAGGGTGCCCGCACCCGCTCGGCGCAGCCCGGCCGGACTCGTCGGCGCAGGCGAGCAGGGCTCCCCACTCCCGGGCCCGGCGAAGGATCTCGGGGAACTCTGGGTCTTGCCACCGCTGCATGTCAGAGGGCCTGCATTTGGTAGTGCGCCGCTGGGGCCGCTGCGGCGTGAGCGGGAGCCGCCGCAGGCTCCGGCGCACCGGGGATGCGCTCGGGACGCTGCCGAACTTTCCCCCCAGGCTTGGTGCCCTCGCTGCGCGGTCCGCCAAGCGCACTCGAATTGGCATTGAGCGGGGTTTTGGTCTACGACGACGATGCGGATCCAAGCAACCGGTCTGTCCCTAGGCGCGGTCGTCCCGTTCTTTGGCGATCCCGCAGGTTCTCCATGCCTCCCGGACAGAAGCGTGAGACCCAACGATAGATCGCATGTATGGAGAAAGGAACGCAGGACTTTATCTGGGCCACCGACTTGCCTCCGATGAACTGCAAGACCACGTTTTCTCGGACCTCGAACTTCTGCTCCTCGGTAAGGAGTAGGAAGAAGAATCTTTCTTTTGCCATACTAATATTGTGTAAAAACCCCACCCAGCAGATCAATGGGAGAAGGGATTCCAGGGACACGACTTTTGACGCGATCAGTATACGGTGCGCTTCTCCAGGACCCGCTGCCGCACGCCCCGCTTCAGGAACGTCGCGCACGCCGCTGCGACGGAGGGAACCGCTTGAAGTCTAGCTACGCAAGGTCCGCCACGACCGCGCTGCCGGCCGGCAACGCCTAGGGGCGGGCCGCCGTGATGTCGCCGGTCTGGCCGTCGGGCACCCTGGCGCAGTTCGGCGGACGGCCGCCCGATCGAGTCCGACGGGCAGCTTGAGGGCGGCCTTCGTGCGTTGCAACGACGCTCGCGGGAAGACCGCCAGACACAAATCCAGGGGCCGCATCGACGGCGTGCAACTTGTTCCTGTACCGCAAGCCGGGCCTCGGCGCACGCTCCTGGCAGCGGCTCCGCAGGCGTCCGAACAGCGCTTCGTAAAGGGTGTGCGGCTGCTCGGTGTCGACGCACGCCAGCGACGAGCGACTGACGGTTCCCACGCCGAGATGATCAAGCTTGCGCCCCTAGGCATCCAGGTTGCTCACGATGTCCCGTGGGCTCTGTCGGCCCGTCCACTGCGCCACACCCAAGGTCGCGAACTGCGCCCAGCGGTTTATGACGCGCAGCCCCTGGCCGCCCTGGTGCTGGCGAGCCTCGGCGTCGAATGCATGCCTCGGAAAGAACCTGAGGAGTTGCGCGAAGATTGCGCTATGATGGGACCGGCTTGTATCGTTTGTTTTTTGAATGACTTATGCTACCAATCATTCTACCGGACAGGGGAATTCCAAGCCGCCTTTATTGGGATGTGTGTCGGATAGTAGTGATAAATTGATGGCAGCCCGTCCGCGGGCAGTGGGTTGCGCGTTAGCCGTGCCCTGCGCAGCCGGGGTGCGACGCTGCTGGGCCGAGGTGTCCGGGTTTACCGAAACGATACCTTGAGAGCCCTAGGCCGCAACCTTGCAACTGCTTGTTGTCGGACAGCCAATCACTGACCAGCGAGAGAGCGCTGGGGGTCAAGAGCGGTCTGCCAGTTCTCGCCGTACGGCCAGCACGGAGCGGCGGCCAACGGCGACCAAACGCGCACTGGGGGCTGGGTCCGTGGGGGCGCTGAAAGCAGCAGGTGCCCCGCGCTGTTGGAAAACTTGCTGACTCCCGTGCGGCGGGGCAGGGGGGCCACACAAAAAATCTGTACAACCAATAGGTCGGTTATGGGCGCTGGGCCCTGGGAGAGGTGTTTGGCGTGCAGGCGAGGCAGCTATTGAGCGGCATGCTCAGAACTCTGCTCCGCTACTGTACGAGGAGACCGCGTGCCTGTGGGCCGCGGCCGGATCCGGTGGCTCGGTACCGGGCGCAAGCCTCGAGGCCGATGGCGGTGGAGCGGCAGCTGCACCGGGTCATCCGCGGGAACCTACTAATTTTGCCAAAAGTAATTGCAAGCAACCCACCAATAGAATCAATGGCGTGCGGAGCATTTTCGGGCAATTACTTATGAACACATCAGTAACAGAAGCGCTGCGCTGTTCCTGCGGGAGACAAGGAGACGTTTGCAGCTCATGCATCCCCAAACCCGATCCCCGAATCCACTTCCTACCGCCCTGCTGCACGCAAGCGGCCCCCGTTAGCACCCGGTTTCGCGCCCCCTGCCTAGCCTAGGAGCCCGTTGAAAAAGTCCGGCTGGCGTACTCAGCTGGCGTCGGGTGGTGCAGCAGCGCACTCCAAGCACCGCTCCTGGCCGGTTGCGCGATCCTGGGGGTCCGTTCTGCCACCGTTGCGGGCCCGTCGGAGCGCTGCGCACCCAAGTTCCACGGAGCCCAAGACTTTTTCAACAGGCTCCTAGGGGACGCTCTGCCCCGGGGATGCTGGGGAAGAGCGCCAGAGGAGGCCGGCATTGTCGGCGCACGGGGTTCTCCGGGGTGCCGGGCGACGGCTTTTCCGGAGCGCACAAACCGTGGGCTGGCCTGCATCCCAACGCATGTCCGCAGTGCATCATGTCTGCGGCCCGACCCGATCGGGCGTCGCTGCAGTCCGGAGCAGGTGCCGAGGCGCCCGGCGTCGCAGGCCCCGTTCGCCGTCGAAATAGTCCGCAAGCCTATGGTCCTCGGGGCCGGACTCGACGGCGAACTCCCCTGGGGATGCTCAATCCTCCGGAGAGTTCCCGTCCGGCGGCTCGGCTAGGCTTACCGGGGCGTCGTCCGGGATCGGTCCCGGCACCGCCAGCGCGGCGGGCGGCTCAACCGCAGCCGAGGTGGGCCGCTGGAGGAGGTCGTGAGCTAGGGTCCCGAGGGCCGTTAGCAAAGCGGCGATCACCGCCAGCAACAGCAGGGTCATTTTACGATCAAGCCAATCCAGCCTTCTGCTCGTGCTCTCGGCTAGGTCGCGGATCTGCTGCTGGAGGGCCTCGAACCTCCGGTCGGTGGCCGCGGCTTGGCCCCGGTTCTGCTGCTCAAGGGCCTCGAACCTCCGGTTGGTGGCCGCGGCTTGGTCCCGGATCTGCTGCTGGAGCGAATCCAGCCTGCGGTGCAGGCCCTCGGCGCTAGCCTTCAGTTCCGCCAACTGCGCGGTGTGCCCCGTGAGCGTCGCCTCGACTCCCGCGACGCGCCCGGCGAGACCGGCCACCGCGTCCTGGAGCGCCTGTATGTCCTGGCCCTGCTGCCGGAAGCGCTCGTCGGTCCGCGCCGCAAGATGCTCCAGGGCCCGCCGCAGCTCCCGCAGCGCGGCGGCGTGGCGCTCCAGCTCGGCGACGACCTTCTCGCCCGCCATCCCCTCGATCTCCGCGAGCGCCTCGCGCACTTCGGCGACCGTCCCGTGGGCCTTGGTCAGCAGGTGGGTCAGCGCCGGCCCCCGCACGGGCCCCAAGCCGGAGGGCACCATCTGCTGCATCACTTTTTCTTTCTTTTTCTCCACCAGTTCAAGGTAGCACAGCCCCGCTAGCTGTTCAGTCCCGGGCAGTGCAGGGAGGGGTTGCCGGTTGCGCAAAAGTACTTGCAAGCAAACCACCAATGGAATCAATGGCTTGCGGGACTTTTTCGGGCAATTGCTTAGGAAAGCATCAGGTAGGCGGTGACATTGGCGACTTGGCCGCGATTCTTCCGGCAGCCAGGCAGTCCAACCACCGGATCGCCAGGCTCTCGGAGTTCGTGACCCGCCCGGCCCGGGGCTGCGCTGTGCGGGTCGAGCGCGGAACACACGCGGACAGGCAGATCCAAATCGCGGGGAGCGTGCGGCAGAAGATGCCTTGGCATGGCCGCGACACTGCACTCTGGGCGGCGAACTTCAAAAGGCAGGTCCGCCTCGTCGGCGAACCGACGCATCAAGGCTTGGACCCGCAAAACCCGGACCGCAAACCCCGGGAGTCGCTGCGGAGGCAACGGGGAACCTTGTTCCACGCCCGCAACCGCCGGTGGACCCGGCAGGCGCTACTGATCGCGTCAAAAGTCGTGTCATCGAAATGCAGGCAAGAATATACTGGCAGTCTGCCTCTCGCAAGAAGGCTCGCACCTGTTCCGGGGCTCCTTGCAAAGAGTGGCAAGCAGCTTCCAGGTTGTCACGAAGCTGTGCTTCGGTCTTGCTCAGTTCGTGACGGACCCGCCGCTTGACCAAAGCCCATAGCAGTTCCACTGGATTGACTTGCGGCGAGTAGGTCGGCTGAAAGTACAGATCTACTGCGGCTTGGTTCGTTTCCAGCCACTCCGGGATGATCCGGGCCCGGTGCATCCTGCAATGGTCCACCACCCACAGAATCTTCCGATCCGCTTCCTCCGCGATCCGCTCCGGAACCCCCGGAAGACCTCCGCCGGGACAGGACCTTCCCGCACGGTGTCCTAGAGCTGGCCCTCCGGGCTGCTGGCCACCCGCCCGACGGGGGTCTGACCGCACGGGCCCCCGGTGCGCCCGTACACGCTCTGCGCAGCTAGGCCGGACTCGTCGGCGCAGGCGATCAGGGCTCCCAACTCCTGGGCACGGCGAAGGATCTGGGGGAACTCCTCGTCTTTCCACCGCTGCACGGCAGCGGGATCGCACCGGGTGGCGCACCGCTTGGGTCGCTGCGGCGGGAGTCCGAGCCGCCGTAGGATCCGGCGCACCGTGGAGACGCTCAGGACGCTGCCGAACTTCTCCCAAAAGGCTTGGCGCACCCGCCGCGCGGCCCACCAAGCGAACTCGAATTGATATTGATGGGGGTCTTGGTCTAGGACGACGATGCGGATCCAAGCCAGGTGCCGATCTGTCCCTTGGCGCGGTCGTCCCGTTCTTGGGGATCCTGCAGGTTCTCCAGGCCTCCCAGGAAGAAGCGTGAGATCCAGCGATAGATCGTGCGTATGGAGAAAGGGACACAAGACTTTATCTGGGCCACTGATTTGCCCTCAATGTACTGCAAGACCACTTTCTTTCGAACCTCGAACTTCTGGTCCTCAATAAGGCGCAGGGAGAAGAAGAATCTTTCTTTTGTCATACAAATAGAGTACAACAAATCCACCCTGCAGATCAATCGACGAAGGGATTCCCGAGACACGACTTTTGACGCGATCAGTACCAGACAGTGCCTCGCGACCTGTGGGATTTCGATCTTCCCGCCCAGCCGACACTGATCGAGCTGAAGCTCAACGGAGGAATCGTTCCGGGCGTGGTGCAGGCGACAAAGATGAGCTTCCTGTTCGTCTTGCACCGGGAGACCGGCAAGCCTTTGTTTGAGGTCGAGGAACAGCCCGTGCCGTAAGCGCATATCCGCGGTGAGCGGGTCTCCCGGACGCAGCCGTTTTCCGTCAAGCCGCCGCCACTCGTTTCCAGCACCCTGCGCCCCCGAGCAAGTTTGGGGCCTAACCGCCTGGGACCGTGGGGCCTGCGAGGAGACGCTCGAGAGCTTGCACTGGGAGGGCATATGCACGGCCCCGACTCTCAAATGCACACTGATGTACCTAGTTGCATATCGGCGTGACATTCGACAACTACTTCAGTACCTTCGACATAGAAACCGACGAGGAGCTGTGGCGGGGCGACCTGCCCGCAGGCGGTCAAGCGACCCCCATGACCTATCGCATGCGCAAGGGAGGTCGGCAGTTCGTCGTGGCCGCCGGCGGGCACGCCATTCCCGGCAACCTCGGCAATTCGGTTGTGGCTTTTGCGCTCGATTGATTCGGTTGGCGCTGCGCGGGCGGAGTAGGTCCGGACATCTCGTACCTTTGGGCGAGTTCCTCCCTTGCACGGTCGGCCCGGGTGCCGTCCCGCGCTCGCGCCTCGTCGGCCCCGGCGAAGTTTCGCCAGAGCACGCCCCGTCCGGCTGCGAGCGCGGCACCCGGTCCGTGCTCGTGGGAGAATGTGGGCGAAGGTTTCCGTCGGCTCCGGCGCCCGTGCCGCGAGCCGGCCCCTATGGTTGCGGGACCCGAACTGCTGCGTCGCGTGCTTGAGGTTCGGTGCGGCGCCCGCCTCAGAGCCGCCGCAGCATACCCTACCCGCAATCCAGATGGGCGAGCAGGCGGATGATGCCTAGCGCCTCGACCGAGGCTTTGGAGTGACTCCATGACCGAATCCCCCACGTCAATTTCCGGCTCGCGGGCCGTGGGTGTCGTCCCCCGCGGCATCGTCTGGCCCTTCATCCTCCTCACTAGCTGCTTCGCTTGGTGGGGGCTGGCGAACAACATGACGGACACGCTGCTGGCCGCCTTCAAGCGGATCCAGAGCATGTCGGACTTCCAGACTTCGCTGATCCAGATTGCTTTCTACGGATCGTACTTCTGCTTCGCGCTGCCCGCGGCCATCTTCATCAAGAAGCGTTCGTACAAGGAAGGCGTGCTGCTGGGGCTGGCCCTGTTCATCGTTGGCGGGCTGTTGTTTTACCCGTCCAGCCAGACGATGGAGTACTGGCACTTCCTCGCGTCGCTCTACATCCTGGCGGGCGGGCTATCGGTCCTCGAGACCTCGGCGAACCCCTACATCGTGCGTCTCGGCCCGGAGGAAACCGGGACCCAGAGGCTCAATTTCGCCCAGTCCTTCAATCCGATCGGCTCAATCCTCGGCGTCGTTATCAGCAAGTTTTTCATTCTTTCCGAGCTGCAGCAGCTTAGCGCTGAGGAGCGGGCGGCGATGCCGGCCGAGCAGCTGCGGGCTGTGCAAGCGGGGGAGCTGGCGGCTGTCATGGGGCCGTACGTGACCGTGTCGGTCGGGCTGCTGATCATTTGGACCCTCATCGCAATGGCGAAGATGCCGCGGGCATCGGAAGGGCGGCCCGGCGAGGCTCTCGACTTGGGCCGCACTGCAGGTCGCTTGCTGCGCAACCGGCGCTACGTCTGGGGAGTTGCCGCGCAGTTTTTCTATGTCGGGGCTCAGATTGGCGTATGGTCGTTCACCATCCGCTACGTCATGGGCGAACTGGGGCTCAACGAGGAGCAATCGTCGACCTACTACATCGCTGCCCTGGTGCTCTTTGCGGCTTCCCGGTTCGCTTGCACAGGACTGATGGCGTTCCTGGCCCCCAGCGCTCTCCTGGCATACTTGGCGCTGACTGCGATCGCCCTCAGTTTGCTGGTGGCTCTAGTCGGCGGGTATGTGGGCGTGATCGCCCTCGTGGCAATCTCGGGATGCATGTCCCTGATGTTCCCCACGATCTACGGGCTAGCGGTCCGTGGCCTCGGCGAAGACACCAAGGTTGGCGGCTCGGGGTTGATCATGGCGATTTTGGGGGGAGCGGTGATTACCGCCATCCAGGGCCAGGTATCGGATGTGACCGGGAGCATTGGGCTGTCGTACTTCGTGCCGCTGGCTTGCTTCGCGGTCATCCTCCACTACGCCTTCTCGGTGGTCGGAAAGCGTTCGAGGGCGGCAGCTTAGCGCGGCGGCTGCGCCCGGTGCCGATCTGGACGATCCGGTATGTCTCGGCTGCATCGCTCGCCGCGGAGCGCTGTCCGAGGAGGGGCTGGATGGCCTGCCGTCCCGAGGCTGCAACGCGGGGATGCACGGGTGCAAGTCCTGGGCGTGCGACGGCGGGCACCGCGTGCCGCTCCTTATTCGCTGGCCGACGGGCAGATTCGGAGCGCCCCGCGAGATCGATGCCTTCGCGGCGCACCTTGACCTGCTGTCGGCGGCATTCCCCCGACAGGGCAGGGAATGCCGCGCTGTCCGTTTCCAGGCGGCGGCTGCAGATTTCGCTTCTCGGCCTCTCTGGAACTGAGCCGAATGGGGAGCTACGGTTCTGGAGGGGGCTCGCGAGCGATCCAGGTGAGTTGAGGCCACCAATCGGGGCCGTCGTTGCGGGAGGCACGGCCCGCGACGCTGTGCCCGTCGCGGACAATGGCCGTCAGCGTGGCGCTCAGTTTCGCGACGATGTCCGGGTGCTGGCTCGCCAAGTTGAGCCGTTCCCCGCGATCCTCGCTCAGGTTGTAGAGCTCGAATTCCGGCTCGCCCGGCTGCGGTTCCAAGCGGCGGGGCGCTAGGCTGCCGCCCGAGCCCCGCAGCATGTTGAGCTTCCAACGCCCGTCCCGAACGGCGAAGTACCCCGAAGCTGAATGATGGACCATGGGCGGTCGGGCTAGCCCGGAGCGACCGTACAGCCGTGCCAGGAAGCTGAAGCTGTCCTCTCCCTCGCCCGGGCCGAGCGGCTGTCCGGTCAGCTCGGCGAAGGTGGCCAGCAGGTCCGTTTGGTTGACCGGTTCAGCGCACTTGCCGCCGGGGCTCACCGCGGTCGGCCAGCGCACAATGAACGGCACGCGGTGCCCTCCTTCGTAGATGTCCCGCTTCCCGCCGCGCAAGCCGCCCGAGCTCGCGTGGCCGTAGCGCCGCAGACGCTCGCGGTAGGTCGTCTCCGGGCCGTTGTCGCTGGTGAAGACCACCAAGGTGTCCCTCTCCAGGCCGTTGCGCTCCAACGCGGCGAGCAGCTCGCCCACACGGTGGTCGGTCTCCACGATGAAGTCTCCGTAGGCCCCTGCCTGCGAGCGTCCGCGGAACTGCGGAGCCGGCACCACCGGCTTGTGCGGGGAAGTGTAGGCGACATAGAGGAAGAAGCGCTCCGCGGCCCCCGCAGATGCGGCGAACTCGTCGATCCAACGGACGGCGCGGTCTGTCAGGACTTCCAGGACTTTCTGGTCGTCGAAGCTCGGGGCCACCTCCAAGTCCAGGCTCGCCCGCTCAGGCGAGTAGGGGGGTGTGATCCGGTAGTCCGCAAGGGCGAGGCGGTTGGGCTTCTTCGTGGTCCACAGGGTCGGGGGATCGAGGATCCGGCGGTCCTTGATGAAGGTGAGGATGCCGTAGTTCATGGAGGCCGGGATTCCGTAGAAGTAGTCGAAGCCTCTGTCGGTGGGCCCGTCTTGCACGGGTTCGGACCAGTCGCGGTTGCCCTTGGTCCCGTGGAACCGCATGCCCAGATGCCATTTCCCGACCATCGCCGTACGGTAGCCCGCGTCCTTCAGCAGCGAGGCCAAGGTCGTCCTGCCGTTGGCGATCAGACAGTCCCCTTCGGCGCCCAGCACCCCCCGTTTGAGGCTGGTGCGCCAGCAGTAGCGCCCGGTCAGCAGCGCGTAGCGCGAAGGGGTGCAGACGGTGTCGGCCGCATGGGCGTCGGTGAACACCATGCCTTCCCGGGCGAGCAGGTCCAGGTGCGGCGTCTTGAGCTTGGCTTCGGAATTGAGTGCGCTCACGTCTCCGTAGCCTTGGTCGTCTGTATAGATCAGGAGGATGTTCGGGGGGCGGCTGCTGGGTCTTCGGTTCCGCCGCTGCACCGGCAGACCCGGCCAGAAGTGCTGAGCAGCCGAGCGCCCAATGAGCGATGAGCAGGTTGCCCCAGCAACCTCGGCAGCGGCTGCTGGACGGAATCCGCACGGCCCCAGTGTAGCTCTGCCCAGCTCTGTGGTGCGGTGAGCGCCGATAGCGTCCACCGAGAAGGCTATCTGGTGCATCCAGCGAGATGCTTGATTCAGCCGGCTACATCAGGTGAGATGGAGTCTCCGTGCCGAGTTCGATGTCCGCGCCGAGCCTGACTGTTCATTCGCCTGGGAGGACTGGATGGCGGCCGTCACTCGGCTCCGATCGGCGGAGCTAGAGGAACTGGGCGCTCGAGGACTGCTGGCGGGCAGGATTCGAATCGACGCCGAAGTGTCTCCCGCAGAATTCAGCAGATTCGCGACTCGGGCCGATGTGGACGCGTATTGCGGCGAACTTGAGGAGTGTTGCGGCTTGGACCCCGCCCACTCGGGATTCTATCTTCGACAGCACAGTTGGCGAGTTGGCCGGCTGGGCGGCCTCCGCGCCCCCTGATAGTGCCGTGTAGGCCGCGGGCTGCTGCTGCTGGGTAGCTCTTGAACCCAAAGGAAAGAGGCCGCAGCCGACTGTCGGGAGAAACGCTTCCTGTCCGTGCAGGAGAGGCAAGCAACATGTGTTCGTCCGCAGCACGCTGTCCCTTAGCGTGGGCTTCGCTCCTTCCATCCTGAGAACAAGCGCGATTCTCGGCTGGACCGTAGCATCGGTCATTGGGTGACTGGCCGCTTCCTCATGACATCGGTCATATTCCGCAAGCCCTGGAAGGTTTTCGGCGGACATCGTAGGCAATGCTTATCTAGCCCCCGTGTCGCGCCGAGGTGCTAGACTGCGGCAACCCTTAGTGCCTCGTCGAAACGCTCGCCGCATCACCCTTGCGTTCGCGGTTGCGGCGGCCTGCATCGCCTATCTCGACCGCGTCTGCATATCCGTCTCGGCCCCCGCGATGACTCACGACCTCGGGCTGACCGCGGTGCAGATGGGGTATGCCTTCAGCGTCTTTGCGCTGGCCTACGGCATCTTCGAGATCCCGATGGGCTGGCTCGGCGATCGCTT
>CBDBZZ010000022.1:0-14527 GCA_965213745.1 Bryobacterales bacterium | reverse complement strand
GCCCCACCTGCCCTTGCGCACGGCCGGGCGCTTCCGGGGGCGCTCCCGCGCCGGCCTCTACGGGGACATCATCGAAGCGATCGACTGGTCGGTGGGGGAAGTGCTGCGGGCACTGGACGAGACCGCCCAGCGCGAGGAGACGCTGGTGGGTCTTCGCCAGCGACAACGGCCCCTGGCTGAACCTTCCGGCGCGCATGCTCTCCGGGGGCGTGCGGCCCTGGCATGCAGGCTCCCCGGGGCCGTTGCGCGGCGCGAAGCACACCACCTACGAAGGGGGCGTCCGCGTTCCCTGCATCATCCGGTGGCCGGGAACGGTCCCTGCCGGCTCAGTCACTGCGGAAATGGCGGCCACGCTCGACCTGTATGCCACCCTGCTGGCCGCAGGCGCGGCCCAGTTGCCGCCCGACGGCGACGGCTTCAACCTCGCACCGCTTTGGGCGGGGCGATCCAGCCTGTCGCCACGCCGGGAGTTCATCTACCACCGCGGCACGGCAAGGCACGGCATTCGGGTCGGATCGTGGAAGCTGCGCGTAGCGGACGGAGACGAGCTGTTCCAACTCGACGTGGACCCCGCGGAGCGCTACAACCTAGCGGAGGAGCATCCCGAAATCGTGGCCGAACTACGTCGCAGGCTGGGGCTCTACGAAGCCAAGCTGGCCGCTGCAGCTTCGGCAGCGCCGTAGCTAGCGCAGGGCGGGGCGACTCAGGCTCGGCGAACCTACTCCGCGTGGACATGGCCGGACGCCGAACGGCCGCTGTCGAACCAGGCGGGCGTCTCCGAAGCCGGCCGGCTCCAGCTTGCCGCGGCGCTGCCTCCTGGCAGGGTTGACCAACGGGTTCAAGCCGAGCAGCCAGCCGCCGGCTAGTGCGCCAAGTCCGGGGCATCGGGGTCCTCGTCCCGGAGACGACCGTCTTCATTCCCGCGAGCGCCGCGGGGCGCGTCGCTCGGCGGCTGGTGCAACCGGGCCAGCCGGTCGAGCCCGGAACCGTGCTGCTCGAGCTCAGCAGCCCGCAACTCGAGCAGGAGCACCTCGACTCCGCAGCGCAGCTCAAGGGAGCCGAGGCCGACCTCGCCAATCTGCGGGCGCAGCTTGAGGACCAGCGCCTCAACCAAGCATCCTTGACTGCAGTCGCAGAAGTCGACTACCTCCAAGCCAAGGCGCAGTACGACGCCGACCGCGAGCAGTTCGAGTCGGGCCTGCTGGACCGCGTCTCGCTGACGAAATCACGGGTTACGATGGAGCAGCTCGCCAAACGCCTCCAACTGGAGCGGGACTGTGAGTAGGTCCGCAAACCCTCGGTCGAAGTGCAGCTAGCAGCCCAACAGGCCCGGATCGAGCAGCTGCAGGCCCTCGCGGAGCTGCGCCGTGACAAGCTGGCGCAGCTCGGGGTGAGGGCCGGGCTGACCGGCGTCCTGCAGCTCATGGAGGGCGAGGTCGGCCAGCTCGTGGCCCCCGGGGATGTGCTGGCCCGGGTGTCCGATTCCCGCACGGCTCAAGGCGGAGCTCAAGATTCCGGAGACCCAGGTGAACGATGTGGCTGTCGGCCCAGCGGCGGAGGTCGACACGCGGAACGGCGTCGTCCCGGGACGGGGTCGCGGATCGATCCCGCGGCGCTAGAAGGGACCGTGCTGGTGGACATCGAGTTGCACGGGGAGCTGCCGCGCGGCACCCGGCCGGACTTGAGCGTTGACGGCCGCATCGAGCTGGAGCGGCTTGAAAACGTCCTGCGCGTGGGACGCCCGATCCATGCCCGCGCAGACAGCGCCATCGGCCTGTTCCGGCTCGAACCGGACGGAGTCCCCGCCGTTCGCGTTCAGGTGCAGATCGGCAGCACGTCCGTGAACACGATCGGGATTCGCGGCGGCCTGGCTGCGGGAGACCAAGTCGTCCTGTCGGATATGTCCGCCTGGAACGCTCACGACCGGATCCGACTCGACTGGCCCCGCCGGAAGCCGAACTGGACCTGAAATCAGGTGCGCCGCTAGGCCTGCGCTCGCTGCATGCACCGGCTCAGGCCGCCACCAGCACGTTAAAATTATGCATGGTCAACGGGACCCCGCCTCTAGCGCTCACCTTCGACGATGTCCTGCTGCTGCCTGCGTACAGCGAGGTTCTGCCAACTGAAGTCGACACAAGCACGCAGGTGACCCGGGAAATCGCAATCAACATCCCCATCCTCAGCGCCGCCATGGACACGGTGACCGAGTCCCGGCTGGCGATCGCCCTGGCGCGGCAGGGCGGCTTGGGCATCGTCCACCGCAACATGCCCATCGAGAGGCAGGCGGAGGAGGTGGACCGGGTCAAGCGCAGCGAATCCGGCATGATCGTCGATCCAATCACGGTCTCGCCGGAGCAGCGCATCCGCGACGCTCTGGACCTGATGGCGCGCTACAGGATCTCGGGGGTCCCCGTAACCCGCGGCGGCAGGCTGGTCGGCATCCTCACCAATCGCGACCTCCGCTTCGAGCGACGCCTGGACTTGGCCGTCGGCGAGGTCATGACGAAGGAAAACTTGATCACGGTGCCGGTCGGCACGACCTTGGAGGAGGCCGAGAACTTGCTGCACGAGCACCGCATCGAGAAGCTCCTCGTGGTGGACCGCGAGCGCAGGCTCAAGGGCCTCATCACGGTCAAGGACATCCAGAAGAAGCGGAAGTTCCCCCATTCGGCCAAGGACTCCCAAGGGCGGCTCCGGGTGGGCGCCGCCGTCGGGGCTAAGGGCGATTACCTGGAGCGCGCCCAAGAGCTCCGGGCCAAGAAGGCGGACGTGATTGTGATCGACACGGCGCACGGCCATTCGAGCCGCGTTACCAAGGCCGTGCGCGACCTCCGCCGGGCGCTGCCCGATGTGCAGCTCGTCGCCGGCAACGTCGCTACCGGCACCGCCGCACGCGAACTTGTCCGCCTGGATGTGGACGCCGTGAAAGTCGGGATCGGCCCCGGGTCGATCTGCACTACCCGCATCGTGTCGGGCGCCGGCGTGCCGCAGGTCACCGCGATTTCCGATTGCGCCGCGGCGGCCAGCGACGCGGGCGTCCCCGTGATTTCCGACGGGGGCATCAAGTACTCGGGCGACATTTCCAAGGCGATCGCCGCCGGAGCCCATTCCGTGATGCTGGGCAGCCTGCTAGCCGGCACCGAGGAGAGCCCCGGGCAGACAGTGCTGTACCAAGGCCGGACGTACAAGACCTACCGGGGCATGGGCTCGCTCGGCGCGATGCACCAGGGCAGCGACCGGTATGAGCGAGGCGGGCAGGACGGCAAACTGGTTCCGGAGGGAGTCGAAGGCCGCGTGCCCCATAAGGGCTCCCTCGGCGATCTGGTCCACCAGCTCGTAGGGGGGTTGCGAGCCGGGATGGGCTACTGCGGCTGCACGACGATCGAGGCGATGCGCTCGGACACGCAATTCGTCCGGATTTCGCCCGCCGGCTTGCGCGAGGCGCATGTCCACGATGTCTTGATCACGACGGAAGCGCCGAACTACCAAGTGGAGACCTGAGGCCGGCCCCGTCCGGTGCCGCACGGGCCATGGGATACTGAGGGCAGCCGGCCTCAGGCCCGCCTAGGGGCAGTGCCGTGCTTCCGCGGCGTGCCTGCCGCAATTCAGCCGACCCGCCGTCCGCCTCTCCTCCATGGAACTCGCTATGCCAGCGGAACTCGCTATGCCAGCTCTCAAGATCGCCTCCCAGCCCTTGCTGGGAGCCGCCTGCATCCTCCTGGCGTGGGCGGCCCTGCCGCTCGCCGCGGAAATCGAAATCCCCTACAAGAAATTCGTGCTCGATAACGGGCTGACGCTCCTCGTGCATGAGGATCGCAAGGCCCCGATCGTTTCGGTCAACGTTTGGTACCACGTCGGCTCGAAAAACGAGAAGCCCGGGAAGACGGGGTTCGCGCACCTCTTCGAGCACCTGATGTTCAACGGCTCGGAGAACTTCAACGACGACTACTTTCAAGCCCTGGAGCGCGTCGGCGCCACCAACCTCAACGGCACGACCAACGAAGACCGGACGAACTACTTCCAGGACGTGCCGGGACCCGCCCTGGACCTCGTCCTATGGATGGAGTCCGACCGGATGGGGCACATGCTAGGCGCGGTCGACCAGGACAAGCTGGACGAGCAGCGCGGTGTGGTGCAGAACGAGAAGCGCCAGTCGGAGAACCAGCCGTACGCCGTGGCCTACGAGTTGATCACCAAGAACACGTTTCCCGCAGGGCACCCCTATTCCTGGACAGTGATCGGCGAGATGGAGGACCTCGACGCGGCCTCCCTGGAGGATGTGCATGAGTGGTTCCGCACGTACTACGGAGCGGCCAACGCGGTGATCTCGATCGCGGGGGACATCGCCCCCGTCGAAGCGCGAGAGCTAGTCGAGCGCTACTTCGGGAGCATCCCCGCCGGCCCTCCCGTGGCGCGCCATCGTTCTTGGGTCGCACGCCGCACCGGCATCCAGCGCCAGACCGTCGAGGATCGCGTGCCCCAGGCCCGCGTGATGAAGGTTTGGAACGTGCCGCAGTGGGGCACGCGGGAAGCCGTGCTCCTGGACTTGGCGACTGACGTACTGGCGGCGGGCAAGAGCTCCCGCTTATACAAGCGTTTGGTCTACGAGGACCAGATCGCCACCAGCGCCAACGCCTACATCCACGCCCAGGAGATCGCCGGCCAAGTCGTGCTGCAGGGCACCGCGCAGCCGGGCGGGGACCTAGCCGCGGTCGAGGCCGCGCTGGACGAGGAACTGGAGAAGTTTCTCCGCGACGGCCCCACGGCCGAGGAGCTGGAACGCATCCAGACCGACCATCAAGCGCGCTTCATCCGCGGCATCGAGCGCATCGGCGGATTCGGCGGCAAGTCGGACATCCTTGCCCGGAACGAAGTCTACACGGGCAACCCAGCGCACTACAAGAAGATGCTGGCTTGGGCGGCTCAGGCCACCGCCGGCGATATCCGCAAGGTGGCGGCCGAACACCTCTCGGACGGCGTGTATGTCCTGGAGATCCATCCCGCGCCGGAGCGCACCGTGTCGGAGAGCACCGTCGACCGGACGGCGCTGCCGGCGTCCGACGGCTTCCCGGAGCTGCAGTTCCCCGAGACCCGCGAAGCGCGGCTCTCCAACGGCCTGCGGGTCGTCCATGCCTCCGTGCGTTCCGTGCCCACGGTCGAGATGTCGATGATCGTCAATGCGGGCTACGCCGCCGATCGGGCCGAGACGGCGGGCCTCGCGAAGATGACCGCCGCGATGCTGGACGAAGGCACGGAGCACCGGACGGCGCTCGAAATCAGCGACGAAGCAACGCGGCTCGGCGCCCGCCTGACGAGCGGCGCTTCCCTCGACACCGCCTCGGTGTCGCTGTCGGCGCTGTCGGAAAAGCTAGCGGAATCGCTGGATCTGTACGCCGACGTGCTGCTGCGTCCGGCGTTCCCGGAGTCCGAGCTCGAGCGGCTGAAGCGCCTGCAGGCAGCCGGGATCCAACAGGAAATATCGCAGCCGTTCACGGTGGCCCTGCGGCTGCTGCCGGGCTTGGTGTTCGGCGACGGCCATCCCTACGCCGCTCCGCTGACGGGGAGCGGCAGCATGCAATCCGTTGGGTCCCTGTCGCGCGAGGATGTCGTCGCCTTCCATCGCCGCTGGTACCGGCCCGACAACGCCACCCTGGTCGTCGTCGGGGACGTGCCGCCGGAGGCGCTGCAGCCCATGCTGGAGGAGCGCTTCGGCGCGTGGAGCGGGGAGGGGGCGTTGCCGCGGAACGAGGTCGGGCCCGTCTCCATGCCCGACCGGCGCGTCGTGCATGTGGTCGACAAGCCGGGGGCTTTGCAGTCCGTCATCATCGCCGGCCTTCCCGCCCCTCCGACGAACAACCCCGATGAAATCGCGATCGAGGTCATGAACGCCATTCTCGGCGGCAGCTTCACCTCCCGCATCAACATGAATCTGCGCGAGGACAAGCACTGGAGCTACGGGGCTCGCTCAATGCTCCTGGACGCTCGCGGCCCCCGGCTGTTTCTCGCGTACGCTCCTGTGCAGACGGATAAGACCAAGGAGTCGATCCTTGAACTCGACCGCGAGCTACGCGGAATCCTCACCGACCGGCCGCCCGAAGCCGACGAGCTGGCCAAGGCGCAGCGCAACCGCACTCTGCGCCTACCCGGCCAGTACGAGACGAAACGAGCCGTGCGCGGGGCCCTCGCGGAGATCCTGACCTACGACCTGCCCGAGGACTATTTCGAGACCTTCGCCGACAAGGTTCGAGCCCTAGGGCTCCCCGACATCGGACGGGCGGCGGAAGCCATCGTCCATCCTGACCGGATGGTCTGGGTAGTCGTCGGGGATCTCGCCAAGATCGAGAACGGAGTGCGCGAGTTGGGGTTCGGGGAGGTGCGTCGGCTCAGCCCGGACGGCTCGCTCCTGGACTAGGCCCTAGGCCGACAACGCATCCGCCGGTCACTTGAGGGACGGAGCCGGAGCCTTCCCCTGGTGGATCTCTGTCGTGGCCACCCGCATGACGGGCAGGCCCATGCCGCTGCCGATCGCCGACAGGGCTTCAAAGTCCATCGGGCCCAGGATCTTCAGCACCGTCACCTCGCTCGGTGCGCTCGTCACGACGGTCATGCCGGCGACTTCCTCGTCCCGGAAAATCGAATAGACCGCCAGCGACTCCGGCTTGCGCCGATCCTCCGTTGCGACCAGGGGCACCCAGCCGCCCTCGGTCAGCCGCCGATGGACCGGTTTTACGTCTTCGTGGTCTGTCCGGGCGCGCCGAAACCGGTAGGTCCGGCGATACACGCCGGTCAAGCCGTTGACGAAGCTCCGCACCTTGGCCGTGACGTTCTTGTGCAGGCCGATCCCTTTCTTCGCCTGCTCCAGGGCCCGGCCCCAGAGGTTGACCTGGACGACCTCGTCGGCCTTCCGCTCGAGACCCTCAAAATGCAGAGTCGGCTCCGAGGCGTTCCCGGGCTGCTGCGCCGAAGCCGCGGGGCCTGCGACGAGCAGCAGGCCAGCCAGCACTGCTGGCCCGCCGAACTGGTGGACGAGGGCGCTAGTCATCGAACTGCGTCTCCTGGCTGGGCGCGAAGGCCGCCGCCTGGGCCCAGTTCCACGACTGGCCGGCCAGTTGGAGCGCCTCCGCCAACTCGCGCTCCGCGGCCGGCGGAGCCGGCCCGTGCGTCGCACGATGTCGCTGCCAAAGCGGAACAGCGGCCGCGACCAGCACGAGGGCGGCACCCGCAGCCACCGCGGCCCACGACATGCGGAACTGCAGCCATCGGGCGCAGAGCTGCCGCAGAGCCGCCGCGGGGCGCTCCGGCTCGGCGCGCACCCGCTCCATGACCCGGGCGCTCAAGCCGCACGGCGCGGGCCTACGCCTCAGCGTGAGACGGAGCTCGGTCTCCAGCAGCCCGCTATCGTCCGGCCGTCGCATAGCAAACCTCCGGCCGCAAGTGCTCCACCTTGGGCCTCAGCCGAATGAGCGCACGCCTGAGGAGGGTCTTCACCGTATTCGCGGGGATTCCCATGGTATCCGCGATCTCGCTCATTCTCAAGTCCTCCTGGAACCGTAGCACCACGACCATCCGCATCTTCGCCGGCAGTTCCGCGACCTTCTCCCCGAGGGCGCCGGCCAGGACGGGGTCGCGCTCGACCGGCGCGACCCGCGGCTCGAGCGCAGCCTCCAAAACCAAGTGGGGCTGGTGCTTCTTGCGCCGCGAGTAGTCGATGCACTTCCGCGTGACGGTCTGTCGAAGCCAGTTGTCCACATGCAGGTCGGATTTCAGCTTCGGGAGGCAGCGGAACAGTTCCAGATACGCGTCTTGCGCCAGGTCCTCAGCCACGGCGCGGTTGCGGAAAAACCCGTAGGCCACTCCGTAAACCATCGCTTCCGTGCGTTGCACGATCACGGCGAACGCTTCCTTGTCCGCGAGCGCGGCGTCGAGCAGCCTGCGCGGGGCTTGGTCCATCAGTGCTTTTCCCTGCAGATCAGCGATCCGGCCTCCGACCCTCTGCCCTTCCCTAGACTCATCCTACGCGGCCGGGAACGGGCCGGGTTCAGAGCGTAGCGTAGAACACATGCGAATGATGCCGCAGTTCGTCGGTGACGTCGAGCCACTGCTGGTCGGAAGCGAGCCAAGCCACGGCCACATCCAGACAACCTCGGGCGAAAGTGCCACGAGCCTCGGACCCACCACCTCGGCATGCCGACCGTGGAGGATTCCGGCCGGAACGAACACTGCGGGGAACGGGTCGAAACCCGCGGCATCCCCCTGGAACCGGCAACGCAGGAGGGCTTGAACCCTCGCACGGCAGTGGCAGAAGTCGCGCCCGTCTGTGCGCCGCCACCTGTCCAGCGCCCCCGGACCGAGCCGCCGGGCAACGTCAGCTTGGGCGGTCCTACTGCCTGCCCCTGCGTTGGCACCATCGTCGCCAACAGCGCCAAGGATCTCCGCCGCCGGTTGCGTCGAGGGGAGGGCCCTCTCCCACAGTCTGAAGAGATCGATTCAAAAGAATTTGGAGACGCTCGCACAGGAGCGAGAGACGCTTTCGACGGTGCGCGAGATGCTTGCAATTAGGTCGACCGCAAGCCATGCGCGGAAGTGTCCCCGCCGGCGGCGGCGCGGGCTCTGAACGAGCGCGCCGGGGTCGACTACCCCGACCGGGCCGCGCCGCGCGCGGAGCGCGACTGCAGTTGGAGCCGCTAGCGCCGGAGGCCGCGGAAGCGCCCGAAGCGCGTTCCGCCGCAGGTGAGTCATTGATTTATTTGGACCATCGCCCGTTTGCGGAGATGCGGTACTGGGTACGCTCCAGGCCCCGCCCGAGGGCGGAAATGCACACCGGCAGCTCGGAGGCTGCAACCAAGCCGTGGCTTGCGCACCTTGGCTGTCGGGACTCATCCGACCAGGAGCGCACCTTGGGTGCCGCCGGTCAGCGTGCTTGCAAGGCGTGCGGGTCCTGCGCCTCGCACCCGGGTCTTGTCGCTGCGTTACTAATTTTGCCAAAAGTAATTGCAAGCAAACCACCAATAGAATCAATGGCTTGCAGGGCTTTTTCGTGCAATTACTTATGAACACATCCGTAAGCCTTTGACGGAGGCGTAGATCGACTCCCGCGGCACCCTGAGAGGGAGAGCTCCGCCACGGCCTTCGGCAATCTGCGGAGCTACGTGGCCGTCCCCTCCACTAGCCCTCCGCGCCCACCAGCCGCCGGGTAGCGGGCACCTTTCCCTTCACGCAGAGCGTGCAACCAAGGCAGGCAGGGCCGGGACCGGGCTATCCGTCCGCCCCGGCTGCCCAGCTCGAGCTCAACCAGATCCCGGTTGGGCATCGGCCAATCCGGGGCGAACCGGGACTGGGAAAATGAAGGTTGCCCGGTCCGCATCCGTTCGTCGCCCGGCCCCATTGGACTTTGTTCTCGCTCAGCTGGCCCGTCCTGGGTTCGCTGATCGCGGAACCGCTGACGGGCCTGATCGACACGGCGTTCGTCGCTCGCCTGGGGGTGGAACCGTTAGCAGCCCTGGGCGTCGGGACGATGATGCTCTCGGCGCTCTTCTGGGTTTTCAGCTTCCTCGGCGTGGCGACACAGACCCGGGTGGCTCACCTCAGCGGCCAGGACACGCAGCCGGGCGGAGCAGCCCGCCTCGCCCTCGTAGCCGTGGCCCTCGCTGTAGCTATTGGCACAGGCGCCACGGTGGTGGGCTCACTTCTTTCGCCATCGTTGGCCCGGCTGATGGGTGCGGAGGGCCAGGTCGCGGATTACGCGGACATCTACCTCAGGGTGCGCTTGCTCGGAGCGCCGGGGATGCTCGCCAGCTTCGCGGCGTTCGGAGCGTTGCGGGGGGCACAGGACATGCGCACTCCACTCTGGATCGCGGGCGGCATAAACGCCCTGAACATCCTGCTGGACCCCCCTGCTCATCTTCGGCTTGGCCGGGATGCCTGCCTTGGGAGTGGCCGGAGCAGCTCTTGCGAGCACAGCCAGCCAGTGGGTCGGAGCTGTGTGGGCCGTCGCGGCGGTCTTCCGGCGCCTAGGGCGTCCTGACGCGTTCGACCGGCAGCTCGCGCACGGGCTGCTGGCGGCGGGCGCGGACCTGTTCGTGCGCGCGGCGAGCCTGAACGCCTACCTGGCCCTCGCCACCCGGCAGGCCACGCTGATCGGCCCCGGTGCCGGCGCGGTCCACCAAGTGGTGCGCTCGACATGGCTCTTCAATGCGCTGTTCCTGGACTGCTTCGCGATCTCGGCGCAGAGCTTGGTGGCGTATTTCGCCGGAACGGGCGACAAGAGCCTCGCCCGGAGGATCGCCCGGGTGACCTGCCAATGGTCGACAGGCACCGGCGCAGCGCTCGGCCTAGCAATGGTCGCAGCGCAGCCGTGGGTCCGGCGACTGTACGTGCCCGCGACCGCAGCGGCGCTGTTCGCGGGCCCTTGGCGGATCGCCGCCTGCACTCAGCTCATCAGCGGCGTGACGTTTGCCACCGACGGAGTTCATTTCGGCACAGGGGACTTTCGCTATCTGCGGAACACGGTGGTAATCGCGTTCTGCTGCGGCGGGGCGGCGGTGCTGCTTGTCGACACCTCGGCCCCCCAGGCGCTCGAGTGGGTCTGGTGCTCCGCGGCGCTGTGGACTGCCGTGCGCGCCCTGACGGGTCTCGTCCGGATCTGGCCCGGTGTCGGCCGGGCTCCCCTGGCGGCCTGAGCTACGGGGCGCGCCCAACCGCAGGCCAGCCTAGTCGGCGCTGGGCAACCGGAAGGCCATCACCTTGGCCATGGAGCTGCCAGGGTTGTATTTGTTGCCGCCCCCGACCGCGATGGCGAGGTACTGCCGGCCCTCTGCGAGGTAGGTCAGCGGGGTGGCGTGGGCGCTCGCAGGGAGGCGGTACTCCCAGAGGACCTCTCCCGTATCTTTGTCGAACGCCCGGAGGTGCCTGTCGTTGGTAGCGGCGATGAAGACCAAGCCGCCCCTGGTGACGATAGGCCCGCCGAGGTTGGAGGCTCCCGTGGGGGGAATGCCGCGACGGCTCAGCTCGGCGTACTCCCCGAGCACGCTTTGCCAGCGGAAGTTGCCAGTATTCAGGTCAATGGCCGTCAGATGGCCCCACGGGGGCTGCTGGCAGGGGTACATGTTGGAGTCCCAGAAGCGGCCCTGCGGCACCGAGCGGCTGCGCCACGGAACGACGGCATCTTCGCCGCGAGGCACCATGGAGGCGAGCGAGCCGACATCCATCGAGTTGATGTAGAAGGTGTCCGTGTCGGGGTCGAATGCGCCCCCGCCCCAGTTCGAGCCCCCGTTGGTCCCGGGAAAGAAGACTGTCCGCTGGCCCAGGCGAGGGCGGAAGAGAGGGCCCTCGACCGAGGCACCGGCGAGCATCTCCAGGCATTCGGCGCGGGATTCCGGCGTGACCGTCGTGATCTCGTCTTCGCGCATCGATTGCCGGATGAAGGGCGGCGGGGAGACCGGCCTCGGCTGCGTCGGGTGGTAGTACTCCCCAGGCAGGTCGCCGGCCGGCACCGGATGCTCCTCGATATCGAAGAGAGGCTCCCCCGTGGCGCGGTCGAAAAGGAACAGGAAGCCCGTTTTCGTGGCGAGCGCGACAGCCTTGATCGGCCGCCCCTCGCGCTGCACTTCGACCAGCGACGGCTGCGAGGGCAGATCCCAGTCCCAGATGTCGTGGTGGATGCTCTGGAAGTGCCAGCGGCGGCTGCCAGTCCGGCAGTCCAGCGCGACGAGGCTGTTGCCGAACAAGTTGGCGCCGGGCCGGTCGCCCCCGTAGTAGTCGTAGGACGGCGAGCCCAACGGCACGTAGACCAGCCCGAGTTCCTCGTCGACGCTGGCGGCGGTCCAGAGGTTGGTGCCCCCTCGTCGCTGCCAAGGACCTCCGCCCCATGTCTCGTGGCCGTATTCACCCGGGGCCGGCACCGTGTGGAAGCGCCACCGCAATTGACCCGTGTGGATGTCGTAGCCGCGCACATCCCCGTCCGGCCCTTCGGGCAAGCCGTCCGAGACGCGTCCGCCTACGATCAGCGTCCCCGCGCACTGGGAGATCGGCGAAGTGAGCCCGTAGCCTCCGTCGACTCCCTCCGCAAGGACATCGGGCGCGGGTGTCGAGAACGCCGCCGTCCCCGAAGGCGGGGTCGAGTTCTCCGGTGCGGCGGTCGATGGAGTAGATCTTGCCCGTCTGATCGCCGAAGACAAGCCGCTCCGTGGCACCCTGCCTCCAATAGCCTAGGCCGCGGTTGATGAACAGGCCAAAGCGGCTGGACCGAGCCAGGCCCTGCTCGAACTCCCAGAGCAGCTTCCCCGTAGCGGCGTCGAGAGCGATGAGACGGTCAAACGGAGTGGGCAGATAGAGCGAGCCGTCGATCATGAGTGGCGTCGCTTCGAATGCCGAACGCGCCGGTTGTCCCGCTCAGGCCGTCGGAGAAGTCCGGGCTGTCGTATTCCCAGGCGACTTCCAGGACTGTCCACATTGCCGCGATGGATTTCGGCCAGAGGCGAATATCTCGAGCCCCCAGGGTCGTTGCCGTAGAAGCGCCATTCCTGCGCCGGCAGGCAGAGCGGAACGGCCGCGGAGAGCAAAAGCAGGGCGGGACGCACTAAGGGATTCTAGCGCGGCACGGATTGCGGCAGATTGAAGCCGAGCCCCAGAGGCCCCGGCAACCGCACCCCTCATGCAAGGGACCCAACCTCGAGCGAGATCGTCCCCAGGGCCCGGCCGAGAACCTTGGGCCAGCCGCTCCTCGCGAGACCGGGCCAGGACCAAGCACGGCCTCCGCAGGCGTCCAAGGCTCGGCCTAGGATGCCCTAGCCCGCCGATTTCGGCAGCAGGTTGGGCGTGCATCGATTTCTTGCAGCCAGCCAGGGGTTGGGCATTCCCGCGCAACGGCGCGCAATGGCCTGCGGCTCGTGCCCGGGGCGCTGCGGAATCCGGCCGGGTTCCGCAGCGCCGAGGATGGGCCGCCCAGCCCCAGAGGTGGCCCGATGGGCTTCTCTCAGTTCGCCGCGAAACAGTAGAAGTAGCCCTTGCCCCCGGTGCCCTCCAGGTTCTCTTGGCTGCAGCCGCGCGAGCCGTGGGCGGAGTTCCAGGAGTTCGGGTTGGGACCACCGCCTTGGCGGTCGTGGTGGCCAACTTGGGCGCTGCCTTCGCCGTTCTTCGTCCAGTTGCCGCAGGTGTGGTCGGCACCGTCCGAGAAAGCGGTTCCGTCCAGCTGAGAGCCGGTCAGGATGTCGTGCTGATTGGGCGAATCGCCGCGGCCGTTGACCATCTTGCCCATCTCGTTGAGAGAGTTCTCCTTGCCAAGCTTGGTGTTCTCCGAGTGCAGGTCGTCCACGTCAGCGGCGACCTGGACGCCCTTGGCGTTGTGCCAGGGACCCTTGCCGATGCGGTCGCGGGGCGTTGACCGCGGGCTTGCCGTCCGCCGGCGAGGCGCTCAGGTAGGCCCGCCAAGTCTTGCCGCCGGCTCCGGCAGCCTCCGCAAGCTCCTGGCAGCGGGGCGTCGGCACCGGCCAAGCCTCCGAGGTTGGCCCCGTCCCCGGAGCCTTGGCTGGTGATGAAGAAGCTCATGCTGTCGCCTTGGGCGACGGCAGATGCCGTGAGGCAGGCGAGCGCTACCGCGCAGATGGCGGCGGTGGGAAGTCTGTACATGGTGCGGTGGTCTCCTCTGCGGGGGAAGGGGCCACGCCTCAGCGCGGCTCCCCCAAAAATCCCCTAGGGGATTCTAGCAGAGGTAGACTGCCGGACGGCCCGCCGACGCCCGATACTGTCCCGTTCATACCGTCTCCGGGCCCGGATGCACCCAAGGTCTGCGGTACGACCGCACGAGCAGCCGGTTGGCCTCCGCGTCGCCGCGGACCTCGCCGCCGCGCTCAGAGTCCCATGCCAGCGGCCGTCCCAACTGCATCGACAGATTCGCCAGAATGCAAGCGGTCGTCGAGATGTGTCCCTCCTCAATGTCGCAGACCGGCCGGGAGCGCTGGTCGACCGCCCGAAGCCAGTCCTGCATGTGGTAGCGGACAGCAGGGGCCGAGTGCTGCTCCAGATCCTTCTCCGTCTTGTCTTCCGGATACTCCTCTAGCTCGTAGGTCACATCCTTGTGCAGGCGGCTCGCCGCCCTTGCCGACGGGGAGGAAGTCGTAGCCGTGGACGCTCGCCTTGAGCGTGCCCTTGGAGCCGTAAATGAACAGGGCCCAGGGATAGTCGCGATCAGGGGCCGTGCCCCAGCTGCGGTGGGTCCATACCACCGGGAAGGCGTCATACTCGAAGGTCGCGATCTGGGAGTCCGTGATGTTCGCCTTGCTGCTCTTCTGCACGCGGATGCCGCCGGTAGAGGATACCCGGCTTGGCCAGCCCAGCCCGAGCAGCCAGCGGGCGAGGTCGAGCATATGCACGCACATATCGCCGACGATGCCGTTGCCGTACTCCATGAACGCCCGCCACCGGCGCGGATGGCACAGTTCGTTGTAGGGGCGCAGCGGGGCCGGACCGGTCCAGAAGTCGTAGTCGAGATGGGCTGGGGGGGCCGTATCTGGCGGGTTGCTGTTGGCCC
>CBDBZZ010000021.1:0-42414 GCA_965213745.1 Bryobacterales bacterium | reverse complement strand
ACCACCGGCGGGACAAGAACCAGATCACGTTCGAGATGCAGGACCGGATCGCGGAGGAGGGGGCGGGCAAGGCGTACCCGGGGCCAGCCGACCCCGCTCGGCTGATGCGGGTGTTCTTCCGCAACGCCCGTTCGATCCATCGGCTGGCGCTACGGCTGATCGACGAATCCTCGACCCCGGCGAACGCCCTGCTCGCGATCCTGCGCGGCCGCAAGTCCAAGCTGTCGAACCGCGACTTCACCGTCGTCCAGGGCCGCGTGTATTTCCGGTCCGCGCTCGCCCTCAGCGCCTCGCCCGAGCTCGCGCTGCTCATTTTCGTGTTCCAGGCCCGGCACGGATTGCCGCTCGCGGCGCAGGCCGAGCTGCGGCTCCAGGAGCATCTGCCGGCGCTCCGCCCCCATGTCGCCGCCAGCCGGAGCCAATGGCGCCACCTCCGGGAGATCCTGCTCCTGCCGCACACCTACCGGGCCCTGGAGAGCATGCGCGAAACCGGGGTGCTCTATGTCCTGTTCCCGGAATTCGAGCTGGTGGACTGCCTGGTCATCCGGGACTTCCACCACCGCTATACCGTGGATGAGCACACGCTGGTTACGATCCGCGTGCTCAAGGAGCTATCCGCGGCGACCGAGCCTTTGGACCGGCGCTTCGCAAACCTGCTCGGCGAGGTGCAGCGGCCGGAACTGCTCTATTTGGCCTTGCTGCTGCACGACTTGGGCAAGGGGGTCGAGCAGCGCTTGCACGACGAGGCCGGCGCGGAGCTGGCCCGAGACGCGATGCGGCGGATCGGGCTGACGGATGGCCTGGAAGCCGACATAGTGCTCGCCCTGGTCCGCGACCATCTGGCGATGTCGCAGACGATGACCAAGCGCGACATCGGCGATGCGGTGGGTGCTCGAATCCTTCAAGGCGCAGGTTCTGACTCTGGAGCGGCTGAAGCTGCTCACCTTGCTGACCTACGCGGACACGGTAGGAGTCAATCCCAGCGCCAAAACAGCGTGGCGCAAGGAACTGCTTTGGCGGCTGTACCTCGGCGTCTACGGGCGCTTCCAGCGGGACCACCAAGACGAGCGTATCCGGGCGGACGTTGAGGCCGACTGCCTGCGGCTCGCCTCCTCGGAGGCCGAGCGGCAGCGCATGCGAGGCTTTTTGCGTGGTTTTCCGGAGCGCTACCTGCGCACGAACGAGAGCGACCAGGTTTATCGGCATTTCGTCATGGCTGGGGGCCTGCAGCCAGGCGCGGCGGCGGTCTCGGTGACCCGGGCGGAGGCCCACTACGAAATCGTGGTGATCGCCGCGGACAGACCTGGCCTTTTCGCGTCACTCTGCGCGGGGGTGGCGAGCTTTGGCTTGAACATCCAGCAGGCGGAGGCCTGCTCCAACACGGACGGATTGGTGCTGGACTCCTTCCAGGTGACTTCGAGAGTCGGCGGGGACTTTGACGACGGGCAACTCAAGCGCCTCCGAAAGCGGCTGCGCCGGGCGGTGGAAGGCAGCTTGGACCCCGACGAGTTGGTGCGGAAGCAGCCCCCTGTGGCTCGTCCCCGGCATGCCCTGCGCCCCCCGGAGGTGTCCTTCGACAACGCCACCTCCGAGAACGCCACGATTTTCTACGTGGGGGCCGCGGACCGTCACGGATTGCTCTATGACCTTGCGACTGTGTTCCCGCGGTTCCACAGCGAGATTGATGTCGTCCTGAGCGAAACCCAGGGCCACCGGGCGCTGGATGTGTTCTATCTGAGGAAGGCCGGCAGGAAGCTCGACGAGGCTGCCTGCCATGCTCTGCGGGCTGAGTTGCTCAAGGCCTGCGAGCCAGGGCCAACGGAAGTTCCTGACAAGTCTTAGGCTTGCGCCGCAAGCTCTTCATCGCCCTGATAAATCCGATCCAGCAGGGCCACCGCGTGCCGGATGGAAGCGGGGTGCTCGACGGTCAAGAGGTGGGCGCCGGCCTCGACTGCCAGGGCGGCCGCCACGCTCTGCGCGGTCGCCCTCTCGGCTGCGTCGGCCTTGATCGATTCGACCAGGAAGCGCTTGCCGGCGAGGGTGGCCTGGACCGCCTGATGGGGCGGAGCGAGGTGGGCGAGCGAGCGCAGGAGATTGAAGTTCTCGTGGCCGCGCTTCCCGTGCTCCAAGCCAGGGTCCAGGACGATACGTCGCGGCTCGAGGCCCGCCTGGTGGGCGCGGAGGAGGGAGGCGCACCACTCCGTGCGGACGGATTCGCTCAGGTTCGTCAGAGGCGCGAGGCGCGGCCACTGCGCTGGCGTGCCCCGCATGTGGCCCAGGATCAGGGCAGCGTCGGTCTCGTTCAGCGCCGAAGCCAAGGTGCGGTCGTAGGCCAAGCCGCTGATGTCGTGGACGACGGAGGCCCCTAGGTCGATGGCTCGACGTGCGGTGGCGGTGTGGACGGTCAGGACGGCGATCGGAACCTGGAGGCGACTGCCCGCCTTGCGGAGAATCGGCACCAAGCGGCGCAGCTCGTCGTCCGCCGCCGGCAGTTCGATGAGCGCAGCGCTGAAGCCCGGATTGAATTCGATGCAGTCCGCTCCGTCGGCCTCGAATTCCTGGGCCCGGTCCAGAATGGCTGCGGGATCGGGGCGCACTCTCCGTGCCCCGGAGGTCAAGTCGATGCGGGCTGTCAGAAGGGTTCGGACGCCTAGCGTGACGGCCTCGCCCCGGACCCGCCAGACCGTCTTCGTCCGTCGGAACCCCATCGCCCTAGCCGAACTCGAAGCCGGCCGCGGCATAGATCTGGGCGGGGGGGCGGAACTCGGGCAACGGGCCCCATTCGGCGCGCGCCATGCGCCAGAGCCTCCGGACGGGCCGGAAGCCGAGCTTCGCAGCCAGCTTGCGGGCAGCGGGGTTGCCGGGGAGGAGGTCCCAATAGATCTGTTCCTGGCCATGGCGGCTGCAGAGCTCGCCGATCAGGGCCTCTGCGGCAGCTGCGCCGCACGCCACGCACGGGCCAACGAACCAAGCCTCGGAGCCGGGCCGGCCATACGCCGAATCCGGCGGCGCTGCGCACGGCCTCCACGCTCGCGTCGCGCTCGAAATCCAGCAACAGCCGGTGCCGGTCGTAGCCGCAGGCATCTAAGTCCAGTCTCGCGCTTGAGTTCGGCAGCCCGGCAGCCGGCAGGGGTGGGCCGGCGTGCTGCTCCCGCGGCGCAGGCCCCCGAGCCCAGCGCTCAATGGGGCACTCCTCGCGGTATCCGAGGCGTGCGTACAGGGAGCGGCCCATGTCCGATGCGTCTAGACGCGAAGCGCGAACGCCACGGGACCGCAGCCAAGCCAGCACCCGTTGCATGAGCATGGTCGCAATCCCCTGGCGGCGGAACTCGGGCAGAACCAGAACCATGCCGATCCAGGCCAAGTCGCTCCCGTAGAGCAGGGCAGTCGCCGAGCCCACCAAGGCGCCGTCTCGTTCATAGGCGAAGCACCCAGCCGGCTCGAGGCGCAGGAGGCGCTTCCAGTCGCCCGGGACCTGGTTCCAGCCGGCGGACTCCTTCAGGCGCATGACCTCTGGAACGTCGGCGACCTGCAGGGGGCGGATCATTCCGAGTGCCGCTTCCTATGGTAATAGCCGGCGCAGAGCAGCAAAGCCCCGGCCGCCACCGCGATCCAGACCATGGCCGTGTAGTCGCCGTCGTAGGCCTCCGAGCCGAACAGCGTGCTGAGCAGCAGCGCCGGCGTTCGGGCGGGCCCGCTCAGGGACATGAACACGGGCAGGCGCATGGCGGTGAGCCCCGCGCAATACGACAGGGCGTCCTTGGGCGTGCCTGGGAGCAGGAACAGCACGAACACGGCCGCGAGACCCTTGCGGGATTGCAGTTGGCGGTCCAGACGGGCGAGGCGGTCCGCGCCCAGGATTCGTTGCATGGCCGGGCGTCCCGACGGCCTTGGCGAACCCGAAGGCGAACGCCGAGCCCAGAAGGATGCCGATGATCGAGTACAGAAAGCCGTACCAAGCGCCGAAGGCGTAGCCGGCTGCGATCTGAGTGATCTCGCCGGGTACGGCGAAGACAACCACTTGGAGGAACTGGATGCCGATGCAGGCCAGGGGACCCGCCATGCCCCCCCGGCGCATCCACTCCACCAACTGGCGATGGTCGGCGAGACGCATCAACCAATCCTGGTGCCAAGCCAGCGCCAGGATTGCGACCAAGGCGGCTACGAGGGCCACTACCCCAAGGTGCCAAAGCGCGGGGCGCCTAGGCGCGGCTGGGGCGGGGGATCTCATTTCGTATTCTAGCTTCCATGGCGCTGCACGAGCCCATGACACTTGCTACGGACTACGCACTAGGCCTACTGTCCGGCGCACTGGCATTCCGAATGCTCGGGCGTGGCCCGCGAGCGGCTCGCCGGTACTGGGCGGGAGCCCTCGCTGCGTGCGCGGTAGCCGCTTTCGCCGGCGGCACCTATCACGGTTTCCTGCCGTGGCTGGGGCGGGGAGCGGCGGTGGCTTTGTGGAAGGCAACGCTGCTCGCCATCGGTTGCGCGGCGTACGGCGTCACCGTGGCCGCAGTCCGTGCGCATAGCGGCCCCCGCTGGCGGGGGCCGCTGCAGGCGGCTGCCCTGCTGCAGCTGGGAGCCTACGGCGCAGTGGCTTGGGAGCGCGACGAGTTCCTCGTCGCGATCATCGACTATTCCGTCGCGTTCGGGTTCGTTCTAGCCGTGCATGCCCGAAAGTGGATTCGGGAAGGGGACACCGCCGCCCGCTGGGTCGCGACGGGTGTGGTGACCAGCTTCGGCGGGGCTGCCGTCCAGGCGGCCGGTTTCGCTCCGCATCCGCAGTTCAACCACAACGACCTCTATCACGTTGTGCAGATGGCCGGGACGTGGATGCTGTACCGGGGGGCCAGTCGAACCGCTGAGCCGCGGGTGTAGGCTACTCCCGCCAGCCGTGGGCTTGCTGCACCGAGAGCATCACCCCCAGGATGTCGCTCCAGGTCTGGGGCTGGAGCATCACCGAGTTCGGAAACATGCACCCATCCCAGCAGATGTGGCGGCACTTCTTGGTCAACTCGCCTTCGGCGTCCCGCAGCCAGTAGCCCGCGTGGCGGACAATGTCGAGCTTGCCGTTGGGGTCGTTCGCCTGGCAGTGGCGTCCGGTGCGGTCGTGGCTGCCCGAGCCGAACACGGTGCCGTCGTTCTGGGCGACATGGAAGTCGATGGTCCAGGGCCGCAGCGCCCCAGTGAGTTGGCGCAGCGCGGCGTCGAGCCGCTCCCCGTCGCTCCAATCGAAGTCCGGCGGCAGGATCGCGTGCTCCGGGGCGTTGTAGCCCAAGGTGTACAGCAGGGTGTGGGCCATGTCTGCCTGGAAGCCCAGATGGGGGCTATCCACGCCCTCCAGCACCTCCAGCATGTGCTTCCAGCTATGCATGCCGCCCCAGCAGATCTCTCCTTCGGCCGCAAGGCGCTCGCCGTGGTCGGCGGCGATGGCCGCCGCCTGACGGAAGGTTTCGATGACGTTGGCGGTGTTGCCGGCAGGGTCCCGGGCCCAGTCCTCGACGCCGCTCGCCGAATCGATGCGCACGACGCCGTACGGCCGGATGCCCATGGCGGTAAGCTGCTGGGCGATGCGACAGGCGCGGGTGACTGCCTCCAGGAACGCGGCGCGGCCGGCTCCCGGGTCGATGGCTGCGCCGCCGCCGGTCGGCTCCCAGACCGGGGCGACCACCGAACCGACGACTAGATCGCGAGCCCCGATCTTGTCGGCCCAGTGCTGCAGTGCGTCGTCGGGAATGTCGATGCTGATATGCGGTGCGGAGAGGAAGAGGTCCACGCCGGAGAAGTGCAAGCCGTCGACCTCGGCGTTGGCGGTCAGCGTGACCATGGTTTCCAGGTCGATCGGCGCTTCGCCCCCATTGCCCTTGCCGACCACGCCGGGCCAAGCGGCGTTGTGGAGCCTCGGATAGTTGTTGCTGTTGTGCATGGCTGCTGCGGATCAATGATATCGCAACCGGAGGCCGAGGAATCTGGCTGAAAAGCGCCGGCGGAGATGCGCGGTCCAGACGGGCCGGCCTAAGAGCCCGGGCGCTGGGCAGGGGCGAGGGCGTGGCGCGGCTCTTGCCTGGCTGGGCTCCGACCTGCCAGCGGTGCCCCAGCGTGCGGCACGGAGGCGGCGTCCATGTCGCCCACGCCGATCGGCTTGTTCTGGAGCCAGAATCTCCAAGGACGAAGCGGCCGCCGTGGCTGCCTGCGCGCGAGCGCTGATCTCTCGATAGGCAGCCATGGCCTAGCGCGCCTCGTCGCGTAGGCCGGTGAGTTGGTAGGCTTGCGCGAGTTGGTAATGCACGCTGCCGTCAGTGTCTAGAGACCGGGCTGCCACCAAATACTTGATGGTTGCAGCAGGCTCCCCCATGGCCAGGTAGGCGCGGCCTAGGCCCAGCCTGGCGCTCGCGGGGCCGCCCGGAAGATCGAGTGCTACCTCCAGCAAGGTCGCAGAGCGCTGGAACTCCTGCCGCCCCGCCATCAAGCTGTCGAGCAGGGCAGGCCATCGCGGATCGTGAGGGCCTTCGCCGCGGAACCGCTCCAACTAAAAGAGCGCTGCGTCCCCCCGCCCGGCGAAGAACAGCTGCTCCGCCAATTGGCGCTGCAGCTGGCCATCGTTGCGCCTGAGTTCGAGAGCTCGTCGAACAGCGGCAGCAGTATCGGCGTGCTCGCCTTGCGTGTTGAGTAGGCTGGCCAGCAGCCGCAACTAGCCAACGGACTCGGGCAGCACCTGTAGGTCCTGGAAGTAGGGCTCCGCCAGCTGGGCGTGACTTCGGGTGGCCCAATGCAGATCCTCTGCAGTCTCGCCAAGGGAGGCTTCCAGAATGGCCTGGCACTTCCCCGCGGCGTACAGGCAGGCTGGCGTGAGCCTGTGCCTGCAGTCGATTGCCGGCAGATCTGCCGCACGGCGTCTTTCTGTGGCTTCCCACTCGTTGTGGCCGGTACGTTCGTAGACAGGACTACATCCCGCTAGCACGGTGGCCGAGCGCTTCCTAGCTCTGATTCCCGGGTAAAAATTCCGGCACCAGACAGAACATATTGTTTTACAATGACTTAGCCGGTCCTCGAGGTGTTCGCGGAGTTCACCTCGGGGGTGCATCTCGATTTTTTTGGAGGCCCCCTTGCCCCTGTCCCCCGCCAGGGCTCCCACCCTGGCTTACGGCGTCTGCGACGACGACTTGACGGGCCTGGCCGGGCTCGGCGTGGTGGCCCGGCTGGCCCGGTTCCTCGGGCTGCCCGAGAAGCTGGCCGCCTCGATCCGCCTCCAGCGCCGCCGGCGCGGTGGCAGCGCTGGGCAGCTGCTGCTGGCGCTGATCTACTCGGCTTGCGCCGGCGGGGGGCACCTCCACGCGGTCGACGCCTTAGGAGCCCGTTGCTAAAGTCCGGCCGAGCGGCGCTGCGCACGGGGGCTTGCGGTGCGAGAGCATTCCGTGGGCTACTTGTTCAGATCTCGCTGGGCGCTCGCCAACGGATCCAGGGGCTCGTCTTCCTCTATGCGGACGAACTCCCCCAGGCCCCGACCGTCCCGTGCTGCGAGAAGCTCCACGAGGTGCTCGAGCGCTCCGGCTTCGACGAGTGCCTGGAACGGCTCTGCCAGCCCTTCTACGCCGCCGTGCTGGGCCGTCCCTCGCTGCCGCCGGACGTCTACTTCCGCAGGCTCCTGCTCGGCTACCTGCTGGGCCTCCATGCCGAGCGCGCCATCGCCCTGCAAGCCAGCGACACGCTCTCGATCCGCGAGTTCCTCGGCTCCGGGCTCCACGAGTCGACGCGGGACCCCTCCCCGCTCTGCCGCCCGCGCCAGCGCCTCGACCTCGAGACGCCCCAGCAGGTCTGCGCCTGGGTGCTGGAGAGGCTGCGGGCCGCCGGGCTGGCTAAGGGCGAGACGGTCGGGGTGGACGCCACCCCGCTGGAAGCCCACGCGGCGCTGAGCACGCTGCAGCGGCGGAACACCCCGGAGGGCTACGGGGAGTTCCTCGAGCGCCTGGCGCAATCCGCGGGCCTCGAGACGCCGACGCAGGAAGAACTGATCGAGTGCGACCGCCGGCGCCAGAACCAGTCGCTGGCGCACCAGGAGGGGGAGCACCCGGTGGATCCGGACGCCCGGGTGGCCCGCAGGCAGGACGGCGCGCCGGACAGGGCCCCCTAGGCCGAGCCCGCGGCGGACCTGGACAGCGGCGCGCTGGTGGGGCTGACCGTGCAGGCTGCGGACTTGGGCGACCCGGCGACGCTCGGGCCGACGCTGGCGGCGGTGGAAGAGGCGCAGGGCGGGAAGCCGCAGACGGTGGTGGCGGACCAGGGGTGCCCCAGCGGCGCGACGGTGCTGGCGCGGGAGGAGTCCGGGCCGGAGCCGGTGCTTCCGGAGCCGCAGCGGCAGCCGCGCCAGGGGGAGCCGGGGCAGGAAGCCGAGCGCGCGGCGGGGGAGGCGAACCGGGAGCGGGTCGCCGGCGAGCGGGGGCGCCAGCTGGAGCGGCAGCGCTGCGAGCAGGTCGCACGGTCGAGGGCCCCCAGGTACGCGACCGGCGGGCTGCGGCGGATCCACCTGCGGGGCCGCAGCAACATCCTGCAGCGACTGCTCCTCCACGCCTGCGGGTGCAACCTGGGCGTCCTGCTGCGGTCGCTGACGGGGATCGGTACGCCCCGGAGCCTGCAAGGCGGCGGCTCCCTAGCCGTTGCGGCGCTAATTTGGCTTGGAGAAGGCCTCGGGAAGGCCCTGGAACGGCTTCTGAGCGCGTTTTCGAGCGTTTGGGCCGCCCGGCGGCCCGCACTCGTGCTCGGAGCCTAGCCCGCAGGAGCCTTCGCTGCGTTCCGCCGCGTCTCGGCGGTGACTCGGACAGCACCATTTATCAACGGGCTCCTAGGAACCTGTTGAAAAAGTCCTCAGCGACCGTGAAGCGGCCCTGAAATGACCGCAAAACGACTCCTGAAGGCCCTGAACAGTCGCAAAACGGTGCTTCGGACGCGATTTCGCGAAGGGGATCGTACCCCAGTGACTTTAGCAACAGGCTCCTAGGGGCCGATGATGTCGCCCGGCGAACGTGCGGGCTGCGGGCCGTGCCCGTTAGCCGGCGGCTCGGCGAATACCTGCAACGGATGAACGCGGCGGCCCTGGAGGGCTTGCGGGAGTGCGCACGGCTGGTCAGCCGGCGGCTGGTGCCGCTGGGGGCGCCGGCGTGCGGGCAGCGGTGGGGCTCCGTGCCGGTGTTCGTGGACGGCACGGGGATCGAGGTGGAGGGCCAGCTGTACGAGAACGCCGGACGCGGCTACCACGGCGAGAGGCAGTCCTGGCTGCCCGCGGTGTGCGTGGGGGTGGCGTGGGTCAGCGCCCGGCTGAACGCGGGCGGCACGGATGTGCGGGGGGATTGGCGGGAGCAATTGGACCAGGATGTGGCGCCCTTGCTGACCGGGCGGCAGCCGGTGGGGCTGCGGGCCGACAGCGCGTACTCCTGCCAGGATCTGGCGAGCTCCTGCCGGCGGGAGGGCTGGGATGATTCCGTGAGCGTGACCGATCCGCGCCGGAAGGCCCCGATGCTGCGCCTGGCGGCCGCGAGGGGGTTGCGGGAGGACGAGGGGGAGCCCCTGGACGCGGCGGGGAAGGAGCGGGCGCTCGTGGTGGCGTACCGGCCGGCCCGCTGGCCGGAGGAGCAGGTGTGCGGGGTGATCCGGCGCGATTGGGACGGGGAGCAGCGGCTGCTGGAGCCGGTGTGCACGGTGATTCCGGTGAGCCGCGACCGGCTGCCGGCGGCGGAGCTGGTGCGGCGGCACCGCGGCCAGCAGGGGCAGGAGGATGCGTTCAAAGGGCCGTTGACGGACCTGGGTTTGCAGCATCCGCCGTGCCGCTCGCACGCGGCGCATCAGGGTTTCTACCTAGGCGGGCAGATCGCGCAGCTGCTGCTGCGGCTGCTGCAGTACCAAGTGCTGCCGGCCGCGGCGCGGCAGCATGGGCTGCGGCCGCTGATCCGGTACTTCGTGTGCAGTGTGGGGCGGCTGACGCGCAGCGCGCGGCGGCTGCTGTTCAGCAAGAGCAACCTGTGGCTGGACTGGCTGCTGCACGCGGCGAGCCGGAGGGAGCCGGGCTAGGGCGGGGGCGGCGCGGCCGGAGCCGCGCCGGGCTCAGCGGCAGGGGACCGCCGCGGAGCCCGCGGGGGGCTCGGTGCGCCCGGAGCCGGGGGCGCAGCGGCCGCGGTGCGGGTGCAGGCCGGCGCAGGGCACCTGCGCGGGGGCCCAGGTCGCTCGGCGACGGGCTGAGGGGCCCGCACCGGGTACGCCGGGCTCCCCGCTCAAGCCCTACGGCCCCCCAACCGCCATTGCGGGAAATTAACTGGGAATCTAGCCCAAGTTTAACAACGGTGTAGCCAAGGCATTTTAGAATCAGCAAGTTGCGCCGACCGAACGGCGCAAGTGGCACTACAAACGCGCGTCAACCGGGGAAGGGGGCGGTCAGATGATCGTCTTGCGGACGTGGCCCGGCTGCGGGTCGACGCCGAGCGCATCGTAGATGGCCCGCTGTGCGGGTTCGGCTTGGGTGGTCGTGCGCACGTGCAGCGTGCGCCCGTCCGGCCGCCGGAAGGTGGCGGTGACGCGCTGCTGGCCTTCGAGGATGCGGCGCAGGGTGGGCCAGCTGGCGTGCTCGCCGTGCTGGCGCAGGCGGGTGCGGATGACCTGCACGAGCTGGTAGGCGATGACGGTGAGGAATAGGTGACCGTCGGCCCGCCGCGGCTTGTGGTGGTGGATGGGCCGCAGTCCGAGCTCGGACTGGAGCGAGCGGAAGACGGCTTCGACGTCGGTGAGCGTGGTGTAGATGCGCCCCAAGGCGTCTTCGTCCCAGTCGGTCTCGCTGCTGCGCAGGCAGGAGACGCCGGGATGGGTGGCCCTCGAGCCGTCCTGCGGGCGTCGGGTCCAGGTGCCGGCGACGGCCTGGTTCCGGCCTCGTCGGCGGTGACCCCGATCCGGTAGTGGGCCGCGGCGCGGGTGTGGCGTGCCTTCAAGCGCCCGATGCGCTGCCGGACCTGGGCGAGGCGCTTGTGGGCGCGGGGACGCGCCAGCCCGTCGTTGAGCTTGGTGAGCGCGGCCTCGAAGCGGGTGGCGACGCGCTCGACGAGGGCTCGTTCCTTCTGGGCTCGCTCCTCCGAGTAGCAGTACAGGCGCACCTCGTCGGGGTCGGTGGAGACGACCTTGTGCAGATGCACGGTCTGGTTCGACTGCGTGCGGACCGACACGGCGGCCTCGGCGTCGAATTGCCGGTGGCGTTCCCGGCTGACGACCGGATAGCGGTAGCGGTGCTCGCGCAGCCAGCTGATGCAGGCGTCGGTGGCGACGCCGCGATCCATCACCACCAGAGCGCCGGCCGGCGCCCGCAGCGCCTCGAGCATGCCGGCCAGCGTGCGGTGCTCGCGGACGTTGCCGGCGAACAGTGGCGAGCGGCGGACGAAGCCGCTGGCGTCGAGCATCAGCCCCAGGGTCAACAGCGGGCAGTCGCTGCGTTTCTCTTTCGAGTGCCCGCGCTTGGCCTAGGGCTGCTCGCTCGCCTCGGCTTCGAAACAGGTGTTGGTCAGGTCGTAGAGGGTCACGGTCGGCTGCAGGTCGAACAGCCCCAGGGCCCGGTCGAACAGGTGCGCCTCGATCGCCTCGCGATGCTTCCCCAACGCGTCCGAGGCGCGGTGGGGAAGCATCGCGCTGACGGTCTCGAAGTCGACGCCGAGCAATTCCCCAAGGCCGCTGCGCACTTGCAGCCAGCGGTGCGTCGCGCGCTCCGATGCCGGCTGGGCCAGGCGCCCGACGAGGGCCCCGGCCGCCGCCGTGCGCAACGCGCCGTTGACGCCCAACTCGGCCAGCAGGGCCGGCAGCTGCAATTGCTCCAGCGCCCACAGACCGACCTGCTCCACCCCGACGCTGCGGGGACGGACCAGGCGCAGCGAGTCGACATCGACCCGTTGCACGTCTGGCGGTCCGGCGGCCGTCTTGTCCCCCGCTGCGCCGCGGGCGACCAACTGCGCGGCGATCCGCTGCGCCTCGGGTTCGACGGCGGGCGGGCCATCGGCCACCAGCGGCACTTGGCCGGACAGGATGTCGTCGATGCGGATGCACAACAGCGGCCACTGCGCCCGGGGGATGTCAAAGTGTCTTCCGAGATTGAGCAGCGTGCGCTGACGGACCGTGCTTCCGATGCGCTCGGAGTGGACAAGGCGATGGGAGTACAGACAGGTGCAAAAGTCCTGTCGCGAAAATCGCTGCAGCTCGCCAAGGTTTTCAATGAGTTAGGGCAAAAACTACGGACACGACTTTTGCACCGGTCAGTAGTAGGGTTGTCCGTCCTCGGTCCGCCGGGTTTGGGTACGCCGCACGAACATACGGTCACGATAGCGGGTGGACCCGCTGCAGCGCAACCCTACCGACACGATTATGGCACTACATTGAGTTCAGCCAAACCCCGATCCTTTGGAATCAATAACTTACAGATACGAGCCCCTCGAAATGCCGCCCAAATCGGCAAAATGACCGCCGATCTTGTTAAACCTGGGCTAGGGCGTCTTGTGGCAGCGGGTGGATCGGGAGGACCAAGCCGTGACCGCCGCTGGCCATGCGATGGCGTTCGGAGGAGACACCGATGGTGGCGTGGATCACACCCTCGTCCCGTTCCCTGTCTCCATCGTCGTCCCGAGCCGTTACCTCGACGCCCATACCGCACCCGATCTCCGTCACGTTCGCTGCGTTCCGATTCCCGTTGATCACCGTGACCGCCGCCCTCCTACTGATTTGGCCATAAGTTATTGCAGAATGCGACCAGAAACAGCATAGGCGCAGTCGGCCTCGCGGAAGAACCCTGGCACCTTGGTGGGGTCGGCCGCCAGGGCTTGCAAGGCATCCTCCCAGCGCTCCTTGAGCTGACGAACCGTCCGGACCAGAATCTTCCCCACCCGGCGCTGGACGACCGACCGGACTTGCTCCGTGGGGTTCCATGCCGGAGAATACGCCGGCCATAGGTGAATCTCCACAGGTGCCTCGGTCCGCTCTTTCCAGGCTTCTATATGCTTGGATATGTGGATTCTGTGGCGGTCCACTATCACGTGAATCGGTCTAGCATCCGTCCGGTCCGGAATCTGCTGCAGGAACTGTTCCAACGTATCTGAGGTGGCGGTTCCGGCATGGATCCTGGAATAAATCTCTCCCGAGGGGCTGCTCGCGGACAGCCTGTGCAGCCGGAACCGCCCCCCCGTTTGCTGGACGACGGGCGTCCGGCCCCGGGGGCCCCATGCAGTGCCGCGGTGGGAGTGCGAGGTCCTGCCGGCCTCGTCGGCCCAGAGCAGCAGGGCTCCCTGCTCCTGCGCCTGCCGGGCGAGGGCGGGGTAGGTTGCTGCGATCCCAGTCCGCACCGCGTCGGCATTCTGCTGGGAGGACCGGAACTGAGGGCGCTGCGGGGTGAGGCCGAGACGTCGCAGGACCCTGCGCACCGTCGACAGGGACAGCTTGACTGGGAACTGGTCGAGGATCCCTGGCCGGACAATCTTCAGCGCCCGGTAGGCGAACTCGAACTGGAGCTGATCGGGAGATGTGTCTTGCAGAGTTGCGAGGATCATCTGCATTGGGTCGTGGGAGAGGCAGGGAGGGCGTCCCGGTTTGGGCTGATGGCCGAGAGCCTGGAATCCACAGCAGACATAGAGGCAAACCCAGGTGCGGATTGTGCGGATGTCGATGCCGAATTCCTGGGCCGGGGCACGGAGGGATTTGCCGTGGAGGGCTTGGATCACGACCAGCTTTCTAATGGGGGATCGGGACCGATGGGGAATGCGGCGGAAGTCGGGAAATCTTGGAAACTTCAGGAATTGATAAGAGCATGAATCACAGGGAGATTCTATGCGGAAATGTCCCAGATAAAAAACATCTATAGACCAGTTTATGTATGTGTTGGCGCGGGGGAGCTGCTGAGAGGTTGAAAACGGCCAGACCTGCAATTACTTCTGGCAAAGTCAGTAAATGGTGCTGTCCGAGTCACCGCCGAGACGCGGCGGAACGCAGCGAAGGCTCCTGCGGGCTAGGCTCCGAGCACGAGTGCGGGCCGCCGGGCGGCCCAAACGCTCGAAAACGCGCTCAGAAGCCGTTCCAGGGCCTTCCCGAGGCCTTCTCCAAGCCAAATTAGCGCCGCAACGGCTAGGGAGCCGCCGCCTTGCAGGCTCCGGGGCGTACCGATCCCCGTCAGCGACCGCAGCAGGACGCCCAGGTTGCACCCGCAGGCGTGGAGGAGCAGTCGCTGCAGGATGTTGCTGCGGCCCCGCAGGTGGATCCGCCGCAGCCCGCCGGTCGCGTACCTGGGGGCCCTCGACCGTGCGACCTGCTCGCAGCGCTGCCGCTCCAGCTGGCGCCCCCGCTCGCCGGCGACCCGCTCCCGGTTCGCCTCCCCCGCCGCGCGCTCGGCTTCCTGCCCCGGCTCCCCCTGGCGCGGCTGCCGCTGCGGCTCCGGAAGCACCGGCTCCGGCCCGGACTCCTCCCGCGCCAGCACCGTCGCGCCGCTGGGGCACCCCTGGTCCGCCACCACCGTCTGCGGCTTCCCGCCCTGCGCCTCTTCCACCGCCGCCAGCGTCGGCCCGAGCGTCGCCGGGTCGCCCAAGTCCGCAGCCTGCACGGTCAGCCCCACCAGCGCGCCGCTGTCCAGGTCCGCCGCGGGCTCGGCCTAGGGGGCCCTGTCCGGCGCGCCGTCCTGCCTGCGGGCCACCCGGGCGTCCGGATCCACCGGGTGCTCCCCCTCCTGGTGCGCCAGCGACTGGTTCTGGCGCCGGCGGTCGCACTCGATCAGTTCTTCCTGCGTCGGCGTCTCGAGGCCCGCGGATTGCGCCAGGCGCTCGAGGAACTCCCCGTAGCCCTCCGGGGTGTTCCGCCGCTGCAGCGTGCTCAGCGCCGCGTGGGCTTCCAGCGGGGTGGCGTCCACCCCGACCGTCTCGCCCTTAGCCAGCCCGGCGGCCCGCAGCCTCTCCAGCACCCAGGCGCAGACCTGCTGGGGCGTCTCGAGGTCGAGGCGCTGGCGCGGGCGGCAGAGCGGGGAGGGGTCCCGCGTCGACTCGTGGAGCCCGGAGCCGAGGAACTCGCGGATCGAGAGCGTGTCGCTGGCTTGCAGGGCGATGGCGCGCTCGGCATGGAGGCCCAGCAGGTAGCCGAGCAGGAGCCTGCGGAAGTAGACGTCCGGCGGCAGCGAGGGACGGCCCAGCACGGCGGCGTAGAAGGGCTGGCAGAGCCGTTCCAGGCACTCGTCGAAGCCGGAGCGCTCGAGCACCTCGTGGAGCTTCTCGCAGCACGGGACGGTCGGGGCCTGGGGGAGTTCGTCCGCATAGAGGAAGACGAGCCCCTGGATCCGTTGGCGAGCGCCCAGCGAGATCTGAACAAGTAGCCCACGGAATGCTCTCGCACCGCAAGCCCCCGTGCGCAGCGCCGCTCGGCCGGACTTTAGCAACGGGCTCCTAAGGCGTCGACCGCGTGGAGGTGCCCCCCGCCGGCGCAAGCCGAGTAGATCAGCGCCAGCAGCAGCTGCCCAGCGCTGCCACCGCGCCGGCGGCGCTGGAGGCGGATCGAGGCGGCCAGCTTCTCGGGCAGCCCGAGGAACCGGGCCAGCCGGGCCACCACGCCGAGCCCGGCCAGGCCCGTCAAGTCGTCGTCGCAGACGCCGTAAGCCAGGGTGGGAGCCCTGGCGGGGGACAGGGGCAAGGGGGCCTCCAAAAAAATCGAGATGCACCCCCGAGGTGAACTCCGCGAACACCTCGAGGACCGGCTAAGTCATTGTAAAACAATATGTTCTGTCTGGTGCCGGAATTTTTACCCGGGAATCAGGGAAGGACGCCAATTGCAATCCGATGTGACAATAAAACGTGCGCCACGTCAGGCCACACCAGGACGATGAGCGGAACGACCACGAAGCTGGCCGCGGCGGCCGAGGAGTACTTCGCCGACCTGCCGCGAGTCCGGGCGTCCGGGGCCGCGACCCCGGAATGGTCGCTGTACGGCCCGCTCGATGATCTCCTGGAGGCGGTCGGCGCGACGCTCAAACCGAAGGTGTTCTGCGTACAAGAGCGGGCCGATCTGGGCGCTGGCCATCCCGACTTCGGGCTCTATGCAGCGAAACAGGTGCAGAGAGGCACGCCACGTGAAGGGCAGACGCCGGAGCGCGGCGTAGTCGAGGTGAAATCTCCAGCGGACGACGCGTGGCTCACGGCGGACGGTCGTCAGGTCACCCGGTACTGGGGGCGCTACCGGCTGGTGCTCGTGACCAATGCCCGGGACTTCGTGCTCGTGGGCCGGAACGCGCACGGCAGACCCGCGAAGCTCGAAACCCTGCGACTCGCCGGCAGCGAGGATGAGTTCCTGCGGCGTGTGGAGAAGCCCCACGCGTTCGCCCGCGACCAGGGCGCGCGCCTCGGCGAGTACATCGCGCGGGCGCTGTCGCACCGCGCGGCGCTGACGGAGCCGAAGGACCTGGCGCGGCTGCTCGCCTCGTACGCGTGCGACGGCCTCGCCCGCGTCGAGGCGGCGGGCGGCGCGCCGCAGCTTGCCGCGGTGCGGGCGGCGCTGGAGGAGGCGCTCGGCGTTCGGTTCGGGGGCGGCCAGGGCCGGCGCTTCTTCCGCTCGACGCTGGTGCAGACGCTGTTCTACGGCATCTTCTCCGCGTGGGTGCTGTGGGCGCGGACCGACGCCGCTCAACGCGGGCCGGGACCGCTCTTCACCGCCAGTCCCGACGCCGCTCGGTTCCGCTGGCGCGAAGCCGTCTGGCATCTCCGCGCGCCGGTGCTCCGGGCGCTGTTTCGGCAGATCGCCGATCCGGGCCACCTGCAACCCCTCGGTCTGACCGAAGTTCTGGACTGGACGGCAGCCGCGCTCGACCGGGTGGATCGCGCCGCCTTCTTCGCCCGCCTCCACGAGGGCGAGGCGGTGCCGTACTTCTACGAACCGTTCCTGGGAGCCTTCGATCCCGGCCTGCGGAAGCAGCTCGGCGTCTGGTACACGCCCGCGGAGGTCGTGCGCTACATGGTGGCGCGGGTGGACCGCGCGCTCAAGGACGATCTCGGCATCACCGCCGGGCTGGCGGCCGACAACGTGTACGTGCTCGACCCGTGCTGCGGCACCGGGGCGTATCTGGCGGAGGTGCTGCGGCGCATCGCCGCCAACCTCGCCGGCCGCGGTCTCGGGGCGCTCGTCGGTTCGCGGGTGAGGCAGGCGGCGCTGGAGCGGGTGTTCGGCTTCGAGCTCCTGCCCGCGCCCTTCGCCGTCGCCCATCTGCAGGTCGGGCTCACCCTGCAGGAGCTCGACGCGCCGCTGGCCGGCGACGGAACGGAGCGTGCCGGCGTCCACCTCACGAACGCCCTGACCGGCTGGGAGCCCCGCACCAACAAACCGCTGCCCTTCCCGGAGCTCGAGGAAGAGCGCGACCGGGCGGAGCGGGTGAAGCAGGACCGGCCGATCCTCGTGATCCTCGGCAATCCGCCCTACAACGGCTTCGCGGGCATGGCGGTGGACGAGGAACGGGAACTGTCCGCCGCCTATCGCACGCCGAAGCGCGTCCGACCGCCGGAGGGCCAGGGGCTGAACGACCTCTACGTCCGCTTCTTCCGGATGGCGGAGCGGCGGATCGCGGAGAGGACCGGCCGGGGCGTGGTCTGCTTCATCTCCAACTATTCCTGGCTCGACGGGCTGTCGTTCACCGGCATGCGGGAGCGTTACCTCAAGGTGTTCGACAATATCCGCATCGACAATCTGCACGGTGATCGCATCATCTCGGAATACGCGCCGGACGGTCGGACCAGCGGGACCGTCTTCGCGCTCCGAGGGCAATCGCCCGGCATCAAGGTCGGCACCAGCGTCGTTCTGCTCTCCAGGACCGAAACCGCTGGCGGTTCATCAGTCGCCGCTCGCATCCGCTATCGTGACTTTCACCAAGCACGGGCCGAAGAGCGACGGCAGGCTCTACTGGACAGCCTTGGCACGGATGCCGACAGCGACTCAGCGCTGGTGCCCGATGTTCGCCTTGGGCTGCTCTTCAAGCCAATGGCCGTCAGCGACGAGTGGTTCGACTGGCCGGCTCTGCCCGACCTATTCCCCGTGTCGTTCCCCGGCGTCAAGACAAGCCGGGACGGGTTCCTGGTCGACGTCGATCTCGACCGGCTGCGGGCGCGAGTCGCCGACTACTTCGACCCCACCCTGGGCCACGAGGAGATCGCGCGACGCTACCCCAGCGTGATGAAGAGCACGGCCCGATTCGATTCCCGCGCGGCGCGCACCGCCCTGCTCGCCCGCGGCGGGCCGGACGAGGCCGGGTTCGTCCGCTTCGCCTACCGACCGTTCGACACCCGCTGGCTGTACTGGGAGCGGGACACCAAGCTGCTCGACGAGAAGCGCGCCGACTACCGGCCGCACGTGTTCGAGGGGAACCTGTGGCTGGTGACGCAGCAGAGACCGCGGCGTTCATGGTCGCCGGCGCAAGTGATCTCGCGTCTTGGCTGCATCGACTTGATGGACCGCAGTGCAACCTGCATTCCCGCATGGCTCCGAGACGACGCATGGGGCTCCGATGCTAGCAACGAGCCTCGCCCGAACCTGTCCGGCGCGGCGCAGCGCTACCTGGACCGGCTCGGCGCGAGCGTCGAAGACTTGCTCCACCACGTCTTGGCAACGGTGCCTGATCCCGCCTACCGCGAGGCGAACGCCGGGGCGCTGCGCATGGAATGGCCGCGTATCCCGCTTCCCGGTTGGAGTGACAACGAGAGCGACGATGCGGCTGCTGCGCTGGCACCGTCGGCGGCGCGAGGCCGTGAGCTTGCTCGTCTCCTCGACCCCGATGCACCCGTCTTGGGAGTCACTGGCGGTCAACTGCGGCCCGGAATAGCCACCATAGCCGTCCCTGCAACCGCTGACGGCCGCCACATGGCTGGCGAGGACTTCGCGGTGACGGCCGGATGGGGCCATTCTGGCTCGGCTGATGCCGTGATGCCCGGCCCGGGCCGGGCTGCCGGGCGCGACTGCACTCCGTCGGAACGGAAGGAGCTTGGTGACGCCGTCTCGATGCTCGGCGAAACCACCTTTGACATCTACCTGAACGACAACGCGTTCTGGCGAAATGTCCCGGCGGCCCTCTGGACGTACGAGCTCGGCGGCTACCAGGTACTCAAGAAGTGGCTGTCCTACCGTGAACGTAGCGTCCTCGACCGTGCGCTGACGCCCCAGGAAGTGCTGGACTTGATGAGGATCGCCCGACGGATCGCCGCGATCCTGACGACCACTCCAGACAGCACGCTGTCTCTGCGCTCTCAGAAATGACCTTGCGGAAGCCTGAACATGACGAAGCCCAGCGTCTATGTGGAAACCTCGATCGTCAGCTACCTGACTGCGCGGCCGTCGCGCGATCTGATCATCGCGGCGCAACAGGCCATGACGCGGGAATGGTGGCGCGACGCGCCGGAGCGGTTTGTTCTCGTCGCTTCCGAACTCGTGCTGATGGAGGCTGCGCAAGGCGACACGGGTGCCGCCCGCGCTCGTCTGACGGCGCTGGAAGTGGTCACTCGTCTCGATACAGCGGAGGACGCCCTAACGCTGACTCGGCGGCTGCTCGAACTCGGAGCATTCCCCCGCGAAGCAGCGGCGGATGCGGCCCATGTGAGCGTTGCTGCTACTGATCGCGTCAAAAGTCGTGTCCCGGAAATCCCTTCGTCGATTGACCTGCAAGGTGGATTTGTTGTACTCTATTAGTATGACAAAAGAAAGATTCTTCTTCTCCCTGAGCCTTACTAAGGACCAGAAGTTCGAGATTCGAAAAAAGGTGGTCTTGCAGTTCCTCGAGGGAAAGTCAGTGGCTCAGATAAAATCCTGCGTCCCTTTCTCCATACGCACGATCTATCGCTGGATCTCACGCTTCTATCTGGGAGGCCTGGAAAGTCTTCGGGATCGTAAAAAACGGGAAGACCACGCCAAGGGACAGATCGGCACCTGGCTTGGATCCGCATCGTCGTCCTAGACCAAGACCCCCATCAAGATCCATTCGAGTTCGCTTGGTGGACCGCGCAGCGGGTGCGCCAAGCCTTCTGGGAGAAGTTCAGCATCGTCCTGAGCGTCTCCACGGTGCGCCGGACCCTACGGCGGCTCGGACTCACGCCGCAGCGGCCCAAGCGGCGCGCCACCCGGTACGATCCCGCTGCTGTGCAGCGCTGGAAAGACGCAGAGTTCCCCCAGATCCTTCGTCGTGCCCAAGAGTGAGGAGCCCTGATCGCCTGCGCCGACGAGTCCGGCCTGGCTTCGCAGAGCGTGTCCGGGCGTACTGGGGGCCCGTGCGGTCAGACCCCCATTGTGCGGGTGGCCAGCGGGCGTTTCCGTCTCCACCTGCTGGCGGCCAGCAGCCCGGAGGGCCAGCTCTATGACACCGTGCGGGAAGGTCCTGTCACGGCGGAGGTCTTCCGGGAGTTCCTGAAGCGGATCGCGGAGGAAGCGGACCGGAAGATTCTGTTGGTAGTCGATAATTGCAGTATGCACCGGGCCCGGATCATCCAGGAATGGCTGGAAGCGAACCAAGCCTCGGTAGAGCTGTATTTTCAGCCGACCTATTCGCCGCAAGTCAATCCGGTGGAACTGCTATGGGCCTTGGTCAAGCGTCGGGTCAGTCGCGAGCTGAGCAAGACCAAAGCACAGCTTCGTGACAACCTGGAAGCTGCTTTTCAGTCTTTGAAAAAAGCTCCGGAACAGGTGCGATCCTTCTTTCGAGAGGCAGACTGCAAGTATATTCTTGCCTGAATTTCGATGACACGACTTTTGACGCGATCAGTACGAACAAGGTTGACTACCTGTTGACGTGGAATCTCCGGCGCATCGCGAGTGCCGTCGCGCGGTCACGGATCGAGCGAGCGTGCCGCAAGGTTGGCTACGATCCGCCGGTAATTTGCACGCCCAATGAACTCATGGAGGATTACGACCATGGAGACTAGGCAGACGGACCCGATCATCGCTGAACTCCGGGCCATCCGGCAGGCGTACGCTGCCCGGTTCAACTACGACGTTGAGACGATGTTCAGAGACATTCGAGCCAGACAGGAGGCGTCCAGGCGAGAATACGTGCGGTTGCCTGCGCTCCAAGAGGATTCTGTCCGCGGGGATCGGAACACACCCTGACGCGACATCACCGGCCGGAAGCCTTGGGACGCCACCGGGCGATCCCAGCGCCCGCGCCGACCCGCGGCCTCAGAGCTAGACGAGCTGAGCGGCGCTGCGCTCGGGGGCTTGCGGTGCGAGAGCATTGCGTGGGATACTTGTTCAGATGTCGCTGGGCGCTCGCAAGCGGATCCAGAGGCTCGTCTTCCTCCCTGCGGACGAACTCCCCCAGGCCCCGACCGTCCCGTTCTGCGAGAAGCTCCACGAGGTGCTCGAGCGCGCCGGGTTCGACGAGTGCCTGGAGCGGTTCTGCCAGCCCTGCTACGCCGCCGTGCTGGGCCGTCCCTCGCTGCCGCCGGGCGTCTCCTGCCGCAGGCTCCTGCTCGGCTACCTGCTGGGCCTCCATGCCGAGCGCGCCAGCGTCCTGCAGGCCAGCGACACCCTCTCGCTCCGCGAGTGCCTCGGCTAGGGGCTCCACGAGTCGCCGCCGGACCACTCCCCGCTGTGCCGCCCGCGCCAGCGCCTCGACCTCGAGACGCCCAAGCAGGTCTTCGCCTGGGTGCTGGAGAGGCTGCGGGCCGCCGGGCTGGCGAAGGGCGAGACGGTCGGGGTGGACGCCACCCCGCTGGAAGCCCACGCGGCGCTGAGCACGCTGCGGCGGCGGAACACCAGGAGGGCTACGGGGGGTTCCTCGAGCGCCTGGCGGCATCCGCGGGCCTCGAGGCGCCGACGCAGGAAGAGTGGCTCGAGTGCGACCGCCGGCGCCGGAACCAGTCGCTGGCGAACCAGGAGCGGGAGCATCCGGTGGATCCGGACGCCCGGGTGGCCCGCAAGCAGGAGGGCGCGCCGGACAGGGCCCCCCAGGCCGAGCCCGCGGTGGACCTGGACCGCGGCGTGCTGGTGGGGCTGACCGTGCAGGCCGCGGACCGGGGCGACCCGGCGGCGCTCGGGCCGCCGCTGGCGGCGGTGGCGGCGGTGGCGGAGGCGCAGGGCGGGAAGCCGCAGACGGTGGTGGCACCCCTGGTCCGCCACCACCGTAAGCGCTCCCTGAGCTGGCGGACCGTCCGGACCAGCATCTTCCCCACCCGGCGCCTGACGACCGACCGGACTTGCTCCGTAGGGTTCTATGCCGGAGAGTACGCCGGCCATTGATGCATCTCCACCGGTGCCTCGGTCCGCTTCTGCCAGGCTTTTACTGATCGCGTCAAAAGTCGTGTCTCGGGAATCCCTTCGTCGATTGATCTGCAGGGTGGATTTGTTGTGCTCTATTAGTATGATAAAAGAAAGATTCTTCTTCTTCCTACGCCTTACTACGGATCAGAAGTTCGAGGTTCGAAAAAAACCTGGTCTTGCGGTTTATTGGGGGAAATCCAGTGGCCCAGATAAAGTCCTGCGTCCCTTGCTCCATACGCACGATCTATCGCTGGATCTCACGCTTCATCCTGGGAGGTATGGAAAGCCTGCGGGATCGTAAAAGAACGGGGAGACCACGCAAATGGACAGACCGGCACCTGGCTTGGATCCGCAGCGTCGTCCTAGACCAAGACCCCGATCAATGCAAATTCGAGTTCTCTTGGTGGACCGCGCAGCGAGTGTGCCAAGCCTTTTGGGAGAAGTTCGGCAACGTCCTGAGCGTCTCCCCGGTGCGCCGGATCCTGCGCCGCTCGGACTCGCCCCGTAGCGGCCCAAGCGGCGTGCCACCCGGTACGATCCCGCTGCTGTGCAGCGCTGGAAAGACCAAGAGTTCCCCAAGATCCTTCGTCATGCCCGGGAGTTGGGAGCCATGATCGCCTTCGTCGACGAGTCCGGCCTGGCTTCGCAGAGCGTGTACGGGCGCACCTAGGGCCCGTGCGGTCAGACCCCCGCCGTGCAGGTGGCCGGCGGGCGTTTCCGCCTCCCCCGGCTGGCGGCCAGCAGCCCGGAGGGCCAGTTCCATTACACCGTGCGGGAAGGTCCTGTCACGGCGGAGGTCTTCCGGGAGTTTTTGAAGCGGATCGTGGAGGAAGCGGACCGGAAGATTCTGTTGGTAGTCGATAACTGCAGTATTCACCGGGCCCGGATCATCCAGGAGTGGCTGGAAGCGAACCGAGCCGCGGTAGAGCTGTACTTTCAGCCAACCTACTCGCCGCAAGTCAATCCAGTGGAACTGCTAGGGGCCTTGGTCAAGCGGCGGGTCAGTCGCGAGCTGAGCAAGACCGAAGCACAGCTTCTCGACAACCTGGAAGCTGCTTGCCAGTCTTTGCAAGGAGCTCCGGAACAGGTGCGAGCCTTCTTTCGAGAGGCAGATTGCAAGTATATTCTTGCCTGAATTCTGATGACACGACTTTTGACGCGATCAGTATATGCTTGGATGTGTGGATGCTGTGGCGGTCCACTATCACGTAGATCGGTCTAGAATTCGTCTGGTCCGGAATCTGCTGCAGGAACTTTTCAAACGTGTCTGCTGTGGTAGTTCCGGAATGGATCATGTAATGAATTGCTCCCCGAGGGACTGATCGCGGACAGCATGTTTAGCCGGAACCGCTCCCCTGTTGGCTGGACGACAGGCGTCTGGCCCCGGGGACCCCACGGAGCGCCCCGGTGGGAGTGCGAGGTCCTGCCGGCCTCGTCGGCAAAGAGCAGTAGGGCTCCCTGCTCCTGCGCGCACTGGGCGAGGGCGGGGTAGGTTGCTGCGATCCCAGTCCGCACGGCGGCGGCGTTCTGCTGGTAGGCCCGGAACTGAGGGCGCTGCGGAGTGAGACCGAGGCGTCGCAGGACCCTGCGCACCGTCGCCAGGGACAGTTTGACTGGGAACTGGTCGAGGATCCCTGGCCGGACAATTTTCAGGGACCGGTAGGCGAACTCGAGCTGGAACTGGTCGGGGGATTTGTCCCGCAGGGTTGCGAGGATCAGCTGCATTGGGTGGTGGGAGAGGCAGGGAGGGCGTCCCGGTTTGGGTTGCTGTCCGAGAGCTTGGAACCCATAGCAGGCATAGAGCCAAGGCCAGGTGCGGATTGTGTGGATGCCGATGCCGAATTCCTTGGCTAGGGCTTGGAGGGATTTGCCGTGCCGGGCTTGGATCACGACCAGCTTCCTAATGGTGGGTCGGGACCGATGGGGAATGCGTCGAAAGTCGGGAAAGGCTGGAAACTTCATGAATTGATAATAGCAGGAAACACAGGCAGGTTACATGCTGTAATATCTCAGATAAAAAACATCTATAGACCAGTTTGTGTGTGTTGGCGCGGGGGAGCTGCTGAGAGGTTGAAAACGACCAGACCTGCAATTACTTTTGGCAAAATCAGTATGGCCCCGCAACAACCATCCCGGGAAATTATCTAGGAGAGTTTTTTGGTATAATCATAGATATTATGCAATTATGAAGAAACTCCCGGACGCAAGAGCTGGCTGCCGCCCGTCTCGGGCAAAGCGCGGCGGAGGCACGACGCGGGGTAGCGGAAATGACTCTCTTAGACGCAACAAGATAAGGACAATCACCCTCATGAAGAAAGCAATCATCGCAGTAATCATCGCAGCAGTCGCAGCAAGCGACGCCTGGGCTCAGGCCAATCCCGACTGGAGGGCGATCACGTGGGCATTTGATGCCGCATGGGACATCAAAGATCGCATCCCGGGGTTTTACCTGACCAGGGTCGACGAAACCGATACCACTGTGGCATACGTCGCAACTGCCGGTGCAGCCTCAGCGCTAATCACGTTCGGCAAGCACCATTACAGCGGCCTCGACTGGACTGCCGAGCAGTTTGCGCACGCATGGGCGCTGCAGCCGGAGAAGCTGCGCAGGACAGTCATGCCGCTCCACCTGCGCATCCATGACGACGCCAACCATCCGCCGCTGTACAACTACTTCACCAACCCCGACAACGCAGGCGGCCCTGTCCCGCCCAGCCATGAAATCGCTTTTCCTCCGGGCCAGTGGCAGTTTGACGACCGAGCCCATTGGCATTTCCGCGACCTCAAAGTGAATCTAGGTTTCGAGGAACTGATGACGCACGAGCTGTGCCACGGAGTGGATTACGAGGCCCAGGCGCGGTTCGGAACATTGCTCAGCGCCAGCGCTGAGTGGAAGGCCGCAGCAGATGCCGACGGACAGTACGTCACTGATTACGCACGCCGAAATGGAGCAATTGAAGACTTCGCGGAATCCTGCGGCGTGTACATCCTCATGCGCTGGGGGCATTGGAGCACCGACCGCATTAACACGGCTCATACAGCCCGCGTCCGGGCGACGATGCCGAACCGCTGGGAATATCTGGCACTGCTCTTCGACAACTGGACCGATACCATTTCGTTTGACGCTGTGGGACCAACGAAGGTAGCACCAGCGAAACCTGTGGCACCGACGATTGCCGAGCGCCCGGACTTGACTGTCGCCCACTAACGAAAAGGCGAAAACCCGGGCCGGAAGATTCGTAGGTGCTGAGGATTCCATGGCTTAAGCGGCATCAGCATGTCCGGGTTGCTTGTTATGGACTTCCTTGCGCGGACGCTGCGGCCGGGAGGAGGGCATCCAGGATCCCGGTCTGCCTTGGCGGCGGGGCGAGGCCGGTTGCTGCGCTCGGGCCGGCCGGCCCAGAAACTGAGGCCGCCTGCGGTGCAGAGGAATTCCGCTGGCTCCTGCGCCGTACGCATGCTGAGGTTCGGGGCGGCTTCGGCTCCGGGTGTCGATGGCGACAAGCCGCTGCAGTTCCGCGGGGTCGCCGGCCTGCGGTTACCCTAAGGTTTGCCGAGTGAGCGCAGATGCGCCGGATGGGCGAGTGCCGCCCTGGCTCCCGCCCTCGCCGTATCGGTCGGCGCAGCCGATTTCGCATTCGAGGACGTCACCCTTGATTCCGGCGTCCGCTTCACGCTCCGCCATGCGCCGACCCCCCCAAAGCGCATGATCGAGACCATGGCCGGAGGCCTCGCCGTCTTCGACTATAACGGGGACGGGCTGCCGGACATTTTCTTCACCAATGGCGCTGCGGGCGACGCGCTCCATAAAGAGGGCCCGGAGTACTTCAATCGGCTCTATCGCAACGAGGGCGGCCTGGAGTTCACCGACGTGACGGAGGGGGCGGGGTTGGCGGGTCACGGGTACTCGATGGGCGCTGCTGCCGCGGACTTCGACAACGACGGGCACACGGATCTATTCTTGGCCGGCGTCTTCCGGAACCTCCTGTACCGCAACCGGGGTGACGGCACCTTTGAGGACATCACGGGCGAGTCCGGCATCGGCAGCTCCGAATGGGCGGTCGCCGCCGCTTGGACGGATTATGACGGCGATGCTCTCTTGGATCTCTTCGTTGTGAACTACGCCGACTGGACGCTGGGATTCGACCGCTACTGCGGTGACCGAGAGCGGGGGTTGCGAGTGTACTGCCATCCGAAGTATCTCACCCCGATCGGGAACCGGCTCTACCGCAACCTCGGGGCGGGCCGGTTTGAAGATGTCTCCGCGGCTGCGGGAATCTTGGGGGCCCCGGGGCGCGGGATGAGCGCCACAGCGGTTGATTTCGACGGCAACGGGTGGCCGGACCTCTTCGTCACCAACGACAATCTGCCGAACTCCCTCTTCTTGAACAACGGAGACGGGGGTTTCGGGGAAGATGCGCTGCTGTCCGGAGCGGCCTTGCTAGACCACGGCCGCCCGGTCGCCTCCATGGGGGTAGATGTTGCCGACATTGACGGCGACGGCCATGCAGACCTCTCGGTCACAGCCCTCAGCAACGAAACGTTTCCGCTCTTTCGAGGCGACGGGGCGGGCGGTTTCCGCGACGCCACGGTGAGGAGCGGTCTCGCCAAGGCCTCGAGGCCGTACGCGGGGTGGGGCAACGCCCTCGCCGACTTCGACAACGACGGCCGGGTGGACCTGCTGACAGCAAACTCGCACGTCAACGACTTGGTGGAGCACTTCGAGCCATTCGTCTATCGGCAGCCGCTCACGGCATTCCGCAATCTCGGGGACGGACGCTTCGGAGACGCTCAGGAAATCGGCTCTGCCGGAGCCCACCGCGGCGTGGTGGCGGCCGACTTCGACGGCGACGGCCGGCTCGACTTAGTGGTGACCGCCCTAGGGGAGCCTGCGCGGCTGTGGCGCAATGTGACGGCATCGACCGGCAGCTGGGTCGCCCTGGACCTCATTGGCACCCAGTCCAACCGAAGTGCGCTAGGGAGCCGGGTCCGGCTCGACGGCCGCACCGCCTGGCGGACGAGCGCAAGGGGCTACGCTTCGTCGAGTCTGGTGCCCATGCACTTCGGGCTGGGGGAGGCTCCCGGCCCGCTACGGGTCGAAGTTCTGTGGCCAGGCGAACGCCAGCAGGTGTTCGACGGGACCCCTGTGAACCTCCGGTCCGCGATCAGGGAGTCGCGGTGACCCAATCCGTAGCCCTCGCGGCGCTCGGCGACGGCCTGCCGTCCGGCACATTCTAGTCAAGGGCGGTCGACTTTTATCAAAGCAGCAAGTCGTGCATCCGGCGCGGACAACGATCTCTCGCCGCAGCCTCTTGCCAATCTCGAGGGGATATCTTGGACTGCCCATTGCGGCACCGCCAGCCCCCCGACCCTGGCCAGCGGAGTCTAGGTCGCGATTCGGGGACGCCAGCCGAGACCGTTGAGCCTGCTCGCATCCCGCCCATGCATACCTATTCCCATGTTCTCCAGACGGTTTGGCTGCGATCGGTGCTCGCTACGCGTGGCTGCAACCCCCATGCTTCGTTTGTCCTGGGTTCCTTCCTGCCCGACATGCCGCTGATGCTGCTGACAGCTTGGTACGGCATCCGGCGCCGCCTCGACCTTGGCTCGGGCGCCCCGTTCTTTGGGGCCGACTACGACGCCCTTTTCTTCGGAGATCCGGTCTGGCTCATCGGGCACAACTCCATGCATGCGCCGCCGACGATCGCAGCAGGCTTGGCCTTGGGCTGGTGGCTGGGCCTCGGGGGCGGGCGGCGAGGCTGGGCCGTCCTGTTCTGGTTCGCTGCCGGGTGCGGACTACATTCGATCTTCGACATCGCCACGCATCATCACGACGGCCCGTTGTTGCTGTTTCCGTTCGACCTCGAGACTAGATTCGCCAGTCCCGTCAGCTATTGGGATTCCCGGCACTATGCCAAGGTCCTGCTGCCGATCGAACACGCAATCGACTTGGCGATTGGGGCCTGGATGCTGGGGAAGTGGTTTCCATTGTGGCTCCGCCGGTTGCAATCTCGCCGCAGTTCCAGGCAGACTGACTGAGGGTGCGCCCGAGACGCGGGCACCCTCCAGGAGGCATCCGACCATGACCACCCCTCTGTTCGCCGCCGCTCCCAGCCGCCGAAATGTGCTGCGCTACGCCGGCGCGGCGGGTGCCGCGCTGGCCGCCTGCGGCACTGAGCCAACCGAAGACGACACGCCTGCGCCTGGGGCGCACGCCTTGCGCGGCAATGTCCGCCACTCAGCCTGCTTCTGGTGCTTCAACACCTCCGAGTGGGCCTGGGACCTCGAAACCATGGCCTCGTACGCGGCGGACCTGGGCCTCAACAGCGTCGAGCTACTGGAGCCTGATCAATGGGCGACCGTCAAAGCCCACGGACTGACCTGCGCGATCGCTAGCAACGGCATGCCCGGTCAGCCGTTCATGCGCGGGCTCAACAATCCGCGCTACCAGGCAGAGGTCATTGAGACGACGAAGAAGAACATGGACGCCTGCGCGGCGGAGGGCATCCCTAGCATCATTGCCTTCACCGGCTACCGCTGGCGCGCTGCTGAGGATCCGGGAAGCGGCGAGATCTCCTTGGAGGAAGGTGCCCAGAACACTGTGGCTGGCCTCAAGGAACTGGCGGCCTACGGCGAGGAGAAGGGCGTGACCGTCTGCCTGGAAATGCTCAACACGCGTGACGACACGCACCCCATGAAGGGCCATCCCGGCTACCAGGGGGATGATATCGACTACTGCGCCGACATCATCCGCGAAGTCGGCTCGCCGCGCGCCAAGCTGCTGTTCGACATCTACCATGTGCAGATCATGAACGGGGATGTCATCCGGCGCATCCGAGAAATGAAGGATCTGATCGGGCATGTCCACACGGCGGGCAATCCCGGACGCAACGAACTGCATCGCAAGCAGGAAATCCACTACCCCGCTGTCATGGAGGCGCTCGTTGAAGTCGGCTACCAGGGATTCGTCGGGCACGAATTCATCCCGACATCCGATCCGCTCGCAGGTTTGGCCGCAGCTGTGCAGGCCTGCGATGTCTGAGTGCCGCCAAATTTAGCTTCGTTGGCTGGGCCTGCGGTCCGGCAATCCCTCGGCGCGGCTATGGGTACCATCGAAAGACAGGGGGTTACGGGGCATGGCGCAACGGACGCGGGTAGGTATCGCCGGATTCACCGGCTACAGCGGTGCGGAGCTGCTGCGGATTCTCAAGGCGCACCCGTGCGCCCAGCCAGTGCTGCTGGAGCATAGAGCGGTCTCGGACGCCGAGCTGCCGTTCGGCGAGGACACTCCGCGCATCCCGTTCGAGCCGGGGGCGTTGCGGGACGAGGGCGTGGAAGTCGTGTTCCTCGCCACATCGCTCGAGGTCTCTATGGAAGCCGCCCCGCCTGTCCTCGAGGCCGGCCTGCGGTGCATCGACCTGAGCGCCGCCTTCCGCCTGCGCACCGAGGCCAACTACCGGCGGTGGTACAGGGTGGAGCACGCCTGCCCGGAGCTTCTGTCCGAGGCGGCTTACGGGCTGCCGGAGTTCTTCCGGCAAGTCATCAAGATCTCCAGGCTGGTGGCCAACCCGGGCTGCTATCCAACTGCAGTGAACTTGGCGGTGCGTCCGCTCACCACCGAAGCGGTGCTCGATCGGGCCGCCGGCGTCGTCTGCGACGCCAAGTCCGGCGTTAGCGGGGCCGGGCGCAAACCGTCCCCGAAGACTCACTTCTGCGAGGTGACGGAGAACTTGTCGGCCTACAGCGTCCTCTGCCACCGGCACGTGCCGGAGATCCTGCACACCACGGATGTGGACGAGCACGAGCTGAGCTTCACCGCCCAGCTGCTGCCGCTCCACCGCGGCATACTGGAGACGATTTACGTGCGGACTGAGGAGCCCTTGGAATGGGCCGATCTGCGGGCGGTCTACGACAAGTACTACCGGGACGAACCGTTCGTGCGGCTGTACCCCGAGGGCCGCTTCCCGGATTTGCGGGGGGTCCAGGGCACCAACTTCTGCGACATCGGCTTTCAGATTGACCCCGACAGCCGCCGGGTGGTCATCGTGGCGGCGATCGACAACCTGGTGAAGGGAGCCGCTGGGCAGGCCGTGCAGAATCTGAACCTCCTTCTCGGGTGCCCAGAGACCGCCGGGTTGGCTCCGCCCTCCGCTGCCGCCGGCCCGCGCCGATGAAGCTGCTGGTCAAGCTCGGCGGCACGCTGCTGGAATCCAAGGCCAGCCGAGCCGCGTTGGCGCGGCAGTTGAAGGCGCTGCGCGACGACGGCCACCGCTTGGCAGTCGTCCACGGGGGAGGGAAGCGGCTTAGCCGCTACTTGGCGGGACTGAACCATCACAGCGAGTTCCGCCGGGGTCTGCGCGTCACGCCGCCCGAGATCCTTGATGCTGTGCTGCGGGTGCTGGCGGGCTCGGTCAACCGCCAGCTGGTTGCCGAGCTTCAGAATGCCGGCCTGCAGGCGGTTGGGCTGTCCGGGATCGACGCCGGCACGGTGCAGGCTTCGCAGTTGGATCCGGAACTAGGGGCCGTGGGCAAGGTCGAGAGAGTCGAGCCTGCGTTGCTGGAACTGCTGATCGGCAAAGGCTACCTACCTGCCGTCGCCTGCGTTGCTGGGGGCGAAGCCGGCGCAATCTACAACGTGAACGCCGACCAGATGGCCGCAGCCTGCGCCGTCGGTCTGGGCGTGGACCGGCTAGTGTTTCTGACCGATGTGGGCGGTGTCCTTGATGGGCAAGGGAAGTTGCTCGAACGCCTCGCAGCCGCCCAGGTCGGGCAGCTGATCGACAGCAAGGTGGCGGTCGGGGGTATGGAAGCCAAGCTACGGGCTGCTGGCGAGGCTCTGGGGCGAGGCGTCCGGGGGGTTGAGATCCTCAATGGACACGAGTCTGAGGCCCTGATCCGGGCCGTTCGGGGCGAGGTTCTCGGCACTGAGCTGACGCCGTAACTTGGTGAGCCGCAGCTCAGCTCGTGTGGGCGACGAAGTTGCGGTACGCCATGTAGAAGGCTGCCGCCGCAAGCAGGGCTGCGGCGGTAGAGGTCCCCTTCCACATGGACTCGCGAGCTTGGTCGTGGCCCGGGGAGCTCGTGGCATAGGCGAAGCCGAAGCCGCAGGCGAGGCCGCCGAAGTGCGCGGCGTTGTCAATGTTCGGGAAGAGCAGGCCGAAGATACCGATTCCGATGATCCAGCGCACCGCGATTGAGCGGAGCTGCGAATTGGAGTTGATGCGGCCGTAGGCGTAGCAGGCACCGATCAGGCCGCAGATCGAGGCGGACGCCCCGATCGAGAGGTAAGGCGACCAGAAGGTGCTGGCAGCAAAGCCCGCGACGCCCGTGGCGAGGTATAGCACCAGGAAGCGGTGCGCGCCGAAGATCTGCTCGGCCAGCGGCCCGAGATTGAAGAGCGACATCGAATTGAACAGGAGGTGCAGGATGCCACCGTGGAGGAACCCGGCTGTGACCAGCCGCCACCACTCGCCTCCGGCCAGGATCATGACTCTGTGCTTGCCGCCCATTTGGAAGAGCACTTCGCCATCGATGTTGCCGAAAAAGCTGATGTCGCCGGTGAAGCGCATCGTCACAATCCACGAGGCGGCGAACAAGACGCCGTTGATGAGCAGCAGGATCAGAGTGGTGAAGGTAGCCTGACCGGTAGCGACCTGCATCCGCTCCTCCCGCAAGAGGCGGCGTCCAGCGGTGGGCGGCAAGTCGAGGTCGCAGTATTCGCACTTCTTGGAATTGGGGTCGACGAAGGCCCGGCAATGCGGGCACATGCGGGGCTTCGACATGGGAGATCTTTCATCTTGGGACTCATGGCCCAAGATTGCAACCTGCGGGCGCTCGCCTGTACCTGGCATCGGAACCCGGGTGCAAGTGCGCCTGGGACGGGCCGCTCAGCCGGAACAGTGCTTGCTAACACCGCTGGGGAAGGTCCGACGCAGGGACCGGAGACCATTGGCCGGCGAGATTGTCGAAAGCCACCCGCACGCTTGCCCTAGCTGCCCGACCTGAGCCTGGGCCACAAAGACTGGAGGAATGCCGTCGCGGAGATCTCGGCGCTCGGCCTTGGGGCCGAGACCGAGGAGAGGCGTAGGAGACTCAAGCGCTGGGTCGACGAGGGGTTCATGCCCGCGGCCCATCAGTCCGTCACGGTGGTGCTTTGGGAGGAAGGCGAGAAGTTCGACCACCCCCTCCTGGTGCTTTCGCTAGAGGTGGCCCTGGTCCGCTGGATCTGACGTGACGGGAGGTCGCGGGCGATCGGAAGCGGGAGATTGAGCTGTCGACGATGGCGGAGCCCACCGCTGCGAGCGCTTTCAGGGGCCTCCGCGGTTTGGGATCGTTCTGGGAGCAGTTGGTGGGAAGTGGCGGCGGGGCGAAGAGCGCGGAGAGGTTTTGGCGGCCAAGGAGGACTTGGCGGGCCGGCATTACGCCTGTGATTCGCACCACTTGATGGGTTGCTCCGCAGCTCCTCTTTTCCGGTGCCTAACAGAATCGGTGAGCGGGGAGCCACTGGTATGTGGTCGGAAGGAGTTAGACGGACACCAATTGACTGGGGCTTATATATTTCCCATGTCGCTTAGCCGAAACCGATCTCGGGAAGGTCGTGCTCGGGCCGGAGACGGCGTGCGAGCTCTAATGAGCAGAGTCATGATGTGCTCCGTGGATGGAACTGACACAGGCCCACTACTGATCGGAGCCAAAGTCGTGTCTTGAGAATTCAGGCAAGAATATACTTGCAGTCTGCCTTGCGGAAGAAGGTTTGCACCTGTTCCGGAGCTCCCCGCAAAGACAGGCAGGCAGCTTCCAGCTTGGCGCGCAACTGGGCTTCGATCTTGCTCAGTTGGCGACTGACCCGACACAGGACCGAAGCCCCTAGCCATTCGACCGGATTGACTGGAGGCGAGTAGGTCGGCTGCAAACAGAACTCTGCTGCGGCTTGGTTCGCCGCCAGCCATTCCTGGATTCTCTGCGCGTGGCGTATCCTGCAATTGTCGACCACTACCAGGATCTTCCGATCTGCTTCCTCAGCTTCGAAAACTCCCGGAAGACCTCCGCCGTGGCAGGGCCTTCCCGCACCCTGTCCTAGAGCTGGCCCTCCGGGCTGCTAGCTGCCAGCCGGTGGCAGCGCAAGCGCCGCTGGCCATCCGCCCGCTGGGGGCTGCCCGCGACTGCCCCCAAGGCGTCCGGACCCGCTCGGCGCAGCCGAGCGGGGCTCCCTACTCCGGGGGCCGGCGAACGAGCTGGGGCACTGTTGGTTTTCCCACCGCTGCCCGGTAGCGGGCTCAGACTGTGCAGCGTACCGCAGGAGCCGGCGCACAGGGGAGACCCTCAGGGCACTGCCGAACTTTTCCCGCAAGGCTTGGCACCCTCGCTGCGCGATCCACCGAGCGAACTCACATTGGTATTGGCTCCGGGTTTTGGTCTACGACGGTGGCGTGGGTCCAGGCGGCATGCTGGTCTGTCCATTTGTGCGGTCGTCCCGTTCTTTTGCGATCTCTGAGACTCCCCATGCCTACCAGCTAGAAGCGTGAGATCCAACGCTGAATCGTGCGTGTTGGCAAGGAACGCAGGACTTTCCATGGGCCACCGACTTTCCCCTCTGGAACTGCAAGACCACGCTGCTCCGAACTTCGAACTGCTGGTCTGCGGTAAAACGTGGAAAAAGTTTTTTCGAATAGTGTGCAACAGATCCACCCAGCAGATCAATCGACGAATGGATTCCAGGGGCACAACTTTTGACGCGATCAATAATCTCCACTAAATTGAAATCGCACATACAGCTGAACTAGCCCCAGTGGGGACTAAACAACCGAAAAATCCCGAGCGAGCGGCCCCCATCGATAGCTGCCGACGCTGGCCTCGGACGACTTGAGGCAGAAACCACCGAGCTATTCGAACAGCCGTTTTGAACAGAGCTGTGACGGGGTAGCGGCCGAACCCACGTGATCGGCTACATGCGAAGCGAGACATAAACCGATCCAATGGCCGAGTCTTCATCCTCAATCCGTGTCGTTCTATCGCAAGGTCTGACCAAAATAAATCCGCAAACCTTTCAAAAGCCCTACTTGTCCACCGCTACGCCATACTTTCCACGCGCTGAAACAGGATCACGGCTTGGCCTAGAGTGGGCTGCCCGAACCGCTGCGCGGGTTGGAAGCGGCTCGTGAGCAAGAGATTGCCGAGCTGGCCCAGCATCCGGTTATTGAGGGGCTCGTCGGTAGCGACCGTGTAGTCGTAGACGCCGCCGTCCTGATCGATGTAGGCGAGAACTGTGTAGTCTCGGTCCACTCCGCAGGGGGACCGCATCACCATCACTGGCGCTGTCACCAGTGGTTGGGCCAAGAGCCGCAGGGGGATATCATCGGCATGGGCCGTCGGCTCCATCCAAAACGCCGATAGCAGCGCCGGGACCAGAACCAAGGCCAAGACCATGCCGCCGAAAGCCGGCAAAGCCAGGGGCCGCATGAGGTTGTCGAGCTTTAGCCTCAGGCGCTGCCACGCCCAACCGGGGTGGCTCCGCCGGACGGCTTCGATGGAGAAGGCGCTCATCAATCTTGTCTCGAAATTGGGGGATGGTCTGGGGGGCGGGAACGCCCTGACCATGTTCCTCGCGAACTCCAGGTGTTCGTAGCGTTCGTAGCATGCGGCGCAGCGCACTAAGTGGAATCGCACCAGTGCTGCTTCGATGGGGCCGACAGCGCAGTCGACGTATTGCGCCAGCCGGTTCATGACCCAACGGCATGTCATGGTTCTACTCCGTCTGCCAAGTCGCTCCTTCCGGAGCGAGGGTAGGGGCATGGGTCAGGAGGTGGCGTTTAAGCCCTTCCCGCCCGCGCATAATCCTGGACTTCACTGTGCCTAGCGCGATACCGAGCGTCTCGGCGATTTCTTGGTAGCTCAACCCGGCGACATCGCGGAGTACGACGGCCTCCTGATATTTGGGCTTGAGTTTGCGCAAGGCATAGTTGAGAAGGTCTCTTTGTTCGCGGCGCTCCGCTTGGTCGAACGGGCTGCGCCCAGGGTCGGGCAGGGCATCGAGGTAGGCGTTTGGCTGACTATTGCCGATGCACTCGACCACTTCTCGGAACCGGTGCCGGGAGAACCAGCGACGCCGATTGGACGATTCATGTACCGCGATGCGATACAGCCAATTCTTGAAGCTACAGTCCGCCCGGAATGTTTGGACCTTGCGGAAGACCTTGATGAAGACATCCTGGGTAACGTCCTCGGCCTCCACGGGATCGTTGATCTGCCGACAGACATACGCATAGACCGGATGCTGGTAGCGCCTTAGCAGGAGGCGGAAGCTAGTGGCGGAGCCGCACTTGAGTCCGCGGACCAAGTCGGCGTCGGGGTCGTCTCGCATGGTGTCTGGCTGCATTGGCGACTCGCGACGCATACTAGCTGGCCGATGTGGCAAGCACAGGGTAGCACTGCCGCTCCGTGCCGGGGCTGCTAAGCTGGCCTACCGCCTGCTTCTCGCTTCTAGGGACACCGCAACTGGCGAATTGTTCCCCCGGGCGGAAGGAGCGACCGGTCCTGGGGGCCATAACGGCATTCGCTCCCGGGTGAGGCCGCCTCGCAATCCGGTTGCTCCGCAAATTGGGGCTTTATGGAGACGCTACCGTAGATTCCGTCGTGCGCCGCCGGTCTCCGAGCGAGCCTCCCGATTCCCGGGCCCCGCCCCCTGTACGGGCGGAGATCGCGTGCGGCAGTGTACCGTCGGCCGCCTCCGGGCCGGCCCTGCGACAGCACTCTCCTTAACGCCAGAAAAGGATGGATGCCCAAGGCGTTGATTTTTCAACAGGCGAGAGATGTTGGAGCAGCCATGCGTATGCGCCTGATTCAGCTGGGGGGCTCCGAACGGCTCATTCTCCCTGAGCGGTTGTGGCGGAAGGGATCGCGATGGCGCGGCGCAACCGGGTCCGTCCCTGGCCGCAACCCTCGCCGAGCCACTCCTTCTCGGTCAACTCGGGGTGATTGCAAGGCCTCACACCGGATCCGGTGCCATAGCCGCCCCCTGCCGCGGGGGCGGACGGCCAGGCCCCGGCATGTCTTCTGTCTTCACACCCTCCACGAACAGTGTGGAGACGGAGGTTGTGTGGCACCCGTCCGGTTGCGCTCCGAAGCAGCGCGCCGGACCGGGAGTTGCAACGAAACCCGCACCAAGGCTCAGCAAGAGAGAGGCGGGGCAGCTCGCTTTCTCGGTGTCTTATGATGTCCTTACTCTTTCTCGCAGTCGCACCGGGCGGAAGCTTCGTTCGAGCTGTCCAACGCGCTGAATATCGATAAGGTCGAATTCAGCGGTTTGAACACCATTTACGGGCCGGAGCTGGACTTGTCCACGGGAGCCGCGATTGGCCCTCATCCGTCCTTTCGCAACCGGCGCTGGGAGAGCGGCGAATACGACCGGAGCAACGCTCAAGTTCCCGGAGCGGGCCCGGTGCAAGTCCAGCTCGGCTGGCGCTTTCATTTTGATCTCGTCTCATGCGGGACCTCACGATCAGCGCGATTGAAGAATTGGGGAGGAATCGTGGCAAGGAGCTTTCTACTCGGCGTGGACCTGGGCGGTACGAAGATTGCCGCGGCCGCCTTCGACCTAGCCGGCAACCGGCTTGGCAAAATCGCCCGCTTACCCACGATGGCCGCGATGCGGCCCGCGGTGACTCTCCTGAATCTGAAGCGGGTCGTCAAGCAGGCGAAGGCGGAGGCGGGAGTCGTCGGGAATCCGCTGGCCGTGGGCATGGGTAGCACCGGCCCCTTGGACACCCGGAACAAGATCTTGCAAGACCGAGACTCGCTGCCGCACCTGGAAGGCTTTCGTATCGGGAAGTTCAGCGAAAACGAGCTGGGGGCCCCCTTGTATCTCGAGAACGACGCCGGCTGCTTCGCGCTCGGCGAAGCGGTGCGGGGCGCAGGGCGCGGGATGCCGGTCGTCGTTGGCGTCACGCTGGGAACCGGCTTCGGTTGCGGCATTGTGGTCGAGGGCCAGCTTTACAGCGGGGCAACCAGCAACGCCGGCGAGGTGGCCTATTGCCGGGTGGGAGATTCGGACTTCGACCACGCTTGCGCCGCCCCTGGAGTCAGCCGAGCGTATGCCCGCCACGCGGGAGTCGCAGAGAGCGCAGCACCGAACGCTCGCGAAATCGGCGACCGAGCGAACAGCGGCGACCGAGCAGCGCTGCGGGCCTGGAGCGAATTTGGCACATCGGTTGGCACGGCAGTGGGAATGCTTTGCTGCGTCCTGGACCCTCACGTGGTTGTCCTAGGCGGCTCGATCAGTCGCAGCCTGCCTTTCTTCGAGGAGCCTCTTCTAGCGGCGGCACGTGCGGTCCTTCCCAACAACTCCCGCGATAGCTTCGGTGTCGTGCTGGCGGAACTGGGCGACGCCGCGGGGCTGACCGGGGCGGCGGAGCATGCCCGCCAGCAGATGGCGCAGTAGCCAGCTCCTCTGACGCGACGGAAGCTGTCCTCCCACCCAGCCCCCGCCGGGGAGCTTTCTGAAGGGCATACGGGCTGCCCTAGCTGGCGCTATGCGCTAGACTGGATCCAGGGCTAGTCCGATGGCGAAGCAAAAAGACGACAACAACCTCGCATGGTTTGTGGCTGGGCTCGCGCTGGGAGTCGCAGGAGCCGTCCTCTTCGCGCCGAGATCGGGCCAGGAGACCAGGGCGTCGCTGGCCGAGACTGCGGCTCGCGGACGCGAGTTCGCGAATCGCAAGCGACAGGAAGCGGCTGAGCTAGGCCGAGAGGTTCTGGACCACGGTCGCGAGGCGGCGACCGAGACGGTGCGCGCGGGGAAAGATATCCTTGAGCATGGACGCCAGGTTGCCGCCGAGGCCAAGGCGGTCGGCAAGGAGGCGTTGGACCGGGGACGGCAGATCTTGGACACCGTGGCGCCGAAAACGGACGAGGCTTCCGGGCCCCAGGCCAGCTAGACGGGCACTGCCCTGCGGCGGACCGGATGCGGAAGGACCCGGTTGCCGCCTGCGGTCTTTGCCGTAGAGCGGCACGCCGCGGCGAGGTAGGGTACACTGAGATCAGAGTCGGGGGCGTGGCGCAGCCTGGTAGCGCGCTTGCTTCGGGAGCAAGAGGTCCCGAGTTCAAATCTCGGCGCCCCGACCATTCGAGCGTCCTGTCGTCTGTTGCTCGACCCGAGTCGCGGGGCCCAGTCCCCCCGAGTGCCGTTCAACGCCGGAACGGCGGCATAGTGCGCCGGCTCGCCTTGGAAGGGCGTCTCAGAAGGGCATCTCGCCGGAGTGCAGGCAAACTTGGGGGGCCTGGAGCGTCGGCAGCGTTGAGCGCAGCTAGACGGACATAGCGTGGGTTTTGCAGCGTCGGCTTGGGGTTGCGCTGCTCCACATCCTGCGGCGACGGCCTTCCTGCTGGGGTGTCGGCGGGGACGGCCGCAACCGCATTGCAACTGCCAAATAGCCCAGTACGCCCGGCGGCTGCGGCAGTGCAGCTCGGCGCGGGTTGACGCAGGCAGTACGAGGGAGCTATTGTGTCGCTATGACGCGCAAGCAATTCCTCGCCACCCCCCTCGCCGCAGCGGGAGCCGCCGCTGCGGCACCAGCCGCGACAGGAGCAGCCTACAAAGCTCGGCGGGTCAACCGGGCCATCGAACTTCTGGAGGATGGCCAAGCGATCTACTACACAGGCGGTGGTGGCGGCTATGAGGAAGGCGTCCGAATGGCGGGCACCCCGTACGACTACATCAACTACGAGATGGAGCACGGCTCGCTCGACTTCACCGCGCTGAGGAACTTCATGCGCGGTTTAGTCGATGGCGGCCCCACCCGGAGCGGGCACCGCACCCCGGCCGTGATCACTACGCTGCCCGTGCTAGGCATCGACGAAATGCATATGCGGGCCAACTTCTGGGTTGTCCAGCAAACCCTGCTTTGCGGTGCGCATGGCATCCTCCTCTGCCACGCCCGCGATCCGGAAGCCATCAAATGGATGGTCCGTGCGGCCCGCTATCCCAACGCTAAGCCTGTAGTGCCCGAGCTCGGGGAAGGCCTCCTGGGCAACGGGAGCCAGGGCTATCCCTCGGAGATCTGGGGCGTCTCGCGGGAGGACTACATGCGCAAGGCGGAGCCCTGGCCGCTCAACCCCGAGGGCGAGTTCCTGCTGGGACTCAAGATCGAGGACAAGCATGCGCTGGCCAACGCCGAAAGGGTCGCCGCCGTGCCGGGCGTCGGCTTCGCCGAGTGGGGTCCGGGCGACATGGGCCTGTCCCTCGGCCTGCCCGACGGCCACGGCCCCAACCGCTCGCTGCATCCCACGATGCGCGCAGCGCGGTCCAGGGTCCTCAACGCTTGCAAGGCGAACAAGATTCCGTTCCTCAACACGGTTCGCGAAGACGACGTGACCGACATGATTGACGAGGGCGTGCGCATCGGTGCCGGCGCCTCGGCCGCGACGATGGCCAAGGGCCGCGAATATACCGGACGCAAGATGCCGTGGTGATGCGGCTCGCCGCAGCGGCGCTGCTGGCGACGCTAACTGCCGGGTGCGGGGGCAGCCCGGAGCTGCTGGAGCTGCGGTTGGCCCATGTGGCATCGCCGGGTTCGCTGACGGCGGTCTCAGCGGACGAGTTCGCTCGCCGAGCCAATCTGCGCCTAGCGGGGCTGGCCCGGATCAGCGTCTTCGGCTCCAGCCAGTTAGGTGACGACGAGACCCTGCTCATCAAGCTGAAGCTCGGCACCGTGGACTTTTCCTTGCCGTCGACGATCATGTCGTCGGCCGTGGAGTCGTTCGGCCTCTTCGAGATGCCGTACCTCGTGCGGGACCGCTCGCACATGGGGCGCATCGAGCGCGATGTGGTGTGGCCGCCGGCTAGCGCCCGCCGCCGCCGAGCGCGGCTACGAACTGCTGGGGGTCTGGGAGAACGGCTTTCGCCACATCACCAACAATCTGCGGACGATCGTCGGCCCTTCGGACCTAGCTGGGATCAAGCTCCGGACACCCCGCGGTCGCTGGCGGGTGCGGCTGTTCCAGACATTCGGGGCCAACCCGACGCCGATGTCGCTGGCCGAGACTTTCATCGCTCTGCAGACGGGCGTTATCGACGGCCAAGAGAACCCCCTGAGCCAGATTCACAGCCAGAGGTTCCACGAGGTCCAGCAGTTCCTGACTCTGACGGGCCATGTCTACACGCCCGCCTACCTGATGGCGGGCCGCGACCATTGGCGGACGCTCCCCAGCGAGGTGCGGGCAATCGTCCGAGAAACCGCCGAGGAAGTCCAGCCCTTCGTCTACGAGCAGGCTGAAATGCTGGACGAGCGCCTGCTCGCGGATCTGCGCGCCGAGGGAATCGCCGTCAACGAATGCGACCGGGAGCTCTTCTTAGCTGCCCGGACAGCCGCTGTTCGAACAGTTCGCCCGGGATGTCCCGCAGGGCAGGGCCATGATCGAGCGTTCGCTTGCCCTGGCCTCGGCAGAACGGTGATACTAGCCGCTTGGCGTTGGGTGGGCTTGCGAGCGGCCTTAGGCCGCGTCCTGGAAGCCGCTGTTGTCGGGCTGATCGCGACGCTGGCGGCGGTGGTGGTGGTGGTGGGCGTGGCCAGCCGCAAGGCTGGCTATTCGCTGGTCTGGTACGACGAAGTTGCCGCGATCCTACTCGCGTGGCTGACCTACTACGGCGCGGCGTTGGCAGCTCTGCGCGGAGCCCACCTCGGCTTTCCCAATTTTGCGCAACGTGCGTCCGCTCCTGTTCGGCGTGCTATGTTCGCCGCGCGGGAGCTTGTGGTTCTAAGCTTCTTCGGCCTCGCTGCGTGGATGGGCGGTAAGCTCCTCGCGGTGCTTGGCGGGACGTTCCTGGTGAGCCTGCCCTGGCTTCCAGCCCAGATCGTCTATTCGGCGATACCCGTCGGGGCGCTGCTCTTCATGGCCGCTGAAGTCTCCTGGGCCGTCGAAGCGTGGGGAAAGGATGACCCGGCATGACGCTCGTCTGGGTCCTGCTCTGCCTCGTAGCGCTAGTCATAGCAAATGTTCCCATCGCCGTCGCTCTGGGAGTGGCGTCCGTGGCGGCCATGGCCCTGGAAACCGGGCTGCGGGACCTCCCCAATGTGCCTCTGACGCTATTCGACGGGGCCGTCAAATTCTCCCTCATCGCCGTGCCGCTGTTCATCCTGGCGGGCGCGATCATGAATGCGAGCGGCATCTCGCGACGGCTCATCGCACTCACGTCGGCCCTGATTGGCTTTGTCCGGGGCGGCTTGGCGATGGTCACGATCGGCACGTCGCTGTTTTTCGCGGAGATCTCGGGGTCTGCCGTCGCCGATGTCGCGGCGCTGGGATCGGTCCTAATCCCTTCGATGAAGAGAACCGGCTATCCCAAAGAATTCGCGGCAGCTGTGACTTCTTCGGCGTCGACCCTGGCGGTGATCATCCCACCCTCGATCCCGATGATCTTGTACGGCGTGATGGCCGGGACCTCGGTGGTGGAGCTCTTCGTGGCGGGCATCATCCCCGGTCTAGTCGGCGGTGGGCTGTTCATGCTGGTCGCGTACCGCATTGCGATCCGCCGAGGCTTCCCGGCAGCGGAGGCCTTCGCGTGGAGCAAGGTCCGGCGGGCGTTCCGGGAGGCTGCCTGGGCGCTCCTGCTGCCCGTGATCATCCTGGGCGGCATCTTCTCCGGCTGGGTGACGGCGACGGAGGGGGCAGGCTTGGCAGTGGTAGCAGCCGCGGCGATTGGAGGACTCGTCTACCGGGAACTGGACTGGCGGGCGCTTCGCCAAGCAACCGTCGAGGGCGGCATCCAGACGGCGGTGGTCATGCTGTTGGTCTCCACCTCGGCCCTGCTAGGAGAGTACCTGACTTCGATGCAGGTCCCCCAGCAGTTCGCGGAGCAGCTCCTGGCCTTCACCGACAGCCGCTGGGCGATCCTCGCGCTGCTGAATGTCTTCTTCCTACTGATCGGGCTCTTCCTGCATTCGGCCGCCGCCATCATCCTGGTGGTTCCGATCGTGATGCCCTTGGTGCATGCCGCGGGCATCGACCCGGTCCACTTCGGCCTGGTCGTGACCTTGAACCTCGGCATCGGTCAGCAAACACCTCCGGTCGCCAGCGTGCTGCTGACAGCTTGCTCCATCGCCAAGGCGCAGATTTGGGAAGTGAGCCGCGCCAACGCTTTCTTCGTGGGCGTGC
>CBDBZZ010000020.1:0-76561 GCA_965213745.1 Bryobacterales bacterium | reverse complement strand
ACTCGCTGCACGGTCCACAAAGCGAGCGTCGTTCGTGCGTCTCCAGAGGCTCACCCTCCATTCCTTGCTATCCCAGCACCGTCTGTCAACACTGCACAGTCGGAGGCTTTGTATATCTCATATATTGCTGAAAAATAACGCACAAAGCCCAGAATCACGCTGATCGGACCATCGGAAAATTCGCCACAACTTAGTGCTTATCGTATCTGTATCTCTTGAGAAATCAGATTTTCTATCTCACTGGAACCACCCTCTCTTCCCGGCCTTACTCTCGTTCGAGACCGGTATGTTCAGTACTGCTACCTTCAGTATTGCCGTGGAAGTACACAGGTTGCTGCGGGAGGGCCCCTAGGGGGAATATCTGGCCTTGCGTGGTCAGAGCATCCTCGGACTCCGCCTGTTCAGTCTGAAGCGAGTCGAATCGAATGGATTGCGTTTCACAGTGGCGGTGAGCAGGGTGGCCAAGCGATCCCTATCGTGCCAGCACGATCCTGTGAGCAGCTCTTGTGAGCCCCTTCGGGATTTGGCAACGATCTCGCCGTTACCGTATTGCAGCGACCTCGAACACGGTGCCCTCAAGCTCTGCTCCGGTCTCCAGGTCGACGAGTGCCGCGTGGCCCCAGCGCCAAGCCCGGGTGGGCGCGGTCGACCTCGACCGCATAATCCTCTGACGGCAACCCTCGAAACGCCCATGTCTCGCCTCGCCGAGCCACAGTCCAGCGCCGCCGGGCTCCAGTCGCAGAACGACTTGGGCGAGGCGCATGCCTGGATTGCCGGCAGCGATGCGCCCGGCGATCGTGCCGAGCCGGCGCAGCGGGAAGTCGGCGGTCGCCTCCCGGCTCGGGCGGACCGCCACCGTTGCGATGGCCGTTCCGGCTGGGTCTAGATCGGCTGGCAGCCGCGCCCGGTCTAGGTGCGCCCCGTGCGTGCCTGCGGGCACCCGCTCCAGGCTCCAGCGGCCATCGGAGTCGGTCACCGCCTCGCGGTCACCGACCAGGACCCACACGCCCTCCATGGGGACCGCCGCACTCGCCGTACCGGTCCAGACGCGAACCCAGATCGATCCGGCGAGGGGGTGAGCGGGGCCCATGGGAGCCCCGGGCTGTCCGCCGCTCCGTCTCACCGCCAGACGCGGGACGCACGCATATGCATGGTCCACTGCCGTGGCCGGCCTCGAAAGGGGCGAACTCCCGCAGGAACTGAGCCGCGCCGGGCGTCAACTCCTGCGTGCGGGAGAGCCAGCGGCGCTGGGAAGGCAATTCCGAGACCTTGCGAGTCAACGTGCTCGGCCTGGGCAGGCCCAAATCAGCCGGGCTCGCCACCCTGTCCGCGAACGCGGCTACCCGGGCCTTCTGCGATATTGCCGCGAGGCAACCGGAATCTCTCCAGCAATGATTGGGCTGCCTCCGAGGGTTTTTCTGTGGGCGGAACCAGGATAACGGAGGACGCTTGCAGTTCAGGATCGTATCCAGGCACTCCGCCGCCTCCGAGAACAACCGCGATGCCCCGGTCCAGGCGACCGCGGAAGTCCAGCAAGCCCGCCTTGGTCGCCTCGAATAAGGCATTGCTGCACACAGAGAGCAGCACTGCCCGGGGGGGACACCACGCTGGAGGCTTTGACCAGGTCTTCGAACGGGACATCGGCACCCAGAATCATGATCCGAGCGCCCCGGATCGCGAGCGAGTAACTGATGGCGAGCAGCCCCAGTTCGTGCCGCTCACCAGGCAGGCAGGCGCACAGCACGGGCTGGGCGCCGACGGACTGGCGAGGTCCTTCGACCTCGACGAGGCTTCTGACGCGAAACACGAAAATCGCGGTCGCCATGTGCTCGCTGGCGATCGAACACTCGCCATGCGACCAGAGAGTTCCGATGCGCTCCTGGGCGGGGACAACCACGCGTTCAATCGCCAGCTCCGGTGTCAGGGAGGCGAATGCATCGTCCAGCATGCGATCGATGGTCCGGTCGTCCATGTTCAGGGCGGCTTCGACAATGGACCGAGTCCATTGCTCGGCCAACGCCGGGGAAACGGCGGCGCCTGGCTGCCTGCCGAGGAGTGCGTCGCGACCGATGTCGTTGATCTCCCCGATTGAGCGACCGCTGTCCAGAAGCTCCCGCACCGTCCGCAACAGGCGCAAGTCCTCACCGCCGTAGAGGCGATGGCCTCCCGGACCGCGCTTCGGGCGGAGCAGGTCGTAACGGCGCTCCCAGGCCCTTAGCCGTTGCGGAGAGAAGGAGGTCAGCTTGGCGATCGTCGCCATCCTGTACGGCGCAGCCGGCTCCGCTGAACGCTCGATCGACACCCTGCAGTTTCCTCCCTAAGGTTCCGGCGCTTGCGCCGTACGGACGGTCGGTTTTGTCTTGAGCGTGCGCGGCCGCCCAAACAGATAGTGCGAGACGTACCATTCCGAACCACGCCTGTAGCCCCAGAGCTCTGCGCAGGCCAGGAAGAAGATCCGCCAGCGGCGCAGCCACAACTCGGCTCCGGCGTCCCCATAGGCGTCCTGGAACACATCCAGCACTGCCGTACGTTCCCGGTCGAGGTTCTCCAGCCAGGCCAAGGCCGTCTTGCGATAGTGGATCCCGCTCCACATCCATTGACGATGCAGAGCTAGGTGGTCCTGGCAAGACGGTAGCAGGTCTTCGCTTGGCATCAGACCGCCTGTGAAGAAATATCGACCCATCCAGTTCGCGGGACCCTCCGTCTCGAACTCGTAGGCAAAGCGGCGGTGGCAAAACAGATGCACGAACAGCCTCCCCCCGGGCTTGAGCCAGCTCGCGATGCGTCGCATGAGCTCGGCGTGGTTTCGCATGTGCTCGAACATCTCGATCGAGATGACGCGGTCGAAGCGTTCCCCGGTGCCGAATTCGTTCATGTCCGCGGTCAGGACCTTGAGGTTGTCGAGCCCGAGTTGCGCGGCCCGGACCGTGATGAAGTGGTGCTGGGATCGCGAGTTCGAGACCGCGGTCACTCTGCAGCGGGGATAGCGCTCCGCAATCCAGAGAGCCGCCGAGCCCCAGCCGCAGCCGAGTTCTAGCACATCCTGCCCGTCTTTGATTTCAGCACGGGCGCAGGTGGTTCGGAGGGCTGCGATCTCGGCCTCCGCCAGCGTGCTGCCCGGCCGTTCCCAGTAGCAGCAACTGTACTTGAGCGAAGGGCCGAGAACTTTCTCGAAGAACCCCGGCGGGCACCTCGTAGTGCTGCCGGTTGGCGGCTTCGGGGACCGGAGCGACGAGAGCCTGCGCGAGTTCGCGGGTCTGCCGGCTGGGTCTCATGCGCCGTGCTTCCTGCCGAAGGCGTGCTGCGCAGAGGCGGCGGATGCCGAAGCGGATCGCTGTATCCGGCAATGCACCGCGCTCCGCCGCCGCCAGCGCGATCGAGACCACGGAGGCCGTCACCGGGAATCCCCCTTGCGGCTTCCATGGGAAGAAGGCACTCACTTCCCGCTGATACCTGCGGTACGCCTCGCCCCGCCTGGCCAATGCCTGCTCTTCGGTCGGCGGGATGCCGGTGACCTTGAGGATGAGCAGCAGCATGGCAACCGGCCCCGCGAGAGTTAGCCATCCGTGCGGAGCCTGCCACCCGACGCAGACGTAGCTCCACCAGTGCAGCCACTCGAAGAAGTAGTTGGGGTGCCTCGAGTACTTCCACAACCCGACTCGGCAGACGCTCGCCGAGTCCGGCCGCGCCCCGCGGAAGCGACTCAGCTGGCGGTCGGCGACGGTCTCCCCCGCAACCGCCACGGCCCAGACCAGGACTCCCAGGGCTTCCGGCCATCCGACGGGGCCCGCGTTGCGGGCCGCGATGAGCGCCGGAGCCGCGAAAAAGGCGCAGAGCAGGGCCTGGACCTGGAAAAACCAGAACAGCCATGTGTCGGCCGAATCTCCGTGCCGGATGCGCAAGCGGAGGTACCGCCCGTCCTCTGGCGATCGCCGGAGCCGTGAGGCCAGATGCCAGGCCAGGCGGAGCGACCACAGGCTTGCCAGCGTGGCAATCAGCGCCCGTCGGGTGGCATCGCCATCGGATGCAAGGGCGAAGGACGCGGCTAGCAAACCCGTGCCAAGGGTCCAGGCCAAGTCAACCCGGTCCGCCCTGCCGGTCCTGCGCTGGACGAGCCAAACGATGGCCATCGCTAGCGCGGCAACCGCCCAGCCTGCCAGCCAGATGGCTATGGCACTCATGACGTCCTCCCTTCCGGCACCGTCGGGCAGATTTGGTCGCTCCGGCTGCGGTGCGCCCGGACCAGGGCCGCGAGAACCGGGAACGCGATCGCCCACAGGCAAGCCAGGGCCAGCAAGGATGTGGCTCGGAGGTCCAACTGGATCGCTCCCGCCCCTTTGCCCCGCCAGGTACGCCAGCGGTCCTCCGGCGGCTCCGGCCAGGGCTGCGGCGACCCGCCGATCGCCTGCCCACGCCAGCGACTCGTCCAGAGTGGTCCCGAAATTGATCCAGAGAACGCTCATCCAGGCCGGCGGAGGCCATCCGGCACGGCCACTTTCCGGGAAGCGTATGCAGTCGGCCAGGACGAGGGCCGAGTCGACGGCAAAGCCGATCGCCGCGGATCCCGCCAGCAGCCATAGGGAAGGTAGCCTGACCGGCACCCGCGGTGCCGCCTGCACGGCAATTGAGGCAGCCAGAGCGAGCGCACCGGGCCAGAAGCGTCCACTCGCCGGTGCGAAGACCGTGACCAGCCAAATGCACTGGAAGAAGCCTAGATTGAGCAGCGTTCTCACGAGGGTTCAGCGTGGGCAGTGATTGGCGCGCGCCGGTTGGCCGGCTTGGCCAGCAACAGCTGGATGTCGCCGATCAGGCGCTCCTCGAAACCGGCCTCGCAGTAGCACAGGTAGAACTCCCAGAGCCTGGCGAACTCCTGCGAGTACCCGAGCGCTTGGATCGCGGCTCGCTGGGACTGGAAGTTCGCCCGCCAGCGTCGCAGCGTCTCCGGGTAGTGCGGAGTGAGATCCTCCAGGTGGAGCATCCGCATGTCCGTGCCCCCGGCAACCGCCTTGCCGATCGCCGCCATTGAGAGCAGGCAGCTGCCCGGAAACACGTAGCGCTGGATGAAGTCGGCCGACTGTCTGTACGACTCGTACCGATGCTCGGCCATCAGAATCGCCTGCAGGAGCATCAGCCCGTTCTCTGAGAGAAGACGGCTGCAGCGGGTGAAGTACTCCTCGAGGAACTCGTGGCCGACGGCCTCGACCATCTCGATGGAGACGATCTTGTCGTAGCGCCCTCGACAGCTCGCGGTAGTCCTGCGCGAGGACCTCGACGCGGTGCGACAGGCCCGCCTCTTGCGACGCTCTGCCGGGCCAGCAAGTACTGCTCCCTGGAGACTGTCGTCGTCGTGACCCGGCAGCCGTAGCGCTGTGCCGCGTGGATCGCGAGTGCGCCCCAGCCAGTTCCGATCTCGAGAAGATGGTCGGACGGGGCGAGCTCCAGCTTGCGGCAGAGCAAGGTCGTTCTTGCGCAGCGAGGCGGATTCCAGGGGCTCGCCCGGTAATGCGAAGATCGCCGCAAGAGTAGGTCAGCGTTTCGTCGAGGAACGAGGCGGAAGAAGTCGTTGCCGAGGTCGTAGTGTGCCTCGATGTTCGCCAGCGCACCGCGCCGGGTGTTCCTGCGGAGAGCGTGCAGACTCTTGGCTGCTTGCGACGCAAACCTGGCCAAGCCGCGCTCCATCCTGTCCGTCAGGGTGAGGTTGCGGGCGAAGATCCTGCACAGCGCGGTCAGGTCGTCGGTCGACCAGCGCCCGACGATGTACGACTCGGCTGCCCCGAGCGTTCCTCTCAAGGCGACATCCGTCCAGAAGGCAGGGTCATGGACCGTGACTACGGCGCGGAGCTCGGAGCCCGAGCCGTAGAAGTCGGAGTGGCTCGCGCTGGTGACGGTGAGCCCGCCATGTTCCAGCTGGCAAAGGCGACGCCTGACTGCTCGCTCGGCAAGCTCCCGCAGCCTGCCCCAACGGGCGGTGCGCCCGGTGCTGCCGGTCATTGTCGAGATCCGCTCTCTCATGGCGACCCCGGCCCGGCTTGGGCGGCATGCTTCGGGTGCGGGTGGAACGGGCATCGCTTGCCGAAGAGCCGCAAGGCCTGCCAGTAGATGCCGGCCACGACCTGCAGGGTCATGAACGGATAGGCGACCAGGACCCGCGCCAGCGCGCGGCCGCTGATCGGCAGCCGCTTCATATGCAGCGTCGCATCGAACACGGGCGCGCCTGCTTCCGAGGACTCCATGTGAACGGACAGCGTTTCGCCGGGTCCCGACAGCGTCCAGCGATAGTCTTGGTCCATGCCCATGAAGGGTGAGACGTGAAAGCCCTTGCGGAACTCGAAGCGGCCGGGCGCGCCGGGATCCTGGTCCGCATCCACGGCGAGCGTATAGGAGTGGCGCTCGCCCCAGGGCGTGTTGTGGACCTCCGCCACGATGAATTCCAGCCGGCATCCGTCCCTGTCGAAGCAGTAGTAGAAGCTCACCGGGTTCATGACGTAGCCGAAGTAGCGCAGGTGCGTGAGGAGCCGGATCGGCCCCTCGGGGCGGACTCCGGTGGTCCGGGCTACCTCCCGCCGGACGGATTCGTCTAGGGGAACGGAAGGATCGCCCATGTGGTCCCCGCGGCGGAACCACGCGACCGAGAAGCAGCCTGTCGACCAGAACCAGCGTCCGGCGAACACGGTCTCCAGCTCGGACAGGTCGAGGCAAATCTGGAACAGGCGGTAGCGGAACGCATGGTTCCGGTGAGCGAACCGGCGGTGGCGGACCCACCCCACGTACAGGCAGCTGTTCATCGGACCGACTCCGGATCGAGGGCGCCGCAGACGGCCACGGCGCTGCGGACACCGTCCTCGTGGAACCCGTAGCCCCAGTACGCTCCGCAGAACGATGTGCGGTTGGAGGCCAGGACTTCGCGGTGGCGGGCCTGCGCGGTTGCTCGGGCCGACGTGAAGACCGGGTGCTCGTAGCGCATCCTGCGCAGGATCCGGCGCTCGTCGATCCCGGAAAAATCGTTCAGGGTGACATTGACCGGCGTGGACACCGGGAGCCCCTGAAGGCTGTTCATGTGGTACGTCACCGTGGCGTGGCGGGAAAGCCCCTGCCGGACGCGGTAGTTCCAACTGGCCCACGCCCGTCTCCGGCGGGGCAGGGGCTCGGGGTCGGTGTGGAGCACGGCGCGGTTCAGCTGGTAGGGGAACGCGCCTAGGATCTCCGCCTCGGCCCGGGAAGGGTCCCGGAGGAGTTGTAGGGCCTGGTCGGCATGGCACGCCAGGATCGCGTGGTCGAAGACCCCCGACCGACCGAGGCTGTCGACCACCCGGACTCCGTCCTTGCGGCGCTCGATGGCAGCCACCGGGGTTCGGCGCGCGATATTCCGGGCGAATGGCCGGCACAGCTTCTGCACGTACCGGCAGGACCCTCCCCGGATGACGCGCCAGGTGGGCCGACCCGCCCACTGCAGCATCCCGTGGTTCGCGAGGAACTCGACGACGAAGCGGATCGGGAATTCCCTGAACCGTCCCGGCGGGACAGACCACAGCGCGGATCCGAGCGGGGTCAGGTAGTCCTGCACGAATCCGGATCCGTACCTGCCCGCCGCGACGAATGCCTCGACGCTCGTGTCCGGTGCCACGTCGGGCACCTGCGCCGGGGCCTCGACCTGGAAACGAGCGATGTCCCCGAGCATGCGCAGGAAGCGGGGTCGAAGTAGGTTCCGGCGCTGGGAGAACAGCCCCTCGAGCGACGAGCCGTTGTACTCCACCCCGGACCGGTCCGACCGGACGCTGAAGCTCATCGAGGTGGGCTGCGTCTCGACACCCAACTCGCGCAGCAGCCGGGTGAAGAGCGGATAATTGGTTTCGTTGAAGACGACGAAACCGGTGTCGACAGCGAGCTCCCTGCTCCCTGCCTCCACGCAAACGGTCCGGGCGTGCCCGCCCACATGCTCCGACGCCTCGAAGACGGTCAGCTCATGCCGGCGGCAGAGATAGTAGGCGCTCGCGAGCCCGGCGATCCCCGCTCCGATGATCGCGATCCTCACGTTGCGCTCCGTGCCGGCTCCGTGTCGGCGCGATTGCGGGTCAGCGCATGCTCGGGCACGGGTCGCAGGTCCCACACAAGCCCCAGCCGCTCCAGGAGAAGCAGTCCGTAGTAGGTGATGTCGACTTCCCACCAATAGAAGCCCTGCCGTGCCGCACCGGGGTAGTGGTGGTGGTTGTTGTGCCAGCCTTCCCCCAGCGTGAGGAGGGCCAGCAACCAGTTGTTGCGGCTGTCGTCGCCGGTCGCGAAGCGGCGGCGTCCCCAACCGTGGGCTAGGGAGTTGATCGTGAAGGTCGCGTGGTACAGGCAGACCGTCGAGGCGAAGAATGCCCAAGCGAGCATCTGCGGCCCGTCGGTGCCAAGACGGGGCTGCCAGCGCTCCAGAGTCCACCCGGCCAGGTAGACAAGAGCCGCGAACACCAGCGGCGGGGCCCAGTCGAAGCGGTTCAGGAAGCGGAGTTCGGGGAAGCGCGCCCAGTCGGGCACGAAGCGCGAGCGCGTCAGGAAACCCTCGCCCGTCATGAACCACCCCGCGTGGCTGCCTAGGAAGCCGGACAGGCTCGGCGAATGCGGATCGCCCGGCGCGTCCGAGTGAGCGTGATGCTGCGCGTGGTGGGACGCCCACCACATCGGGTCCCGCTGCGCTGCGCAACCGCCCACGCATGCCATCAGCGCCTGGAAGGTCCGTGAGGTGCGGAAGGCGCGGTGCGAGAAGTAGCGGTGGTAGAAGCCGGTGATGGCGAACATGCGGACCAGGAACGAACCGGCCGCGAGTACGAGCGCGACCGGGCTCCAGCCCGTCCAGAACACACCCAGGGCAGCGACATGCATCGCCAGGAACGGCAGGCAGCGCAGCCAGTCCACCTCGTGCGGTCGGCGGGGACTCCTTGCCCCGGAGCGGCTGTCGAACCAGTTCCTCAGCCACAGGGGGACGTGCCTCCAGCCCGTTCGATCGCCAATCGGCGGCGGCGCGGAGGCCGGCGCCGGGGAGGGCTCCACTGGACCGGCGGGCCGGACGGAGGCAGCCGGAAGGGGGAGACTCACGCTGCCAAGGCCCCGCGGGGGATTCGAAGGTGCGACCGGCATGCCTGTTCAAAATCGATACAATAATTATACATAATATATACATCGGAGAGATGGACAGTGCCGCGAGGCGTCGCCCCGCGTGCCGATGCGAGCCCATGGATCGCTCGGCAGATTCCGGGGTGAGATCGACAAGCACGCGCCCGTGGTGGTCCCTGCCGCACTTCTCCAGTTCCGGTGCGCCCTAGGCACCGGGGGTTCGACCGAATTCCCCGCCCAGATGACCGGCGTGTCCTCAAGCAAGCCCGCTGCTGGAGGTCTCGGGCCAGTGCCCCAGGGGGCTGGTCAGAGTGGCGCACCGAAAGGGCAGGCGCTTCGGGATGTCTTCATGGTGGGCCCAGCCCCTGCGGCACAGCTGCACAAAGCGCATGTCGCGCTCGGCAATTGCTGGCGGGCCAGCTATTGCCGAGCAATCGCCTCGGTTCCCGCCTTCCGGCGCTGCTCCGTCTCGGACGACGGATATGACCGAACAGGGAGCATTTGTCGGCCCGACGGAAGTTTCGCAATTGGCTCCCCCGTGCGCTGTGTGTCGGGGCGGCGATCCAGACCTCGATGCTCGTCTGGCTTGGAGAGCTTCGCTTCATCGGGTCCGGGTGACTTCTTCGACCTCTTCCGAGAAAGCCATGGAATGTTTGTCCGCGATTCTCAGTGCGATGTTGCGTAAGGTATTGGAGTAATGAGCAGACCGCCGACCCTTCTCACGGTGATTCTCGGACTGGTTGCGATTTCCTGCGTGGATCCCGCCGCCGAACAGCCCAACATCATCCTCATGATGGCTGACGACATGGGGATGGGCGATACCAGCGCGTATCAGGACTTCACAGGCAACGCGGACGAGGTCCAGCTCCATACCCCGCACATGGAGCGCTTGGCGGACATGGGAGTCCGCTTCACCGACGCCCACACACCATCGTCTCGGTGTTCGCCGACCCGTTACAGCCTACTCACGGGCCGTTACGCTTGGCGGAGCCGGTTGAAGCACTGGGTGCTGTATGGAGCCCAAGGTGATCCGATGATCGAGCCCGACCGGCCGACGATCGCTTCCATGCTGCGCGACCACGGGTACGCGACGGCCATGTACGGCAAATGGCACGTTGGCCTTCGATACAGGCGTGCGGACGGTTCGCCCGCTGCCGGCTGGGAGGACGCGGACCTGACCAAGCCGCTGCACACCTCACCGCTTGACCATGGCTTCGATCACGCGAGGTTCACCTCGCGATCGCACGGCACTTCGGGCCCGAACGCGCCCAAAGAGACGAGCGGCAGGGGCCCCGGCCACATCCATGCCCGGACGGTAGTCGCCGCCACCGGAGACGGCAAGCGAATCGCCGCCACCGGGAGCGACGCATACGTGCTGCACCGGCTAGGCAGCCGTCATTCGGACAACGCGATGCAATTCCTGTCCAGCCATGTCAGCGAAGCAACGACCAGGTCCAGACCATTCTTCCTGTACTACCCGGCCAATGCCAACCACGGCCCCTACGCGCCCGACGAGACAATCGGTGGCGTGGCGGTGGCCGGTGCGGCCCGCACGAAGTCCGGCCAGCCGATGGACGCGAGACACGATTACATACTCGAAAACGATGTCGCACTCGGTCGGATCCTCGATTGGCTGGAGAAGACCGCGGATCCGCGACAGCCGGACTCTCTGCTGATCGAGACAGCTCTCGTGATCTTCACATCGGACAACGGGGCCGAGAAAAACAGCGATATCGCGACTGGCCCTTTCCGCTCGAACAAGGGCTCGGCTTATGAAGGCGGGCATCGCGTGCCGTTCATCGTCTCGTGGCCCCAAGGCGGCGTTGGTGACGGCGATTCGTCCAATCCCGGCGAGAGCAGTCCAGCACCGATCAGCTTGACGGACATGTACGCCACGTTTGCTGCAATCATCGGCGCGGAACTGCCGGACGCGAGGGCGGGGGAGAAGGGCGGCGAGGACAGCTTCAGCGTATTGAGCGCCTTCCGAGGAAGCACCCTGACGGACCGTCCGCCGCTTATCTTCAACGACCACAAAGAGGCGGAATCGGACCCTGCCGCGGCGGCCATTCGTATCGATTCTCCGCGCGTCGACGAAACCGTCGTTCCGGGCCAGTGGAAGCTCTTCTTCGATGCGTCGCTGTTGCGGGCTGGCGAGGCCAAACCGTATGAGCTGTTCAACCTGGCCGAGGACCCGCAGGAACAGTCCAACCTCATCTCGGCTCCGAGCCTGAAGCCGTTGATCGGGTACATGGCAAGAATGGCGCTGCTCCACCGCAACGCGGGCGGACACCGGCTTGCAGAGATTGCTTCGCAGCGAAGAGAATCGATGGATTGGACCCACGGCGAGCCCCCTCGCATTGAGGGGCTGGAGCTGTCCGTTTCCGCTGTTGGCGGTGAGCTCGCATTCAGCGGCAACGGCCTGGGAGTATCCGGCGGACGATCGGATGCGGTTGACGGGGGCGAGGCGATCCAGGTCAGCTTCAACAAGGATGTTCTCGTCGAATCGGCGGCAATCGCAGCGGGCGATGGTGCAGTCGGTGGCTTCTACCGCGTCGGATCGCATGCGCCACTGGCCATCTACTGCGTTGACGGCGATATTGACGACCGGGATCAGAGCGGAATCCTCAGCGACATCGGATTGCTCAAGAAGGGCGAGGAACTCCGCTTCGACAGCGGCCCACACTACGGCAACGAGTCCTCTGGTGATTGGCGACTCCAGAAGCTGACCGTGCGTCTATTGCAATAGCAGCGCCATTCGATCCCCATCGACGGTCCGGTTCGGGTGGGCCAGCCCTCTTCATCGAGCACAGAGGTGTAGGGCCTGTTTCGCTGAAGTTCGAGTTCCGGGCAAGATCAATCCGGGCCGGGACTGATCGTTGATGCCGTGCAGACGTCGAAGCAACTTGGTACGCTGGGGTGGTTCGAGATGTCACTTCTGGGAAGACTTCTCATCGCCGCGGCATTGACGCAGGCCACTGCTGTGGCCGACCGTCCGAATGTCCTCTTCATAGCGATCGACGACCTTAACGATTGGACGGGCTTCCTGGGGGGCCACCCCCAGGCCAAGACGCCCAACATGGATCGACTCGCCAGTCTCGGTGTAAACTTCCGCAATGCTCACACCGTTGCGCCCGGCTGCTCTCCCAGCAGGAACGCCCTGCTCTTCGGTGTTCAGCCGTTTCATTCGGGACTTTATCCGTTTTATGACACCGACAAAATTGAGCCGGCCATCCTTGACCGGTACACGAGCCTGCCACAGCTTTTCAAGGAAAGCGGTTACCGAACATATGCATCGGGCAAGATTCACCACGGAACCGCCTGGACGTACGGGAAAGACGGCGGCAGCCGCGAGTGGACAGAGCACAATGGGGAAAGGATGGCGTCGCTTCCCCCGCTTGTCTATGAACGTGAAGCGGGCTATGTGCAGGGCACCAGCAGGAAGATGGCGTTTTGCCCCACGACCTCCCCACTTGAACATCACAGGGACTACGTCACGGCTCAGTTTGGCGTGGAGATATTGAGCCGTGACCACGACAAGCCGTTTTTCCTGGCAGTCGGATTCCATAAACCGCACCTGCCCTTCATTGCCCCGAAACGCTTTTTCGAGTTGTATCAAGACGGCATCGAAGCGCCGCCCATCAAGGCCGATGACTTGACGGACATCTCATGGCCGGCCCGTCGCAACGTCCGGCTCGCCGACGACCTCCGGTACCGCAGGCAAGGCGCATGGGAAGATGTCCGGCGAGCCTATCTGGCGTCCATCTCATGGACCGACTGGAATGTCGGCCTGGTCTTGGATGCTCTCAAAGCGAGCCCTTACCAAGACAACACGATTGTTGTGCTGTGGTCTGACCACGGCTACCACTTGGGGGAGAAGCGCAGCTTCAGGAAGTTCTCGCTCTGGGAGGAGTCGACGCACGTTCCGTTCATCATTTGGGATGCGCGCAAGCCTTCCGCTGCAGGAGGCCACAGCGACGAAGCCGTCTCCTTGATCGACATCTACCCGACTCTTGCCGATCTTGCGGGCCTTGAGAAGCCGGCGTACGTCGACGGGGCCAGCCTAGTGCCGCTTCTCGAAGATCCCGTGCGCAAGAAAGCCAGCCCGGCCATCACGACTTGGGGACGGGGCAACTATGCGATTCGCACCCGCAACTGGCGGTATATCCGATATTTTGACGGCAGCGAGGAACTCTACCGTCATGACACGGACCCCCAGGAATGGAAGAATTTGTCAGGCGACCCATCCGCGGCTGAGCAGAAACGGCAACTAGCTGCATGGCTGCCTGCGAAAGAGGCACCTCTCGTGTTGAGCGGAAAGGCACTCCACGGTGTCATTGACGCCGATCAGCCGGATGTGGCCGAGTTCCGCAAGCAGTGGGCTCGGATCAACGCCGAAATCGAGCCCCCGCTGGAGTGACCTGGGGTCGCAGGCTGGTTCGGCTAGCTCAGACTCTTCGGGAAGTCGGTCGGCGGCCTCGGCCATGCCCAAAGGGCAAGTGCTCAAGCGCACCCCCTCCGCACTTGATTCGATCGTTCGATCCCGCTCTTGGGTCGAGTCCCCGAGCATCAATAATTTCATGCAAATCTGAATCGCAATTTCAATTTCGCATCGCGACACGTCCTTGACTCCAATCCAGTGCAATTGTTGCTATCGACAACACCGTTGCGCTGGAAATCGTGCCGTCCGAGAGCGAAGGACTTGCCCCCCCGGCAAGTTGAGGATTGAAGTTCGCGATCACAGGAGCGTGGTCAGGCGGGCCCCCACGGTACCGTGTCTCTCGCGGTACCTGCGGTCGCCCCAGACGCTTCTGCGCAGTTCAGCGATAGTGCGGGTGCCGAAGATATGTAGTTGAGCCGCCAACCTTGGTTGCTTTCGAAGGCATCTCCCACAAAAGACCACCAACTGAACTTTGCTGTTCGAGGGCGTTTTTGCCGGAAAATGTCAAACCCAACTCAAGCAGGGAGTTAACGCGTGCGCGTTCACACTCTCTCGTACCGAGAACGGTGGCGTCGGGTAAGTGCCAGCTATCGAGGACTGGTGGGCTGTGTTGAAGTCTCCGCGGAAGATGGCCGGTCTGTCCATGGCCTGCCCGTTGCGAAAGTAAGTGGCAAGGTCGTCAAGCCAACCGAGCTAGCTTTTGTAGTCCGCGTTCAAATCGCTTGTTCCGTCACCAGCCCCAAATGGCACATAGACAGTCGTGAACGACAAGCCTCCCCGGTCCGCTGGGAGAAGCCTAGGATCGAGATTCTTCGGTTCGGCAGGCCCAGCTGGCTCACAATTGCTGGTTCGCGGCTGAGCACAGCCACACTGCAGGAGGCCTTTTGACCATGCCGTAGGACTCGGTGGCCCAGGACTTCGAATTCGTGAACTGGGAGCTGGCCGTCTTGTATCTTGATCTCCTGCAGACCGACGGTGTCCGGCTTCCGTTCACACAACTACGGCAGGATGTAGTGGCGCTGCTTTTCCTGGCTCTTGATTCCGTTGACGTTCCAAGTTTCCACTCGCATCTTGCTCTTCGCAAAAGGTCAGCGGCACCCGTCGGCCGCGATTGCGGGACTCACCGATCTGCTCTCATTCCGCCCTTCTGTTCGAGATGGTCGCGGGCACGAAGCGTCCCGAGCTGAGAGCAGCGGCGTCTGCAACTCCTAGTGCCTCTTGACCATTTGGCGCGTTCATCTGAAGATGAGGCTGTCTTTCTTGGCCTCGATCCTCGCGGTGTCGATGCCGGGCACGCTCAGCAGTTCCTCGAGGGACTCAAACTTGCCGTTCTCGTTCCGGTAGCGCAAGATCGCTGCGGCCTCGGAGCGCTTGAGCGATAGGCGGCTCTCCAATTGGATTGCTCGCGCGCTGTTGACGTCGATTGGTGGGAGCTGCCCGGCCGGAAAGTGTTTTGCGAGGTATTCGACCAGCCTCAACAACTCATCGTCGGTACCCTTGACGCCGAGCCCGACCATTTTCGTCACTGTTGTCGCCCAGCCGTTTCGGTCTTGCCTCAACGACACCGACTGGGCCATGTCATGGCAGCCTACGCAGAGCTTCTCGGCCTCTTGCCGGCCTGGACCTTCTGGCAAGTTCGCATAGAGGGGCAGCGCCGCCAGGAGCAATGGCGTCATCGCTAGTCGACGGCGGTGCATCTAGTGCTCCATCGGAAAACCGAATGCGTAGAGGGCGCTGTCGGTCGCCGTCACGTAGACTTGGCCTGGACCGGAAGACAGCGCGTGCCCTCTGGCCGTGGCCTCGATCGCATTCCCGCTGTCCCAGAGGAGGTTTCCGGTGGTGCCTTCCAGGGCGTGCAGCTTCGCCGTGCCGGAGGCGCTCCCTCCGTCCAGGGCGAAGACGACGCCGTTCACTATCATCGGCGGCAGCGGAGAGTCCATCCGGGACGATTCCCAGCCCAAGGCCAGGCGCGTCGCGTTGTCTTGGCCCGTCAGCTTCCAGGCGGCAATTGATTGTGCCGTCGGCACGAGAATCCAGTGTGTGCCGCTTGAATCTCTCCAAGCGGCCAGGGCTCTCTCCGGGTCTCCGGCTCCGGTCTGAGCGGTCGCGACCGCCTGGCCGAGATCGCTCGCGGAGTACACCTGAAGGGAACCGTCCCGTGCGATCGCCGCGATGTGGTCGGCACCCCTGTAGTCGAAGACCAGAGGGGACGAACGGAACCCGACCGGCTCACTCGCGGCCAGCTGTTCAAGCGATTTCGTTTTGAGAGCCACCAGGGAACCGGCCTCTGTTGCCGCGTAGAGTGTGCCGTCCGGGCCGAACGCAACTCCTCCCGATCCCGTTACGGCCCCTCCGTCCGATGTCCATGCTGTGACTTCGCCGCTCTCCAGGTCCAGGCTCCACACGCCGTCCGCGACACCGCCGCACTCACCTCGTGTTGATACGTAGGCTATGCCGTCCACGACGATCAATCCTCGGGCGTTGGCGTTGGCAGGCAGAAACGGAATCGGCGGCACGCGGTCGCGGCCGTTTGTCACGTACAGCACATGCAGCATGCCGTCCGCCGACAGAGCATAAACGAGGGTCACGCCGCGCAGGCTTCTCTGGGCGGGTGGCCGGACTCGGGCCGACCTGTTCTGGCGGGCTTGGGGCCGTGCGGGGCTGTTGGTGGGTGGCTGCAGCGTCACCGCACCCTTTCCGGGCTCGCCCACACCGCTGCTAGCCGGTGATCGTCTGCCGCGGGCTGGGAAGCCGAGCGGGGAAGGCATGGCCGCCGCCGTCGGCCTCGTGAGGTTCGCCGTCATGCCCCCGGGACATTCGGGCGAGGTCTTGCTCGGACCTGCAGAGAAGTGCCTTTCCCACTCCATCCGGGCGAGGTCGGTGTCGATCGCGAAAACGCCCCCCGAACTGCCGCCGACAAATGCCAGGGAACGGAATCCGCGGTGACTGATCAGGAAGTCGAGCAGGGCCGGCGCCGTCAGTGCGTACCCGCTACGTGACTCATTGGACAGTTCCATCTTCCAGAGGAGTCGGAAGTCGGGATCGCGGACGGTCGAGGGCGAGGTCTTCGGGCTGGCACGCACCCATGAAGATCGCTGAGCGTCCGATCCAACTGTCGTCCAGTCGTCCGCCCGGACGCCTTCCACGAGCAACGGAAGGACGGCGAGCGAGCAGATCAGCAGGGGCTTGGAGTTGAGCACTGGGATAACCTCAACGGATCAATCATATCTCTACGGACTAGAATGGTTCATCGGATCGCAAGTTCATGAGACTCGAAGGCCTGCTGATTCCACTCTTGCTCGGCTGCGTTGCCGCGCCCGGGGCGGACTGGCTCACCGATGGAGGCAACCCGCAGCGAACTGCTTGGCAAAAGGACGAGACGATCTTCACGCCGGAAAACGTCCACGGGACGAAGCTGCTCTGGAAGATCAAGCTCGACAACGAACCCCGTCAGATGCACGCGTTGCTTCCCGCTCTCATTGCGGAAAACGTGAACACCGTGCAAGGCAAGAAGGAAATCGCGCTGGTCGCGGGGGTCTCCGACAACCTGTTCGCAATCGACGTTGAGCGCGGTGAATTGCTCTGGTCCAGGCAGTTCGACTTGGATTGGGAGCCGAGACCTGGAATGCGGCCTCATTACTTGCTCTGTCCCGGAGGGATGACCGCGACACCGGTCATCGGCCCTGCCGGCAATGCGGGTGACTACATCGTCTACGCCGCTTCGTGGGACGGCAGGTTGCGACGGCTTGACCTCTCCGATGGCGAGGATCTCGCGCCTCCGGCCAAGTTCATGCCGCCTAATGGAAAGCCCTACGCGCTGAACTTGGTGGACAACGTGATCTACACCCATTCGGCCCAGCGCTGCGGCGGAAATCCGAACATGGCCTATGTCTATGATCTCAGCACGGACAAGGTGGGTAGCTGGGGGCCGGCTGGCGGGGGTATGTGGGGACGCACTGGCCCCGCCATCAGTTCTCAGAAGGTGATGTACACCGGGACGGGGGATGGGGTCTGGGATCCGGAGAACGGCGTGTTCGGTAACGGCATCATCGGCCTGCAAATGAACCCCGACGCCGGGGCGTTGGAACTGTTCGACTACTACGGGCCCTCCAACGCCGAGTGGCTGTTCAAGCGCGATCTGGACATGCAGGTGACGCCGGCCATCTTCCCCTACCAGGGCCGCGAACTGATGGTCGACGCGGGCAAGGAGTGCGTCATCTATCTGATGGACCTGGAGTCAATTGGCGGCGACGACCACCGCACGCCGCTATATCGTTCGCCGCTTGTCTGCAACGAGGAAGTCAACTTCGCGTCGGCCGGCGTGTGGGGCGCGATGGCGAGTTGGGAGGACTCCGACGGAACCGTGTGGGTGCTGGCTCCGATCTGGGGGCCGAAGCACTCCCAGTTCCACGCGGCCATCGAACATGGCGAGGTCACCGACGGAGCGATTGTCGCGTTTAACGTGGAAGAGACCGAGGATGGCGGGCTATGGCTTGCGCCCGCCTGGATTTCCCGTGACATGAACAGGGCGGAACCGCCAGTGATTGCGAACGGTATCGTCTTCGCGTACGGCAACGGCGAAGACACGCACCAGGCGATGCCCGACGTCGGCCTTACCAACACTGCCGAAGAGCGTATTGCGGGATCGACAAACGCGGTGCTCTACGCTCTGGACGCGCGGACCGGCAAGGAACTCTGGTCCAGCGGGGACCAGATTGCAAGTTGGAATCACTGGGGCGGCATCTCGGTCGCGAATGGCCGGGTCTACATCGGGACCTATGACGGCTATCTGTACTGTTTTGGAATCGAGCGCTGAAGCCCTTTTTTGGCCCGATGCCAGGGGTTCGCGTTCAAGGCGCCCGGGAAGGCGTCTCGTCTGGGCGGATAGACTTCCTGGTGGGATCAGGTGCGCTTGGCCGTCAGTCCTGCTGTCGTTGCAACTGGACTCCTGGTACTGACCGGTGCAAAAGTCGTGTCCTCAGAATTCAGCCAAGAATATGCTGGTAGCCTGCCTCTCGCCAAAAGGCTGGCACCTGTTCCGGGACTCCCTGCCAAGAGTGGCAAGCAGCTTCCAGGTTGGCCCGCAGCTGGACCAAGGCTTCTAGCCGTTCCACCGGATTGACTCGCGGCGAGTAGGTCGGCTGCCAACAGAGCTCTCTTGCGGCTTGGTTCGTCGCCAGCCACTCCGGAATGATCCGTGCGCGGTGCATCCTGCAATTGTCGGCCACGAACAGGATCTTCCGGTCTGCTTCCTCAGCGATCTGCTCCAGAAACTCCCGGAAGACCTCCGCCGTGACAGGGCCTTCCCGCACTATGTACGAGAGCTGGCCCTCCGGGCTGCTGGCCACCAGCCGGTGGGGGCGGAAGCGCCCGCTGGCCACCCGCCCGCGGGGGGCTGCCCGCGGCTGTCCCCAGAGCGTCCGGACACGCTCTGCGCAGCCAGGCCGGACTCGTCGGCGCAGGCGAGCAGGGCTCCCAACTCGTGGGCACGGCGAAGGATCTTAGGCAACTCTGGGTTTTGCCAGCGCTGCATGTTGACGGGCTCGGACTGGGTAGCGCACCGCCGGGGCCGCTGCGGGGTGGGGCCGAGCCGCCGCAGGCTCCGGCGCACCGTGGAAATGCTCAGGACGCTGCCGAATTCTCCCCCAAGGCTTGGCGCACCCGCTGCGCGGTCCGCTAAGCGAACTCGCATGGGCCTTGACCGGGTTTTGGTCTACGACGACGGTGCGGATCCAAGCGGTGTGCTGGTCTGCCCCTTGGCGCGGTCGTCCCGTTCTCCCGCGATCTCGCAGGCTCTCCATACCTCCCGGACAAAAGCGTGAGACCCAACGATACATCGGGCCTATTGAGCAAGGAACGCAGGACTTTCCATGGGCCGCCGACTTTCCCCCAAGGAACTGCAAGACCACGTTTTTCCGAACTGCGAACCTCCGGTCCGCAGTAAGGCGCGGCAAGAAGAAGCTTTCTCTGGCCAGGCTCAGCGTGGGCAGCAAAGCCACCCAGCAGATCCAGCGACGAATGGATTCCAGGGGCACGGCTTTTGACGCGAGCAGGAGTTTCCATGTTGGGAATCCAGGGGGAAGTCAGGAAAAGGGGGATGCTTGCGGGTCTGGGGCTTGTGGCACCGGCCGGGCCACTGCGCCTGCAAGCCCGGCTGGCCGCGGGCTGGGGGGCGGGAGCCGGCCGGGGCGGCGGCTCCGGCGGCTGGAGGAGGGTGCGGGCGAGGAGGACCAGCTTGCGCTCGCCGGCGATCCAGGCGACCTGGGCTGCCTGGCCGACCTCGCGCAGGTGCCGGGCAAAGGCCTGCAGGGGTGGGTTGCAGCACCCGGCAGCGCCGGCGGCCAGGGAGAACATGGACGGGTCCCACCCCGAGGGGCGAGGCCAGCACCTCGGCTTGGCGGGCGAGCGCCGCGTTGGCAGCGAGGGTCTCCGCGCTCTCCCTGGCGCAGTCCTGGAGGTCGCGCTCCCAGCGTTGCGGTGACTGCTGGAATCCCCTGGAGGCAGCTCTCCCCGGCCTCGACGAGGTCCTTCCCCAGCGCGGCGTGGCCGGGCGGCGCACCCTCCGCTGGGGCTTGGGGGTCCGTCTGCCGTTCCGCCAGCGACACCTTCTTGGAGACAGTCCTCCAGTGTCAAGTGCGCCGTAGTGACAGCTGCGCGGCAGCGCGATGCGTTCCCTCTGGCAGGATGTCCTGGACAGCCTGCCTGCCCTCGGGACGGTGCCGATGCAGTAGGCGCCGTGCGCTACATCGGTTATGCGGAGTTGGTTGCGCCCAAATCTCCCCCGTCGCTCCAAGGCCGGCGGTGGCGGCGGCCCATGATCGCGGCTGGCGGTCGTTGCAGGGTGCGGCACCCCCTGGGGAGCGCGCAGCGCTGGCGGCGGCGCTGGATGCTTGTAGGCTGTTAGTGCAGGGAGGATTCGCGAACATGACAAGCCGGAGAGCCGTGGCTGCATCGTTGGGCCTCTGCGTGGCGACGCTGGCCTCATCCGGGCAGGCGCCCGTCCAGCCCGCGGAGCTGCAAGCTGAGGAATGGACTCCGCCCAGGACGGCGTGGGGCGACCCGGACCTCGGCGGAGTCTGGACGAACGAGACCATTACGCCGTTCGAGCGGCCCGAGGGGCTGCAGGGGAAGTCGGTTCTTTCGGCCAGCGAAGCCGCCGAGATCGAGGCCTCGCTGGCCGAACGCCGGGCGGCGAACGACGGCACGTCTCCGCCCGGGAGCGTCGGGGGCTACAACCAGTTTTGGCTGGATGCCGGGACGAAGGTCCTGCCGTCGCAGCAGACCTCCCTGGTGGTCGACCCGCCTGACGGCAGGGTGCCCACCCGGCGGTCGGCGGAGGCGCTGCGGGACTACCGCCGAGCGCGGGCGGGGGACTCCTACGCCTACATGAGCGTTTGGGACCGGTGCATCACGCGCGGCGTGCCGGGGTCGATCTTCCCCGCCGGCTACAACAACGCGTACCGGATTCTGCAGACCCGCGCGTATGTGGCCATCTTCTACGAGATGATCCACGACGCGCGCATCATTCCGTTGGACGGAGGCCCGCATGTCGGCGAGGGCATCCGGCTGTGGATGGGGGATTCCCGCGGACGTTGGGAAGGCGACACGCTGGTCGTCGATGTGACGAACTTCACCGCCAAGGGGTGGCTTGCGACGAACGCGGCAGCGCGCCGCATCAAGGGCATGCCGCAGACCGAAGCGCTGCATGTGGTGGAGCGGTTCACGCGCATCGCGGCCGACACGCTCCAGTACGAGGCGACGATCGAGGATCCGAGCATTTACACGCGACCGTGGAAGGTCGCCATGCCGCTGACGCGGGACCCCGGGTATGTGATTTACGAATACGCCTGCCACGAGGGGAACCGGGCGGTGGAGCTCATCCTCGGGGGAGCGAGGGCGCGGGAGCAGGCCGCCCGCGAAGGGGCTGAGCGGAGCCCCTGATGGAACCCTCGCTGGACCTCCAGGAAAAAGCCTAGGGCTGCGGCAGCCCATTGCCAGCCGCCTTGAATTGGGCCAGGTTCCGTCGGGTGCAAAAGTCGTGTCCTCGGAATTCAGGCAAGAATAGACTTGCAGTTTGCCTCTCGCAAGAAAGCTTGCACCTGTTCTGGGGCTCTTGGCCAAGACTGGCAAGCAGCTTCCAGGTTGGCCCGCAGCTGTGCTTGGGCTTGGCTCAGCTGACGACGGACTCGACGCTTGGCCAAGGCCCCTAGCAGTTCCACAGGATTGACTGGAGGCAAGTAGGTCGGCTGAAAATAGAACTCTATTGTGGATTGGTTCGCTGCCATCCACTCCTGGATTATCCGTGTGCTGTGAATCCTGCAATTGTCGAGCACGAACAGAATATTCCGGTCTGCTTCCTCCGCGATCTGCTCCAGAAACTCCCGGAAGAAATCCGCCGTGGCAGGGCCTTCCCACGTTACTGACTTTGCCATAAGTCATTGCAGAATGCGACCAGAAATAGTCTAGGTGCAGTCGGCCTCGCGGAAGAACCCTGGCACCGTGGCAGGGTCAGTTTCCAGGGCTGGCAGAGCCTGCTCCCAGCGCTCCCTGAGCTGACGAACCATCCGGACCAGCAGCTTTCCCACCCGGCGCTGGACTACCGACCGGACTTGCTCCGTAGGATTCCATTCCGGAGAGTACGCCGGCCATAGATGCATCCCCACCGGTGCCTCGGTCCGCTTCTGCCAGGCTTGTATAGGCTTGGATGTGTGGATGCTGTGGCGGTCCACTAGCACGTAGATCGGTCTACTGATCGCGTCAAAAGTCGTGTCTCGGGAATCCCTTCGTCGATTGATCTGCAGGGTGGATTTGTTGTATTCTATTAGTATGATAAAAGAAAGATTCTTCTTCTTGGGCCTTATTTCAGACCAGAAATTCGAGGTTCGAAAAAACGTGGTCTTGCAGCACATTGGGAGCAAGTTAGTGGCCCAGATAAGGTCCCGTGTCCCTTTCTCCATACGCATGATATATCGCTGGATATCACACTTCTTCCTGGGATATATGGAAAGTCTTCGGGATCGCAAGAGAACGGGAAGACCACGCAAATGGACAGATCGGTACCTTGCTTGGGTCCGCATCGTCGTCCTAGACCAAGACCCCAATCAATATCAGCTCTAGGACTCAGTGCGGGAAGGTCCTGTCACGGCGGAGGTCTTCCGGGGGTTCCTCAAGCGGATCGCGGAGGAAACAGGCCGGAAGATTCTGTTGGTGGTGGACCATTGCAGGATTCACCGCGCACGGACAATCCGGGAGTGGCTGCAAGCGAGCCAAGCCGCGGTAGAGCTGTATTTTCAGCCGACCTACTCGCCGCAAGCCAATCCTGTGGAACGGCTAGGAGCCTGTTGCAAAAGTCATGGGTTCCGTGGAACTTGGGTGCGCAGCGCTCCCACGGGCCCGCAACGGTGGCAGAACGGACCCTGAGGATCGCGGAACCGGCCAGTAGCGGTGCTTGGAGTGCGCTGCTGCACCACCCGACGCCAGCTGAGTACACCAGCCGGACTTTTTCAACGGGCTCCCTAGGGGCCTTTGTCCAGCGGCGGGTCAGTCGCGAGCTGAGCAAGACCAAGGAACAGCCCCACCCCAGCCGGGCTGACCCTCCACGTCCAAGCCACCTTGGACGAGGGCACCTACCCGACCGACCAGCAGATGGCTGCCCTGCGACTGGAGCACGACTCGTTCCACAGCGAATGGAACTACACCCTCGCACCAATATAGTTGACTAGTTTATTTCAAATCGTCTCCTCAGTGTCGAGTGTCGGGTGTCGCGGCTACCCGCTCCTTAGGGCAGCGCGAGTCTCCTCATGACCGTAAGCTACTGTCAATAAATGACTTCCCATATCGCCGCCGATGCTCATCCCCCCGTTGGTTACCACTTCCTGGACGGGAATCCACCGGACGATCCGAGCCGTTCTCGGAGTAACCGTTCGGTGGAGCCGGTATGGACATGCGGCTGGCCCAGCCAGACGCGCCCTCGGCGTCTGGAGAATCCGTGCAGACTGACCAGCTCGGCCTGCAGGGGAGTGCGTTCTTCGCCGCACGGCGCGCTTCCTGGCTCCGCCCACTTCAGCTCGTCCGCGCTCTTTCCGCCGCGCGGGTTCACGCGTCGACCGCCAGTTGTCGGTCCGCTATACCGGGTAGAGTCGACGACTGGCGCGGTGGCGGTAGGCGGAAGGGGGTAGCTGTTCCCGGCGGCTTTCGCCAAGTGCCGGTGCCTCACTCCCCGCCGTGGCTCCGTTTCCAGTCGCCGCTCATCGAACCGGACGTGCGGATTTCCCGCGCATCCGGCTCTCGGACGAGATCATGCCTTCGCCCACGGATGGCGCGCCGGTCGCGCGGCAAGGCGCGTGAGCCCGTACTCCGTCCAGAGTCGCTCGTAGGGGAAGCGCACAGACTTCCCGTCTCGCACCTTGTGCTTGCGGCAGAGCCACTGGCGCAGCCGCCGCGCGGCGTGCTGGTCAACGCCCTGATTCCCGGATAAAAATTCCGGCACCAGCCGGAACATATTGTGTTACAATGATTTAGACGGTCCTCGGGGTGTTCGCGGATTGCACCTCGGGGGTGCATCTCGGTTTTTTTTGGAGGCCCCTTTGCCCCTGTCCCCCGACAGCGCTCCCACCCTGGCTTACGGTGTCTGCGACGACGACTTGACGGGCCTAGCCGGGCTCGGCGTGGTGGCCCGGCTGGCCCGGTTCCTCGGACTGCCCGAGAAGCTGGCCGCCGCGGTCCGTCTCAAGCGCCGCCGGCGTGGTTGCAGCGATGCGCAGATGCTGCTGGCACTGAATCTACTCGGCCTGCGCCGGCGGGGGGCACCTCACCGCGGTCGATGCCCTGGGGGCCGATGAGGTCGCCCGGCAAACGTGCGGGCTGCGGGCCGTGCCCGCCAGCCGGCGGCTCGGCGAGTACCTGCAGCGGATGCACGAGGCGGCCTTGGAAGGGTTGCGGGAGTGCGCGCGGCTGGTCAGCCGGCGGCTGGTGCCGCTGGGGGCGCAGGCGTGCGGGCAGCGGTGGGGCTCCGTGCCGGTGTTCGGGGACGGCCCGGGGATCGAAGTGGAGGGCAAGCTGTGCGAGAACGCCGGGCGCGGCTACCACGGCGAGAAGCAGTCCTGGCTGCACTCGGTGTTCGTGGGGGTGGCGTGGGTCAGCGCGCGGCTGAACGCGGGCGGCACGGACGTGCGGGGGGATTGGCGGGAGCAACTGGACCAGGATGTGGCGCCTTGGCTGACAGGGCGGCAGCCGGTGCGGCTGCGGGCCGACAGCGCGTACTACTGCAAAGATGTGGCGAGCTACTGCCGGCGGAAGGGCTGGGAGTATTCCGTGAGCGTGACCGATCCGCGCCAAAAGGCCCCGATTCTGCGCCTGGCGGCCGCGAGGGGGTTGCGGGAGGACGAGGGGGAGCCCCTGGACGCGGCGGGGAAGGAACGGGCGCTCGTGGTGGCGTACCGGCCGGCCCGCTGGCCGGAGGAGCAGGTGTACGTGGTGATCCGGCGCGACGGGGACGGGGAGCAGCGGCTGCTGGAGCCGGTGTACACGGTGATTTTGGTGAGCCACGACCGGCTGCCGGTGGCGGAGCTGGTGCGGCGGCACCGCGGCCAGCAGGGCCAGGAGAATGCGTTCCAGGGGCCGTTGACGGACTTGGGTTTGCAGCATCCGCCGTGCCGTTCGCACGCGGCGCATCAGGGGTTCTACCTGGGCGGGCAGATCGCGCAGCTGCTGCTGCGGCTGCTGCAGTACCAGGCGTTGCCGTCCGCGGCGCGGCAGCACGGGCTGCGGCCGCTGATCCGGTGCTTCGTGTGCAGCGTGGGGCGGCTGACGCGCAGCGCACGGCGGCTGCGGCTGCTGTGCAGCAAGAGCAACCTGTGGGTGGACTGGCTGCTGCACGCGGGGAGCCGGAGGGAGCCGGGCTAGGGCTGGGCCGGCGCGGCCGGAGCCGCGCCGAGCCCAGCGGCAGGGGACCGACGCGGAGCCCGCGAGGGGATCCGTGCGCCCGGAGCCGGGTGTGCAGCGGCCGCGATGCGGGTGCAGGCCGGCGCAGGGCGCTTGCGGGGGGGCCCAAGTCGCTCGGCGACGGGCTGAGGGGCCCCCGCCGGGTACGCCGGGCTCCCCGCTCATGCCCTACGACCCCCTCAACCGCCATTTCGGGAAATTAACCGGGAATCTAGGAGAGAGCCCCCGCACATGCGGAAGGGCAAACCCATTATGATCTAAGGGAGCGGTCGGGGCGCTCGCCGCCCCGCGGCTCGCGGGAAGGCTCTGTTGCCTCGTAACCCGCTGCCAGTGCCTTGCGCCTAGTTCAGCGGTGCCCGCAGCCGGGCCCCACCCGCTTCGCAGGAGCCGGATTCTCGATGAAACTGTGCATCTCCCTGATCAGCCTCGTTCTCGCGGCCGCCTCCGCGTCCCTGGCGGCGGAATCCAACTGGCCGCAATGGCGCGGGCCCCTCTTCAACGGCAGCAGCCCCGACGCTTCTGGCTTGGCGGCCGAGTGGACCACCGAACGGAACGTGGTCCTAGCGGGCCAGCCGGTCAGCAGGACTTCTTCCTCGGCGGGGCGATACCCCAGACGGTCCGCGAAGCCTCGCATGCCTCCCTCCCCGCCGACATCGGCCAGTTGCACTTTGCCGGTCGCCACGGTCGGGCCGAGCTGGTCGCCGTCACTGGACGGCACCAAGACTGCCCGCAGCTGGTCGGCGAGCACACGCATACCTCCCCGGAGAAAGTCCACCTCCCCGCTGAAGGCCGCCACTCTCTCCTCGTCGGAATACCGCATCGCAGCAGCCCGCACGGCCACCTCGGCGCCATCCTCCCTGGCGACTGCGGACCATGCCATCAAAACGCCTCCGCCAGCAACTATCGAGCGCTCCTCCTGGTCGATGACAATCATGTCCGCGTCGATGCGGTTCATCCGCTGCCAAAGGCGGGCTCGGCCCCGGTACTCCAGCGCGCCGGTAGCCGAATCCGACGTCACGGAATCGGCCGCTGCATAAACGGGTTCTTCGGCGTCGAACAGGCCAAGCCGTGGCCCCTCGTCCCCGGCCGCTGCGGGCCCGCCAAGCAGCCCCCCTACCGCTCCTTCCGCCCGCAGGCTTCCTTCTGAGCGGTTGAGCAGGATCCTTCGCGCCACAACCGAGGCACCGCCGCCCTCGACAGAGGCGTCCCCCGCCAATTCCACCGAGCCGCTCGCGACATCAAAGCGGGCTTGGTGGGCCGAGCCCCGCCGGAGCTCTTCCTCAAAACGAAAACCTCCCGTTTGGCGTATTCCGAGAATCTCTCCCGTGTCGGCGCTGACCGCAGCCCGTAGATGGTGGCTCCAGGTCCGCAGCAGCCCCGAGCCGTCGGTGCTAGGCTGTTCGAACCCGGCTCTCCCCTCGCCCACTACCTCCTCGATCCGGTCGCCGGACGCGAACGCCAGCCGGATCCGATCCGCCTCCATGGCGCTCGTCGGCAGTTCGGCGCCGACGGGGCGCTGCTCAAGGCGGCCCCGCTCCAGCGTCTCGACGAGTTCGACCCCGACCGAGCCGGGCCCCAAATGCAGTGCTAGCCGCCCCGCCGCCAAGGTCGTCCGGCCGCCGTCCGAGCCGATTTTGAGACTGGCCTCGGCACCGTCTGCCGCTTCCACCCCCCGCAGCTCGCGGCCGCCGGATTCCGCGGCCGGGGCATAGCGCAAGTCCAGCGTCCCACCGCGCACGTTCATGCGCCGGGCGGCGCTCGCCGATTCGAATTCGGCCCCGCCCATCCCCTGCAACCGCTCCAAAGCACCATTCGCATCGAACCGTGCCTCCAAGCGCCGAGCCGCGTATCGCGCCGTTCGCCCGCCGACGGACTCGCCGCCAATGGCACCTTCCGCCTCCAGACGGCTAATCTGCCCGTCAACGAGCCAAACGACGCCTCGGGCGCAGTCCAGCCAACGTGAGCCCTGCTCGATCCGCGCTGCATCGCCGAGCTCGATGCGCCCGGCCCGTTCCAGATAGCGCACCCGGCCGGCCCAGATCTTCGTGGGCGACTGAGCGGGACCAACCCCGAAACGCTCTAGGTAAACGTCGTGATGGAGAAGGAGTTCCCCCGTGCCGGCGTCGTAGGCAGCACCCCGGGAGCAGCCTAGCCCGGCCTCGAAGGCATAGCGTACGTCGCCATCCGTGCTGGCTCGGTTGGCTGTGGGGTGATAGGTGACGCCAGACGCCTGGACGTCGACGGGCGCTCCTCCGCCGTCCAAGGTAACACCCAACGTGATCGCCGTCTCCCCACCGCTGTAGAGCGCGCCGTCCTCAGACAGGTGCATCGCAGCGCTCTCGACGCGGTCGTACGTGCCGGTGTCGACGTGGAAAATCCGTAGGACCACGCCCCGGAGGTCCGTGCCCCGGCCGTCGGCATGCTGGGAGAAGTTCTCGGCCCGCACATCGATGTGGGTAGACTCCCCAATCGTCTCCGTCCACTGCCAGCTCTCGGCCTGCGCAGCGACCTCTTCAGGCAATGCCGGCAAGAGGGCAGGCAAGCTCTTGTCAACGACGTGGCGCGAGCCGAGGTAGTCGCGCAGGACTAAGGCGACGAGAGCAACGGCCGCGAGCAGCAGCAGGGTGCGGAGCCGTCGTCGCAAGCCGTGTTGATCATAGCAACCAAATCCAGCATCCTCAGGGCTGGATGTGGACCGGCAACCCTCGCCGTTGACGGCACAATGCTAGCTCGGCTTACACGTGCATCACGCAATAGCGCGTGGGACTACGCAGCAACTGTTTCTGTAGATTTTGAGAATCCGCTGCAGGGTCTGCACACGAGCCGCCGGCGCTCGCCGCAAACGAAAGACGAATGCAGTCAACTACAGGTTCGTCGCTGACCGGGCTCGAAGGCACGATCCAGGCGTTCGACCGGGCATCGGGCGGAGTTGCCCGTACTGCGGGCCGGTCACCACCAGATCCGTTCACGCGCATGCCGCTGAAATGACCGCACCGAGCTGTTGGTCGAGGACCTTCGCGGTGCCAAGAGAATCGACCGTGCGCGGAGCGGCTGACGCCGTGGTACTTACCGCAGGCGGAGCCACTGGCGGTCTGGGCGGTTGAGTGCGGCCGGAGGGTGTGCCCGGCCCCAACGGAAGCAGTGCGGCCCTTAGCCTGACTTCGCCGCTTTGCGGCATCGCACACTCGTGACGCATTGCAATATAAGGGTTGGCGATTAGCCCTCAGGGCATTACTGATACGAGCAATATTCTTTAACAGTAATAGTGAGCACCAACGGTCATATCCTTTACATTCATCAGGCGGGCAACACCATCGACCTCTATGAAGCGTCCACCTACCGCTATCTGCGGACCATCACCTTCGACGGCGACATGACCGACCTTTTCCTGGTGGCGAATTGAGTCCGGACTTCTACTGTCAAGGCCCCCGCGCTGCGACACGGCGATTCCAAGATTCAAGGATCAAGTGGGCCCATGTTCGAGAACGAGCGGAAGCTGCGGTTTCACCTGCGGAAGAGGCACGTCGGCGACGCCCCTTGCGACCAAGACGTCAGATGCTTCGAGCCGACTGCATCGTCGTCGTCCCGATTCAGCTCATCGACGCCGTGCATTCTGGTGACGTCGACGGCCTGCCGGTCTACCTTCACCTTCTGCCAAGGCCCCTTCGCACGCGACTTCATTTCCCCGCCGTTCATCGCGTTCCGTTGAGATCGAAGGGCTCATCAACAAATTCCGCACTCTGGGTCACTTCCGCTCGGTATCTCTCTGCATCGCAGGCGGCTAGGACGAGGAATTCGCTCGGTGCCGGGATGATTATCCTCGCATCGGAAGATTGGAGCGACTCGAGGAAGTGACTCAGTTACTCGGGTTCTCGATCAACAATCTTCGGGTACTTCGCCCCAAGGTGGAGGTAGGCGCCGAGGAACATGAAGTCGAATGCCACCCGCACGCTCAGGCTAATCCTCCGCTCTAGGCTGGACGACCAGATCGACGACGGAGTCCGCACGCTTCTTTCAACTGGCGTCGAGCTCCTAAAGGTGTTGAGTAGCGTCAGCCAGCGATGCCGACCGCAACTCGATGAAGTCGTGGATATGGAAGGACGTCATTTCCTTCCCTGACGCCCACGAGATGAGCACTGTTGGTCTCCCAAGGACTTGTGGCGAGATTCTGCAGGAAACGCGCCAATCGCGCCATGGGCATGGTATCGGATGAGTATGCATGGATTCCGAAATAAGGGCGGATGGCAGAATCTCCATTCAGGCGATGAGGTTGGTCCTGCGATCGTGCCATTTCTGCCTCGATTGGCCGCTGGTCGCACGCCAGCAACGTCGAGGCCTTTCGCGGCACGTCGTATTCGTGTTTTCCTGATATCACGCCCATTCTGCGCATCCAGTAGCCGTCCCACGTCGATTCAGCAGGAACAACGGCCCCGACCGAGCCGGTGCTACCTCGAGCGCGCACGAGGCAGGGCCCATGTGCAGCAGCAGGCCGTCGCACTCGACCGCTCGGCAGCGAACGGCTTCGTCGCGAGTGGGGAAACTGAGTGCTCGAAGGTCTCGCGAGCCAGACCCCGCCGGTCGACCAATCCGATACGGTCGCGTAGGCTGGTGAGGCCATCCGCGACAACCTTCGAACTGTCGCCAGAGGAATTGTCGAGACGTAGCAATTCGCCGTCTTCGGCGCGACGGATCTCGCTGGTCGCGAGGTCTTTCGGGAGCATGTCGATCGACATGGGGAATCCGCCAAAGAAGCGGTGAGCTCCCCACTCCATTCCAATAGGTTGCTGGAATCGATAGGCTTTGGCACTGGCGGTCGCGAAGTGCCGGATCAAGTTGCTACCGGCGATCACGGGACCGCAGAAGTGTCGGCCGCCGAACAAGGCCACTCCCGGTCCTCTGGCTGCCTCTTGTCGCTCGTCGCGTCTCCACTGGCCCGCCGGCCGGTTGAGGCGTCGAGCCCGATGAGGGCCATCGAGTAGCCCCGGGGAGCCGACTGCACGACTGCTCACCCGCCTCCGACCAGCTCTCTCACCAGTCCCGCTTTCGGGAGGCCGAAGACATCCCCGGGTTCGGCGACGACATGAATCGTGACACGACATTCGGCCCGGAAAATTCTTGCTTCTCTTTGGTCGGGAGGGGTTTCCGGCGAATGCATGGCGCCGTGCTAGGGTACGATTGCGACTGTCCGATTCGGTTCGCCGTCGCCCCACGGGCTGTGTATGAGCCGTCGCCTGCAACCAGTCCTATTCGCCCTCTTCTTCATTACCGGACTCACTGGGCTGGTCTACGAATTGCTGTGGGTCCGACTGCTGACCTTGGTATTCGGCGCTACCGTCTTAGCCGTCAGCACCGTCTTGGCCACGTTCTTCGCCGGGATGGCGCTCGGCGGCGCTGTCTTCGGGAGACTTGTAGACCGCCTCGGGAAGCCGCTGTTGCTGTATGGCCTCTTGGAGGTGGGTGTCGGTCTCTACGCCAGCATGGTGCCGTTCTTATTGGACGCCGTGCGCGGAGCGTATCCGGAGATGGCCCGGAGCCTGGCCCATTCCTTCCCTCTCTTGTCGCTCGTGCGGTTTTCGGTGTGTGCGCTGTTAATCTTGGTGCCGACCGCGCTGATGGGTGGCGCGTTGCCGGTCTTGAGCCGACTGATGGCCGGACGCCGGGAGCGGATCGGCCTGGACGTCGGCTTGCTGTACGCCGTCAATGCGGCTGGCGCGGCCGTAGGCTGCCTTGCGACCGGCTTTCTGCTGCTGGAGCTGCTGGGAGTGTCGAGGAGCCACGCGCTGGCCGTCGGCTTGAATCTCGGGGTCGGAATTGTTGCGCTATGCCTCCACCGGTTCGCCAAACGGGTCGAGAGGAGATTGCGCTCCGAGCAGAAGGCGTTTGCCTGGAGACGCTCGGGACGGGTGCAGCGGCTTCCGGCTCATTCGAAGCGTGTGGCCCGCTGCGTCTTGGCCGCGTTCGCGGCTTCCGGTGCGACGGCCCTCGGGTACGAAGTGATCTGGACCAGGAGCCTCGGCGTCACGCTCCATGCGACCGCGTATAGCTTCGCCTTGATCCTGACGGCGTTTCTGGCCGGTCTCGGCTTGGGCTCCTACCTCTACGGACGAGCCGCCGCGGCGGAGCCCAAGCGGCCCGTGTTCTGGTTTGGAGCCATCCAAGTGGCACTGGGACTGTGCGCCTTGGGTTCGATTCACTTCGTCCAGGCCCTACCCGATCTGGCAGCCCGCTTCGTGCAGCCCATGGAGGGCCAGTGGGCCGGTTTGATAGCCCTTCAGTTCCTCCTGTGCTTGGCCCTGCTCCTCGTTCCGGCCTCGTTGTTCGGAGCGGCCTTTCCCTTGGTGGTGCGGATTTGCGTGACGCGGGCGCAAGGCCTGGGATGGACTGTAGGCAGCGTCTCCGCCGTCAATTCCTTGGGTGCGATCGCAGGGTCGTTCCTGGCCGGATTCGTACTCATTCCGGCGATCGGCGTCAAGCATGGAACGATGGTGCTCGCCGCCGTCAATCTCGTCATCGGTCTGGCTGCCCTCGGCCGGGCCCCCCACACGGGCGCCCGGAGCCGGCGCGGCGCGGTGACCACGGCTGCGGCGGTCGCCGCGGTCGCATTCGCGGCGGCCGCCGCGACCGATCTCCATGTCGGAATCGGTGGTTCCGCGGGACAGCGACGAATCCTCTTCTACCGCGACGGCCTAGTCGCCAATGTTCGCGTGGAGCAAACCGCGGATGACGTCGTGCTCCTGATCAACGGCAAAGTCCAGGCGGGTCGGCGCGGCGCCCGAGCGTCGCAAGGTCTGGGCCACATCTCAATGCTGCTGCACCCCGCCCCCCGGCGGGTGTTGGCGATAGGCTTGGGCACGGGCATGACTGCCGGGGCCATCGGGAGGCATCCAGTCGAAAGTCTTGAGATCGTCGATTTGGTGGACGATCTGGTCGCCACGGCATCGTACTTCACGAACGAGAATCACGCTGTGCTGAGCGATCCTCGCACGACCTTCACCGTGGCGGACGGGCGCAACTACCTGCTGACGGCCGACGGAGACTACGACGTGGTCGTCTCCGACATCTTCTTCCCCGCCGGGGCTGGTACCGGTAGCCTCTATGCATTGGAGCACTACCAGGCGGCCCAGTCCAAGCTGCGGGACGGGGGCCTGATGCTTCAATGGCTTCCGCTCTACCAGCTCACCGAGGAAGAATTCCGCACTGTGGCGGCGACCTTCTCGCAGGCATTCCCGCATGTGGAGCTATGGCTGGGTGACCCAGACTTGAGGTATCCGGTGGTCGGCCTCGTGGGCCGTCACGAGCGGCGCCCGCTCGACTTCTCGCAGCTCGGAGAAAGGCTCGTTGCCCGCGAGCTCGCTGGAGAACTCGTCTACGGAAACGACGCCTGGAGCTTGCTTTGCGCCTTCCTGATGGATGGTCGCGACCTGGCAGCGTACGTTGCCGATGCGCCATGGAACACGGACGATCGACCCCGCATCGAACTGTCTGCTCCACGTAACAACTACACTCGCGAGCACCTCGGCTGGAAGACGGTCCTGCGCTTGGCGGACTTGAAGCGATCCGTCGCTCCGCTCGTGGCCTGGACCGGCCTGCAGCCGGAGGAGCGAGCAGCTGCGGCGCGGCGGCTGTTGGACCGTGAGTCCGCCAGATCGCACTACTACCGTGGGGCATTCGCGCTCGGAACCGGCAGCATCGAAGCCGGTCTCGAGCAATTCCGCCGTGCAAGGGCTTTGGCCCCGGACGATCACTTCGTGGATTTCCACACCTCGGAGAGCGCCGGCCGCCTGCATGCCGAACTCGGCAATCGGGGCCAAGCTGCGAGCTTGCTGGAGCGAGCGGCGAGCTTGCGGCCGGCCGAGGCGAATGTCCGGTTGGCGCTCGCGGCCGTGTATGCCGAGATGGAACGCTGGGGGATGGCCGAAGCGCATCTGAGCGCTGCCGTCGAGCGCTATCCCGAGCACGCTGAAGCACTCGTCCGCCTCGGCGAAGTCTACGTCCGCCAAGGCCGCCGGGAGGCTGCGGAGTCGACCCTGCAACGAGCCGTCTCCGTCCTGCCTGAGCCGGATGAGGACGTCGAGCGTATGTTGGCGGATGTCCGGGCCCGGCTACCCTGAGACCGAGCCCCGACCGCCGCAGCCCCTGCTGCGGCTAAAAGCTGATCTTCAAGCCGAATTGCCCTTGGCGCGGCTGATTGGCTTGGCTGCCGACCGTGCCGAAGCCGGCGGGATTGCTGACCCCTCCCGCCGGGTCCCCGAATACGACCCGGTTGAACGCATTGAACACTTCGAACCGAAACTCGACATGGATATCTTCGTTGAAGAAAATCCGCTTCATCAACCCGAAGTCCTCGTTCAATGCCGGAAAATTCCGCGCATCCGGCAAAAAGGCACCGGCGTTGCCGAACTCGAACGGGCCGGTCTCCTCGAACGCGGCGATGTTCAGAGCTTTGTGTTCCGCCGGATCGAAGTTGTCGCGGTTCGTCGACGCCGACGCGCCTTGGACCGCGTTCGGCATCTGCTTGCTGACGAACAGCGGTGATGTGTTGTTCTGGCTCACCAACGCAGGAGTTCCCGCCTGATAGGAAATGATGGCGTTGAGTTGCCATCCGCCGATGATCTTCTGGAGCGCCCCCTTGGCACTGCCCGCAATCCTCTTGCCTTGGCCGATCGGCAGTTCGTAGTTGAAGGCCGCCACGACGCGTTGGGGGATGTCGAAGCGTGCCAGCGCCTTCTCCAAGCTGCGATTGTATTCGTTTCTGGCGCTCGATCCGAAGAAGCTCCCGAGACTGGACGAAGAGTCCGTAAGGGTCTTCTGCCATGTGTACGACGACAGCAGCCAAAGGCCTTCGGTGAACTCCTTCTCCACCTTGACTTGGAGCGCGTGGTAGCTCGAGTTGCCGTAGGCGGGCCAGGTGCCCCAGTGACTGAGCCCGGCGAACTGGGGAAACCGCCGCAGGGACTGGGCCAGGGAGCCGCTGAAGCTGGCGTAAGGCCGCGTGTATCCGGCCGCGACGACGGCTGCGTCGTCGATGTTGGAGCGGAGCAAGTCGCCGTGGACGAGGTGGTCCGGATGGACCTGCATCATATTCGTCACGCCGGACGACAGCCGAGTCGACTTGTTGCCGACCCACGCCACGTCCAGTAGCCACGTCGGCGCCAGCTGGTATTGGAAACCCGCGTTGAAGCTCTGCGTGTACTGTGGCCGGTTGGCACCCGGGAACCAAATCGACGGTGACTGTCCGTTGGCGAAGCTCGGGTCGCGGAGCGGCGGCCGCTCGAAGTCCTGCGGAAAGCCGTTTTCCCAATTGAAGGCCGGCGTGATGCCGCCGTCCTGCGACAGGAACGTCCCGGTGCTTGAGAATCCCAGCGACGGCGCCTTGACGTTGCCGCCGCCTTGGCCGCCGGTCGGGAAGAAGCTGATGCCGTAGGCGGATCGAAAAACCAGCCTCTCGTTGATGGACCACGCCAGTCCGGCCCTCGGGCCGAAGTTCTTCCAGTAGATCGAGTCGTTGCCGGTGAGGCGGCTGCGGCCCCTGCAAACGTCGCACTGGCCCGCGAACTCCAGTGCGCCCGGAAAGTTGTCGGCACCCGGATTCGGGAGGTTCGGATTGAGCATCGAATGATTGTCGTTCACCTCGGTGAGCGGCGTGAAGACGTCGTAGCGCAAGCCTAGATTCAACGTCACGGTGGGCCGGATCTTGTAGTCGTCCTGGACGTAGAAGCCATAGTAGGAATGCCGAGTTCCGGTCACGGGCGGAATGTTGAAGGTTCCGTTGTCGACCAATCCGAGCAAGTAGCTCGCTAGTACGTTACCCGTTCCCGTGACCCCGGGGAGCGCCGTCTCGTTCCGGTTGAAAGTGAAGGAACCCGTATCCGGGCCCAGCGTAAAGTTGTTCTGCAGCTTGCGAATCTCGGCGCCGAACTTGAGGATGTGCTTGCCCTTGGTCCAGGAGAGGCTGGGGGAATAGAGATAGGTCGTCGAGATCGTGGGAAGTTTGCGCTGGTGTCGCGCGTAGCTGCTCCAAGGGTCGATGATGACTCTCGGAAACGGTCCGTTGTCGGTTCCCCGGATCCCGAGCTGCTCGCCCCATCCTGCGCCTTCCGTCTCCTCGTTGACGAGGAGCTGATCCTGGCGGCTGATGCCGGCCCCCATGTGGAAGAGCATGGTCGGGCCTACGATCCAGTCGTAGTTGATGCGGCCGTTGTTCGCCACCGGCCCTCGGGCTCCGGATCGAGAATCGGTGACCGGTTGCGGCAGCACCGCGAACGGACCGTTGTCCGTGTTCTGGCCGAACGTGTACATTAAGCTGATCCGGTGCGATCCGGTGATGTTGTGGTCCAGCTTGATCGTGTTGTTCCGGTTGTCGTTCCGTTGGTTGCCCTGGGCGAAAATGTTGTTGAAGATGGTGTTCTCGTCCGGGTTGGGCACCAATCCCCAAATGGCGGTCGAGATGGCGCTGTGCCGGCTCGGGGGAATCACGTTGCCGTCGAACGGATCCCGGACGAACCCTCCGTCGACGGACCGCGTCGTGTCCGGATCGTAGATCATGCCTTCGCCCGCGGGGATCAGTTCGCTGAAGTCGCCTTGCCGCATGAGCGGTGTGGGCACGGAGCCGGTCGCGTTCAGCGCGCCGCCGCGGAACTTGTACCAGTGCCAGTTGGTGAAAAAGAACGTGCGGTTCCGCAGGATCGGGCCGCCGATGCTGGCGCCGTATTCGTTCCGGCGTTGAACCGGCCGGTCGTCCGCGAAGTAGCCGCTGGCGTCCAGCTTGTCGTTGCGCACGAACCAGTAGCCGTTGCCGTGAAAATCGTTCGTGCCGGATCGGACCACCAGACGTTCGACTCCGCCTCCGGTGTTTCCGTACTCGGCGGAGAAATTGTTCGTCACGAGCGAAAACTCCTGGACCGCCTCGGGGGGCAGGAGAATGACGCGCGGGTCGCCCCCGACCTCGGCGGTGGACATGCTGAGGCCGTCCATCTGGATCTCCTTGGAGAGCGTCTGGCTACCGTTGATGTGAGCGTCGAACGTAGTGCCGCTCGTTCCTGGAGCCAGAAAGATGAAGGATTCCACGGCGCGCCCGCTGCCGCCCACGACCTGGAGCGGCAATTCGACGTATGACTTGGGGTTGACCTCCGTGCTGACCTCGGTGCTCTCGGTCTTGAGGGTGATGGCCGTGGACGAAACCGTCACGCTCTCGGTGACTTCGCCGACTTCCAGCGTCAGGTCCAACGGCACGGTGGCGCCCGTGGCGACGCGCACGTTCTCCCGCACGAACTTCTTGAAGCCGCTGAACTCGCACTCGACCGTATAGGTTCCCGGCCGCACCTGCGGAATCTGGTAGACGCCGGCGACGGTCGAAACAGTCTCGGTGCCGACTCCGGTGGCGTCATTGGTGGCGGTCACGGTGGCGCCGGCGACGGCGGCCCCGGTGGTGTCGAAGATCGACCCGCGGATCGTACCCCGCTCCGTCTGAGCGAAGGTCAACCCTGCGAGAGCGAAGAGCGCACCCGGCAGCGCCAAGACGCGAAGACCCGAATTGATCATCCTAATCCTCCTCGGACGACCGACGCCGGTCAATCGCCCCAAGTCACTCTATGTGAAGTGTTCCAACAGTGTCAACACCGAATCGTCCGCAGCCGGCCGCGGCCGGTGCGTCGGTGCGGATCCGGATCCGCACCGAAGGCGAGAAAGCGGACGCGTTGGTCGATGTGGGAGCTCTCGGGTCCGGCGACCGTTCTATAATCTCTGTGGCCACCGATCTCATGTTGTGCGCATTCGGCGTTGGACGAACCCCCGCCCGCGTGGCGGCTTGCGCGTGTTTCGCAGTCCTGACCGTCTTCCCATCCATTGCCGAGGAACGGCCTCTATCCGAAATCGCGTTCAACCGACCGAGCGTGACGTTCGCCTATCCCTTGAGCGTCCAGGCGGGCGGCCGCGCAACGGTCTCGTTCGCCGGCAACTACTTGGACAGGGTGCAGCGAATCCGCTGCGAATGCTCGGATTTGCGCGGCGCGATTCGGTCCGCGACTCCCTTGGCGGTCGAAGCGACGCTCGAGGCCGACGCAACAGCCCCGGCGGGTCCTCGATTCTTGACATTGGACACGCCGAAAGGGCCGTCCAACCGAATCCTGGTTCGCGTCACGGAGTGGCGGAGCCTGCCGGAAAGAGAGCCGAACGACGACCTCGGCCAAGCCCAGTCGGTCCCGGCTCCTGCGCTGATCGACGGCAAGATCGAGAATGTCCACGATGCCGACATGTTCCGCTTCCGTGCGGACGAGGGCGAGCGCTTGGCCTTCAATGTGCTCACAGGCCGCAACAAGGCTCCCGGCCATGTCGCAGCTGTGCTCATGACCAGCGCTGGTCGGGTTCTGCGGCGGAACCTGTCGACCTTCGGAACGGACCCGTATTTCGACCACACCTTCGCCGTGGCGGACGAATACATCCTTGCGATCGTGCCGCGCAGGTTCTCGGACTTCTACACGATCCTGGACGACGACACGACGATCAACTGGCAGTATCAGATCGCGATCGGGCGCAGTCCGATCCTGTGGTCCCTCTTTCCGCTGGGCGGTCGGCGCGGCACGACGGTCGAGGCCGAGTTGCGCGCGGACTTTCTGGAGCCTGCGGCCGTCCCCCGGTTCAGCGGATCCGGCCTGAGAGCCAGCCTAGAGCCAGTGGAGGATCCCTGCGCCTGCCTGTTCCGCCTGACCGTGGACATCGCCCCGGATGCTCCGCTCGGCACGCGGTACCTGCGATTCCCGGATCCGTCCGGCACGCTTATGCCTCTCGCGTTTGTGGTCGGGGATACGCCCGAATGGAGGGAAATCGAACCGAACGACGGCTTGGCGGATGGGCAGCCGATCACGTTGCCGGCGGTGCTCAATGGGCGGATCGACCGCCCGGGCGACCGCGACGGCTTCCGCTTCACGGTGAACCAATTCGACGAAGTCGCCTTCCAGGTCGATGCGAGAGGCTTGGGATCGCACATGACCGATCCGAATCTCGCGCTGGTCCGGCCGGACGGCGAATTGACCGCGATGGGCGACGATCGCTGCCGAGATTGTGGCCAATACTTCAAGGTGGTTCGCAAGCCGGAGATGCTGGATTCGAAGTTCTGGCACTATTTTCAATCCGGCAATCCCAACGACGCGGACGCTGCCGGGGATTACGTCTTGCAGCTGCGCGACAATTCGCGAACGGGTGGTCCACGTCACGCCTACCGCCTGACTCTCCGCGACAAGGCTCCGAATTTTCGAGTGGGCGCGGCCGCCGATACCGTTGCGGGACCGCTCGGCGGCGTGGCGCGGATTCCGGTGGCGATCCGCGCCGAGGAGGGATTCACGGGTGGTGTTTCCATCCGCGCCGAGGAGCTGCCTCGCGGCTTACGGGCCAGGCCTCTCGTCCTGCGCGCCGAGGAACCGTCCGGTTGGCTGGAGATCGAGCACGACGCCGACGCGCTTCCGCCCGAAGAGGATTCGGGGTGGGTGCGGGCCAATGTGCGGCTGACCGGCGTCGCCCGCATCGGCGACGATGACGTACTGCGCCGGGCCGACCTCCCGCCGTTCTACAGCGAAGACGGTGCAGGCTACAACGAACCACCCCGCAGCGAGGTCCTCGTGGTATTCGTCGAGCCGGCGGCGTTCGCCGTGAGCATCGAGCGTTCGTTCGGAGCGTTTCGGTTGGATTTGGCCAAGGACGGGAAGGTCGAGGTTCCCGTCACGGTATCCCGACCGGAGGGCTTCGAGGCGGCCCTCCATCTGCAAGGGGTGGAGATCCCCGAGGGGCTGCGACTCGAGACCGGCCCGGAGGAGAACGGCGTGATCCGGGCGATTCTGATCGGAGAGGCGGATACGGTCGACCGGGGGGCGCACCGGATGGCCATTCGAGCAGTGGCCCGAGTGGAGGGTGTCGAGACCTCCGAAATCACGCGTGGATTCACGGTGCGGATCAGATGATGAACCACAGAAGCAAACACGACAGGAACCCTGCGGGGATCAGGCCGAGGGCCGGGCGCGGCCTCGGCTTGGCGTCCGGTACGTGGCTCGCCTTCGCCGCCGCGTTCGGTTCGATTCCCGACAAGCCGGTGAAGCTGGTCGTCGAGCCGAACGTGGCTTTCGTTCGCGGCGTGGGAAACGCCCACACGTTGCTTTTCACGGTGGTCGACGGCACCGGCCGGCGGCGGGACGTCACGTCCGATGTTTCCGTGACGTTCGACGAACCGGGAATCGTCCGCCCGGCCGGCCCCGGGCTGTTCGAGGCCGAACGGATCGGCTTCGCAAAGCTGACGGCGCGGTACGGCGCCCTCGAGGCGACGTCGGCCATCGTAGTGCAACCACGGCGCAGCTTGCAGATCGATTTTGCCACGGAGGTCGCGCCGATTCTTTCGCAGCGCGGGTGCAACGGCACCAATTGCCACGGGGCGCTCAATGGGCAAAACGGCTTCAAGCTCTCGCTGTTCGGATACGATCCCGAAGCGGACTACGAGGCGGTTGCCGAAGCGGACCAGGGTCGGCGAATCGACTTGGCGCGGCCCGAGAGTAGCCTGCTGGTCCAGAAGCCGACATTCGAGATCGCTCACGGCGGGGGCCTCCTGATTCACCGCGGCGAGGCGGACTACGCCACGCTGCTCGAGTGGATTCGCGCTGGAGCCCCACGCTCTTCTGGAGACGGTGTTCGCCTGAGGGCTCTGGAGGTGTTTCCATCCGACTTCGTCGTCCTGGAGGGCCCCGGCGCGACCCAGCAGATCGTGGTGGTCGGACACTACAGCGACGGGAGCCGAGAGGACCTGACCCGGCGAATTCGTTATTCGACCGCCTCGGAGCCGGTGCTGGACGTGTCGCCGGCGGGGCTCGTGACCGCCGCGGGCCCTGGAGAGGGAACGGTCGTCATCCGCACGCTGGGCCATGTCGCGGCCCTTCGGGTGGCCGTCGCCGCCCCGCCGGTCCGAGCGTGGCCGGAGATTCAGCCGATCGAGTTCGTGGACGAACTCGTATTCGAGAAGCTGCGGCAGTTGAACGTCCCGCCGTCGGAGCCGGCCACCGACGCGGAATTCGTGCGGCGCGCCTACCTCGACATCATCGGTGTCGTACCCACGGTGGAGGAGTCTCGGCGCTTCCTGCGGAACAGCGACCCCGAGCGCCGGGCCCGGTTGATCGACCGCCTGCTCGAACGGCCCGAATATGCGGAGTTTTGGGCGGCCAAGTGGGGAGACCTTTTCGCCAACTCCGTCCTCACGTCAAGCGACGGCACGGCCTACCTGCAGGACTGGCTGCGGACGGCGTTTGCCGAGAACAAGCCCTACGACGACTTCGTGACGGAGATCCTCACCGCGACCGGAAGCACGTGGGAGGTCGGTGCGGTCAATTTCTTCTCGCGGCCGACAGAGGACATCGCCACGCTGGTCTCGCAGGCCTTCCTGGGAGTGAGCATCGAGTGCGCCCGCTGCCACGACCACCCTTCAGCGAAGTGGAAGCGCGACGATTTTCTGGCGTTTGCTGCATTCTTCGGCCAAATGGCGGGCAAGGGCCGCCGCCCGCCGCCGGTGGAAGCAATCCGATACATCGACTTCGGCAAGGAATTCAGGCATCCGGAATCCAAGCAAGTCGTTCGCCCGCGCTTTCTCGACGGCGTTGCTCCGCTGATACGGCCCGTGGAGGACCGTCGCGCCGTGCTCGCGCGGTGGATCGTTTCGCCGGACAATCCCTGGTTCTCCCGCGCCACGGTGAATCGGATCTGGAATCAATTCCTGGGTCGGCCTCTGGTGGATCCGGTCGATGAGTTCAGCCGCAGCAACCCGGCGGCCAACGAGCCTTTGCTCGACCGCCTCGCCACAGAATTCTCCGAGGAAGGCTACGACCTTCATTGGCTGATTCGGACGATCACGAACTCCCGGACTTATCAACTCTCCTCGAAGCCCGACGCGGCGAACCGAGACGACGAGCTCAACTATTCCAGGTATTTCTTGAAGCGGCTAACCGCCGAGCAGCTGATGGATTCGATCGTCCGAGTCACAGGGGTGCCCCAGGACTACCTCGGATACTATTCGGGCGTCCGCGCCGTGGACCTCGCGGATCCAGGAGTCCCTTCGGCGTTTCTCGACATGTTCGATCGTCCCAAGCGCGACGCTGCCAAGTGCGAGCGGAACGAGAGCGTCTCACTGCGCCAAGCCATGCACTGGCTGGTCGGCGATACGGTCAACGACAAGGTCAAGGTCAGCGCCGAGACAGGGGCTCTGGCAGGACTGTTGGCGGCGGACGCGTCCGACCACGACATCATCGAGCATTTCTACTTGGCTGCGCTCTCGCGGTTGCCGGAGCCCGCCGAAGCGGACGCCTGCAGAACCGTGATCGCCCGAGCCGAGGATCGGCGAACGGGCCTCCAAAACGTCTTGTGGGCGCTCCTCAGTACCAATGAGTTTCTCTACAATCACTAAGTCTGGAGGCCCATTCGGCAGGATCCGGCACGCTCAGGGAACCGACACTCCAGCGAGGTGAGAGCATGATGAGAGGACGGGGCTATTACGGACGGGCGCCGAGGAGCGTCTGGGGCCGCCGGGAGATGCTCAAGGTGGGCTCGCTCGGCGGACTCGCTCTCGGTGACTGCCTGAGGGCGGAGGCTGCGCAGGGCACTGGATCCCTCGGCACATCCTGCATCATGATCGTGCTGGACGGGGGCGCACCGCAGCACGACACGTTCGACATGAAGCCGGAGGCTGCGTCGGACATTGCGGGAGAGTTTCGACCGATCCGGACGAACGTCCCGGGTATTCGGATCTGCGAGCACTTGCCGAAGACGGCGCGGCAGGCGGACAAGTTCGCGATTCTCCGCTCGGTCCCACGCAGAGAGCGCGATCCATTTCACGAGCATGTACCACCTGATGACCGGGTTCATGCCGTTGCAGTCGGTCGACTTCCCGAGCCGCGGGGTCGGTCGTGGCCAAGGAGCTTGGAGCCCGTAGCGGGTTGCCGCCCTATGTGCTCAACGCGACGCTGGATCACGCCACGGGTCCCGGATTCCTGGGCAGTGCCTACGCGCCGTTCTGGGTTCGAGGTGATCCGAGCGCCGAAGGCTTCCGGATCGAGGACTTGGAAGTGCCGCTCGACATGGACTGGAGCGAGATTACCGACCGGCGTTGGCTCGTCAAGCAGTTGGACGCCCGGTTTCGCGACCGCGATACCCGGGGACTGTTCGAAGCTCGGGACAGGTTCTTCCAGGAGGCGGAGAGCATCATCCAATCACCCGAAGTACGGAACGCCTTCGACATCGGCGCCGAACCCGAACGGCTCCGCGGCCGATACGGGAGGACGCCCATCGGCCAGGGATGCCTGTTGGCGCGACGGTTGGTCGAGGGCGGAGCTCGGTTCGTGACCGTCAACGCAGCTCGTGCGATCTGGGATACGCATTCGAACAATTTCGATCGGTGCGAGAACGTGTTGCCTGCCGGAATTCGACGCGGGCGTTCGCCGCTCTGATGGAGGATTTGCACGCCAGGGGCCTGCTGCCGTCGACTCTAGTCTTCGTTTCCGGGGAATTCGGGAGGACTCCGAACGTCAATGCCAACGCCGGGCGCGACCATTGGCCCCAAGTATTCTCGGTCCTGCTGGCCGGGGCTGGCGTCCAAGGCGGCCAGGTCTATGGATCCTCGGACGCGGACGGCGGCGAGCCGAAGGGACAATCCCGTTTCGATGGAAGACCTGACCGCCACGATCTATGACCGCCTCGGCATCGATCCCGACAAGGAATACCGTACGCCCGGCGACAGGCCGGTGCGGCTCGCCAATCGCGGAACGCCGGTTCGCTCGCCACTGGTCTAGACGGTCGCGGCCGCAGTTCTCGAGTCGGCGCGCCGTTCGGACCGTCCGATCTCCATGCCTCCCGACTCGCTGGGTGTGCGGGGTCGACCGTGCGGTAGCTTGCACTACGCGCGAATGCCGGCAGTGCGGCACCATCGTTTCGCCCGCATTTGGGATGAGTCGAGGCCGGTCCAAGGGCCGCCATTGCGTCTGATCACCGGTAGCGAGACCATGGCGCGCAAGCAGTTGCCGAATCGTCAGCGGAGCGACGCCGAGCTGTCCAGTCTGGGCACGACGGACTCGGATCCGGTGTTCTCCCATGCCCTCCCGATCGCTGCACCCCGAGCGAATCTCCACTCGATGATTCCGAACGCAGACCTGCTGAGGACTTGGGGAGGGTCCAGTGGACCGACAGCTGGTTCCGATGCGAGCGCTCGGCCCAAGACCGGTAGGAACTGCGCCGTCCGTCTTGGCGCGGCTTGTGGCTATTCCGGATTCTCGGCTCCACGGAGTTGCCGTGGTCGACTAGGCATTCCGCCCTCGACGCGGTCCGGAACCCGAAACTCTCAGCGATCCTGCAGCCGTCGAAAGGTGTCCAGGGCCGCTTGGGATTCTTGGTCTCGGCCGAGCCGTCGATACACGATGGACATGCGGTAGTACGGTGTGGGATCCGCAGGGGCCAGGGCGGCCGCTTGGCGGAGGTGTTCGAGCCCTCGTTCCAGATCACCTTGGGCGAAGTATATGCGCTCGATCGCCAAGTGGGCTTCCAGCAGGTCGGGCTTGAGTCGGACAGCCTCTGCAAGGTGCCGTTTGGCATCTTCCGTCCGTCCGCGAACTTGGAGCAGATCCCCCAAGACGTAATGCGCTTCCGGATGATGCGGATCGAGTCGCAGTTCGGCCTCTAGTTCGGGTTGCGCCTCGTCGAAACGAGACAGCGACCAAAGCAGGCTGGCGATTGCGAATCGGACATTGCGCAGGTCCGGCTTCAGCCGCAGCGCCGCACGGTACTCGCGCACCGCGAGGTCCGTCTCGCCACGCGCTTCGTGCAACTGAGCCCGAAGTTGGTGGGCCCGATACGAGCCCGGGTCGTTGTCGCCGATCCAGCGGCCGGTCAGATTATGCAGCGATTTGGTGGTCTTCCGCCAGCCGGTACATCGCTGCTGGGGTTGGAGAAGCACTTTGAGCTTCGCGCCAGACGGCCGCGGCACTCGCGGAGCAGAGCTTCGATCGCGTCGGAAGGAGGCGGGTCGTAGAGATATCCCAGCATCGTCGGCAAGCCGGGTGGTGGTGGAGGCACGGCTTCGTCGAGGCGCCCGTCCTTTGCCCGGCGTCGTGCCCAGGCGAGCCGCGCCGGAAGCCCGACGGCGCCAGGGTTCTTCTCGAGCGCCTGGTGATAGGCCTTGGCCGCCTCCAGCCAGCTCCGGCGTCCCTCGTGGAAGTGCGCCCGGGCGAGATGGACGAAATGCGAACTCGGATGGGTCCGGTTGAGGCGATCCAGCGCTTGGCGTGAAAGCGCGCCGTGCGCCTTGCTCAAGTAGTAATAGGAATCGACTCGGAAGTCGTCGAGAGTCGCGGTCCGCTCGAAGGCCGACACTGCATCTGAGTAGCGCCGGGTGGCGAAGTAGGCTTCGGCGAGGTAAAACAAGGCGTAGAGATTCGTGGGATCGAGGCGAACCGCCCGCTCGAAGTGGCCGATGGCAGTCGGAAAGTCGTTGCGGCGACTGGTCAATGCGCCCAGGAAAAAGTGGGGCCCGACCAACTCCGGCTTGAGTTGCAGCGCTCGCTCCAAGGACAGGGTGGCTTGGCGGTCGTCGCGGACCTGGAAATACAGGGAGCCGAGATTCGCATGCGCCTCGGCAAGATCCGGCACGAGCCGCACGACCTCCCTCAAGTGGGAAATCGCGGTCTGCAGATCGCCCTCCCGTTGGGCTGCTTGCGCCCGGGCGTACAGTGCCTGCAGCTGCTGCTCTTGGCTTGGGCCCGGAGCGACCGCCAGCAAGAGGGCCGCTGCCGCGGCCGCCAGGCGGGCCCGGAGTTGCAGGGCCGTCCACCTGCGTCTCGTCTGGAGACGGAGGAGAGTGTCGGCTGGTGAAATACTCCGGCCAGCGGTCCGGCCGACTCGGTTCAGAGGCGAGGCCATTTCGCCATCATGGTAAGTGTTGACCTCTGTCGCATGTGGGCATCCCCTGTCGTCGGGGCCGGAGGTTGACCTTGGGCCTTAGAATGGACGCCGTACGATGCACCGGGGCGAGGGCGGGTTTCCGCTGTTCCCGATTTGAGGTAGAAGGTGCGGGCGACCCCGATGGACCGCCGTAGGATTCGAGCTCTAGTCGGCCGGGCTGCGCTCGCGGTAGCTGCGCTCGCCGCAGGTTCCGTCTGGAGCCAGGACGCTGACGTCGCGCAGATCGAGGTGGCGACTCACCTCGCTGCGCAGGGGCGCTGCGAGGATGCGCGCGACCTGCTGGAATCCCTGGTGGAGCAGGTCGAGGAACCACCGGCATCCGCCCTCTATCACCTCGCAGTGTGCCAAGCGACGTTGGGCCACCCTGAAGCGGCCGACCGGAGGCTCGGCGAGGCGTTGGCCCGAGACTCGGAATACTTGCCGGCCATCCACTTGAAGGCTTACTTTCAGTTCGCAGCTGGCCGATACGACGAGGCCCTCCGCTGGTCTCAGCGGTATCTCGCGCTGCGTCCCGATGGAGGTGAGACCCGAAAGATTTCGGGTTTGGCCCGCTTCATGCTCGGCGACAAGACCGGAGCTGGGGAGGACCTGCGGCAAGCTACGCGCCTGCTGCCGCAGGACTTCGAGGCGCACTATTATCTCGGCCGTGTCCTGTTCGAGATGTCCAAGCTCACTCCGGCTCTGGAGGCGTTCGGCAGGGCCATCGAGATCGAACCGACAAGCGTGAAGGCCCACAACCACTTGGGCCAGACATTGGAAGGCCTGACCCGATTCGAGGAAGCGAAGGACGCTTACGGGACGTCGATCGCGATCGAGAATCGGACGGCCGAACGGTCGGAGTGGCCTTACTTCAACCTCGGTTCGCTTCTGCTGTCCGAAGGCGAGGTCCCGCGGGCGATCGAGTTCCTGGAGCGCGCGCTCCAGCGCAACCCCGCTTCGGCTCAGACGAAGACCAAGCTGGCCGTCGCCTACAATGCGGCCTCGCGGTTGGAAGAGGCCACCGCACGGTTGGAGGAGGTCGTGCTTGCGGAACCGGACCATGCGGATGCACACTTTCAATTGGGGCGCGTGTTGATGAAGCGGGGCCTCGAGGGGGAAGCCAGAAAGCACTTGGCGGAGTTCGAGAGGTTGCGACGGCGGTGAACCGCGCCGAGTTCTGGCGGCGGCCGATGGCCGGCGCCCTGCTGGTGGCATTGGCGGCGCTGATGGTGCTTCGACGGTCTCACGGGGCGGAGGGTATTCCGCTGTTCGCCGATGTCGCATCGAGTGTCGGACTCTCGGTGCGCGTCAGCCATGGCGGAGCCGCAAAGGACTGGATCGCGGAGGCGAACGGTAGCGGAGTGGCGGTCCTGGACTTCGACGCGGACGGATGGATGGATGTGCTTATCGTCAATGGGTCGACGATGCCTGAACTGCGCCGGTCGTCGGCCGATGCTCCTGGGCGCCTGCATCTCTTTCGCAATCTTGGGGATGGGGACTTTTCCGATGTGACGGACGGCTCGGGGCTTGCCAATCCGTACTGGGGAACGGGAGCGAATGCCGCGGACTACGACAACGACGGGGACGTCGACATCTTGGTCACTTCGATCGGGATTGATCTCCTCTTCCGAAACGAGGGCGGGGCAAGGTTCGTTGAGGTCGGCGCGCAGGCAGGCTTGAGCCGCACCCGGGCCTGGCATACCGGAAGTAGCTTCGGCGACATCGACGCCGACGGAGATCTCGACCTGTACGTCGCTGCGTACCTGGATCTGGTCCAGTTGCGGATCGACGGTGAGCCTCCGGTCTGCGACTACCGCGGGTTGTCCGCCTTCTGCGGGCCCCAGCAAATGGAGCCGGGCACGGACATCCTCTACAGAAACGACGGCGACGGCACGTTTACGGACATCACGCGCTTGGCCGGCGCCGAGCCGCCGCAGGCAGGGTACGGATTCACGCCCGTCCTGGAGGACTTTACCGGGGACGGCCACCTCGACATTTTCGTAGCCAACGATTCTTCGCCCAACTTTCTGTTCGTCAATGATGGCGCCGGTGCATTCCGTGAGGATGCCTTGGCCGCCGGCGTAGCACTGAATGCGGACGGCCACGGCCAAGCGGACATGGGCGTGGCGGTAGGCGATTACGACGGCGATGGCGACGTCGATATCGTCACCACGACGTTTTCCGAAGACTACTTTCCGCTCTTCGAGCAACGCTCCTCCGGACTGTACGAAGACGTCGCGTATCGAGTCGGACTGCGGATCCCGACGGTGCCCTTGCTGGGCTGGGGCGCGGGCTTCGCCGACTTTGACTCCGACGGCGACCTCGACCTGTGGACAGCGAATGGCCATGTATACCCTTCGGCGGGTGATCTGGGCACAACCAAGTATCGGCAGTCCGTCGGCATCTTCGAGAATCGCTCGGGCCGGTTTCGGTCGGATCCGGATGCGGTCTCCAAGGAGAGTCTCCAATCGTTTCGAGGCGGCGCGAGCGCTGACTTCGACAACGACGGAGCAGTCGAACTGATCCTCGTCCCCATCGACGGAAATCCGGTCCTCCTCAGAAGCTCCGGAGCCGAAGTCAACTCTTGGGTTGGACTGCGGCTCGTGAGCGACAGCGGAAACGTGGAAGCGATCGGGGCCAGGGTCGAGGTTGCATTTTGCGGGCGGCGCCAGACAGCTTGGGTTCGCAATGGCGGGAGCTACGCTTCACGGGTCGATCCACGGCCACACTTCGGGCTGGGCAGCTGCTTGCAGACTGGACGCGTGACTGTCCACTGGCCTCACGGGAATCGCAGCGAATTCGAAGGCATCGTTCCGAACCGATGGGTGGTTCTTGGCCCGGGAATTTAGCCTGCGGACTCTCCCACCGCCTGTTCGATCGTCGCGAAAGCTGTTCAATCGAACGTAGCCGACAGAACGGAATGCGGTGCTGATGTGTCGACGGACGGGTCGGGAAAGGTAGCGGCGACGATCTGCCTTCCAGATGCGCAGACACGGGACTTGGCCGGAAGCCCGGGCTGCGATCCAGCGGTCGAATTCGCATGCGATCGAGGGGACGGGGGCGTTCTTAGGGGTCCGCAAATCCGCGGTGATCGTCCCGCGTCTGATCCAACCTGCATTTCACATCCAACCCATTCACTAGTGCCATCCCAAACTCGGGCGAACCTTGTGAGTGGTCAAGATCGAAATCTAGCACGGGTTGATCGAGTTCGCTCTGGCATAGCTCTGATTCGGCGAGCCGGTCAGTGACCTCGGTTGTTCTCAAGTCATTGATGTTGAGTCAATTATACGGATCCATCGTCTGACCCAACAGCGTGGCCGGTACCATCAAGAAAATCATCTGTAGCCCCCCATACTGCCTGTTAGTCTTCGCGAGAGCCGACGTGTCGCAAGAAAATCAAATGTCGTCTCGCAGCTGTACCTCGGCCCCGCCGAAACGATCGCCGCCCATGGAACCATGGCCGCTGCCGCCACCAATCCCCGGCTGGCCGCCCCCTGCATGCACCGGTTCGAGGCTTGTGCCGCCTTTCTCGATCTCGTCCAGCGCTCGGAACTCGCCGGGCACCTGAATCGGCATACTCCCAAGCTCAGCTCCGGCCCCTTTGTCGCCACCTGGCCTCGAACTGCCGTCCTCTAGCAGCTCCTCGCGTTCCGTTCCAAGGTCAGGCGGCTCTCTTCCTGCCGCGCCGGCTCGGATTCCTCCACCTCTAGCAGCTCCTCGCGTTCCGTTCCAAGGTCAGGCTCACCGACCAGTTCAGCTCGACGGTGCTCCGGCACCTACACGCCGACCAAGCAAGCCAGCCAGCTCACCAGCCAACGCTTGCCGGACAACATCGACCCCGTCTCCGCGGCCTCCATCCTCGGCTTCGCCCTCGACTTGCGCCCGTACTCTCCCGTGCCACCCACTGTTTCATCTGCATGGAGTCGTTCGAAGAGAGCTCCACCTTGGTCCAACGTGGCCGCCGCCTGTATCAGTGCCCGCCACCCGAGAGCCGCCGTCACTTGGCGAATCTGTGGCGTGAGGCAGCGCGACCGGAGTCCGTGTCTGTCCGCCCATGCCGCTTACCAATTCTTCTCGCACCGTATTCTGGAGGACGGCGTCCATCCGCGCTGAGGCACACGACCCGCAATTGGCAGACCAACACTAGGTCATCCACACAGCCAGATAGGTGAGGAAGCTTGGTACTCGCCGGGCTAGACTCGATCGAGCAAGCGTGCGTATCCTACTCCGGGACCACGTCTTACGACTGCCGCATGGTACAGATCACCTTACCAAGACATCTGGAAACACGATCCCGCACCATCCGGCGCCAGGCCGCGAATCGGAGTTGCCGGCGCAGACTTGTTGAGACTTGCGGATCAGGCAATACACGCGTCCGAGATCCTCAATAATATGATTAAGGCGAGTGTATGCAGAGACGTATGCGGACCCTCTGGGCGATTGGACTCTCGGCGGTGTGCGTTGTGGCCTGGTGGGTGCTCGCATCCGCGCAGACATCGGTCGTTACAGCGGAGGAGGTGGCTGTCCAAGCCGCGCGCAACCTGGGCAAGGCGTTCTACGAAACTCCAGGGTCCTCGCGACAGGCGGTCGAACAGCTGCGGAAGGCCCTTGATCTCAATCCTGGCTCGGCGCGTGAGCACCTGAACTACGGCTTGGCGCTGCTTCGCGCGGGGCAGCGCGATGAGGGAATGGATCAGATCGTCACGGCGCAGAAGATGGACCGCCACCTGCCCCATACCTACTTCAACCTGGGGATCGAATACAAGAAGGCTGGTGAGGTCGAAAAGGCGATCGACCAGCTCTCGCAAATGGAAAAGCTCGTACCGGGTGAGGCCAAGACCTAATACAACTTGGGTGCTCTCTACAAACAGATCGGAAACACCCGCCGGGCGATACAAAAGTTCGAGAAGACCATCGAACTGGATCCTTCCCTCGCCGCTCCCCACTTTCAGTTGTTCGGGATCCTGCGCCGGTTGGACGCCGACCGCGCGACCCGCGAACTCGAGATCTTCAAGGAAATCAAGGCGGCCACCGAGAATGCCGCAGTCGGGGAGGACATCGACTGGAGCTTCTATTCCGAGTTGTACGATCCCTCGCTCGCGACTGGTGTCGCCGCCGCGCCAGGGACGTTCGAGTTCGCGATCCGCGAAGTCGCGCAATTGGCTGGAGAGCCACTAGGTGCGCTCAGCCTGGACTGGAACGGCGACGGCACGGCCGACGCCCTGGCTTGGTCCACGCAGGGCGGCGTCTCGATTCTGGGTGGCTCAGGAGGCGGTCCGACGGTCGGCGGGCCGCGCATTTCCGGGGTGGCCTTCTATGGAACTGGTGACTTCAACGGCGACGGTTTGGCGGACCTCTGCAGCGTGGACGCCGACGGCGTCGAAGTGCTCGTGAACCGGTCCGGGCAGTCGCTTGCCAGCGTGTTCGAACTGGACGGCCGCTTCAGCCAGTGCCTCTTCGCCGACTACGACCACGACAACGACTTCGACCTTTTCGCCCTCGGGACGGACAAGCGTCTCCTCCAGAACGACGGAGAGGGTTCCCTCGAGGACGTTAGCGCCGAGTTTCCATTCGCCGACGGGCCGGCGCGCGCTGCCGTCACGGCCGAGCTGTTCGAAGACAACGGCAACGACTTCATCGCCGTCTACGGCGACACGGTCGCAATGCATCAGGACCGCAAGTTGGGAGTCTACGGGGACGCCGTTCCAGTGAACGGTGTAAGAATCGCGGACGGGGCCGTGCGCTTGGATGTCGTGGATGCCGACCACGACGGTTACCTGGATGTCGCTGTGGCGGTGGGAGACCGAACCCTGATGCTCGAGAACCACGAGGGCACGTTGCGGCAGGGCCCGGAGGTGAATCGCATCGAGGCCTGGGCGGACTTTCAGTTACGAGGGCGCTTCGACGGCGTGGTTCGTGACGGATTCGCCGCGAACCGCGGAGACTTTGTCTTCCAGGTCGGGTCTGGGGGGGCGCCGCCGCCGGGCTGGAGCGTGGCGGGCGACTTCAACAGCGACGGAAAGCCCGATCTGCTGGCCGCCGGACCCGACGGCACCGTCCGATTCGCCGAGAACCGGTCGGGTACATCGAACCATGGTTTGATCGTTCGTCTCGAAGGCGTGAAGAGTCCGGCGATCGGAACCGGGTCCAGAGTCGAGGTCAAGGCCGGCCTGAGCTACTCCAAGCAGGTATACGCCGGCGTCCCGCTGCACTTCGGGTTGGGTCCCGCTCAGGCCTTCGACACGATTCGGGTGACGTGGCCAAACGGCCTTATCCAGAACGAGATGCCGGAGGAGCCGACGAACGCCGTCGCGATCAAGGAAGCTCCGAGGCTATCCGGCTCGTGCCCCATGGTCTATACCTGGAATGGTTCGAGCTTCGAGTACATCTGCGAGGTCCTCGGGGTGGCTCCTCTGGGGGCGAGCCTAGCGAGGGGCGTCTACTTCCCGGTGGACCACGACGAGTACGTATCCATCCGAGGAGACCAGCTGCTCGAGCGTGACGGATATCTGGATGTGCGCCTTACGGAAGAGCTCCGCGAAACGGCGTACATCGACAAGATCCGCCTGCTCGTCGTCGATCATCGCGACGACGTCCGCATCGTTTCGAACGAGAAGGCCAAGGGACCGCCGTTTCCCGGGTTCAAACTGTACGGAGTGCGGTCCAGGATCCCGCCGGTCGCGGCCGTCAACCACCGTGGCGAAGACGTGCTCGACCGGTTGGTGCGAAGCGACCGCCGCTACGCGATGTTCGAGCGCGACTTCGAGAACCGGGCAGAGCTTCACTCGCTCACGCTCGAATTCCCGGATGTGGATGCCGACGAGGCCGTCCTGTTCCTTGAGGGTTGGGTGGATTGGTCTTCGGCCAGCAGCATCGTGGCAGCGTCGCAAACCCGGGCGTCCGGGATTCGGCCTCCATTCCTGCAGGTCCGGGACGAAGAGGGTGAGTGGGTGACCGCCATCCCCGATGTGGGCTTGCCAGGAGGGACGATCCGCACGCTGGCGATCGATTTGGCCGGGAAATTCCTTTCGAGTTCACGAGAGATCCGCTTGGTGTCGAACATGTGCGTCTACTGGGATGCGGCCTATCTGGCTCAGGGCGCGAGGGTGCCGCAGACTCGCCTTACGCATCTCGCGGCGGAGGTGGCCCGGCTTCGCTTCCGCGGGTTCTCGCGCAACCATGTTGCGGAGGGCCGCACTCAGCCGGAGCACTTCGACTATCAGGTGGTATCGGTCACGAGCAACTGGAATCCCACGCCGGGCCGGTACACGCGATTCGGCGACGTGCGGGAGTTCCTCGGGCGCGAGGACGACCGCTACGTCATCATGGGCGCGGGGGACGAGATCGAGCTTCGATTTCCCGCCGTCGGCCTGGCCCCGTTGCCCGACGGCTGGACGCGGGACTACCTGCTGCTGGTCGACGGCTGGGCCAAGGAAAACGAGGCAAACACGGCCTTCGGCGATAGCGTCGAGCCGCTGCCGTTTCATGCCATGAGCGCTTACCCTTACGGGTCAAGCGAAGGCTATCCGACCACTCCGCGGCACGTGGCGGACCTCGAGGACTATCACACGAGGCCAGCCATGCGATTGTTGCGGCCGCTTGTGGCGCCGAGAACGAATCGATGAGCGCTGGCCGCAACGAAGACGTCGCGGCGGCCCTGCACGCAAGACAGCCGCAGTCACCACCTGCTTCGGCGACTGCCGTCCAGGTAGGGGGCGCCCCTCGGCGCCGAGTACGTTCCTGGTGGTCCGTGGCCTTCGCGGTTCTGCTCGTCAATTCAGGCTGGCTGTGGGCTTTTCCCGTGGCGGATCTTTTCTATCTCGCAAATTTCCTGCTGCACGTGTCGGCCGGTGTTGCGCTTGCAGTGGGGTTTTGGTTCTCGGGCAGGGAATTGTTCCGGCAGGCGCGCTCGAATCCCTGGACGTCGGTTGCGCTGTCGGCCTGCGCGGCGCTGGGTGGGGTCCTGTGCGTGCTGGGAGCGACTCGGCCCCATCTCGCTCTGGTCATCGCACACGCTGCCTGCGGCTTCGCGGGGGCGGCGGCGCTCGCCGTGGTCCGGCATGATCGCAGATTGGCGGCGGTCTTGGCGGCGGCTCTGCTTCTTCCGACCTTTTCGGCGGCACGGGCGCGATGGTTTCCCGATTCCAGCCAGCGCATCGTCAATCCGACCGAAGCGCCGCTCTCGATGGACTACGAAGGCGGAGGTCCAGAGAGCCCGTTCTTTCCTTCCGCCGCCCAGACGGCCAGCGGAGGAACCATTCCTTCGGACTTCTTTCTGGACTCGGCCACCTGCGGTGAGTGCCACAAGGATGTCTACGAGCAGTGGAGCTCGTCGATGCACCGATTCTCGTCGTTCAACAACCAGTTCTACCGCAAGTCGATCGAGTACATGCAGGAGACCGCCGGAGTCGAGGCCTCGAAGTGGTGCGCCGGCTGCCACGACCACGCGATGCTCTTCAACGGCATGTTCGAAGAGCCTGTCGCCGGGCAGCTCGACCTGCCGGAGGCGCACGCGGGGCTGGCATGCGTGTCGTGCCATACCCTCGTTCATGTGCCCGACACGCTGGGGAACGGCGGCTTCACCATCGAATACCCGCGTCTTCACGGGTTGGCCTCCAGCAAGAACAGGATTGTTCGAGAGATCCACGACTACGTCACCCGCACGGCCCCCAAGGCGCACAGGCGGGCGTTCCTCAAGCCCTTCATGCGCGAAGACGGATCCGAATTCTGCGCCTCCTGCCACAAGGTGCATCTCGACGTGCCTGTCAACAATTACCGTTGGGTGCGCGGCTTCAACTCCTACGACAACTGGCAGGCAAGCGGGGTCTCCGGACAAGGAGCGCGATCGTTCTATTACCCGGCCGAGCCACAGGGGTGCGCCGATTGCCACATGCCGCTGGTGCCCTCGCAGGACCCCGGCAACCGCGGTGGACTGGTGCGGTCGCACCGCTTTGCCACCGCCAACTCCGCAGTACCGTACGTCAACGGAGACGAGCGCCAACTCGAGGAAGTGAAGCGCTTCCTGCAAAACGGCGTCGTCACTTTGGATGTCTTCGCCGTCGCCCCTGCGGTCGAGGACACTTCCGCCCTGCAGATGTTGAGGAATGCCGGGCAGTTGGCGGCGGCTACCAGTTTCGCTGTCGGAGAGGAGGCCGGGGCGCGCCGTGGCCCCGTCCTGTTGCGCGCGGTCGGCAACGTCGCCGCCCCGATTGACCGCGTGCGGCCCGTGGCGAAGCCGGGTGAGACCGTCCGTGTCGACGTGGTCGTCCGGACTCGCAAGGTCGGCCACTTCTTCCCCAGCGGCACGGTCGACGCATTTGACGTGTGGGTCGAGTTCGAAGTCCTCGATGCCACGGGCACCAGGCTGTTTTGGAGTGGCCGCGTCGCTGACAACGGCCGGGGGCCGGTGGACCCGGGAACGCACTTCTACCGGGCCCTTCAGATCGACGCCCACGGCAACCCGATCGACAAGCGCAACGCATTCCACATGCGAGGCTTGGTCTATGCCCGGTTGATCCCTCCGGGAGCGGCGGACGTGGCGCACTTCCGCGTATCGGTGCCAAAGGACGCCGCGGGGCCGCTGACCTTGCGTGCAAAGCTCAATTACTGCAAGTTCTCGTATCGCTACACAGCGTTTTCCTATGCAGGCCGAGCAGGAGCGGGAGATTACGGCAAGGACTTCGACGACCGCGAGTTCACCTACGATCCGGCCGACATTCCCGACAACGTGCCGGGAGCCATCAGGGACCGCATTCCCGTTCTGCCCATCATCGAGATGGCCCGCGCCGAAACCGTGCTAGCCGTCGGCGATCGCGAGAACGAGTGGGAACCGATAGTCGGTCACGGCGACTGGGAGCGCTGGAACGACTATGGCATCGGCCTCTTGCTCCAGGGCGACCTGAAAGGGGCGGAGCACGCGTTTCGTAGAGCGGCCGAGTCCGATCCCGAGCATCCCGACGGGTGGCTGAACGTGGCCCGCGCAATGGTCGAGGAGGGCCGCACGTCCGATGCAGAACCGTTCCTGGCGAAGGCTCTCGCCCTATCGCCAGGACTGGCCCGTGCCCTATACTTCCGGGCGCTGGTCCGGCGCGCCAAGGGCGATTACGACGGAGCCTTGGCCGACCTGAGGTCGACCTTGGACCAGTATCCACGGGATCGCGTCGTGCTGAATGAAACGGCCAGCATACTGTTTCTCCAGCGCAAGTACCGGGACGCGGTCGCCGTTCTGGACCGCGTGTCACGAATAGACCCGGAGAATCTCCAGATGCACTACACCAGGATGCGCGCCTACCGCGGGCTCGGCGACTTGGAGGCTGCAGAGCGGGCGGAGCAGCTGTTCCTGCGCTACAAGGCCGACGATTCCGCACAGACTCGGACTGCTTCTCTCCGCCGTGCGAGTCCTGAGGACAACAACGAACGGCAACCAATTCATGAGCATGTCTCGGCTCCACTCTAGCCTCGGGCCGCTGCTGGCCTTGGCCGTCGGGCTTGGTTCAGGATGCGGCCAGTCCGACGAGGACGCGAGGGGTTTCGCGCCGATCGCCGCGCGAATTCCGGTGTCCTTCACGGACGTCACGGCTGCGGCAGGCATCGAATTCTCCCATCACAACGGGAGGTCGGGACGGAAGTACCTGCCCGAGACGCTGGGGTCCGGATGCGCATTCCTCGACTACAACAGCGACGGCCGCCCGGACATCTTCCTCGTCAATTCGCGTCCGTGGTCGGGCGGTACCGGGACGATCACGTCCAAGCTCTATCGCAACGAGGGTGAGGGGCGGTTCGCCGACGTCACGCTGGAGGCCGGATTGTCGATCGAAATGTTCGGCCTCGGCGCCGCGGCGGCCGACTACGACAACGATGGTTTCGTCGATCTCTACGTCACCGTGCTGGACGGCGACAGGCTTTTTCGAAATCGTGGTGACGGGACGTTCGAGGACGTCACTCGCGCTGCGGGGATCGAAAACGCTCGCTTCGGCACCAGCGCCGCCTGGGTGGACTTCGACCTCGACGGGCATCTCGACCTGTTCGTAGCGAACTACGTCCAGTGGTCGATCGAGCAGGACCTGTGGTGCTCGATGGATGGGACCAAGAAGAGCTACTGCACTCCAGAGTCCTATCTAGGCCAGCCTTCGGTTCTGTATCGCAACCGGGGCGACGGCACTTTCGAAGACGTCAGCGAGCGAGCCGGCGTGGACGACCCCACGGCGAAGGCACTGGGGATCGCCGTGTTCGATTACGACTCGGACGGGCTGCCGGACCTGTTCCAGGCCAACGACACCGAACCCAACAAGCTGTATCGCAACGAAGGCAATGGAGCTTTCAGCGAACACGGCATCCCTGCGGGCATCGCTTACGCCGAGACTGGTGAGGCACGGGGTGCGATGGGCGTGGATGCAGCCGACTACGATCGAAGCGGCCGCTTCCATCTCGTGGTGGGAAATTTCGCCAACGAGAAGCTCAACTTGTTCCACAACGAAGGAAACGGCTTGTTCGTCGACGACGCGCAGACGACGGAGATCGGACAGGACAGCCTGCTGTCCCTGACCTTTGGTGCATTCTTCTTCGACTACGACCTCGACGGACACCCCGACATATTCTGCGCCAACGGGCATCTGGACGAGGAGATCGAGGTCGTCCAGCCGGCGGTGCGCTTCGCCCAGTCTCCCCAGCTTTTTCGGAACGACGGCGCAGGAGGATTTCAGTTGGCGAATCCGGAGGTGGGTGAGGACTTTGGCGAGCCGCTGGTCGCCCGAGGCGCCGCTTATGCCGACTACGACGGCGACGGGGATCTGGACATCCTGGTGACCACCAACGATGGGCCGGCCAAGTTGCTACGCAACGACGGTGGCAATGCCCATAACTACCTGCGGGTTCGCCTGCTGGGCAAGCAGTCCAACCGCGACGGCCTTGGCGCGCAAGTGACCCTGGTCTCGGAGTCCGGCCGCCAAGTGCAACTGGTGCGGGGAGGTTCCAGCTATTGCTCACAGAGCGAAACCGTCGCCACGTTTGGCCTGGGCCGGGATTCGTTCGTGAAGCGACTGGAAGTCCGCTGGCCTAGCGGCACCGTGGACAATCTTACAGACTTGGAGCCAAACCGCACAATTCTCATCAAGGAAGGCGACTCCGGCGATCCCGCGCGGCGACCGGCCTAGCCCGAATCTGTCGCGAGCCGGTTGCACGCGGCTGTGCCTCACGGAATAACTTCCGTGTCTTCAACTGGTTGAGTCCCGAGCCGTGCACGGCCTCAAACCTACGGCGGTGTGCCCCGAGAAAGCCCATCTTCGACCCTCGGCGAGCCGGCCAATGGGAAGCACTCTTCGCCGGCGGCGAGATCACCTCGGATGCGGGCGGCGGGTCGTTCCCCGAAGTGAAGCTGCTCATCGGAAACCCCGTCGGCTGAGCACGTTCGCAGGCCCGGCGCAAGTCGATCCGAATCGGGCCTCCGCTGCCCGCGTTGATCATGCTGTGGGTGCCGGGGTTGTGTTTGGGTCAGGAGGATCTCAACGATCAAGACGAGGTGCTCCGGGAGCGGCTGTCCAATGCCGACTTCAGTAGCCTGCCGTGGTCCGAGGTCCTCGGAATGCGCCACGCGACGCTTAAGAAGCCGATGAAAGAGGGGCCCTTAGTGACGCTCTAAGTGGTTTGTTGACAGTACATTCAGTTACTGGTCCGTGCTACGGTAGTGTCGCATCGAAAGTGGCACTCTTGGACGGGCCGGGACAGCTCCGCCCCTAGGCCAGCCTATGGTGGGGCGGCAGCCAGTGCGGCACCACGGCCGACACTGAGCCCTGAGCAGCAGGCGTCCTCTCTCCAGCCGCTGCCCGTCCGACCCGTTGCGGCCCGAGCAAAGGCCGACTGGAGCCGGCTTGAGGTGACAACGGGACGCGGCCCCGTTCTCGGGTGCGATGCCTTCCGGCACGAAGGGCACTGCTGCACCGCTACGTCACACCCGTCGACGGCACTACTCCCCGGACCAAAGCCCGAGCCGTACCACGCCGACCTGTGACACCTTGTAGGCGACAGAGGTCAGGATGTCTGAACCCACACTCTCAATGCCGCTTGAGCAGCTATAATCGACTCAGGATCGTAGGCACATGCCGGTCGTGGATCGGCGCCCGCATTGCAGCCATTGACAGCAACAGGTGCCGCGATCTCTTCCTCACTTGCGGAAACTCAGACCGCGTAGAAGGCGGAAAAACTACGGAGGAACTCCGTTGACTTTCGAACGAAATCCCTCGGAGACATGGCACAATGAAGTTCCCGGAGCACGCTGGTTCAAGGCCGACCTCTGACATCCGGACCTCTTGGGTCGGCGATTTGGCCAAGAGAGGATCTAACTAATTTGTTATCAGTTGGTTGAGTTACTGGTTCGTGGTGTGGGGGTGTCGCATCTAAAGTGACACTCTGGGACGGCTCGGAGTGGCCCCGGCCGGCTGTCCGGCAGGGGCCGGCGGAGGCGAGGTGGGCTCCGAGCCGGCTAGCCTGTGGCCACGCTGCTGTTGTACGCTTGGTCTTGCCGGACTGTTTCCTACACCCCACCTGCTAGACATGTACCACCAGGATGCGGTGCGTGTCAACTCGGTGCTGTCGGTGCTGACCATCGACGGCTCGACCCACTACTTCCACTGCCTGCTGCCGATCGGCCGCCATGCGGCCGACGACCGGTGCGCCCTGCTGCGGCGGGTGGGCGAGATGGCCGCCATCGGGACGGCGACCCCGAGGGAGTTGGCCTGCGCCTGCGGTCTGGGGCTGAGCACGGTGCGGCGCGCCGTGCGCGTGTGGCGTGAGCAGGGCGAGGCGGGCTTCTACAGCCCGCGGAAGCCGCGGGCGCGCACGGCGGTGACGCCCGAAATCAAGCGCGCCGCGGAGAGGGCGCTGACCCTGGGAGCCAGCCTGCGCTTAGCGGCGCGGAAGGTCGGACTGCACGTGGAGACGCTGCGACGCAACATCAGGGCGGGCGTGGTGGCCAAGCCGAGTCGGCCGACGGAGAGCAGCGAACCGGCGGCGGACGGTGAGCGAGGGACAGACCCGGCGGGTCGGAACCTGCGGGACAAGGCCTGCCGCATGGGCCGCGCCACCTGGGACGTGGCGGGGAGCGGGGTCGAGCCGGAGGTGACGCTGGTGTTCGACCGCGAGGGCTGGAGCCCGGCGCTGTTCCAGCGCCTGGCGCGGCAGGGGGTGGCGTGCATCACCTGGCGCAAGGGCCCAGCAGGAGCAGACTGGCCCGAGAGGGAGTTCGATGAGTTCCAGGACGTCGAGCGGCGCGTCACGATGCAGCTGGCGGAGCGGCGGGTGACGCTGCTGGACGCGCCGCAGAAGGGCAAGGGCGCAGCGCAGTGTTGCGGGCAGGCGCCGTTCCGCGTGCGAGAGATCCGTTGGCTGACCCCTGCGGGGCGCCAGCTGTCGCTGGTCACGCCGCATCCCAGCCTGCCTCGCCAGCAGGTGGCGGCGGCGCTGGAGTCGCGCTGGTCGCAGGAGAACTACTTCAAGTACTCCCGGCAGGAGTTCGGTTTCGACGAGCTGCCGGAGCACCGGCTGGAACGGGTCGATCCGGGCGAGAAGGTGCGCAATCCGGACTGGAATCTTCTCGACAGCCTTGCGCGGCAAGCGCGGGAGCAGAGGGCGAGGCTGCGGGACCAGGCGGCGCAGGCCACGCAGGAGGCCAACCGCTGCAGGCACAAGGCACGGGGCTGTGAAGGCCGGCGGGCGGAGAAGCTGGAGGAGCGGGCCGCCGCACTGCGCGCCAAGGCCCAGGAACTGCGGCGGCAGACCGCCCGGAGGGACAACCTCGTCACGGTGCTGGCCGAGCGCCGCCGCAGTACGCCACAGCACGTGCTGGCCGGGGAACTGCCGCAGGAACTGCGCTACGACGCGCTTCCGGAAGCGTCGCGGCACTTCGCGCTGACGCTGCAGAGGATCGCCTAGCGGGCCGAGACGACGCTGCAGGGCCTGGGCGGCGGCGACAAACCCCTGCCGCGCAACGCGCTGCAAGCGCTGTTCCAAGCCCCCGCCAACCTGCGGCCCGACGCCGCGGGGGGAGTGCTCCTGGTGCAGTTGCTGCACGCGGGGAGCCGGGCACAGGAACAGCGTTTGCAGCTGGTGTTGGATGTCAAGGCGAAATGGAGGGGATCCGCGAGAAATCGGGCATGGACGCAGGAAGGGGGAGCGCGCAGAGCAGCTGCAGAGCAGCTGAGGGGCGGTCATTCGGTGGCCTGCTTGGCAGGTGGCTCGGGGGTCCACAGGCGGTCGTCGCGGAGCAAGGCATCGGCGAGGACGATGAGCTTGCGCATGACAGCGACGAGGGCTACCTTGCAGTGCTTGCCGCGGTCCAACAGCCTCTGGTAGAAGGCCTTTAGAGGAGCATTCGAACGCACCGCGGAGAGGGCTGCCATGTAGAGGAGGTGGCGGGGCGCGCTGCGTCCGCCACGCACCCGACGCCGTCCGTGGTGCTCGCTGCTGTCGTTGGCCCAAGGGGCCACGCCGACCAAGGCCGCGGCGCGGCGGCGGTCGAGGGTACCGAGTTCGGGCATGGCGACCAGCAGACTGGCAGCGTTGACCGGGCCGATGCCAGGGATCGAGTGCAGAATCTCGTAGCGGCGGTGCAGCTGCGGATTCTCCTGGATCGCCTGAATCAGTGTGGCGTCGGTTTTCTCGATCCAGGCGTTGGTGGCTTCGAGGCGCTCCTCTTGCATCTTGCGCACCGGGGCAGTCGAGGTTTCCTGGATCTTCTGCCTGAGGCGGCAACGCTCGACCACGAGATCCTGACGCTCCTTCTGCAGCTCCTGGATTGCAAGCAGGTTCTGCGGCACGGGCGGGGTGGGATCCAGGCCGGCGTACAGGGCCAACACCGTGGCGTCGACGCGGTCGGTCTTGGCCTGTTGGCCGAGGGCTTGGGCGTAGCGCCGGGCGCAGTCGGGGCGCACCAGGATGGTCTCGAAGCCGGAGTCGAAGAGGCACTGGTGGAGGCCGCGGTGGTAGCGTCCGGTGGGTTCGAAGGCGACGCGGCGCACGTTGTGCTTGCGGAGCCAGTTGCGCAGGGCGCGGATGCCCTGCTTGTCGTGGGGGCAGCGGCGGCTCTCGCCGCCGGGGAGGATGCGAGCATCTAGCCAGCGCTTGCCGACATCGATACCAGCTTCGCTTGTGGTTTCAGTGGCCTTCCTGTCCTGCGATCTCCTCTGCTTGTCAGCGATTCGGGCCTGTTGCCCACGCATCCGTTCAGGGCGCGCAGGACGGGTGGCGGCGGGCGACCACGCTGTCCAGCGGACCGAGTGTCCAAGCAGGGAAAACGGTCCGACCCGCCGCCCGGTCCGGGGCTAGGCCTAGCCCCGGACCGTCTCCCCACCCCGCGAGGTGGGGAGGAAACTCGCAGCTGCTGAGGGGCGGCTGACGCCATCCCTGACCAAATGGGACTACGACCGGAGCAGAGCCGGGAATCCTTCTCAGCAGCACGATTCTGAATATACAAGCTGGGAGGGCCGCTCTGAGCCATCCAAGAGTGTCACTTTCAATCCGACACCCCCGCACTACGAACCAGTAACTCAACGAACTGATAACAAATCACTTAGAGCTTCATTAGGCCTGATCGCGGACTCAAGAGGTCCGGATGTCTGAGTATGCGCCAACGGGGAACGGATCTCCAGCAGGACCAGCATTCCGTCGGTCGCCGATGGTCACGCTATGACTGATACTAGCAATACTATTTAACACTTATGAGATAATATATTTGCAATATATTTGTGCGAATTGGGCCGTAATGAGATCCGGACTATTAAGGAGATATTGCAAAGAAGTCTGCAACTGATTCTTGAGTTCTGATTTGGTCCTGAACGCCTGCTGGACGACTTCGAGTTTCACATATTACCAGACCATATCTATCGGAGTCAGCTCCGGTGAATATGCGGGAATATAGTAAATAGTGAGTCGGTCTCTGGCCGAATTAGGCACCAAGAAATCTTGGAAAATATAGGAAGTATAGATGCTCATATTATCGACTATGACGTGAAAAAATTCATCCCTTTGATCCATCAGGTGATTGAGGGGTTCCACAAACATCTTCGCCGTTATTGTGCCCACATATGTCCAGTAATGGAGACATCCATCCGAGCTGATATCACCCAATATGTTGATCCGGAAATTCTGCACGCTGTCGCGCATGATCAGGGTCCGGTTGGCGACGGCCCACGTGAGACCGACAGGGTAGTCGGCCCCCATTACGCCTTTGTCCGGGAACAGGATTGTGGCACCATGTTACTTTCCCTTCTGGTGGATATTCGGAAACGTAGTCGAAAGCCACTCCGATACCTCGGCCTCCTTGCGACGGTAGGAACGGAACGTCGGTTTCTGCGGAGTCAGACCCATGCGCTTCATGGCGCGTCGGATGGTCGAGACACTGACGCTGACGCCGAACTTGTTAAGCACGGCCTGGCGCACACGAATGGCGTTCCAATAATGGAATTGCAACTTCAGTTGTCTGAGGTATTTATTCCGGACTATCTTGAGGATCTATGCATGCACCATATCACTCATCTTGCGCGGCCCACTGGCTCGAGTTCGTTCTTTCAGAGCGCCAAATCCGCCTTGTTGAAAGCGAACAATCCCCTGATTGACAGTGCTCTGACTAACGTGAATGAGAGAAGCGATGACGGAAATACAAAAAGATGGATTATGCAAATCTACCGCAATATTTCTCGCATTGAGTTTCTCTGAATTGTTGGCGGGACGGAAATTATCCCAATCAAAACAATCAATGTTTGCTATAGTATATTATCTTCTGCTCACAAGTCTACGATCACAACCAATCGCCGAGGAGTATGGTATCGATTCTGCTCTCATCAGTATGTCACTAGCAGGAGTCGCGCGATCGACCTCCTCGCTCGGCGGCGGGACCGTCCGCAGGCGCACCCGGTGCAGCCGTGGCTCGACCCCGGCCGCCCGCGCCAGGCGGGTGCGCAGCAGAGGCACCCCGTGGTACGCCAACACCGCCAGGAACAGGTGCGCCCGGCTGCGCTCGGCCGGGGCTGAGCCCGCTTCGCCGGGCGCTGGGGCGCCCCCTTCCCGGCCTGTCTCCGGGCCGGCTTCCGGACCTCCTTCTCGACCGTGCCGGAGTACTGCGGGGGTCCTGCGGGGCGACCCGCGGGCAGCGTTCCCGGAGGCGGCCGCTGCGCTCCACGATCAGCGCCTAGCGTGGCGGGGTGCCCTTGTGCGCCAAGCCGTCCCGGATCGCCTGCACTGCCTGCTCGAAGCGCTCCCGCCGCCGCGCGCCGATCGCGTCGTCCTGCGCCTGCCGCTCGGCGCGCCACAGGTACAGCTCGGCCTCGGCCCCCTGCTGCCGCAGCCGCCAAGTGTGGACCTCGTTCCCGTGGCTGCTGCGGCCCTGCAGGTCCGGCGGCCGTTCGGGCCGCTCCTCCAGGCGCGCCAGCGTGCCGGGCTCGGAGACGTGGCCCGGCAGGCAGGATCTGGCTGCGCCGCGGGAAGCCGGCGTCGTCCAGCGCCAGCAACGGGCAGTCGTTGCGCTGCTGCTGCGAACGCCCGTGCGGCAGGTCCCCCCGCGGCCGCCCGTAGGAGTGGACGTTCGTCAGGTCGTAGAACACGATCGTCTGGGAGAGCCCCGGCAGCGCCCGCTCCCGGCGGCACAGCGCCGCTTCCAGGGCGTCGCGCCGCCGACGCGGTAGAGCTTGTTGAGCGCCAGCGGCGGGCCGCCGCTCAGCCAGGCGTGCGCTGCGCGCTCGCTGGAGGGATGGACCCTTTGCGCCACGAGCAAGGCGGTCGCGATGCGGGCGTCGCGCGGGGACAGGCCTTGCTCGCGCAGGGCGGCCTGGAAGCGCAGCGAGCGCAGGGCGGCGAGGGCTAGGCGTTCGCAGCCGACCGAGCGGCTGCGGCTGTGCTCCAGCCTGCCGACACGGACCGTCGCCAAGTCGGAGTCCGGGTCGGCGGCGGCGAGGGGCAGCAGCGCCGGGTCGGGGTCGAGCAGCGGGGCTTGGCCGCGGCAGCAGTGCTTGACGCTGCACGAGCGCGGGCCACTGCGGGCGCGGCACGGCGAAGTTGGTGCCGAGGTTGAGCAGGGTGATCCGGCGCACGCGGTCGCCGCGGCGCACGCTGCGGACGAGGCGGAAGCTGGCGTCGGGCTCGGCACCGGGGCGGGTGGGGACTCGGCGGATGAACGCGCCCCCGGCCTAGCAGGCCCAATGCGAGCAGGTCAGCCTCTCCAAAATAGTATGGCACTACAGCGGGTTCAGGGGCAGCCGTGCCCGAACGATTCGTTGCGAACAAAGGACTTTCAGTCCGAACTCGCTGCCTCCCGGGGCCTCAAGCGGCAAAATGTGGCGAAGTCAGGTTAGGGGCAGTGCTTGCTGGGCGGGAACGCGACCGGCTTGCATTGGAGTCGGCCGACCCGTCGGGGCCACACCTCACAGCGTGGCGCATTACGCTGCCGCCGACGGCTCAAACCCACAGGTTTATTGGAATTATTGGAAAAGGCGAAGAAATCTCTTATGCGCTCAGTCGGTTGGCCTCCGACTTGCGGCGTGCCTCGGTCCTCGTCATACGGCCTTGCAACGGAACTCCGCTAGGATCTTGAAACAGGCAGTTAGTTCGTCACGGATGAGGTTCACTCGTACCGCGGAGGACAATAATGAAACGTTAGCGGCTGTGTGAAGAACGTGGGGCCCCGCAATCAGGCGAACCGTTGCTATGCCTCAATTAGCCGGTGCATTCAAGACCCGCTCGTTGATGAGATATCTCGGCCTTCATGTGCGAGGCCCGGGGCAAATCTACCTCACTGGCGGCACCTCGGCGGTTCAGGTCGGCTGGCGAGCGACGACGATCGACATCGACCTCAAACTCCATTCGAAACCGCCCGGCATCTACGAAGCCATTGCCGAGACAAAGATAGAACTCGCCACAAGTATCGAGTTGGCGGCCCCAGATGAGTTCATCCCTCCACTGCCAGACTGGGAGTCGCCGAGCCCGCTCATCGGCAAGTACGGTAAGATCACGTTCTTCCACTACAACTTCTACAGCCAAGCCTTGGCCAATATCTCTCGCGGTCATAGCCGCGATTTGGAGGATGTAAGGATGATGCACCTCCACGGACTCATTCGGCCGGAGCGTCTCCTCGAGTTGTTCGCTACGATTGATTCAAAGCTGATCCACTACCCTCAGATTGAGCCGCTGGCGTTCAAGACACGGGTTCAAGAGGTCGCACGAGGCCTCCAGCAATGACATTCAGTTCCCAACTCCCAGGTGCCGATCTTGTGACGGCGGGGCTGCGCGACTTGAACAATGGGGATGTGACGGTCGAGGCACTCCTGGTACTCATCGCCACTCCGCGACTGACAGCGGCGGGCATCAAAGTCCCCCGATGCCCCATCATTCCGGAAACTGCCGAACTCGGACTCTACCGGAGGGTGGCCGCAGAGTACCGGAAGAGGCGCACTCCCGGTACAACAGCCTTCTCCAGCTGTTAGTGAGGTTCGAGTGCGCACTCGAGCACTCCAAGCGGTTCTCGTCGCAATGAAAGTGAGATCAGATCTCGATTCAAAGCCCATCTTAACGGTCAGAAATTGCACCTAAATTGGGAGCGGTTCGACTACTATTTATTTGTCTATTTTTTGTATTAAAATCATGTGGTTATGTCAGCATGAACCGGGAAAAATTCCCTATGACCTCGGCGGTACGGAGTAGGGATTTCTGCATGAAATTTAGCTTGCCAAACTCCCGCATGTTCCACGTCAAGAGGTCCATCGTCTCGTGAAGAATTGACAGCCGTACGCGCTTGCACTCCTGCTCGAGGCGATCCTGAAGAGCTCGGACACCCAAGGCCGTCCTCACGTCGATACCGTCGTGTCGCACCGCTGACCCTCCGAACTCGGCTCGAACCTATCTCCGATTGTGGAGTGCATCCAAATCGCCAGATGGGGCACGGCAGCCGCAGGCCCAGCAAGGCAAAGGCAGATCGAACTGGATCGGCCCGCCGGAAGAATCGAGGTCGGAGTAGCGTGCCCCATTGGCTCCTGGCGCAATTCGGGCGACTTCCGGTACCCAGCGCCTCCGCGATCATGCAGGCGGCTGTATGGATTCCGGGGTGCGGTCGAGAAGTACATAGCTGCGCCTTGCCCCGGGTCGCCAGCCTGAGTCGGAAGATAACTGTCCGACACAACGATTGCGTCCAGAAGGTTCCCAAGACCAGTTGAAGCTTGGATGGACACGGGGCGAAGCTCCTGCTGGGCCATCGTCAGGGCTTCCAGCCGAGCTCCTGGCGCAAGCAGCCATTCCTTGAGGGTAGGCGTCGCCCCGCCACTTCACTTCTCGCGACTCCTCGACCGAGACGAGCAGGCCCGCGTCGAAGCCATTCTAGGAATTGGCTCAAGGCTGGCCTTGAGCAATCCATTGGGGCGCTCGCCAGCTTCCTCGACTGGCCAGACCTTACTCCGATTCTTTTTCTGGACTGCATATCTGCTATTGACCGTCATGTGGCCCCGCGCTCCGTATTGATGCCTCGTCACGGTTGCCCCGTGGCGAGAAACTCGTTCAGTCGCCGACTGACAAGCCTGCGCCGCTCGTCGAGAAATGACTTGTATGAACCAACCTCAAGAAGTCCGCTGTCGGTGGGGATGCACTGCGCCTGGAATGCCTCAAGGCCTGACTTCTTGACCAGTTGTGGAAAGTACTGGCTCGGCGGCTTATCGCTGATCTGGCGGTTGGTCTTGCCGCCGATGAAGGCCAGATTGGCGATGTCATCGGCCTCTCGACTGGTGTAGCTGCCCCTCAAGACCTTCTTCGGGAAAATGCGCTGGAACTGAAGCCGATGATGAGTCCCGCGGTGTCCCAGCACGATAGCGAGACTCGAATTCCAGTCGCGGGCATCGGCCTCGCGGAAAGCTAGGAACATTGTCTTGAAGAGAGCGCTGCGTTGGCTGCGGCCTTCGAATTCCTCGGGCGCAATGTCGAGACGCCCCGCTTGCAGGCGCAAGCGGCCAACGAGTTCAGTCGCTCCGCCACCGCGGCGCAACGTTGAGAGATCCTGGTCCAGAATCGTCTCGCTCGATCCTCGGGAGTACCGTCCCTTGGCGTTGGCTAGCAGCAACCAGCGACGCAGTTCCCGTGCCTCATCGGTGCCGATCTCGTAGTGCCTGCTGTGTCCGTAGTAGCCGAGCGTGATGAGCAGGAACGGCGACGAGAGCAGCGCCGGGCTTTCGATTGGTGCATTGCTCTGGGGGAAGTCGAGTGCGAAGTCCATTTCTCGCACGCATTCTTTCCAGGCTCCCTGCAACCTCGCCACCGAGAGGTTGCCGACTGTGAGAAAGCGCGACTTTCCGGTAGCGAATGCAACCAAGTTCCTCAGATGAAGACCGAGGTCGAGGTCGAAACCTGTGGCCCCACACTGCTCCTGCTATCCTTGCAGGATCTTCAGTGCATCGCGCTACTTGGCCGTGATCTGGGCCAGCGCGAGGTCGGAGCTGCGCAGTTTTGCGCCGAGTGAGTTGACACGTACGAAGATCTCCGTGACTTCGCCGTACGGCAGTGTACGTTCTAGGATGTCCATGCGGTAGACGTACTTCCGTACTGCGCGTAGGCGCGAGAGGCGCTGACTGTACTTCTCACCACGTGGGTCGTCGAGGTCGGTGATGCCAGCACGCCTCAGGAACGGTCCGTCGCTGTCGCCCCTGAAGACTTCGGAGACCTTGACCCACTGAGGAAGCTGCTCTAGTTTATTGGTCGCCACCACGAACGTCATGCGGTTGAACCGCCTCTGAAGCTCGTCGTCGGTGGAGTCGGCCTCGTCCTCGATCCGCTCCTGCTCGTCTTCCTCGTCCCTTCCGTCCTCATTCACCTCCGTGACGACCTCCAGCTTCTCGGGGTGGTCCAGGTTGAAGAGAATCTCGATTGGTCGTCGGTGCCCACGCACGCTGATGGGCTGGCCCTGAATCACGGCTGAGAGCGACGTTAGCCGCTGCTGTCCATCGAGAAGCAGTCACGCGCTCCGGAAAGGATTGCCGTGCTGATGAAGTGCGAAGTCCTGCAGCGGAACATCCTCGTCTGTCTCCCAGATGAGAATTGCACCTGACGGGTAGCCGCGATAGAGTGAATCGAGCAGATCTCGACCTCGAGTCGAACGCCAAACGTAGCGCCGCTGCATTTCGGGCAACCTCAACTCGCCGCATTCAATCATCCTGACCAACTCTTCGACCGAGGCTTCAGCTTTCGCCATCGCAGATCACACGCCCCTTCCTGCCAACCACCAATTTATGGATTCTCGTCTGTGAATATGGACGCACATGAAATCCGATTGGGCGTTAATAGTTAGCAATGGAATCCCTGTAATGCATTCATAATATGTGATTTTTTCGGATGTCCGGTTGTCGTTCCCTCGTTGATTACCACTTCCTAAACGGGAATCTGCGGTACTCTTGAAACCGTTCAAGGACGGCACGGGTTATCGTACGATCTCTGACTTCCCAAGACTCTGCGAGTCCCCGCGTCGGTCCACGACGAACCGGCGATTGCCAGTCTCGACCGGGCACGAGTGAGTCGGCGGCCGAGCAGCCGCCACGCGCCAAGCCGCACGTTCGCCAATGCGTCCAAGCGCATTGTCGTCGAGACCGTAGTCCATGCAGGTAGCCACGACTACCTCCTCAACGGGGGGATCGCTCAGTCGAGCAAAGGAGTCATCGTGCCTCTGACACGGAAACAGAAATCGCCGCGAGAACATGTGGCCACCGAGATCCCACTCTCGGGATCGTCGAAAGCGGATCTGTGCGATCCGATACCTGTTGAACTCCTGCTGAGAGTGCGGATCCTGTGCGTAATCGGTCTGCATCGCCAGCGACAAGCCCTGATGCATGTGTGGCCGGAAGTGCCTCGATGAGTGTTTTCCCCAGAGATCGATTACCCGTAACTCCTTTCGCATGTTCGCATAGAGGGAAATCCACCCGAAATGTGAACGTGCATCCCCGGCCACCTTGCCGCACATGGCGAACCATATCGCAGTATAGAGATTGCGGACGACGTCGAACCAGGGAGTTCTTAGCCCGTAGTGCTGCAGGACAGCGCCCAGTTCTGGACGATGCCAACGACTACGACCGAGGAGAGTGTACCGATCGGCGGCCTGCTGATCGACGCACTGGCTTACCAGTTCATCATCGACTGGGAGCACCGCAACAAGTCTTTCCTGTACTACGACTACATGTGCCGTGACTTCTTTGGTTTCATGGCTGGCCAAGACAAGGATCAGGAGTACTGGAGAACGCCGGGCAATGGCCCGTGGGTTTACGTTAAGAGGGGCCATTTCCGGTACAAGGCCAAGCGCTGCTACAACGTCGCACTCCAGGCGATCGAGCACGAGACCGCGGCCCCCGAACGGGAGTGGTCGGCTAAGCAGAAGTGGCGCGAGATATTTGGCACAGCATTTCCAGACTGAATAGCCCATGGGCTCCCGAAACCTGATTGAAGGCTAGGTGCGCGAGTGCTATGGCCGTGTCATCTACTCCCACAATACGCACGAGAAGTGCGCGGACATCCTTCTGTCACATCTCTCCAAGATCAAGCTGTGGCAGATCATCCTCTCGTCTATCACGACCGCAGGTTTCATCGCGACGTTCTTCGGCACCGGACGGGTCGGGGCCGTGATCGGGGTTTGCATCTCCACGACACTGCTTACCCTCAACGCATATACCAAGAACTACGACCTTGGCGAGCTCCCACAGAAGCACAGACGGGCGGCCGCTGACTTGTGGCTCATCCGTGAAAAACACCTCGCGCTCCTCACGGACCTGCGCATCGAAGAGGAGTCGCTCGTGAAGATCACGAACCACCGTGACGTGTTGCTCGATGACCTACACGGAGTCTACTCGGGAGCGCCGAGCACAACCAATCAAGCTTACAAGAAGGCGCAAGAGGCGCTTCAGCAGTACGAGGAAATGACATTCTCCGATTCTGAGATCGATGCGCTGCTCCCACGTGTGCTTCGAAGAAGCGTCGACACCGTTGAAGGAAGCGACTGACGCAAGAGATGTCGTGCCCAAAGCCTGTGCGCCGACCGCGTGGAACTCGCATGTAGAGCACGGGACTGTCAGCGAGCCGGTTGACTCCGGTGATGGTGGCAAATCCCTTCCCGAAGGGAACCCTGTGCAGGGGGGCCCGACCCAGCAGGTGTGACGGAGGAACACCAGTCGGAGCCGAATACCGCAGGTTTTTGACAGGTTCGCTCCCTTCCATCCCCTGACCCCGTTTACTGTTCCGGGGTCAGGTTGTGAGTGTGCGTTTGGGCCAATGAATACGAAGCTTCTTGGTGGAGGGTGTGTGATCTGGCTGTGATCGGGCGGCACGGTCTGATCACAAACTGTCACGGCACCGCACGCTTGGCTCGCCCCCTCGGGTCGTCCCGATCGTCGTCGTCCAAGACGTACGACGCCCAATCGTTCATGAGCCGCCGACGCCGCTCGAACAGGTCCGACCGCGCGTAGGCGGCCTCGACCTTGTTTTGGACCACGTGAGCGAGCGCCGCCTCAATGACCTCCCGCGGGTGGTCCGTCTCCTCCTCCGCCCAGTCCCGGAACGACGACCGAAAGCCGACTTTCGCCATCCAGCATCGTTCCGCGCCGTGCTGCGAAATACACCGTGAATACCGCAATAAAAGGCCGTTCCTTCCACTCCGTCGTCTTGAACCATCCCGACACTTTCGCTATATTCCACGAGATAATTGGGAATGGGATAGACGACGATGGACCTGCCTAGGAAACCCCGATCCGCCAAGTGCAGGGGCCACCATCCCGACAAGGCGCTCTCCGCCGCCTTCTGCCGTTCGGTCGCCGAGGCGGGCCGCTACGCGGATGAGAATGGCCTCTATCTGCACGTCGACCCGTCCGGGGCGCGCCGCTGGGTGCAATGGCTGGTCATCCGCGGCCGACCCCGCTCGCTCGGTCTCGGCAACTACGCGCTGGTGTCGTTGGCCGAAGCCCGAGAGAAGGCGCCCGCCAACCGCCAAGGCCGCACGCGAGGGCGGAGACCCGCTCGCGGACCGGCGCCGCTCCGAGGGAATCCCGACGTTCGAGGAGGCGGTCGACAAGGTGACCGCCATCCACGGCGAGGCGTGGCGGGCTGGCAAGACCCCGAAGCAGTGGCGGGCGAGCCTGCGCGACCATGTGCTTCCGCATCGCGGCGGTGCCTCATGGCCTCCGCTCGTCGTTCCGCGACTGGGCGGCCGAGGAGACGGATCACCCGCGTGAGGTCGTGGAGGCGGCGCTGACCCACAAAGTGCGGAATCAGGTCGGGGCGGCCTACGCACGGTCCGACCTGTTCGCGCGCCGCCGCCTCATGGACGATTGGGGTGCCTATCTCGGTGAGGAGCGGGGGCAGGTCATCCCCATGCGCCGGTGACGGACTCCCAGTCCGGTATCACGTCAACGACACACGCTGTAAACAGCCTATCCACAGCCGCTTAGGTGCGTTGTGCGTTTCCATGCCAGCCGAACGTGCCAGCCGAACGTGCCAGCCGAACGTGCCAGCCGAACGTGCCAGCCGAAACGGGCCTGCCAGCGGGTGCCGGCCCGCCCGTCGCGTCGTCCCGGCGCAGCCGTTCGAGCGCCGCCAGATGCTTCGCCAGCTCCGGTGGCGCATAGATCATGGTCGTCTCGGGCCGGGTATGTCCATAGAGGTCCTGGATGTCCGCCACGTCGGTTCCGGCCCGGCGCAGGCCGGCTGCGAACGAGTGCCGGATCTGGTAGGTGGTGAACACGGGCCGGCCCGCCTTGCGCGCGGCTCTGGCGAGCGCCCGGTTGACGCTGCTGCGGGGCCACGGCTCGAAGGCTTCGGCGGTGAGGAAGGCGCGGGCGGCGGCGACACCCTCCGGCACCAGCGGGACGGCGGCGATCCGGCCGCCCTTGCCGCGCGGAACGGCCACGTAGGGGATCGGCTCGTCGAGCCGGATGTCCTCCGCGCGGAGCCGGCCCATCTGCGACGGCCGCATCCCGGTCCAGTGCATCAGCTCCAGCCGGACGCGGGTGACCGACCCGGCTGGGATCTCCGCCAGCACGGCGGCGATGTGGCGGCGGTCGACCCAGCGCGGCTTCGGGGGCGTCGGGGCGAAGCGGACGAGGTCGAGCAGGTCGAACGAGGCGCGGCGGCCGTAGAGCACGCGGACGAGATTCGTCAGGGCATGGCGGCGGTGGTTGCAGGTCGAGGCGGCGAGCGTGCGGCGCCACTCGTGGAGCTGCGCGTTGAGCATCGGCAGGTGCGCCGGGAGCGCCAGTGTCCGCAGGTGCCCGAACCGGGGCAGCCACGCGATCAGCTCGCGGCGGCGGTCGCCGAAGCTGATCAGGGTGCTCTCCACCTGATCGAGGTACCGTCCGGCGTCATGGTTGAGGGTGTGCCGGCCGCCGGCCGGGAGTGTCCGCAGGCTGGCCCGCAGCTCGTCACGCTTCGCCCGGATGGTCTTGAGCGGCGTGCCGGGCGGGAAACGGACCTCGCGCTGCACACCGTTCACCTTGACGGTGGCGGCCAGCCCGTGCCGGTCCCGGTAGATGCCCTCGGCGACCCGCACGCGCCGGCGCCCGCCTTCGATGCGCCCCGCTCCCCGGCTTGCGGCGGCTTCGCCACAGGCGGAGCCATCGCCCTCTCCACAGCTTCGGGCCGGACGCCTTCGATCTCACTGACGATCGGTTCCATAGACTCCCCCCCTTACAGAAATGTCCGCGCGGTCCAGCGGACCTCGCCGAGCACGGTGGCGTCGGGGGGCCAGGGCAGCGTCGGCCACGCCCGCTTGTCGGGGTGGTCGCTGACGAGCAGCCAGCTCCCGTTCGCTTCCCTGCCGGCGCGCTTGACGATCAGTCCGTCCTCGGTGCGGACGACATAGATGCCGCCTTCGCGCCGCCGTCTGCTGGCGTGGTTGACGAGGATCGAGCAGCCGTCCACCAAGGTCGGCTCCATCGACTCGCCGAGCACCTGGATGATGCGGCACTCGCTCGCGGAAAGGCCGTGGCTCGTCAGCCACGCCCGCCGGAACTTGATACGGCCGATCACCCGCTCGCGGTCGACCTCGGCCCCGCCGCCCGCGGCGGTCGCGACCTCCCAGACGCCGACGAAGTCTCCCTCGTCGAGCGCCCCGGCGCGGGCGCTGTCGTCTTCGAGGGCGCGGACCCGCGAGGCGAGCTGCGCCGCGGGCGTGGGGTCGTCGGTGAGCCCGAACAGGTAGTCCACGGAGATGCGCAGGGCCTGGGCGGCGGCCGACAGGTTGGCCGGCGACAGGCCGGACTTGTTGTGCTCGACCATCGAGATCAGGTGCCGTGCGATGCCGGTGCGGTGCGCGATCTGCAACTGGGTGAGACCCCGGAGCTTGCGGGTCTCGCGGAGGCGCTCGCCGATGATGTCCATCTGCACGCAAATAATAATAAATTATTGCAAAGTCAGCCACGAGCGCACGCCCTGAAACCGGCCTGGACTGCCGGATGCCCGGCCATACGGCAATAGATATTGCTGAGCAGCGCACCATCGACGCGACACCAGGGCTGGGCAACACACGAGGGTATGACCCGTTGCACGGCCATTGATAGTCAGGTAAACTGACTCATGCTGTCGAGTTGGCACGGCTGGGGGAGGCGGTCGGCGCGCGTCTGGCCGCGCGCGCGATTCGGAGGAGTCGGGCGATGACCGACTTCGAGGACCGTTCCTTGGATGTGGCCGTGCGATCGGTGGCTCGACAGGAGGACGGCGGGGACCAGCTCGTGCCATCGACGTTACGCGGCGCGACCTCGGCGCTGCTTCGGAAGGTGTTCCGCAGAACTTCGGCGGAGATTTTGCACGATTCCGGAAGCGGCCCGGCAACGATTCCGGAGGATTCCCGGAACGGTCCGGGGCTGGTGTCGGAAGATTCTGAGGCTGGTTCGGGAGCTTGTCCGTCTCACACGCGCGACCGCCAAACGGCTGACAGCTCGTGGCTGACGGCCGACGGCCAGTCAGAGACTGGGGGGCCGGGGGAGGGAGAGCCTCCGCCCGGCGACGGTGGTCGAGCGGGATCGGTCGAAGCTGGATCCGCGGTGTCGGCAGGTGGCGCATGCGCCGACGGGGGCCGTCAAGATGCCGGACGTGCCAGCGGGACGGTTGCTGACCGCCTGGGAGAGCCGGACGCGGACTGCGCCGACGCTACTGTCAACGGCCCCGGAGTTGGCCGGACAGCGCGGGAACCCGCCGCGCTGGAAGGTCGGCAGGATGCGAGCGGCGGAGCCGCACAACGCGACCGTTCGCCGAGCGACAGTGTGGCGGACCGTGAGGAGGGGCCGCCGGACGGAGCCGCGGAAGGGATCTCCAATCTCAAGGACCGGTTGCGCTCGCTCGGGGCGCCGGGCTGGACCGGGCGCGACGCCGAGTGGCTCGCGCTGGTGTGCCTGCACGGTGGCGTGTTCCTCCGGCAGCAGTACCTCGCCTTCCTCGGGCAATGGCATCCGGAACTGGCCCGCCGCTTCGTGCGCCGCTGCGGCAAGGCAGCGGTCGAGGAGCGCTGGAACGCGTCCGGCCTGAAGCTGTGCCGGATCGTGGACCGCGAACTCTACCGGGCGTTAGGCGTGGAGCACCTTCGCCCTCGGCGCGACGCGACTCCGGTCGTGGCGTTGCGCCGGCTGCTGGCGCTCGACTACGTGATCGACCACCTCGACGCGCCGTGGCTGCCAACCGACGGCGAGAAGGTGGCAGCGTTCACGGCCGTGGGGGTGCCGAAGGACTTGTGGCCGGGCCGGGTGTACGCCGGCACGGACGGATCCCGCCGCCGGCACTTCGTCCACCGGCTGCCGCTGGCGCTCGACGCCGAGCGGGCGACGTTCGTGTTCGTCCAGCCGGAGGAGGAGACGCAGAGCGCTCTGCGGACCTGGGGCGGGCAGCACGCCGGGTTGTGGGCGGCGCTGCTGAAGGCTCGGCGGCCGGTGGAGATCATCGTTGTGGGCCGGAACTCCGAGCGTCTAGCGGCGGCGAGCCGGGTGCTCGACCGCTGGGTCTCCACGGCTGCGGCGCAAGACGCGCAGCGCGACGCCGTGGCCGCGCGGCTTGCCGAGCTTGCACGTTGCGCCGCGCTGGAGACTGCTGCGACCGCCGCCAGCCGGGTGAAGCCGATGATCACCGCCAGTGGGACGTGGCGGTCTCGGAGGGTGCTACAATGAGTCTGCGCTTGGCGCTGGGCACGGTTTCCAATGGGCCGGTCACCCGGTCGATTCCCGATAGCGGCGGTGCCCTAGACGTATGGCGTCGAAGCACGATAACATCAAGCGAGTGAACCGGTTCAGGAACTCCGCCTCGGAGCAACTCTTCGAGGGTCGGCTGGTTCCCCGACTACCGGCTGAGATCCAGCGTCGGGCGCGCTTGCGTCTTCAGCGAGTGGTCGCGGCCACAGCGCTGTCGGACTTGCGGCTGCCTCCTTCCCACCGCCTCAAGGCGTTGCACGGTGACCGGAAGGGCCAGTACAGCATCCGAGTCAACGACCAGTGGCGCATCTGCTTCCGCTGGACCGACCGTGGTGCCCGAGACATCGAAGTCACGGACTACCACTGAGGATGAGCCATGTGCAGCAACCCGATACACCCCGGAGAACATCTAGCGGAGATCCTCGACGAATTGGAGATCAGTGGATCTCGCTTGGCGCGGGCGATTGGCGTCCCGCCTCGACGGATCAACGACATCCTCCGCGGGCGTCGATCCGTTACAGCGGACACCGCGCTCCGCATCGGGCAGGCACTCGGCATGACGCCGGAGTATTGGCTCAACCTCCAACGAATGTACGACCTCGATCTCGCCCGTGCGGATGCAGACGTCAATGCCATCAAGCCACTCGTGGCCGCGGGCTGAGTGCCGTAGTTTGCGCCGGGCTGAACGACGAGACTACCGGCTGCTGTCGCGATTCGTCGGAATCGGCCACCTTCGCCGCGAGTTTCGGGGTGCGCAGGAATGACAAGGACGCCAATGAACCTCACGACATTGTTCGGGAAGTTCCACTTGGACAGAGTCCGAATAGGTCCCCGGTGGGGCAATGTGGAGATCGGCTTCAACGACGAAGACCGCGCCGCAGCCTGGGAACTGTACGTGGAACTACTGACCAGAATCGTCACACAACCCCTGTTGACCGGTACCGGGGATGAGGAGACGGCCCTCGACAGCGTT
>CBDBZZ010000019.1:0-78245 GCA_965213745.1 Bryobacterales bacterium | reverse complement strand
GCCACCGTCGCGCGTGCGAGGTACGTCGATCTCCAAGCCGAACTCGACGACGCCTGCCGTGATCATGAAGATAATGAGCAGGACCAGCACCACGTCCACGAACGGCGTGATGTTGATCTCGGCGATCTGATCGTCGCCGGAGTCAGGATTGCCTCTGTGCAGGGCCATCGGTTTTTCCGTAGTCTCGTTCGGCCACGTTGAAGAACTCGAGGCCGAAGTCCTGCATGCGGGAGCGGATTTCGCGCAGGCGCCCCGAATAAATGTTGTAGAAGATGAGCGCGGGAATGGCGGCGAATAGGCCCAGGGCTGTTGCCAGCAGGGCCTCCGCGATGCCGGGGGCCACGGCCCGCAGGGTGGCGCCGCTGGACTGTCCGAGTCCGCGGAAGGCCTCCAGCACGCCCCAGACGGTGCCGAACAGACCGATGAACGGCGCTGCGGAGGCGGTGGTCGCGAGGAGCCCCATGTGGCGCCGGAGGCTGCTCGACTCCTCGCTGACCGCCAAGGCGAGCGCCCGCTCGACCGAGGCGGAGTTGGTGATGCGCCCGTAGGTGTTGACTTGGCGGTGGACCTCCTCATAGCCGTATTCGAAGATCGTCACCAGCGGGGCCGGGCGGTACTGCTCGGAGACGGCGTTGACCTCGGCCAGCTTGCCTGCGCGGCGGAAGGCCCGGCGGAAGGCTCGGTTGGCTCTCGCCGTGTGGGCCAGAAGCTGGTGCTTCGAGTACGCCAGCGCCCAGGAAAGCACCGACATGGCCGCCAGGATCGCGAAGACGACAAAGCCGACGGGCCCGACTTCGAGTACAAGGCTGAGGAGCGTGGACTGGTCCACTGCGACGGCGATCTCTTCCGCCGCGCCGGGATCGACCGCCTGGGCCTCCTCGCCAGCGGCCTGCAGCAGCAGCGCAAAAGGTAGATTGGTCAGCAAGGAGTAACCTCGGGAGCCCGTTCCCGGCGCGGCGCAGAGCAACTGCGGCTCGCCCTGCCCGTACCCTCCATTGTAGCGAGGCCCTGCGTCGCAGGACACGTTCCCTAGGAGCGGATTTCTAAAAGATCTGTTTTGGCAGGAACAAGCAGGCCAATTCGGCGGTCTGCGTCCGCCAGCGGGATGCTGCGCCGGGGGAGAGGGTGCGGTCGGACTCGGCGCTATGCTGGGTGACGGCGGCCCAAGCGGGAAGCGTTGCCGCCCGCTCGGGAAGCCCCGTGCGGATATCGCATTCCGGCGCAAGGGATGCTGCAGGAACTCGACATCGATAGCTACGCGGTGGTGGAGCGCCTCCGGTTGCGGTTCCGGGCGGGCCTCAACCTGCTCACGGGGGAGACCGGCAGCGGCAAATCCATAGTGGTGGATTCGCTTGCCCTGCTCTTCGGGGCTCGGGGGAGTTCCGATGTCGTGCGTCCCGGGGCCCGGCGGGCGCGTATCTCCGGCATCTTCGATCTGCCGCGGGGCGCTGGGGTGCGGGCTTGGCTGCAAGAGTGCGGGATCGATGCGGACGGCGAGGATCTAATCGTTGAACGGCAGATCCTGGCTTCGGGCAAGAGCCGGGCCTATGTCAACGGCACCCCGGCCACCATGGCGCTGCTGCGGGGCTTGGCCGCGTATCTCGGTGATATCCACGGGCAGCACGAGCAGCAGACGCTGCTCTCGCCGGGTGTCCAGCTGCGCATGCTCGACGAATTCGCAGGGATCACCGGAGAGGTCCGGGCGCTAGGCGAGGCCTACAGGCGGTGGTCCGAGATCCGGCGGCAGCTCGGACGCTTGAAGGGCGACGAGCAGGAGCGGCTGCGGCGCATGGACCTGCTGCGATACCAGGCGGCGGAAATCCGCAGTGCGGAGGTGCAGCTCGGGGAGGACGACGAGCTAGGTCGCGAGCAGGCGCGGTTGGCCCATGCCGAGCGCCTGCAGCAGGGCGGCTTCGAAGCCTACAGTGCGCTGTACGATGCGAGCGCTTCGGCTTCCGCGCAAATCAAGTCCGCCGCCTCCGCTCTGGATGCGCTCACCGCCTACGAGGATCGCTTCGCGCCGTTCGTCGCGAGCCTGGAGGCGGCGCGCAGTGCGGTCGACGACGTAGCCTTCGACCTGCGGTCCTATTTGGAGCGGCTTGAAGCTCGGCCGGACCGCCAGGAGGCGGTAGAGGAACGGCTTGCTCTCCTGGACAAGCTGAAGCGCAAGTACGGTCCTTCGCTGGCGGAAGTCCTCGACTTCGGGCGGCAGGCTGAGCAGGACCTGGCCGCCCTGGAAAGCAGCGAGTCGGAAGCGGAGCGGTTGGAGGGCGAATTGGAGGTCGCTGCCGGGGACTACTTGCGGGCCGCCGAGGACCTTTCCAGGCGCCGCCACGGGGCGGCGGACTTGCTGGCGGAGCGGACTAAGGCGGAACTGCAGAACCTAGCGCTCGGCAACGCGATGCTCCAGGTCAGGCTTGAGCCGCTGGATGCTTGGGGGCCGACTGGAATTGATCGCACCGGCTTGCTGTTTTCGGCGAATCCCGACCAGCCGCCGCGGCCCCTCGGCCAAGCTGCGTCTGGGGGAGAGCTGTCGCGCGTGGCCTTGGCCTTCAAGACTAGTCTGCAGGAGAGCGCCGCCCCGAGCGCCTACCGCCGGACGCTGGTGTTCGACGAAGTCGATACCGGCGTCGGGGGCAGCGTCGCCGAAGCCATTGGCCGACGACTCAGAAAGCTGGCCGGAGCCAGCCAAGTGTTGTGCGTGACCCACCAGCCGCAGATCGCCCGCTTCGCCGGGGCCCACTTCCACGTTTCGAAGGCGGAGGCGGACGGCCGCACGACCGCTGCGGTCGCAGAGCTCGATGGGCTCCAGCGGGTCAAGGAGCTTGCGCGGATGTTGTCGGGCTCCGAAATCACCGAGGCCGCTCTGGCGAACGCCAGGCAGCTACTCATGCCCGATACCGCGCCGAACAACTGACTCTCGCGCTTCGATCTCCGCAGAAAGTTCTGTGCGTAGCTCAAGAAGCAACTCCGTCGCTGAACGCGAGGGACCAACATTGCTTGGTCTCCGGATTGAGTTCTCGCCAGGCCGGGCTAAGGCAGGTCAGCTCGAGCCCTGCTAGCGCCAACGGCTTGAGCGGCCGCGCCGGATCTCGCTCTTGCGCCAACCGCTGCTGCTCTGTCCGGAACCCCTAGCGGCGCGATTCGGAACCCGGCAGGGCATAGTTCAGGCGGGATGGGAGCAGGCTGCCTTCTCCTCGGCGACCGATCGAATCAACAAAGCTGGCAAGCCTGAGTTCCGGGCGCAGGGAGCCTGCCCCCGGGATGCAGCGCCCGCTAGCGGTCAGCCGAGTCCCGGGCCGGCCGCCTGGCCACCCAGATCGGCGAGGACCACGCAATCTCGTCGTTAGTCTGCACGGCGCGGACATAGTAGAAGCTCTCCCCGGGCTCCGGTTCCCGGTCCGTGTACTCGAAGCGGACTTCGCTTGTGCCGGGCTGGAGCGTGTAGATGGCTTCGTTGTTCCGGACTAGGGCCACCTCGCGGATCCGGTCGGTGCCGAGAATTGCGGCTCGGATGGGCGGGACTGCTTCTCCGGCTTCGATCGCATCGCCCATGAATCCGTCGCCGATTCGAAACTCCAGCACGATGTTGTCGGTAGCCGCGTAGGTGTGCCGTTGCCGGATGCCCTGCGCAACGCCCTCGCGGGTCGCCTCCTCCGCATAGACCATGGCGTACGACATGTGCGTGGACAGGTGGTCCGAGCTGGCGATGACCCCCAAGCGGTAGCCCTTGTTCCAGGCTTGGGCGACCATGCCTGCCGGGCGGATGGCCTCCAGCATGGCGGACCCCTCTGAGGGGTAGTTGTCGCCCGGATCGGCGAAAGGGCAGCCGACGCATTCGTAGCTGTAGCGGTCGCCCTGGAAGATCTCCACCACCGGCTCGAGTTCGGGGTCGTTGTCGCGCCAGTCGGTGCCCATGTTCGTCGCCGAAGTGTGGGAGATCGCCAGCCCGCCCGTGCGCCGGATCTCCTCGTAGAGCATCTTGGTGTCGCCTTCGATCACCGCTCCGATGCCGTTGTGGCGCTGCATGTACTCGCGGGGCTCGACAAAGAATGGGACGTTCTGCACGCCGCGCCGGGTGTGGAACACATTGCGGTGGCCGTTGGGGTAGCGCACCGACCGCTCGTAGCCGAAGAGCGAAGCATACCCTTCGGTGTGGAAGATATCGGCGACCTTCTCCGTCAGCCACCACCAGTAGGTCCGGTCCGCACCGTACTGGTGGTCCGATATGAAGCCCCAATCCATCGACGCCGCGTCGAGCATGTACCGGTAGAAATCCAGGATCGACCCGTCCGGCGATCCTCGCAGGTCCATCGACAACTCGGTGTGCCGGTGGGTGTCGCCCCGGAGGATGCGCAACTGTCGGCCGTCAACGCGGGTCCGGTAAGCCCGGATGCGCCGCACATCCCGGTCTTCGTAGGGGTGCGCGGTCGGACGGCCCGGAACCTCCGGGGCGCGGTCGCTCAGCACGGGCGCCGAGGGCGACCCGCCCGGCTCATAGCGGGCTGCGTAGACATTCTCGACCACGGTCTCCTCGGGCAGGTTGACCATCACGGAGAATGTCGGGTGCCCGTCGCGCGGCCAGGCGATCCACAGACCGTCCCGGGCCGGGGCGGCGGCCGCGAACATGCTGGCGCGTCCCCGGCTGTAGGGCACCATCGCGGGCTCGGTCCAGCCCTCGGCGGTGAGAGTCGTGACGAAGAATCGCCAGTAGTCGGCCAGCCGACGTCCCTGGCGGTTGCGGATCAGCAGGTGCAAGCGATCCCGGTCGTCCACTACCAGCCGCCCGTAGTGGTGCAGCGGCCCCTCGTCCGGCGTGTAGACCTTGACCCCGCGCTCGATCTCGAAGGGCTCGGCCATCCCGAGCCTCCGCGCGCCTGCGAAGGCGGCCACCTCGACACCCCGTAGATCGTAGATCGGATAGCCGGGCGCGGTGCCGACAGGGTCCAGCCGGCCTTGGTCCTTGGCCCAGTTGACTCGTCCCGCCTCGTAGCTCACCCAGACTCTGTCGCGGCTGTCGACCGCTAGGTCGGGCCGCGCTTCGAGGCGTTCCGTGGCGGCGACTTCCAGGACCGGGCCGAGCTCCCGACCATCGATGCGCCGCATGCGGACGTCGTACCGGCCGTGGTCATAGGTGTCCCACGCCACAATGGCAGTTCCTTGCGCATCGATCGCCACGGCCGGCTCCCAGTCGTTGCGGGGGCTGTCGCTGACGAGCAGTTCCTCGCCCCAACGACCGTCCGAGTACGCCATGTGGAAGATGTCGGACTGCGCTCCCCGGAACGCCTGCCAAGCGATGTGGATGGCACCGTCCCGGAACGCGACGTCGTGGTCGAAGTCCGCCTGGGGAGCGGTGGTGAGGCGCTGCAGCGTGCCGAATATGCGGCCGTCGTACCACCGGGCGTAGAGGTCGAAGTTGCCGTCCACCTGCTGGGACCAGATCGTCCATACGCGGCCCTCGCGGTCGAAGGCGAGCCGCGGCTTCCAGACGTCGCCGCTGACGCCTGGCAATTGCGTCCAAGTCCCCCAGCGCTGCTGCTCGTTGTCGTAGCGCGCTAGGCGGACTTCGTCCTGGTAGCCGTCGAAGCTCTGCCAAGCCATCCAAACCTCGGAGCGGTCGCCCGGGTTCGTCGCGATGTCGGGGAAGTCGTCCGAACGCATGTCTTCGCTGAGGCGCATGGCGCCGATGATGCGCGGATCGAGAGGGGGCTCCGGCTCGGGGTCGCGTGGGTTCATGAACGCCTCGGAGGAGCCGAGGTGCGGAATGTTCTTGCGCGCTGCCTCGTGCTGCGCCGGAGCGTCGGGACGGAGACGACCCGGCTGAGCGTCGTTGGGTTGGGCTTGGAGCGCGGGCAGCGCCGCAGCGCCGAGGCACGCTAGCGGCAACCACGGGAACCGGAACGGGGAGGGGACTCGCTGGGGCATGGGCGAACAAGCGGGACCCGCGCCGTGCTCATGGCGGCCGCCCCGCTCCGACAGGATCGGGCCGATTCTAGCGAAAGTCAGGCTCCCGGAAAACCGCTACCCCGGAAACGGGGCGCCGCGCTCCCGGATTTCGGGGGGAGGCCTGCGCCGAATCCTGCTGGACGCTGCTGGAGCCGCCCCTGGCAGACAGCGCAGGGTGGGGCCCTCAGGCACCCTCCTCTGCGCAGACCCTCAGGCGGCGGCTACAGGCGGCGGCCGCGAGTGCTCCCGGGAGCGGTGGGTCCGTTCGCGCTGAGCCGTCCCTCCGCCCGGGAGAGCGTAGTCCTGATGTTTTCAGTAAGTCATTGCACGAAAAGGCTCCGCAGGCCATTGATTCTATTGATGGGTTGCTTGCAATTACTTTTGGCAGTATTTGTCAGTGGCACAATGAAGGGGTGGGGCGCTCCGGGGGCTCTGTTCGCCTGCCGCGCTCCAGCCGCCTGTGCAGATTGAGCCAATTCTTGAGATCGCCCGCGAGGCCGGGGCGGCCGTCATGGTCGTCTACGGCCGCGACTTCCAAGTGAGCCAGAAGGCAGATCGCTCGCCGCTGACGGAAGCTGACTCAGCGGCGCACCGCATCATCGTGGCACGTCTCAGGCAGCTCCACCCTACAGTGCCAGTGCTGTCCGAGGAAGCGGCCGAGATAGCTCCATACGCAACCCGCCAGAAATGGGAACGCTATTGGCTGGTGGACCCGCTCGACGGCACGCGCGATTTCGTGAAGCGCAACGGTCAGTTCACGGTCAACATCGCCCTCATAGAGGGTGGTCGGCCAGTTGCGGGCGTGGTCTATGCCCCCGTCGGGGAATGGATGTACTGGGGCGGCGTCGACCGAGGAGCGTTCAAATCCGTCGCCGGCGGCGCGGGCCAGCCGATCTCGTGCAACCCGCTGCCGAGTTCCGGGCGCTTGCGGGTCGTGGCCAGCAACTCCCACCTCTCCGCGCAGACGCGGGAATTCATCGACGGCCTGCGCTCGGCCTACGCCCCGATCGAGTTCGTAGCGATGGGCAGTTCTCTGAAGATTTGCTTGGTGGCCGACGGCAGCGCGGATCTCTACCCGCGCCTAGGCCCGACGATGGAATGGGACACAGCCGCAGCCCATGCCGTCCTCAATGCGGCAGGCGGTGCGCTGGTCAGCCACGGCCTCCCGGAGGAGTTGCGCTACAACAAGGAGAGCCTCCGCAACGGCTGGTTCGTCGCTGCGTCTGCCCTGCACGGGCGGAGCGTGCCAGACCTCGATTTCAGGGGCTAGAGAAATGAGCAAGTTGGAAGGAGTGAACGAACTGCGCGGACTGTCGCTGGCGGCCGCCATCCAGCGGGTTCTGGGGCATCTCGGAGCCGACAGCGGCACCCTGCATACGCTGCGGCCCGACGGCGATCTGTATCTTGCGGCGTACGCAGGGCGGGTCCCGGAGGCTCTGCTTCCCGTGATCCGGCGCATTCCCGTTGGCAAGGGCATGGCCGGGGTGGCTGCGCAGCGCGGAGAACCCGTCCAGGTCTGCAATCTACAGACCGATTCGAGCGGAGTCGTGCGCCCTGGCGCACGGGTGTCCGGAAACCGTGGCGCGATCTGCGTCCCCACGGTCTCGAAAGGCCGCATAGTCGGCGTGCTGGGAGTTGGGGTCGAGCGCGAACGCAACTTCACCGGGGACGAGGTTGCGTGGCTCCAGCTAGCCTCCGCTATCCTGGCTGAGGCCCTCCAGTCCGGCTAATGCCTTCGCAGCTGGTACGCTTCGACCCCGCCGCGACGCCGGCCAATCCGTGGATTCGGCTGCACCCGAGCGACAACGTGGTTGTGGCTCGCACCCAGATCCCGGCCGGGACCTCCTTGGAGCTCGAGGGGCGCGCGGTTCGGGTTCCCCAAGCCATACCCCCGGGGCACAAGCTGGCTACCCGCCCCGTGGGCCGTGGAGAGATCGTCTACAAGTACGGCGAAGAGATCGGCCGAGCCGGCGCGTCGCTGGAGCCGGGAGCGTGGGTGCATACCCACAACTTGCGCTTTGACCTTAACGCCCGGACCTACGAATTCGGCCCGGGGGGAGCCCCGCTGGACGACCTCCCGTTGCCGGCCAACCGGACCTTTCTGGGCTATCGGCGCGCCGACGGCCGGGCGGGGACCCGCAACTACATTGCCATCGTCGGCGCGAGTCACTGCGCCGCCTACGCCACGGAGCGGATCGCGGCGGCCCTCCGCGACGAGGATTTCGGGGGCACCGGAGTCGATGGCGTCGTGGCTCTGCCGCACAGCGACGGCTGCGGACAAGCGGAGGGGGCGGACTCGCGCTTGCTGCGACGGACCCTCGACGGCTTAGCGGACCACCCCAACGTGGCGGCTGCGCTGGTCGTCGGATTGGGCTGCGAAGTCAATCAAGTCGGCTACTACCTGCGGCCTGCGGCTGACGAGGCGGCCAAGGCCCCTCGCCGGGGCCTCACCCTGCAGGAGAGCGGCGGCACCCGGCGTGTCGTGGAGGACGGCGTGAAGGCCGTCCGAGAGCTCGTGCAGGAGGCGGGCCGCGCCGAGCGCGTGCCATGCCCCGTGTCGCAGATCGCCATATCGCTGGAATGCGGCGGCTCGGATGCGTTCTCGGGCATCACGGCGAATCCGGGGGTTGGCTATTGCGCCGACTTGGTGGTCAAGCAGGGGGGTACGGCCTGCCTCGGCGAGACCACCGAGATCTGGGGCGCCGAGCACCTGCTAACGCGGCGCTGCGCCAGCCGCGCAGTCGGCCAGCGCCTGCTGGACATGCTGGACTGGTACTTCGATTACGTCACCCGCTTCAAGGACTCGGTCACCTTCAACAGCAACCCCTCGCCCGGAAACATGGCCGGGGGCATCACGAACATCGCGGAGAAGTCGCTTGGGGCGATCGCCAAGGGGGGGCGCTCGACGCTGAGCGCGGTTTACGACTATGCCGAGCGGATCTCTGACAAGGGCTTCGTATTCATGAACAGTCCGGGCTACGACCCGGCGTCGGTAACAGGCATGGTCGCAGGCGGCTGCAACCTCTGCCTCTTCACGACGGGGCGCGGCAGCTGCTTCGGCTTCGCTACCGCACCGGTGATCAAGGTGGCTTCGAACTCCGCCACCGCGCAGCATATGCACGAGGACATGGACATCAACGCGGGCACCGTGGCAGACGGGGAGGAGGACATTCCCGCCCTGGGCCTGAGGATGTACGATCTGCTCCTGGGTGTCGCCTCAGGGCGGCGGACCTGCAGCGAGAAGGCCGGGTACCGCGAGCTCATGACTTGGCGCATCGGCCCCACGCTCTAAGCTGCAGCGTGGGTTCCGCGCAGCCTGAGCGCGGGCTTGTCCGGGCTAGCGAGGCGGTGATGCAGCGCCGCGGCCGCGACAGGTTACGATAAGTGTCGGGAGCCGGGGTAGCTCAGCCGGTTAGAGCGACGGACTCATAACCCGTAGGTCGGCGGTTCAAGTCCGCCCCCCGGCACCAACCCGAGCGGACACGGCCGTCTCGCAGGCCTCGGCTATCTCGCCCAGCGAGCTTCCGGCACTCCTGGGCTGGCTCCGGGCCTGCTCCCACCTTGCGCAGCAGTCTGTTCTGTGCGCCGGAGAAGACCCCGCCAACGCCGCCCAGACCGGAGCAGCGCAGCGGGGGGACCACCCCTTGCCGGAGCCCTTGGAGCCGGCGGCGCGGACTCAGGGCAGGGGTTGCCGCTGCGGATGAAGGGTCCGATCCAGGAATCGGGTCCGTCTCGCATGGCCTCGGTTACGCCCTGCAGCGCCGAGCTGGTTGCCGCTAGGCCGTTGCTTGGGTGCCGGTCGCCTTGAGCGCTCTCGGTTCCGTCCCGGAGACACTCCACCCGGCTCACAGCAAGCTGGCGGAGGGGCAGCTGGGCAGGTGCCGCACCGAGGGGATCAAGGATACGTGTAGGTGGACTGCAGGCCTAGCGGAATCCCCAATAGCCAGCAGAACGCCAGAGCCAAGGACCAAGTGGCGAGCAGGCTCACCGAGTAAGGGAGCATCAGCGACGTCACGGTCCCGATCCCGGTGCTCTTCACCCAGCGCTGGCAGAACGCCACCACCAAGGGGAAGTACGGCATCAAGGGAGTGATGATGTTGGTCGTCGAATCGCCGACGCGGTAGGCGGCTTGCGTCAGTTCCGGCGACAGGCCGACTTGCATCAGAACCGGCACGAAGACCGGTGCCAGCAACGCCCACTTGCCCGAGGCGGAACCCACCAAAAGGTTGACGAATGCGCTGAGCAGGATGATTCCTGCGATCGTCGCCATGCCGGGCAGGCCCAGGGCCTTCAGGAAGTCCGCTCCCTCGACCGCCAGCAGGGCTCCGAGATTCGAACTCGCGAATGCTGCTGTGAACTGGGCGCAGAAAAAGATCATCGTCAGGTAGTAGCCCATCGTCGACATCGCCTTGCTCATGCCCTCGATGACGTCACGATGGCTCTTGACCGTGCCCGCCACATAGCCGTACACGGTGCCCGGAACCAGGAACAACAGGAAGATCAGCGGCACCATCGACTGCATGAGGGGAGCGCTGAAGGAACTGACTTGGCCGTCTTCCGCACGTAGCGGCGAGTCCTGAGGCCACACCGCGACCACCAGGAGCAAGACCCCCAACAGCATCGTCGCAAGGCCGGCCCACACTCCGGCGCGCTCCTTGGCGGAGAGCGCCTGGGGCCCTTCGTCGCCGGCGTCCGAGCCGTCGAACTGCGTCCCCGCCAGCCTAGGCTCGATGATCCGATCCGTAATGAACCAGCCGACAACGATGACTAAGACGCTCGACAGGCTCGTGAAGAGCCAGTTGCACAACGGGTTGACCTCGCGGCTCGAGTCCAGGATCTGCGCGGCGGACTGGGTGAAGCCCTGGAGCAGCGGGTCGATGGCCGACGGAATGAAGTTGGCGCCGAATCCGCCCGACACGCCTGCGAAGGCGCATGCGATGCCGGCCAGAGGATGGCGCCCGGCGGCGTGGAAGATCACGCCGCCCAGCGGAATGACCAACACGTAACCGACATCCGCTGCCGTGTGGCTCACGATCGCCACCAGCAGCAGCATCGGCGACAGCAGGCGCTTCGGGGTCCACGAGATCAGGCCCTTCAAGCCGGCGTGGATGAAGCCGGTGTGCTCGGCGACACCTACGCCCAACAGGGCCACAAGGACTACTCCCAGAGGCGCGAAGCCTGTGAACGCCGACACCATGTTCGCCAGGAAGGCCGCGAGGCTCGGGCCGGACAGTTGATTCTGAACCTCCAATGTCCGCGCTCCGTCCTTGGCGGGGACGGTGAAGGCATGGCCGGCGAGAGCCCAAGAGGCGATCCAGACGGCGGCGAGGGCAACTACGAACAAGGCTGCCGGGTCCGGAAGCTTGTTGCCGACCCGCTCGATCCACTGGAGCGCCCGTGCGACGGGGGAGCGGGACGGGCTGGGGACTGGACTCGGTGTTGGCATGCCTGAGCGGAAGCCATAGTCTAGCGAGCCCGCTGCGCGAGGTTCGAAGCCTTCCTGCTGAACTCTCGTGGGGACGCCTAGGAGCCTGTCGAAAAAGTCCGGCGTGCGTGGTCAGCGGGCGTCAAGCGGTGTGGCATTGAGCTCGAATCGCCGATCCTGGCCGGTGGCGCGATCCTGGGGGTCTGCTCCGCGACCCTTGCGGGCCCGTTTGCGCACCGCGTACGAAGTTCCGCGGAACCCGTGACTTCTGCGACTGGTTCCTCAGCGCGGCCCAGCCAGGCGGCAACGGCCCCCGGGGCTTTGAGCGGGCCCGGGTGCGGCCCCTTCTCCGCGAAGCAAGCCGGACTCTGCTCCATCCCGGTTAACGAAACCTCCGCTGTGGCGTCTACTGCTATGGCGCGGGGCAACGCCGAATAGCTTCGACAGCCTCCGTTCCCCGCCCAGCCGAAGGGAGATTCCTTTGCGAACCGCAGTCAAGATTGTCGCCATCGTCTCCGTTGTCGCGGTGCTCGCCGCTTGCGGTGCTCCGGGCCTTGTCTCCCTCGGAGAGGCCAAGGTGACCGAGTCCGTCGAACGGACGCTGACCCTCGGTGCCAACGGCACTGTTGCCATCCGGAATGTCAACGGGTCGATCCGCATCCAGGCTGCCGAGGGCGGCGATGTCCGCCTCCATGCCGTGAAGTCCGGGCGAGACCCCGCCAGGGTCCGAGAGACAGCGGTCGAAGTCGATGAGTCCCCGGGGCGCATCGACATCGAGACCAAGATCCCGAAACGAGGCTGGTTCGGCAACGGCGGCGTGAGCGTGGCCTACAACCTGGAGGTCCCTCGCGGAACCGCAGTGGTGGCCGCCTCGGTGAACGGCTCGATCGATATTCGCGATCTCCGGGGAGCCGCTGCGGCCAAAACGGTCAACGGATCCGTCAGAATCGCCAACGCGGGAGGATCCGTCGACGTGCAGACGGTGAACGGCTCCGTCCGCGTCGCCTACGCCGAGGCTGGGCCTGGGGCCGACACGGAGAACTCGTTCAAGACGGTGAACGGCTCCGTCCGGGTTGTCCTCCCCGGCGAAGTTGGGGGAGCCTTCCAAGCCAACACTGTGAACGGCTCGATCAGCACCGAACTGCCTCTGGAAGTCCGCAAGAGCAAGTCCGGTCGCCACCAGTCCATCAACGACAGCCTCGGCGAGGGGGGCGCGGCCTACGCGTTCAGGACCGTGAACGGCTCGATCAGGATACTGAAGGATTGACGCGCCGGCTAGCTGGTGGCGCAGCCAGCGGGCCCGTCCGGCCGAGCGATCAGCCGGCTACCCGTTTGAGCTGGCCGCAGGCGGCGAAGATGTCGCGGCCCCTGGGCTTGCGTACGAAGCATGGGATGCCGCGGGCGACGATGCTCTGGAACGCCGCCACCCGGTCTGCGTCGGGTGTTCCGAACGGTATGCCCGGCCCGGGGTTGAGGGCGATGAGATTCACGATGCACTTGATTCCGGAGAGCAGTCGCAGCACGCCTCGGGCATCGCGGTCGGCGTCGTTCACGCCTCGGAGCAGCACGTACTCGAAGGTCAACCGCTCCCAAGGTCGGAGCGGGTACCGGCGGCAGGCCTCGAGCAGGTCCTCGAGGCTGTATTTCTTCGCGATCGGCATCAACTGCAGCCGCTGCCCTTCGCTGGACGCGTTCAGCGACACCGCGAGCTTGCCCCGCACGGGGTAGGAGCCGTACTCTGCAATCTTGGGCGCAATGCCGGATGTGGACACAGTGATCCGCCGCTGCGGCACCCCCACGCCCTCTGGGTCCGCCAGCAGCCTTGTGGCCTTCATTACGGCGGGCACATTCAGCAAGGGCTCGCCCATGCCCATCATCACGATGTTGAGGGGCTTTGCGCGGGCATCGAGCTGCTGTTCCCGCGCCAGCGTCAGCACCTGCGCCACGATCTCGCCCGCGGCCAGATTGCGCTCCAGGCCCATCTGGGCCGTCAGGCAGAACTTGCAGTCGACGGGGCAGCCCACTTGGGTGGAGATGCACAACGTTGCGCGCTCCTGCTCCGGGATGAATACCGCCTCAATCCGTTTGCCGTCGGCGCACAGCAGCAGATAGCGCACTACGCCGTCCGCGGACGCGATGCGCCGGTCGACCTGCAGGGCTCCGGTTGCGTGCTCCGTGGCGAGGGCCTGCCGCAGGTGGCCGGGCAGCGTTGTGATGGCCTCCGGGCCGGGGAGCCGCTCGCGGTACAGGCCGCGGTAGAGCTGTTGGGCCCGATAGTCCGGCTGGCGCAGCGACGCCACGAGTTGCCGGAGCTCGTCGAGGTCCTGGCCAATCAGCGGAGCGCCCGGTCGGGCAGCGCCCGGAGACAGGGCCGCCCGGCCCGTCCGCGTCCGCTCAAGCCGCTCCCTCAAACCGGCCTCATCACGACGCGCATCCGCTCGCCGTCGATCTCGAACTCCCGCGCCACACCCCCTTCGCCGTCGTCCCGCTCCTCCCGCAGGCTGGTGCAAAGGGTCTCTGCCATGACGTGCTCTCGGTGTTGGCCCAGGACGCGGGTGAGCCGCTCGGAGCCGGCGAGGGACAGCTCGATCCGCCGGGTGTACTCGATGTCGGTCTCCTTGCGCAAATTCTGGATTCGGTGCAGCAGCTCCCGGCAGAATCCTTCGTCGCGCAGCGAGTCGTCGAGGTCGGTGCTCAGCGCCACGACCATGGTGGAGTCCCCCGCGGCCGCGAAGTCCCGCTCGGCTTCGACGCTGACCTCGACATCCTCGCGGCCCAGTCGCACTTCCTCGCCGTCGAAGTCGATCTCGGCGCAGCCGTCGGCTAGCAGGCTCTCCCGCAGAGCCGCCGCGTCGAGCCCGGCAAATACCTGCTTGGCCCGCTTCATCTTCTTGCCTAGGCGCGGCCCCAGCCGGCGGAAGTTGGGCTTGGCCGAGTAGCGGACATGCGCTTGGCCGCCGTCGACGAACCGGGCCTCCCTGACATTGAGCTCCTCTTCGACCAGCGGGCCGTGCGGAGCCACTCGCGCCCGCAGGTTGGGATCGGCCAGGACCACCTCCGCCCGCCGCAGGGGCTGGCGGACCTTGAGGCGGTGCTCGGTGCGCACCCGCAGCCCCAGCGACACGATCCGGCGGACAGTCTCCATCTCTTCCGACAGGCGGACATCCGCCCGCCCGGCATCTGCCGGCAGGTCGCACAGGTGGACGCTCTCGGGCGCCTCCTCGCCTCCGGCGCCGCGCACGATGTTCCGGTAGATCTCCTCCGCCATGAACGGTGTGAACGCCGCGCTCAGCTTGGCGACGCTGACCAGGCACTCGTACAGCGTCGCGTAGGCGTCCGCCTTGTCGGCGTCGAACCCGCTCTTCCAGAAGCGGCTCCGGCTGCGGCGCAGGTACCAGTTCGAGAGGCCGTCGACGAAACGGTTGAGCTCTCCCGCCGCTTCGTAGGCGAGGAAAGCGTCCATATGGCGCCGGAAGCGGGCCGCCAGGAGGTCCAGCTCGGACAGGATCCACCGATCCAGGAGGGCTCGCTCGGCTGCGGAGCGCCCCGCCGTCGAGGTTGGGTCGAAGTTGTCGATGTCGGCGTAGATCGTGAAGAAGGAGTACACGTTGCGCAGCTTCAAAGGAAACTCCTTCTGGATCATCCGCACGTTGCCCAGGGAATGGCGGGTCGGCGACCAGGGCGGGTTCCCCGCCAAGAAGAACCAGCGGAACGCGTCGGCTCCCGGGGCCGGAGCGGGCACCTCGAGCGTGACGCGCTCCGCGGCCGGCAGCCTGGGCACATCGACCGGCGAGACATCTGCGCCCCCCTGCGCGGCGCGGACTCCCAGAGAGGCTCGGTCGGTCGGAGCGAGCCGGATCGCCCTGCGCGGCAGCTTCTTGCCTCGCTGCACCGCCAGCCGCACGGTCCGCTCCCCAGCAGAGGACGCAACCACCACGGTTGCGCCCGGCTTGAGGTCCAGGGCTGCCAGGTCGGCCTGCGAGATCCAGGCATGGCCGGGCCGCGCGCCCGCGTCGCCGTCCGCGAAGCTTCGCACCGCGAAGTCTTGGGCGACCCGGTCGAAGATCACCTCCGGGGGCGTGTAGTTGCCGAGCGACTTCGATTCCTTGCGCCCCGTCGGGTCGGCGACATGCCCGAGGACGATGCAGTTGCGAAACGGGTGGGGGTACGGCTGGGTGCGCAGGCCCAGGTCTCGGGCGCAGTCGTCGTCGAAGACCAGCGTCGAGACCATCAGCTGGGAGTAGAACCATCCCCGGGTCTGGTCGATGGCCTCCGTGATGTAGTCGGCTGGGAATCGCGCCTGGAATTCCGCCCGGCCCTGGTGCGGGAAGCCGAACTGCGCGAACGGCATGCAGCCCGAGTCGAACCAGCAGTCGATGACTTCCGGCACGCGCCGGTACACCCCCTCCTCGCCGGGCTCGGTCCACGTCACCTCGTCGATCCACGGCTTGTGGACCATCAGATGGTCCGAGAGCGTCGGATCCGCCTGCTGGGCTTGGCGGAAGCGGTCGAAAGCGGCGGGGTTGCGCCGCAGGATCTCCGCGCAGGACGACGGCACTGCGATCGTCCCGGTCGCGTCGTTCACCCACACGTTGAGCGGGGTGCCCCAGTAGCGCTCGCGCGACAGCGCCCAGTCGACGTTGTTGCGCAGGAAATCGCCGAACCGCCCTTCCCCGATGTGCTCGGGCAGCCAGTGGATCTTGGAGTTGTTCTCCAGCACCTCGCGATTGCGGGCGGTCGTTTTGACGAACCAAGCCGGCCGCGCGTACTGGATCAAGGGATCGTTGTCCGCCCGCCAGCAGAAAGGGTACTCGTGCCGGTAGCTCTCCCGGTGAACCAGTGCGCCGCGATCTTGCAGGAGGCGGATCAGCGGGCTGTCGGCCGCCTTGACCCATTGCCCGGCCACATCGTGGATCTCGTCTTCGAAGGTGCCGTCCGGCTTGACCGGGCACAGCAGGGGCACCTCGTCCGGGGCGACGAACCGTGCGGCGACCTGCTTGTGCAGGTCGTAGTCGACTTCCCCGAATGCGGGAGCCTCGTGGACGAGCCCCGTGCCGCTGTCGAGGGTCACGAAATCCCCCGCCAATACCTTCCACAGGTAGGGCTCCCGCCCTCCCGTGCGCAATGCCCCGGTCGCGTCCCAGTAGGCCTGTTGGTAATAGGGCAAAGGCGGCAGATACCGCCGCCCGAGCAACTCCGCGCCCCGGAGTTTCTTCAGGACGGGCAGCTGCTGCCCGAGCTTCTGCTCCAGCGTCTCGCGCAGGGCCGCCGCCACGATCAAGTGGCCTTGGGCGGCCCGTACCTGGACGTAGTCGAAGTCCGGCCGCACCGCCACGTACTGGTTTGCGGGGAGAGTCCACGGCGTGGTCGTCCAGACGAGAAGCCCGGTGCCGGGCTCGTCGGCCAGCCGGCACGCCACGTAGACGGAGGGGTCCTCGACTGTCTTGTAGCCCAGCCCGACCTCGCCGGCCGACAGGGCCGTGCCGCCCTGCGGCCACCACCAGACGATCTTGTGCCCGCGGTAGAGCAGCCCGCTGCGGAACAGCCTGGCCAGGGCCCACCAGACGCTTTCCACGTACGATTTGTGGTAGGTGACGTACGCGTCCGAGAGATCGACCCAAAAGCCGACCCGGCGGGTCATCTTCTCCCACTCTGCGGTGTAGCGGAATACCGAGTCCCTGCATTTGCGGATGAACCCTTCGACGCCGTACCGCTCGATGGCCTCTTTGCCGTGGATGCCCAGTTCCTTCTCGACCTCCACCTCGACCGGCAGGCCGTGCGTGTCCCAGCCGGCCTTGCGCGGCACGTAGTGCCCGGCCATGGTGCGGTAGCGCAGGAAAACGTCCTTCAAGACGCGCGTGAGCACATGGCCGTTGTGGGGCAGGCCGTTCGCGGTCGGCGGCCCCTCGTTGAAGATGAAGCTCGGAGCTCCCCTGCGCAGGGCCAGGCTCTTCTCGAAAATGCGGTTCTCTTCCCAGAATCGGCTCACTGCGGATTCGGCGGCCGGGAAGTCGACGATCGGTTTGGCCCGCTGGAATCGTGCTTTGCTCATGGCCCCTCGGAACCCATTCTTTCAGTGTCTCGCACCGGCTTCGACAGCTGCCGGTGGGGCCGGGCAAGGGCGGGCTGCGCGGCAGCGCTGGCGAGGGCGCAACTCTGGCGGAGCGAGTGGCGCGGAGTCCTAGCGCCGCGTCTGCCCCGCGGCCTCGAACAAGCTGCGGAGCACGGGAGCGGCTTCGTCGAACTGGGTCAGGGGCCGCAGGCCGAGGAGCCAAGTGACGGTGCGGAAGACGGACGGGGCGGAGACGAATTCCTGGTGGACGGCGTTCGCCTCCACGGCCCCGCCGAAGACTGCCGCGCCTTCGCTGCCGGAGACGGGGACGACGAAGGCTGCGGTCGCCGCATAGTCCGGATGCGCAGCCAAGGCCTTCCGCAGTTGGCCGAGGGCCTTGTCCTGGTCCGCCGGCGACCCGGGAATCCGCACAACGGTCAGCCGGGCGAGAGCAGTTTGGGCCGCTGCCTTCCGGAGGAACGCATCTAGCGGGGAGCCTCCTCCGATCCCGAAGGTTTCGGACCGCAGGCCGGCGTCGGCTGCGTTCGACCACAAGGTCCCGGCGACTGGCCGAGCCGCCGAGCCGGAGGCTGCCAGATCCCGAGCCGTGAGGCGGCCAGCGGTCGCGGCGGGTCCCAGCTTGACGAAGAAATCGGTCTCCATCCCGGCGGTGAGCCAAGCTAGCTGGCCAAGTTCGCTTCGGGCAGCGGGGCGGTAGCCGGGCAGCGCCGTGCCTGCCCGCCGCACTGCGCGCCAAGCCTCGCCTCGCGCATCGCTGAGGACTAGGAGGACATGCTGGATCGTCTGCGGCGGAGCGGCTTGGTGCTTCGGCCCAGCTAGGTTGGATACGGCGGCGGTGCTCAGGAAATCGCTCTGCTCCGCGCTCAGGGCTGGGAGCAGGCCGACGAAGCCTCCGGCTTCGGGGTGGCGTTTGCCGCTGAGGTAGGCGAGTCCGCCGTCCGGTAGGCCAACCACCGCAGTGGGGAACCATCCGGTGGGCAGCACGCTTGCGGGTTCGGGCAGGGCTTCCCGGATGTCTGCCGAAAGCACTGTGTTGTTGCCGGCACTGGCGATGTAGAGAGCGCCGCCGTCGGCGCTGAGCCCCAGCGCCGACGGCAGGGAGCCGAGAGGTGCTTCAGGGCGCGGTGCGACGGGCAGCACATCCAGCAACTCGAAGCGATTCTGCTCGGTGATGCCAAAGGTCCAAACGTTGTCTGAATGGGCGCAAGCGGCGAAGAGGCGGGCAGGGAATCTCCTCCCGTCCCCGTCGGGGAATGTCCCGTTCGGAGCTTCGACAGCCCCCGGCACGACCAACAGATCGGTCGGGTGCTGGCCTACGGGGAGGCGCTCGACGAGGCGGCGGTCGGATAGGCGGTACAGCCCCAGAGAAGCTTCGCCCCAGTGGCTGACGAGCAAGTGCTGGCCGTCGGGAGTCAGCCGAGCCCGGTATGGAGCCTGCCCCGTCCGGAAATCGCCGAGCGGGAGCCCGGACTGGGTGTTGAGAACGGCGATCCGATTGCCGAGCACGTCGAGTGCGTACAGCAGGCGGTCGTCGGGGTCAAGTCTTACATCGCCGATGAGGACCGGATGGTCGCTGCGCTGCGGGATCCGGAACTCCCGCTCCAGTGCAAGCGACCCGCCCCGGAACGAAAGCTCCCACACGCTGCCCCGGGCTCCTCCGCTGACAAAGATCCTGTTCCCGGCCGAATTGCGTGTCAGGCCCAGCCAGGCATCGTGCAAATCCACGCGCTGGGTAACGCGGTGCGCGTGGAGGTCGACCACGCTCAGCGAAGGCGTCTCGTAGCCGGACTGCAAGACAAGCAGGTGGCGGCCGTCCGCGGACAACTCCGCGGCCAGCGGCAGGCTGTGCAAGGCGGCTTGCGTCCCGGCGGGGGTGATGCGCTGCCCTGTGGGCAGGATCGTGCTGCCGTCGGACTGCGGACCCAGCCGGACCTGTCCCCATCCCGGAGCCAAGAGGGCGGCGATCAGTCCCGCACCGGACGCCGCGCGACCAAGCCAGCCGTAGCGTCGTGGTTGCATTCTTCTCGGTAGACGAGGATTCTGAAGTCTCCAAAGAGTTCGCGCAGTTCGTGCTCCGCAAGGAGGAAGGCGGGGTTCCGGGGCCCGCGGCAGAACTGCAGCTGCTTACGAGTGTATGTCTTATACACCACGATCCCGCCGGGTCGCAGGCTGCGTTTCAGCGCCGGGACCAAAGGCCGATGAAGGTAGTTGAACACCGCCAGCAGGTCGAAGCGGTTGCGACCGAGGTCTGCCCCCGGCGCTTCCAGGTCCAGACGCAGGGTGCTGCAATGCAGGCCGGCGGCGGCGGCCCGCTGCCGGCAGAGCTGCAGCGCCTCGCGGGAATAGTCGACGGCTAGGGTGTCCAAGCCCCAGCGCGCCAGTTCCAAGGCGTGCCGCCCGCCACCGCAGGCGACATCCACCGCGGTCGGCATCCCACCGCTCGGCCGAGCCACGTAAGGCCTCGCTTGCGCCAGGAAACTGTCGGGTGCGGGAATTGACCGCTCCGCGACCCTGTAGCGGGCGTCCCATTCGGCTAGCGACGGCATCCGCTAGCCAACCTAGCTCGGGCCCTCGCCGAGCACCCGGCGCTCGCACCCGAGTCCCGAGGCCTGCGTGCCCGGACCGAGCTAAGCGCTGAACGAACTGCCGCAGCCGCAGGTCGAGGTGACGTTGGGGTTGTCGAACTTGAAGCCCGCCCCTTCCATCGTCTCCACATAGTCAACGCGACAGTTCTCGAGGTACAGGAGGCTGGCCTGATCCACGAACACCTGCAGTCCGTCGTAGCTGTATACCTTGTCGAGAGGCAGCTGGTTGTTCTCGAACGCCATGGAGTACTGGAACCCGGAGCAGCCCCCGCCAACCACGGACAGCCGCAGCCCCTTGGGCTTGGGCTGCTGCTGGGCAAGGATCTCATTCACCTTCGCGACGGCCGTGTCTGTTATCTGAATCATGGATGCTCCTCCTAGGGCATTATACCGCTCTGCCGCTGCCGCGCTTCGCCCGCTTTTTCCGCAGGTCCGGAGGGCCACGGCGGGTCGCTGGCTGTCTCCGTCGGGAAGGAACAGGTAGGCAGGAAGCGGGTCATGCACTAGGGCTTGGTATGTGACGGTCTGGTGCAAATAGCCTAGGTGTCGGGGTTTCTCGAGAACCAGCAGATTGAGTGCGGTCTAGGGCCGTCCGGCAGCGGGCCCACGACCTGCTCCATCGCGGCGAGGATGCGGCTCCGCCGCACAGCCCAGTCCCGCTCCGCGAGGACACTGCGGCATCGACTCCCGGCAATCGAGGAAATACAGCAGATCGAGATGATCACCATAAGGCGGCCCTGGCTCCTGGGAGGGACTAACGGCCAGCAGGCCGAGCGCAGCAAGGATGGCCGCCCTACGCATGGACGCATGCCGGGCCGAGGGACGGTTGCGACCGATCGGCGGTGCCGCAGAAGCCCCGAGCCTCTCGGACTGCTCGACGACACGGCTGGTGGGCTGGAGCCCAGCGAGCCGGACCTAATCGGCAATGGGGTGTTGGGCTACGATGCCCCGGGGGCAACGCGCAGCCCCTATGCTCCCGATCTGGAGCCAGCGCCTTCTTCGGAATTGGAATCCGGTACGTCTGCCTTCCGCAAGCAGTTTGACCCCGGCCTGACGCTCTGGGCTGGAGGCCTCGCGGCCCTCGGCCTAGCCTGCGGTCCCCAGGGCTCCAGCCCGCTCTCGCCGCGCGAGGCGCTGCAATCGTTCCAAGTCGCTCCCGGTTTTCGCGTCGAGCTGTTTGCATCCGAGCCGCATGTCGTCGACCCGGTCGAGATGGCCTTCGACGAGAGCGGCGGAGTCTTCGTCGCCGAACTCCTCGACAACCCCGACGACCCGCCCGAGGGCGGCGTCCCCCTCAGCCGCATCAAGTACCTCGAGGACACCGACAACGACGGGGTGATCGACAGCCACACGATCTTCGCAGACCGCCTTCTCGCGGTGGAGGGAATCGCACCCTGGCGCGGAGGGCTGGTGGCCACGGCAGCGCCCGACATCTTGTTCCTCCAGGACACCGACGGCGACCGGCGGGCGGATGTGCGCGAGGTGCTCTATACCGGCTTTGCCTTGGGCCATGTAGAAGGTCGCCTGAGCAATCCCCGGCTCGGCATGGACAACTGGTTCTACGTCGTCAACCACGGGTATCCCGGGGAGATCACCGCGCCCGCCCGGCCCTCCGCCCCGCCAGTCGCGGTGCGCAACCGCGAATTCCGCTTCCATCCGTTGCGGGGCTTGGCCCAAGCGTCAACCGGGGATGCTCAGTTCGGCCAGACCTACAACGCCTGGGGGCACTGGTTCATCTCGCACAACACAGTTCACCTGCGGCACACCGTGATCCCGCCCGGGTACCTGGAGCGCAACCCGCTGTTGACGGTGGCGGGTGCCGCGCAGGACATTTCGGACCATGGGCGACCCGCGGCCCCGGTGTTCGCTATCAGTCGGCCCCAGCAGTGGCGCGTAGACCGGACGGCAGTGCGCCAGGCCCGGTACGCGGAGACGCAGCCGGGCCGAGTAGAACGGCTTGCCGGGTTCTTCACGGCCTCTTGCGGGGCCACCGTCTATCTCGGCGACGCCTTTCCAACTGAGTTTGACGGGCGCGTCTTCGTGGGCGAGGGCAATGGCAATCTTGTCCATTGCGACATCGTTGTTCCCTCCGGCGCGACGTATGCGGCGAGCCGCTGGCCCGCGGATGCCGAATTCCTGGCCTCCAGCGACAATTGGTTCCGTCCGGTGAACTTCGCTAACGCGCCAGACGGAAACCTATATGTGCTCGACTACTACCGCCAGTATCTGGAGCATCCGGACTTCATCCCCGCAGGAGTGCAGCAGCGCCTCGGCATGGACTTCCGCGCAGGCGACTCCCTCGGCCGCATCTTCCGCATTGTGCCGGTCGAGCCACGGTCAAGGCGTCCTCTGCGGGTGGACCTCGGCTCGGCCTCAAGTGCGGAACTCGCCTCCTTGCTGGAGCATCCCAACGGCTGGCACCGCCGGACCGCGCACCGCCTGCTCGTCGAGCGCCAGGACACCTCGGTAGCGGGGCAGGTCCGGAGCCTAGCCTCGGACAGCCCGCTGCCGACGGCCCGGCTGCGTGCTCTCTGGGTCCTGGAAGGCTGGGGGGAGCTGGCCGCCGGTCTGGTGGGGCGCGCTCTGGCAGACCCTCATCCAGCGGTGCGCGAGAACGCCCTGAAACTGGCCGGGGAATATCGGCCCCGCCTGCGGGAGCAAATCCTGAGTGCGACGCATGACGAGTCCCCGCGGGTCGCCTTCCAGGCGGCTCTGTCGGCCGGAGACCTCACGGCGTCCTCCGAGGTGGTGGAGGCGCTGAGCGATGTGCTCGTACGGTTTCCGGAAGACCCCTGGTTCCGGGTTGCCGTCCTGAGCGCTCCCGCGGAGTTTGCGGAGCCCGTCCTGACCGCGCTAGTCACCCGCCACGGCGCGTTCTTCGACGCCCCTTCCTCCCCGAAACGGGAGCTTGTTCGGGAGTTCGGCGCAGTGGTCGGCGCCCGGCGCCAGCGTTCGGAGTTGCACCGCGTGCTGGGCGCGGCCTTGACGGAACCCGCTCTGGCCCAGCCTGTTTGGCAGGCTGAATTGCTGGCCGGCTTGGCGACGGGTCTCGCTCTGCATCACGGCAGCAAGCTCTCGGACAGGAGCGTCGCCGACCTGCTGCGGGGTCTGCTTGGCAAGGCCTCCCCGCAGGTCCGCGCCGGAGCGGCTAGTCTCGCTCGGCACATTGATCTAGGCCCCAACATCGGGGACGCCATCGGGCGGGCCGCGAACGAGCAACTTGCGCTTGAGGAGCGGATCCGCGCCGTACGAGTCCTGGAGGGCGGGGCGTTCGACGCCGTGGCGGAGACCCTCACCGACCTGCTGCACGGCGACGGCGGGACGCGCTTGCGGACGGCGGCGGCGAGGGCGTTGGCAACGTACGACGCGCCGAGTGTGACCGAGGTTCTGATGCTGGGTTGGGGCAGCTACGCTCCTGCCACCCGCGATGCCGTGGCCGAGTTGTTGATCCGCCGTCGAAATCGTGCGATGGCTTTTGCCGAGGCCATCGGCAGCGGGAGGATTGATCCGCTTGACGTGCCCACCGTCACGAGAATCCGGTTTGCGCAACACCCCAACGCGCAGGTCCGCGCACGTGTCGCGGGCCGCCTCGCGCTCGGCGCGGGGGCGCGCGATGCAGTTGTCCAGGAACATCTGAGCGTGCTGGAGATCGACGGTGCCGCGAGCCGCGGCAAGCCGGTGTTTGAGCGCGAGTGCGCCCCTTGCCACCTGCGGCGGAGCGCTCGGGGCCGGATCGGACCAGACTTGTCGGGCGTGAGCAATCTCTCCAAGGAGATGCTGCTAACGAGCATTCTCGACCCGAGCTACGCCGTTGAGGATCGCTACCGGAATCACCTGCTTGAGACCGACGATGGCCGGTACTTCGACGGCATCCTGGTGGCCGAGACCCAGGCGACGGTCACGCTGCGGGCCGAAGCTGGCGACGTGACCATCCTGAAGAGCGACATCGCCGAGCTGCGCGCATCCCCGGTGTCCCTCATGCCGGAGGGGCTGGAGGAAGCCGTCAACGACCAGGAACTGGCAGACCTCATCGCGTATCTGCAGGCCGGGCTCTAGCCCGCGAGTCCTGGTTGCCGCGGCGCAGGCCGAGGCTGCGGCTGGGGCGCTAGTGCCGCCGGGCGCGGAATGGTTTGGCGCGTCCGCCGTGGAAGGCGCCGGGCACGTCGAGCGGCGCGGAGAGCGATGTGCGGCCCCATGGCAAGTTGGAAGCCCTGTCTCGAAGCGCTAGGGGTCTCCGGGATGCCCGCCCGGGCCTGTGGACTCCCTGTCCCGCTTCGGCTGCCCCGGAGATGCACTGGTGCCCTGGTTCCCGGCTAAAAATTCCGGCACCATCCGGAACATTTTGTTCTGCAATGATTTAGACGGTCCTCGGGGTGTTCGCGGATTGCACTTCGGAGGTGCATCCTGATTTTCTTGGAGGCCCCCTTACCCCTGTCCCCCGACAGCGCTCCCACCCTGGCTTACGGCGTCTGCGACGACGACTGGACGGGCCTGGCCGGGCTCGGCGTGGTGGCCGGCTGGCCCGGTTCCTCGGGCTGCCCGAGAAGCTGGCCGCTTCGGTCCGCCTCCAGCGCCTCCAGCGCCGCCGGCGCGGTGGCAGCGCGGGGCAGAGGCTGCTGGCACTGCTCTACGCGGCCTGCGCCGGCGGGGGGCACCTCCACGCGGGCGACGCCCTAGGGGCCGATGACGTCGCCCGCCGAGCGTGCGGGCTGCGGGCCGTGCCCGCCAGCCGGCGGCTCGGCGAATACCTGCAGCGGATGCACGCGGCGGCCTGGGAGGGGTTGCGGGAGTGCGTGCGGCTGGTCAGCCGGCGCCTAGTACCGCTGGTGGCGCAGGCGTGCGGGCAGCGGTGGGGGTCCGTGCCGGTGTTCGTGGACGGCCCGGGGCTCGAGGTGGAGGGCCAGCTGTTCGAGAACGCCGAGCGCGGCTGCCACGGCGAGAGGCAGTCCTGGCCGCACCCGGTGTGCGTGGGGGCGGCGGGGGTCAGCGCGCGGCTGCATGCGGGCGGCACGGACGTGAAGGGGGGGGGGGATGGGCGGGAGCAGCTGGACCAGGATGTGGCGCCCTGGCTGACAGGGCGGCAGCCGGTGGGGCTGCGGGCCGCCAGCGCGGACTCCTGCCAGGATCTGGTGAACTCCTGCCGGCGGAAGAGCTGGGATTACTCCGTGAGCGTGACCGATCCGCGCCAGAAGGCCCCGATGCTGCGCCTAGTGGATGCGAGGGGGTTGCGGGAGGACGAGGGGGAGCCCCTGGACGCGGCGGGGAAGGAGCGGGCGCTCGCGGTGGCGTACCGGCCGGCCCGGTGGCCGGAGGAGCCGGTGTGCGTGGTGATCCGGCGCGACGGGGACGGGGAGCAGCGGCTGCCGGGGCCGGTATGCACGGTGATTCCGGTGAGCCGCGACCGGCTGCCGGTGGCGGAGCTGGTGCGGCGGCACCGCGGCCAGCAGGGGCAGGAGCATGCGTTCCAGGGGCCGCTGACGGACCTGGGTTTGCAGCCTCCGCCGTGCCGCTCGCACGCGGCGCATCAGGGGTTCTACCTGGGCGGGCAGATCGCGCAGCTGCTGCTGCGGCTGCTGCAGTACCAAGCGCTGCCGTCCGCGGCGCGGCAGCATGGACTGCGGCCGCTGATCCGGTACTGCGTGGGCAGCGTGGGGCGACTGACGCGCAGCGGGCCCAGCAGCAGGGGACCGACGCGGAGCCCGCGGGGGGCTCGGTGCGCCCGGAGCCGGGGGCGCGGCGGCCGCGGTGCGGGTGCAGGCCGGCGCAGGGCGCTTGCGGGGGGCCCAAGTCGCTCGGCGACGGGCTGCGGGGCCCGCGCCGGGTACGCCGGGCTCCCCGCTCAAACCCTATGGCCCCCCAACCGCCATTGCGGGAAATTAACCGGGAATCTAGGCTTGGCCCGGCCGGTGATCCGGAAGTTGCCGTCTTCTCGCAGGGCGGCGAGGTCGCCGGTGCGGAGCCAGCCGCCGGCATCCACCGCCCGGGCCGTGCTCTCCGGGGCCTTGTCGCACCCCTGCATCCCGCGGTGCCCGCGGGCCGGCAACTCCCCCTGCGGGCCCCCCGAGACCGTCTCCCCGCTCTCGGGTTCGCCGACCTGGACCTCCGCGCAAGGCATCGCCCGCCCCACCGCCGCGGTGCGGACCTCCAGCGCCTCGCCGCGCAGCCTCCGTCCGCCCGCAGGCGCTGGCCAGCTCTTCGCCAGGCCTGGCCCGGACCCCGCGCTTCCTCCCTGCGACGGGCCACGGGGAGCCCGCCCTGCTGCCCGTGCGGAGGCTGGACGCGTCGCAGCGGGCCAAGCCGGGATGGGCGCGCTGCGCAACGAACATCGCGGGCCCGCCGTGGATTGGCGGGCCGGTCTTTGCCGGGAGTTCCGCAACAGGGGCCAGCCTTTTCTCGAGAGGCGGATTGCCAGTCTGTTCCTGCCTGCCTGCCGCTGCCGCGCCTGCGGTGCCGGTCGGCACCTCGCCTACGGGCCGGGCCGCCGGGTGCGGCGACTGCCGGCGGCGGAGGGCGCGCGCCCCGCGGAATGGTACACTGAGCGGGCCCGGGGGGTGCGCAACGGGATGTCTGGAACGCTGGCGACGGCCGTCCTGGAGGAGCGCGAGGCGGCTCCGCCGCCGCCGGTGGAGTACCCGTGCTCGGACGGGCTGCCGATGGCGGACAGCGACTGGCAGAACCGGGCGATGGCCGAGGCCCAGGCCGCCCTGCGGCTGCACTTCGCGGACCGGCGGGAGCGGGTCTACGTGGCCTGCGACACGTTCGTGTACTACCGGGAGGGGGATGCGGGGGCGCGGGTGGCCCCGGACGTGTTCGTGGTGCGGGGGGTGTCGGGGGAGAACCGCAAGTCGTACCGCGTGTGGCGGGAGGGGCCGGTGCCGCAGTGGGTTCTGGAGGTGGCGTCGGAGGCGACGGTGCGGCGGGACCTGGCGGCGAAGAAGAAGCTGTACCGGCGGCTGGGGGTGCGGGAGTACTGGCAGTTCGACCCGACGGGGGAGACGCTGGGGCGGCTGCGGGGGGCGCGGCTGGAGGGCTGGGCGCTGCGGGGGGGGCCGCTACGAGCCGCTGGAGACCACGGCGGAGGGCGCGGCGTGGAGCGCGGAGCTGGGGCTGGGGCTGGAGGTGCAGGGGGAGCTGCTGCGGTTCCGGGACCCGGCCACGGGCCTGCTGCTCCCGATCCTGGAGGAAGAGGCCCGGGCCCGCCAGGAGGCGCAGCGGGAGCGGGATGCCGCGCAGCGGGAACGGGATGCTGAGGCGCGCCTGCGCCGCGCCGCGCAGGGGGAGCGGGACGCCGAGGCGCGGAAGCGGCGTGCGCTGGAAGCCGAGCTCGCCGCGCTGCGGGCGCAGCGGGCAAAGCCGGACGGCGAGCCATCCTAGAGCGCCTTGCCGCAGAAGAGCCCCTGATTTCCGGGTAAGAATCCGGTTACCAGCCGGAACGTGTTTGTGTTGCAATGATTTAGACGGTCCTCCGGGGTGTCCGCGGATTGCACTTCGGGGGTGCCTCTCGATTTTTTGGAGGCCCCTGTCCCCCGCCAGGGCTCCCACCCTGGCTTACGGCGTCTGCAACGACGACTGGACGGGCCGGGCGCGGCGTGGTGGCGCGGCTGGCCCGGTTCCTCGGGCTGCCCGAGAAGCTGGCCGCCTCCAGCGCCGCCGGCGCGGTGGCAGCGCTGGGCAGAGGCTGCTGGCGCTGCTCTACGCGGCCTGCGCCGGCGGGGGGCACCTCCACGCGGTCGACGCTCTGGGGGCCGATGATGTCACCCGCCGAGCGTGCGAGCCGCGGTGGGGCTCCGTCCCGGTGTGCGGGGACGGCACGGGGATCGAAGTGGAGGGCCAGTTGTGCGAGAATGCCGAGCGCGGCTACCACGGCGAGAAGCAGTACTGGCTGCCCTCGGTGTGCGTGGGAGCGGCGGGGGTCAGCGCCCGGCTGCACGCGGGCGGCACGGACGTGCAGGGGGATGGGCGGGAGCAATTGGACCGGGATGCGGTGCCCTGGCGGACAGGGCGGCAGCCGGTGTGGCTGCGGGCCGCCAGCGCGTACTACTGCAAAGATGTGGTGAGCTACTGCCGGCGGAAGGAGTTGGGAGTATTCCGGGAGCGTGACTGATCCGCGCAAAAAGGCCCCGATTCTGCGCCTGGCGGACGCGATGGGGTTGCGGGAGGATGAGGGGGAGCCCCTGGACGCGGCGGGCCAGGAGCGGGCCATCGCGGTGGCGTACCGGCCGGCCCGGTGGCCGCAGGAGCCGGTGTGCGGGGTGCTCCGGCGCGACGGGGACGGGGAGCAGCGGCTGCTGGAGCCGGTGTGCATGGTGATGCTGGTGAGCCGCGACCGGCTGCCGCTGGCGGAGCTGGGGCGGCGGCACCGCGGCCAGCAGCGGCCGGAGCCTGCGTTCCAGGGACCGCTGACGGACCTGGGCTTGCAGCATCCGCCGTGCCGCTCGCATGCGGCGCATCAGGGTTTCTACCTGGGCGGGCAGATCGCGCAGCGGCGGCGGCTGCCGGACTAGGTGCCGCCGCCCGAGGCGCGGCAGCCCGAGCTGCAGCCGCTGATCCGGTACTGCGTGGGCAGCGTGGGGCGGCTGACGCACAGCGCACGGCGGCTGGGCAGCAGGAGCAACCTGCGGCTGGACTGGGGCGGCGCGGCCGGAGCCGCGCCGCCCCAGCGGCAGGGGGCCGACGCGGAGCCCGCGAGGGGCTCGGTGCGCCCGGAGCCGGGGGCGCAGCGGCTGCGGGGCGGGGGCAGGCCGGCGCAGGGCACCTGCGGGGGTGCCCAAGTCGCTCGGCGACAGGATGAGGGGCCCGCGCCGGGTACGCCGGGTTCCCCGCTCAAGCCATACGGCCCCGCAATCCCCATTTCGGGAAATTAACCGGGAATCTAGGCACTGGTGCGGCGCGATAAGACTCTGGCACACTGGGGTACATCTGGATCCGGAGTCCAACAAGTAGGCCGGGCGTCATCGGGCCGAACTGTCGGAATGGCTGCCGACCTCTACCTCGCGCAGTAGTCCCGCGGGCCCAGGTCTGACAGTCGCCGGCAAGGCGGGGTCGGCCAACCAAACCCGGGCAGCGCCGAGCTGCTGTGGGAAGACGGAATTGTGATCAGTCGCCCCCTAGTTTCCGTCCATGCGGCGCTGGTGATCCCTACGCTCAACGAAGAAAGGGCGATCGCAAGCGTATTGGCGCAGACGCCCCGCGACATGTTCGGCACGGTGATCGTCGCCGACAACGGTTCGACGGATCGCACTACGGAAATCGCCCGAGCTTGGGGCGCTCTCGTCACCGTGGAGCCGCGGCGAGGGTATGGTGGTGCGTGCCTGCGAGCCCTGCAAGCCCTGCCTCCGGAAGCGGATTTCGTCGTGTTCATGGATGGGGACGGCAGCGACGACCCGTGCGACGCGGCGAGTTTGCTGGGTCCGGTTGTGGCGGGGCGCGCCGACTTGGTGCTGGGATCCCGCGTGCTGGCGGGTTTGGAGCCGGGGGCGCTCCGCACGCACCAGCGGCTCGGAAATGCGTTCGCCACGGCTTGGCTGGCCATGCTGTACGGCTTCCGGTTTACGGACCTGGGGCCGTTTCGCGCCATGCGGGTCGACACCCTGCGACGGCTCGGCATGCAAGACCGGGGGTACGGCTGGACTGTGGAAATGCAAATCAAAGCCATTCGGGACGGTCTGCGCGTGCTGGAAGTGCCGGTTCCCCGGCATCCGCGAATCGCAGGTACCAGCAAGGTGAGCGGCAGCGTGCGTGGCAGCCTAGCCGCCGGATGCAAGATCCTCTGGATCCTGGCCCGTAGTGCGCTGACGGCGACCGGGCGGACCTCCCCATCCCCGAACGCTGCTAAGGTTTAGAATCTTACAGGGTTTGCAGCTCCTGGCCGCTCGAGCCGCTGCTGCCGAAGAAGGGGGAACGCCATGACTCGCAACAATCGCCTCCCCGCACGGGCGGGTCGCGGCCTCGCTGTGCTTGTCGCCTTCGCGGGGGTCTGGGGAGGGGCCGTCGAGTTGGCTCCGGATCAGCCCGTGCGGTGGCAGACCGTGACGCTCACGTTCGACGGGCCCGAGACGGCGGAGGACGCCACCCCGAACCCGTTCCTGGATTACCGCATGAGCGTACAGTTCTCCCACATGCAATCGGGCACCTCGCGCACCGTGCAGGGGTTCTTCGCTGCGGACGGTGATGCCGCCGAGTCCTCGGCGACAGACGGGGACAAGTGGCGGGTCCGGTTTGCGCCGCCGCATGCTGGAACCTGGGCTTGGCGTGCGTCCTTCCATGCCGGCGAGGGAATCGCGCTGTCCCAGGCGACCGGTGAAGCCATGGCATTTGACGGCGAATCCGGCACCCTCGCAGTCGAAGCTGCGCCGAACGATGCCGCCGGGTTTGAGGCGCAGGGCTTTCTCTCCCCGGGGGATGGGCACTACCTGCGGTTCTCCAACGGGGACTACTTCCTCAAGGGCGGTGCCGATTCCCCGGAGAACTTCCTGGGCTACTTCGAGTTCGACGGCACCTTCGACACTGCTCCGCATGCGGGAGTCTCCACCGACCGGGAGGGCTTCCTGCACCGCTACGAGCCCCATGCTGGAGACTGGCGGGAGGGCGATCCGACCTGGCAGGGCGGCAAGGGCAAGAACATCGTCGGAGCGCTGAACTATCTGGCCTCCAAGGGGATGAACAGCGTCTACTTCATGACCTACAACATAGACGGCGGGGACGGCAAGGACACCTGGGTTTGGACCGACCCGCAAGTGCGGGACCGGTTCGACGTCTCGAAGCTGGCCCAGTGGGAGATCGTGTTCAGCCACATGCAGCGCTTGGGCATCGCGATGCACTTGGTCATCCAGGAAACGGAGAACGACGAGAAGTTGGGCGGCGGGCCGGGCCTCCACGCCATCCGCAAGCTTTACCTCCGCGAGCTCGCCGCTCGCTTCGGGCACCACCTGGCCGTGATCTGGAACCTCGGTGAGGAGAACGACACTCCGCTCGCGGACCGCCTCGAAATCGCGGCGTACCTGCGCCAAGTAGACCCCAACGACCACCCTGTGACGGTCCACACGCACAACACGCGCAGTCTGCGCAGCTACACCAGCCTGATCGGATCTGACCTGTTCGCGGCGACCTCGATCCAAGGCCGGATGGAGGATTCCAACCGCGAGGCTATCGCTCTGCGCATGCGTTCTGCGGCCTCCGGGAAGCCTTGGGCGATCTTTCACGACGAGCAGACGCCAGCTTCCGCCGGCGTCCTTCCGGACGCCGACGACCCGCTGCACGACAAGCCCCGCAAGCAGGCGCTCTGGGGCAACTTGATGGGCGGCGGCTCCGGGGTGGAGTGGTACTTCGGCTACCAGTACGCCCATATGGACTTGAATTGCGAGGACTGGCGCTCGCGGGACAAGATGTGGGACCAGACCCGCTACGCCCTGGAGTTCTTCCAAAAGCACCTGCCTTTCTGGACCATGTGGCCCGCGAACGATCTCACGGACGACAGGAGCGCCTATGTCTTCGCTCGCGAAGGCGACCTCTATGCCGTGTACATTCCCGAGGCCGGCCGGACCCGGCTCACCGTAGCTGCTGGGGAGTACAGCCTCGAGTGGTACGACCCGCGCCATGGCGGCGCGCTGCAGACGGGCCGTAGCAAGACGGTCAAGGCCGGCGAGATGCTGATGCGCAACGAGGGCGTTGTCACGCTCGCGCCGCCTAGCCACCCCGGCAAGGACTGGGTGGCGTTGCTGAAGCGGTTGCCTGGCGACGAGGCTGAATAGCGCCCCGCGGCACCGGCTGCGGAGTTCGGGCGCAGGGGCTGTACCATGTTTCCGGCGCAAGCTGCTGGCCAGACCGGAGCGCAACCGGCCTAGGGCCGAGTGGCACCCGCGCCCGGGAGCGGAGAACGCAACCATGACGCGACGCATGACGATGGCGCAGGCCACCGTCGAATTCCTGAAGCACCAGTACGTGGAGCGCGACGGGCACCGCCGCCGGTTCTTCGGCGGCTGCTTCGGCATCTTCGGCCACGGCAATGTCGCCGGCCTAGGGCAGGCGCTGCACCAGGATCCCGGGATGCCCTACTTTCTGTGCCGCAACGAGCAGGCGATGGTGCATACCGCAGCAGGCTACGCCAAGGTCTCGAACCGCCTGCGGGCGTTGGTTTGCACCACCTCGATCGGGCCCGGAGCCACCAACATGGTGACGGGCGCCGCGGCCGCGACGATCAACCGCCTGCCCGTGCTGCTTCTGCCCGGAGACATCTTTGCCCGCCGGAACGTAGCCCCGGTTCTGCAGCAGCTCGAGTCGCCGCATACTCAGGATGTCTCCGTGAACGACTGCTTCCGGACTGTCTCCAAGTACTGGGACCGCATTCAGCGTCCAGAGCAGATCGTGACGGCCTTGCCGGAGGCGATGCGGGTGCTGACTTCACCCGCCGAAACGGGAGCCGTCACCCTGGGCATGCCCCAGGATGTGCAGGCGGAGGCGTTCGACTACCCGGAAGCGCTCTTCCGCGACAGGGTCTGGACCGTGCTGCGGCCGCGGGGCGACGCGCGCGCCGCGGAGTCCGCCGCCGAATGGATCAAGGCTTCGGCAGCACCTCTGATCGTCGCCGGAGGCGGCGTCCTGTACAGCGAGGCTTGCGGCGCACTGGCGGATTTCGCGGCGGCTACCGGTATCCCGGTGGCCGAGACGCAGGCGGGCAAAGGCGCCTTGCGCTTCGATCATCCGCAGGCGCTGGGAGCCATGGGCGTCACCGGCACCCCGGGCGCGAACATCCTCGCTCGAGAGGCCGACCTGGTGATCGGCATCGGCACTCGCTATAGCGACTTCACCAGCGCCTCCAAGACTGCGTTCCAGAACCCGGCGGTGCGCTTCCTCAACATCAACGTTGCGGAGTTCGACGCCTTCAAGCAGGCCGCGCTCCCGCTCGTCGCCGACGCGAAGTCGGCCCTGGGAGAGTTGGCGATCCTGGTCTCCGAGTACCGCGTCTCGCCGGGCTATGCCGAGCGGATCCGCCGCTACCGGGAGGCGTGGGAGCGGGAGGTGGATCGGATCTACGGGCTGGGCCACGGCCCGCCCATCAGCCAGGGCGAAGTGATCGGGGCGGTCAACCGAGTCGCAGGGGAGCGCGATGTGGTCGTGTGCGCCGCCGGGAGCATGCCCGGGGACCTGCACAAGCTCTGGCGCACGCGCAGCCCCAACTCCTATCACCTGGAGTACGGCTACTCGACGATGGGGTACGAGATCGCCGCTGGCCTAGGCGTCAAGCTGGCCGAGCCCGACCGCGAGGTGTACGTGATGGTCGGTGATGGCTCCTATCTGATGATGGCGCAGGAAATCGCTACGTCGGTGCAAGAGGGCGCGAAGTTGAACATCATCGTGGTCGACAACCACGGCTTCTCCAGCATCGGGGGCCTCAGCGAGGCGTGCGGTAGCGAGGGCTTCGGGACCGAGTACCGCTGCCGTAGCAACGGGCAGCTGCAGGGCCCCCGCGTGGGTGTGGATTTTGTGGAGAACGCCAGGAGCCTAGGGGCGGAGGCCAGCCGCGCTCGGACATGCGACGATCTGGAAGCCGCCTTGCAAGCCATGCGGGACCGCGGGAGCACTAGTGTCGTTGTGATTGAGACGGACGGGAGCCAGCGCGTGCCGGGGTACGAATCCTGGTGGGATGTGCCCATTGCGGAGGTCTCCGAAATTCCAGCCGTGCAGCAGGCCCGCAAGGTTTGGCTGGCAGGCCGGAGCAAGGAGCGGGACTACCTGTAGCGCATTGCAGCGCAGTGCCGTGAGCGGCCTCGTTCCGGCGCCAAGCAGGGGCTGCGGCGCGCCGGTTCAGCTGCACGGGGGGCGTTTTCTGTGGTCGTAACGATAGCTTCGTTCCTAGGCTTCACCGCACTGGTTGCCGGCGTTTCGTATTGGTATACCCGCCGCGACCGGATGACCACCTGGGACGCGTACTTCCTGGGCGGTCGCAGCCTCACAGGCTGGGTGATTGCCGGCTCGCTGATGCTCACCAACCTGTCAACCGAGCACTTGATCGGCCTCAACGGAGACGCGTTCAACCACACCATCGCTGTGACGGCGTGGGAGACGACCGCGGCTCTGGCGATGGTCGCCGCAGCGCTGTACTTCTTGCCGCGCTTCCTGCGGATGGGTCTGTCGACCATTCCCGAGTATCTGGCGTTGCGCTACGACCGGCTGACGGGCGTGATCGCGGCAGCGGCGTTCTTGTTCTCGTATGTGCTGGCCATCCTGCCGGTAGTGCTGCTATTCGGAGCCAGCGGCATCGACAGTTTGTTCGGCCTGCAGGACGCGCTCGGACTGAGCTCCTCGGAGGTGACTTGGCTGCTGGTTTGGGGCGTGGGCACCTTGGGCTCGCTGTATGCGATTTTCGGGGGCCTCAAGGCGGTGGCCATTTCCGACACTGTCAACGGGGTCGGCTTCCTGGTGGCCGGTCTGCTGGTCCCCGTTCTGGCGCTGATCCAAATCGGCGACGGGAATCCTTGGACCGGCCTCTCGACGGTGTATGTCGAGGAGCGCGCCAAGTTCGACATCACCGGCGACGAGCCGGGCTCGTTCTTGCCTTTCGGTGTCCTATTCACCGGCATGGTGGTCAACCAGACGTTCTTCTGGTGCGCCGGCCAATCGATCATGCAGCGCGGCCTGGGGGCGAAGAACCTCAAGGAGGGCCAGAAGGGAGTGCTGATCGCGGCCTGTTTCAAGCTGCTGGGGCCGCTCGTGATCGTGCTGCCGGGGGTGATTGCCTACCACCTGTTCCAGGACACGCTGGGCCCGGAAGACCACCTGCGGGCGTATCCGACGCTGGTGAACGCTGTGCTGCCGAACTGGCTCAATGGATTCTTCGCGGCGGTCATGGTGGGGGCCGTCTTGAGCACCTTCAACAGCGTGCTCAATTCCTCGGCGACGCTCTTCTGCCGCGACATCTACGGTGCGGTGTTGCGCCCGAACGCCTCGCAACGGGAGGCGGTCGCCGCAGGCCGGGTTTGCAGCATCGCGCTCGCGCTGGCGGCAATGTCGATCGCGCCCACGATCGACACCACGGGCAGCCTGTACAACTACTTGCAGCGCATTAACGCCACTTTCTTCGGGCCGATGCTGGCCGTGATCCTGCTGGGTATGCTGCACCGGCGGTTCACGGCGATGTCCGCCAAGGTCAGCCTGACGGGCGGCCCGGTGCTGTTCTTCCTGCTGGTCTTCACGTTTGAGGCCGAGGTGCAGGGCTTCCTGCAGGGCTTGTTCGGAGTGCAGGACCAGATCCACTTCCTGCATTTCCTGGCGCTGGTATTCGTGGTCGTGGTCGGGTTCATGGCGCTGACGAGTTGGCTGCGACCGGGGGCCTCGGCATATGTTGAGCCGGACGCGACGAAGGTCGACATGAGGCCGTGGCGGTACGCCAGGGCGATGGGCCTGCTCGTTTGCGTCGGCGCCATTGGGTGCTATGTGCTGCTGGCGCAGTAGGCGTGCGAGTCTGCTGCTGCCTGGACGGGCAGCGGCCCGGGGGAATCGTTCCCGCTCCGCGGCTGCGGTGGGTGGCGCAGACTGCGGAGAGCGCTCGGCTGCTGGTTCGGGGAGCCTTGGTCCGTGGAGATTCTTTGTCTTGCCGGACAATGCCCATTCGAACGGGTTAGGAGCTTCGCACGCGCAGTCCGCTGCGCGTTACAGGTAGCGTTTGCGGGCTCGGTTCCGATGTCTGCAGATGCAGTTGGTAAGCTCGTTCCGTGCTAGGGGATAGGCCACGGTTTTGCTTCGGGAAGACCGATAGGTTCGGTCGGGTCGGCCCTTGAACTCAGCGCTCGGACGGCAGGATTCGCTGAGCGGACCACACCGAGGGGGCGCGGCCCCAAGTGTCGTGGAAGGTTCCGTAGGGCGCGGGCAGCGGTCGAGTTCCTGAGCGCGAATCCGGCCCTCCACCGTAGCGCCGCGAGGGCCCGCGGGTGCGGCGGCTCCCCGTGCGGGTTCCACGGGGGCGAGACCGTCGAGCTGTCCCGGCACCGGCGAGGGGCTGGCCTTCAGGCGGGCGTTGGCAGCCTGCACCAGCGCCGCTGCGGCACCTAGGGGGTGCCTCGCCCGCCCTCCGAGCTCGCCGAGGACGGCGTCCTTGGGGCCCGCAAGCGAGGGGCTCAGCTGATGCGAGACGAGAGACGGGCTCGGCGGGGATATCGAGGCGCAAAGGCGTGCGGACAGCCCGCCGCGAAGACACGGCTGGTCGGGCACTGGGCCTCGTCGAGCGTCGGTTCGAAGCCGACGCGCCCGACCAACTCCGGGTCGCCGACATCGCCTATGCATCGATCTGGGCCGGAGCCCTGTTTCTGGCGGTCGTGGGCGACGCATTCAGCCACCGGGCCGGGGGCTGGTCGAGGGCCCGGCAGCTGCGCCCCGATCGCGTCGTGCAGCGTGCGTCTCCAGGCCGCCAATACACGTCGTACGTGCTCGGGGGGCACCCGCTACGCCAACGCGACGGCCGAGAGCTTCTGCGCCACCTGCGAATGCGAGCTCCTCGACCGACGCACGTTCTCCGCCCAGGCCGAGGCCCGCAGGGAGCTCTTCGAGCACCTCGAAGGGTGGTACAACCCGCACCGCCGCCCTGCCCGTCTCGACCACCGCTTGCCAGTCAATTGCGCGAGGAGCTGCCAACAGGCCGCTTGAGTGCCAAGCAATGAACCGTCCACGGAAACGGGCCAACTCCAGGTTCATCCGGGCGCAGGGGTGTGCCAGTTGCCGAACTGTGCCGGCCACCCTCTCCATGCGCAGCCGTGCCCGGCGACATGCAGAATGGCATTGAGCACTTGGAAGTTCGGAAGACCGATGTTGCCGCGCTGCACCGGGAGGCGGGGCGCGATGCGTTCGCGGTGAGCCGGTGGGAGTTCCATCCACGGAGCAGGTCAGGACCGGTTTGGAGGGGAAGGCCCGCGCTGCACTGAGCGGTCCCCGTTCGCTGTCGAAAGCGCAGTTCTCGGCGACAGTCCTGCCGGTCGCGGACCTGCCTCCGACTGGTCCTGGAACGGCGGTTCTCGCCGCCCCGCAGTGCTAGATTATGGATGTGCCGGTCCAGGGGTGCCTGCTCGTTGGCGCGGGCCTCGCGTTAGCGTCGTCTCTTGCAGCCGAGTGCGTGGGCCCGCCCGAGCTCGCGAAGCCGGCTGCGGCCGGGGACGCCGCCGCCCAATCGGCGCTCGGCTATTGGCATGCGGAGCGCGGGCAGATGGAGTGCGCGGTCGCCTCGTTCCAACAGGCGGTGCGCCTTGACGTCGGCTCGCTGGAGGCGCGTTACAACCTAGGAGTCGCGCTCACGGAAGCGGGGGACTTCGAGGGCGCGGTGGCGCACTTGCGCGCGGCGAGCCGCATAGATTCGGCTAACGGGCAGGTCTGGCTGGTTCTCGGATCCGCACTCTACGAGCTGGGGAGGGACGCCGAAGCCGAAGCGGCCCTGCAGGCGGCGCTGGACTGCGACGGTCCGTCCCCATTGGTCCTGGCGGCACTGGCCAAGGCGCAGCACCGGCTCGGCAGGGCCGAGGCAGCACGAGCCTCGGTCGAGGAATTGCTCCGGCTGGACCCGTCTTCCCGGACGGGGGCTGCGCTTCGAGCGGCGCTCGAGCGCCCCGCGGCATCGCCGGCGTCACGCGGTGCGCGCGCGTTCCGGAAAGGAGATTTCGCAGCAGCGGAGTCAGCCTATCGGGAGGCCCTGCGACTGAGCCCGGACAGCGCGGCGGTCCACCTGAACCTCGGCTTGGCTCTGTTGAATCTCGGCAAGACGGCTGAAGCGGTGCGCCACCTGGATAGGTCTGTCAAAATCCGGGCGGATCTCGCATCCGGCTGGCTGGCTTTGGGAACAGCCCGGCACCGGCTCGGCCAAGCTCGCCTTGCCGAAGAGGCATTCCGCCGGGCGATCGCGGTCGATGCCCGCCATGTGGAGGCCCGCCACAACCTCGGCATCGTCCTCGCTGCGCAGCAGCGGCATTCCGAGGCGGAAGGCGTGCTGCGCGAGGCGGACGAGCTGCGTCCGAACGATCCTGCGATCCTCACCGCGCTGGGCATGACCCTCGCCCGCCAGCAGCGTCTGGAAGATGCCGTGGCTGTGCTGCAAAGGGTCGTAGATGCCCGAAGCGCATCGGCAGAGGCGCGCCTGAACCTCGGGATCGTTCTAGGTGACAGCTCGCGCTGGAAGGAGGCGCACGCGGCATTCGAGAAGGCCGCGGAGCTGGAGCCGGAGTCCGGAGCGATTCGCTTCCAGCTAGCGCGAGCTCTCTACAGCTTGCGCAGGTACGACGACGCGCTGACGGCCCTGGAGCAAGCCGCGGCCAGCGGGGGCGAGTCCGCCGAGGCGGCGCGTCTCCTCGGTGCCATCCTGAACCGGCGCGCCCGTTACGAAGCAGCCGAGACGGCCCTCAGGCGGGCTGTTGCGAGGGAGCCCAACAGTGACGAGGCTCTCAGCGAGCTGGGGTTCGCCCTGCTGCAGCTCCGGCGTCCTAAGGCGGCCGCGGACCATCTCAAGCGGGCGCTTGCACTGAACCCGAGCAATTCGGTCGCGGCCGTCAATCTCATCAAGGCCCTGTACCGCGTCGGCTCAGAGGATACCGCGACGTACCGCCGGCAGCTGAGGGACCTGAAGCAGCGGGAGAGTGCCGCGGCGCGCGCCAAGGTGCTGTCGAACTTCGCCTTGGAGGCGGCCGGGCGCGAGGAGTGGGAGGCAGCGGTTTTGCGATTGCAAGAGGCCCTCGACATCTGCGGAGAGTGCCCCATCCGCGCCACGCTCCACAAGAATCTGGGCTTGGTGCTGGCCGATTCCGGAGCGGTCGGGGATGCGCTTGCGGAACTGCGGGCGGCGCGGGAAATCGACGATGCGCCGGACATCGAATATGCCCTGCGGTTCATTGAGCGGGTCGCGTCGGCCCAGGCCCAACCGTGAGGCTCGCCGGCTGCTCCAAGGGTCGCAAGCGCCAAACAGGCGCCTGACAGCCCGCCTCAGGGGTGTTCGCTCGCGGCGCGGGCCGCGAGCCGGCGGATCCTCGGCCCGCAAGCGACAGGATCCGGTCGCCCTCCGAGCCGAGAGGCAGCAGGCCGAGGCACCGCCTTGCGGCCGTTTGGCGGTCGGACTTTCCGCCGTGCATCGGACCCGCCTCCGGAGCCGTGCCATCTGCGTCCCCGACCAAGCCGGACGCGTCCTGGCAGGCCCGGCGTTTCAGGGGCGCGCGCCTGAGCGGCACTGCGCAGGGTTGCGTGCTGTACGATGATCAATGCGTTTAGGTGCGATCTCGCTGGCCTGCCTGCCGGGACTTGCGACGCAAGAGCGAGGGGAGGGGGGGTACTGAGGAATGAAGCTTCAAGGCAAGGTCTTCGCGAAGCTGAGGGCAACGGCTCTCGCGGTCGCAGTGCTGCTGGTTGGACCAGTTCTGTGCCACGGGCAGGTCTCCACGGCAACGATTAACGGCACGGTAACGGACGAGCAGTCGGCGGTGATCCCGGGGTCTCGGCTCGTGCTGACGAACACAGAGACAGGCGTCACCCAAGAGACACAGAGCAACGAGGCAGGAGCCTATCGCTTCCAGAATGTCCAGATCGGCATCTACACCTTGGAAGCCTCCTCGGAAGGCTTCACGACGCAGCGGCTCGAGCCGTTCACGCTAACCGTCAACCAAACCACGACCCTGGACTTTTTCATGCAGATCGGTGCCGTGACCGAAACGGTGGAAGTCACGGCCGCAGCCGTGCAGTTGCAAAGCTCTTCGGCGGAACTCGGCCAGGCCGTGGAGGAGAGGACGGTCAAGGCGCTGCCGCTCAACGGCCGCAACTTCACCCAGATGCTGATGCTGCAGCCCGGCGTCGTCATGGTGCGGCCGCCGGGAAGCCAGTCGCTGAGCTACACGCGCCAGATCGGCGAAGCCGCGAACCCGGCGGTCAACGGCCAGAACAACCGCGCTAATGTGTACATGCTGGACGGTGTCGCGAACTTTGAAACGTTCGGCAACGCGTACGCGGTGCCGCCGATTCTGGACGCAATCGCGGAATTCAAGGTGCAGTCCCATAACGACTCGGCCGAGTTCGGCATGGGGTCCGGCGGGATCGTCAACATCGTCACCAAGTCCGGCACCAACGAGTATCACGGGGTCGGGTTCTGGTTCCTGAAGAACGACAACCTCAACGCGCTGCAGTTCAATCGCACCACCCTCGACGAGTTTCGCCAGAACCAGTTCGGCGGCACGCTCGGCGGACCCGTGGTCCGCAATAAGACCTTCTTCTTCGGTGCCGCGCAGCTATTCCGGTTCGCCACCCCCGGTGCTAGCTTCTACAATGTTCCCACGCCGGCCCAGCTGGGCGGCGATTTCAGCCAGTCCGGACGGGACATCTTCGATCCCGCGAGCACGGTCGAGGATCCCGCCAATCCGGGATCGTTCATCCGCACGCAGTTCGCGAACAACCGGATTCCGCAGGAGCGCCTGGACCAGAGCATCCTGGGCTACCTGCAAGCCACGGGGCTGCCGCAGCCGGTAGCCACCGAGCGAGCCGCGTTCAACGCCGTCGACAATCGCAGCCGGACGACCAACCAGGACGAATGGCAAGTCAAGGTTGACCATCATTTCAGCGCCCGTGACACGGCGTGGTTTCGGTTCAGCACCCTCAGCCAGGCCGGCCAGAGCAGCGGTGGCCGGGCGGGGCTCGTCAACAGCAATCAGATGGACGCGGTGAATTTCTCGGGCAGCTTCGTACATATCTTCAGCCCTTCGATGACCGGGCAGTTTCAATTCGGGCGGTCGGTCAGCGATATCCCCACAATCCGCGAGTTCGAGGACCTGGACGCGACCGCCATCGCCGAACAGACCGGATTTCCGTCCGGAATCTACCAGTACCGCGACGGCCCGGTCCTATCGGGCATCAGCGCCGCCAACTACTTCAGCGGCACGCCGGCCATCGTGACCAATCGACCGGCGGACAATCTGCAGATCAAGGGCGACATCAGCCTCGTCAAGGGCAATCACACGATTCGATTCGGGGGCGACTTCATGTTCGCCACCATGTCGCGCACGCAAGCCTCCCACGGTGTGACGTACACCGAGATCACCACGGGGGACTTTGCGAATTCGGCTGTGACCGGGGATTCAGTCGCCTCGATGCTCCTGAACTACGTCGAGGCGTCATCCCGGCGCAACATCGTCGAGTCGCTGCGCTTCGGCGGCAATCAGGGCGTGTACTTCCAAGACTCGTGGAAGGCCACGCCCAAGCTCACGGTGAACTTGGGACTGCGCTTCGATTACGCTTGGGTGCCGCAGTACGGAACTGTCGAGGACGGCAATATCTTCACCGGGAACGCGAATACGGATACCGGGCAGTACGCCGTGCTCAAGGTGCCGGGTGCCTGCGCGGAAGTCGGCGGGGCACCCTGCATCCCCACGCCGGACGGCAGCCTGCCGGAAAACGTGATTGCCTTGGGTGACGACGCAGTGCTGTTCCCCGGTCGCGGCCCGATGTTCGGCCCTAGGTTCGGCCTAGCCTACCGGCTGTCCGAAAAGACCACGGTGCGGTTTTCTACAGGCGTTGTCTACGACAATTTTGCGGGAATCTATCAGAGCGCACGGGGCATCGGGGGGAACTGGCCGGACGTTTCGGTAACGCGCTTCGGGATTCTCTCCAAGCCGACGCCCAGTGACCCGCGGCCGCAAGTCAAGGCTCAGGACATCTTGCTAGGACAGTCTTCCGTGCCCGCGCCGACGCCGTTCAACACGCAATGGTGGTTCGTCGACCCCCGAGTTCGAGCAGGCCTACTCGCTGCAATGGAACTTCGGCATCCAGCACCAGCTGATGCGCAACACGGTGGTGGAAGCGAACTACGTCGGCTCGGGCAATCGCGACCTCTCGCTCGGCGGGCGTCGCAACACAGCGGTGACGCCCGGTCCCGGCGACCCCAAGGACCGCATGCGATTCCCTTATATGCGACCGACGTACTTTGAGAAGTCGATCGGCCGTAGCAGCTACAACAGCCTGCAGCTGTCGATGAAGAGGAGCTTCACGAACGGCCTCGCAGCGACCGCTGCCTACACGTGGGCGAAGTCGATCGACATCGGCTGCTCAGGCTTCTTCGGCACGGAGGGGTGCTCGATCCAGAACGAGTACGACCTGAACGGCCAGCGCAGCGTTTCGGCGAACGACATCCCCCATTACTTCGTCGGGAGTTTGGTCTATGACGTTCCGTTCGGACGCGGGAAGCGATTCGGCGCAGACATCCCCGCAGCGTTGGATCGCGTCATTGGCGGCTGGCAGTTCAACGCGCTGATCAACTTCCGCGGCGGCCTGCCCTACCACGTGACGGTGCCGGGGGACCTAGCGAATGTCGGCAACCCGTGGACCTACCTGCGGGCGAACTTGACTGGCGACGCGCACAGCGGCAGCCGGACGCGGCAGAACTGGCTGAATCGGAACGCGTTCGCCGCGCCGGCCCAGTTCATGTTCGGCACGCTCGGCCGCAACACTCTGCGCCCGGACAGCGTGCAGAGGTTCGACATCTCCGTGTTCAAGCAGATCAACGTGAGCGAGCGCCTAGCGGTCCAAATCCGTGCGGAGGCTTTCAATGCGTTCAACCAGAACATGTTCGAGAAGCCCGACTCGAATCTCGCGAGCGCACGGTTCGGTTTGGTAACCGCAACGCAGGTTCCGCCGCGCGAATTCCAGATGGGGATGAAGATCATCTTCTAGCTCTGGAACGCACGGCGGTCGCTGGCGGCCGGGGCGCGTGAATGGCGCCCCGACCGCCAGGCGTTGCAGGGCCGGCCTGCATTGCGAGGGCGGTCGGCGACCTTGCCGTCTCGTGCGGGAGCGGGAGACGCGTCGTGCCGCAGGTCTCCCTGGACTTGCGGTCGCGCGGCCTGGCAAGCCCTGGGTGGCCTACGCATCGAGGCCGGCTTCCGTGCCCGGCACGACCGCCACGATCTTCGCCGTCTTCCGCTGGAAGCCCGCATGGCTTTCGAAGATCTCGGCTCACGCCAGCTCGTCTGTGCCTTCGACCTAGCCCGCCGAATCCGAATCCCAGCCCGACTTTGTCACTTGGCGCGGACGCGGATCCGTAAGTGCTTGTAAAATAAGGGATCGCACGTCTGGGTGCGGGCGTTACGCACTACAGGATTTGCCAACCGGCAGGACGGAGTCAAGGCAGGGGGATGCCTGAGCGACGGCGCTGCAGGCCGGGCTGCACCCCACGGCCCGCGCTAGGTGGGCCGCCTCTGGGCCGAAGTTGGGCTGGGAGGCCCCCGCCCGGGCTCACGGAGCGGCGCGATGAAGTTCGGATCGCGAACGGGGGGTTCGCTCGCAGGTCTGCTGGGCGGTCATTTTCCGTGTTGTAGGGTGCCGAGGCACGGGAACACCATTGCGCCGTCAGGGCTCGACCCGTACCGCGCGGCTTGTGTCGAAGCTCCGGACCCGCCGTTCGCAGCAGACGGTCCGGAGGGGCGAAGACCCCATGTGTCATAGCAGGGCAGCGGCGCGGGGCTGGTCAACGCACTGCTCGCCTGCGGAACTGGCGAGGGCGGGTGGCATAGGTGCCACAGATGTCAGCACCGCAGGCCGATGCGCACGACGATGGCCCCATCAGTTCAATTCGCAGTCAAGCCGTCTCCATACGTGCTCCGGGAACATACCTTTGCCTGGCCACGCAAAACCGCGGGGCTGCGATCGAGGGTTCAGGCTCGCTGCCGGTCCCGGCCGCGGCAGTGTCCCGTCGCTGTCGCGCCCGTTACTGTTCTAGCCCGTTTGCGATGCCATCCCGAATGCGGATGCCACGGCACCCAGGAGCCTCGCCTGCGCGTCCGACAGCCCATTCCGGATGTTTTCCTAGGTGATTGCACGAAAACCCTCCGCAATCCATTGATTTTATTGATGGTTCGATGCAATCACTTAAGAGCATCAGAAAGCTGCGACATGCAGTCTGGCCAGGCGCTCTGGGGCAGGCGCATCGGAGGTCGATGGGCTAGCCGCCACGAGATCGAAGGCGCGGCAAGGCCCTCTGCCATCACGATCCTGGAGTTTCAACCGCAATTGGGGAGGCGAACATTGATGCATCTCGCGCTACACTCGTACTCGATCTCCTCGAGTGCCTCGGGATGCGCTGCCTAAAGTCAGCGGTCGCGGTCGCGATCTTGGCGACCGTGCAGCTTCCGGATTCAGCCGGCCAGCCGTTCCCGGTTGATGCGATCCAGTTTTTCGAGACATCGGTTCGGCCGACGCTCGAGTCCAACTGCGCAAAGTGTCATAACGACTCGCTCAGGACGAGCGGGCTCTCCGTGAAGTCTCGCCAGGTTCTGCTGCAGGGCGGCAACCGTGGCGAGGCCATTTCGCTTGACCGACCCGGAGAGAGCCTGATCCTGAAGGCTCTCCGGCACGACGGCGAACTCAAGATGCCCAGCGGCGGGAAACTCGCCCCCGCCCAGATCGATGCCATCGAACGTTGGATCGGCCTTGGCGCGCCGTGGCCGGAAACAGCCGATCGGTCTCCGCCTTCGAAGGCGGAGACCCACTGGTCGTTCCAACCCGTAGGGCGTCCCCGTCCCCCGCCGGTCTCCGACGAAGCTTGGATCCGCAATCCGATCGACAACTTCGTCCTGGCCCGTCTCGACGAAGCCGGACTCGCCCCGTCGCCGGAAGCCGGCAAAGCCACCCTCATTCGGCGTGCGTATCTCGACTTGGCGGGGTTGCTGCCCACTCCTGAAGCTGTGCGTGCGTTCCTGGACGACCAGCGACCGGACGCTTACGAGCGTCTCGTCGACGGCTTGCTCGCTTCCCCCCGCTACGGAGAGCGGTGGGGGCGCCACTGGCTGGATGTCGCCCGCTACGCCGACTCCAACGGTTACAACAACGACGCTCCGCGCGAGATTTGGATGTATCGCGACTGGGTCAGCGATGCCTTGAACCGCGATCTCCCTTTCGACCGCTTCGTCGTCGAGCAGATTGCGGGCGACTTGTTGCCCGACCCGAGGCGGGAGCAGCTCGTCGCGACGGGATTTCACCGCAACACGTTGCTCAATCTCGAGGGCGGCGTGGATTTCGAGCAGTACAGGGTCGAAGCGGTCGTCGATCGGGTGGGTGTCACGGGAGTTGCCTTCCTGGGTCTGACCTTGGGGTGTGCCAGATGCCATGACCACAAGTACGACCCCATCTCGCAACGCGAGTTCTACCAGTTCTACGCGTTCTTCAACAGCATCGACGAGTTGAGCGGCGAGTTCAGGAATGCGGCAGGGCGGTCCAGGGCCTACGAGCCCGTGCTGGAATTCGGGAGCGAGGAGCAATATGCCCGGCGCGCAGCGATTGAAGCCCAAGTCAAGGCGATGCAGGCCGAGCAGCAACAGTACCAGCGGGAGTTGCTCGAGCGGCAAGCGGAATGGGAAGCGAACCTGGCGGAGGAACGGATCACGACGCTGCCGATCGGGGTGCAGAGGATCTTGAGAAAGCCCCCGGAAGAGCGGGTCGAGGGCAGGCTGGTGTTTGTGCGCAACGCCTATCTCAACCAGGATCCGGGCGTGCAGGAGCGCAGGCGAGCCATTGCCGCCGTCCAAGCGCTCCTGCCCAAGGTTCCCAGCACGATGATCATGCGGGAGTTGCCCGATCCTCGACCAACGCACATCATGCTCCAGGGGGACTTCCTGCGCAAAGGGGCTCGCGTTGAGGCGGACACTCCGCGCGTGCTGCCCCCGTTGGGAATCGAGCGGCCCTCGCGGTTGGATCTCGCCGAGTGGATTGTGGACGCTCGCAATCCGCTGACACCACGCGTAACCGTCAATCGGATCTGGCAGCGCTACTTCGGACGCGGCATCGTGCCCACGGAGAACGATTTCGGAACGCAGGGCGAGCCCCCAAGCCATCCCGGGTTGCTGGACTGGCTGGCACTGTCTCTCGTCGAAAGCGGATGGAGCCTGAAGTCCCTGCATCGGCTTGTGGTCACCTCGTCCACGTACCGCCAGAGTTCCGCTTTCCGGCAAGATCTAGCTGCCGAGGATCCGACCAATCGCCTGCTCGGCCGTCAGGGCAGGTTGCGGGTGGAGTCTGAAATCGTGAGGGACCTGGCGCTGTCCGCCAGCGGGTTGCTGGAGTCCGCAATCGGAGGGCCGAGCGTATTTCCGTCTCAGCCTCCCGGAGTGATGATCCGCAGGCCGTGGCCCGAGAGCGCAGGCAAGGATCGCTACCGGCGAGGACTCTACACGTACTTTTGGCGTACAAGTCCGCATCCCGGCCTGATGGTCTTCGACAGTCCCGATTCGCTGACGATCGCCACGCGACGGAACCGCTCCAACACGCCGCTGCAAGCCCTGACGCTGCTCAACGACACGGGCTTTCACGAGTTCGCTCAAGGTCTCGCAAGGCGGGTCCTGCTGGACGTGCCGGAATCCGACACGACGGGACGCGCGATCCGCGCATTCGAGATTTGCCTGGCTCGGCCGCCTTCTGAAACCGAATTGGAAGCGCTGAAGAGGTTCGCCGCAAGGCAACTCGATGAATTCCGCACGTCACCAGCACAGGTCGATGAGATGCTGACCTTGGATCTGGGCAACGCAGTCGACCGCACCGAGGCCGCCGCCTGGACAGCTGCTGCCGGGGTGATGCTGAACCTCGACGAATTCATCACGAGGGAATAACCGCTATGCGTCCGCAGGACCGAGCCCTGCTCCATGCCACTCGGCGGCATTTCTTCAGCCGATGCTTTGTGGGTCTGGGGAACCTCGCTCTCGGCAGCCTGTTGGCCAGCCGTGAGTTGAGGGCGGCCTCGCCTGCAAGCGGGCGCAACCCCCTGGCGCTCAAGGCCCCGCACTTCGCCCCAAAGGTGAAGCGAGTCATCTACTTGTTCATGGCGGGCGCCCCCAGCCCGTTCGAGACTTGGCTCTGGCGCCCGAAGCTTCGCGAGCTCGACGGTCAGGCTGCGCCGGACTCGTTCCTCCGCGGCAAGCGCTTCGCCTTCATGGAATCGTTCACCAAGGAACGTCCCAAGCTGCTCGGGCCTCAGCGGAACTTTCGGCAGCATGGGCAGTCCGGCGCATGGGTGTCGGAGATATTCCCGCACATGGCGTCTATCGTGGACGATCTCGCGTTCATCCACACGGTGCGAACCGAGAACTTCAACCACGCCCCGGCCAAGCTGTTCCTCAACACGGGCTCTCCGCGGTTTGGGCGACCCAGCATGGGGGCCTGGATCACCTACGGGCTGGGCAGCGAGGCGGAAGACCTGCCCGCATTCGTAGTGCTGCGCTCAGGGGAGCGGAACTTGATGGGAGGCGCGAACATCTGGGGCAGCGGATTCCTGCCGACAGCCTACCAAGGCGTCGAGTTTCTGCGATCGGCGGATCCGATCCCCAATCTCTCGAGGCTGCCGGGATACACGCCCAAGCGGCAAGCAGAGCGAGTCGACACGGTCCGCGAACTCAACCTGGCGCATCTGACGGAGGTCGGCGATCCCGAAATCGCCACCCGGATCGCCGCCTACGAGTTGGCACACCGGATGCAAACCAGCGGACCGGAATTGATGAACTTGGCTGACGAGAGCCCGACGACCCTGGATGCCTACGGAGCCGAGCCGGGGCAGTCCTCGTTCGCAAACAACTGCCTGATCGCCCGCCGCCTGATCGAACGCGGCTCGCGCTTCGTCCAGCTCTACCACACGGGCTGGGATCACCACGGGAACCGCCTCAACAACCTCGCGGACAAACTCGACGAAGTGTCCTTGGATGTGGACCGACCCTCGGCCGCGCTCGTCCGCGACCTCAAGCAGCGCGGACTGCTGGACGACACGCTGGTGATCTGGGGAGGCGAGTTCGGACGCACGCCCATGGGCGAGATCAAGGAACTTCCGGGACGCAATCACCATATCGAGAACTTTCCGATGTGGTTTGCCGGAGGCGGCATCAAGGCCGGCCAGACCATCGGTGAGGTCGACGAGCTCGGTTTCTTCATCACGAAGGATCCGGTGGAAGTGCATGACATTCAGGCTACGGTCCTGCACCTGCTCGGTCTCGACCACAAGCAACTGACGTTCAAGTATCAAGGCCGGGAGTTCAGGCTTACCGACGTCGGAGGCCGGGTGATCCAGAGACTGCTCGCCTGAGGTGCGCCGGGTCGGCGGACTCGCGAGTCGGCTGCGATCACAGTCTGATGATTTGGACGGCCTCCAGGACAGCGTTAGGGGCGCGGCGACAGTCCTCGCTCTGGCCGGTCTGGCCCGGCCCAGGAGATTGATACCGCACTGTTCTGGAACCAAGCGTCGCGGCACACCGTCGTGGACCAAGCGGACAGTCCAGAGGAACGAGAGTCACCGGAGGCTTTGCTCGGCAACCTGGATCCGGAGGACCGCAGGAGGCTCGCAGAGTTGTTCCTGCAAACGTATCCCGACTCGGCGTCCCGGGCAGCCGTGCTCGATATCGCGGCCAAGGTCACGAGTAACTCAGGTGACATGACCACCGGCGTAGAGCATGCCCGGTCGTCGTTACGCATGCTGCCCGAGAATCCATGCTGCTCGTTGCTCTGGCCGATGCGCTGGCCTCTCTTGAGCGACTGGAAGAGGCAGCAGAGAGCGCCACAGAGGCCCTTTGTTGCCCCGATCGCTTCGCAAGGCCATCGCACATCAAAAAGTCCGCATGGAGCAAGCGCGAAGCGCAGCTCCGAGCCTCCTGTCACTTGATCACCGGCAGAGCGTGGACTACACGATCGGGTCCAAGTGGCAGCAGGCGTATGCAACGGAACTGGCGGACGGAAGCAGTCATGTCTTCCCGATCCAATACAGCATGGTCGAACGGCGGTGGCTCAACTTCTGGAAGGTGATCGACCCGCCCGGAACGGAGCGCGTCCGCGTCGACCAGTTTCACCGGATGAGCAGGGCCGTGAACTACCGGGGGAGCTGCGCGAGCTGCCACACGAGCCAACTCAAGACGGGCGGTGCGCAGCGGGCAGCGGACTTCGGCCCGCACGAGCACAGCGTGAACTGCGAAGTGCGCCACGGACCTTCCGGCGACCATGTCGTCGCGCTCCGATCCGGGAAAGAGCACCGGCGGTCGCCGGAGCAACCGCCGGTCGGGTTCGCGGAAATCGATTCCGAGCGATATCCCGACATCTGCGGTCGGTGCCACATGCAATCCAACCTGTTCGACCTCGGGAAACAAGGCGGGGTGAACTACACCGGCATGTCGCCGACATTCGTGGCACTGTACAAGGGCCGGCCAATCTCCGAGTTCTTCGCGAAGGCCCTTCAGCGAGACGGTCGCTTCCGCAGAACGATGTTCATCGGGGAGTCCCCGGGGCTGGGCGTTGGAGGCGAGGTTGTTCGCCAGGGCTGTGCGGGCCGATGCGGGAGTAAGCATCGAATCCGTTCCGCGAGTCTCGCCAGGGGGCATTGCCTGATGCGATGAGGGAGCGGAGCCTCTCTGGATGGACGGGGCCGGATTGGGGCCCCTGGCTCTGCGCAACTACGGCTCAACGGCGGCCGGGGGCGGCGACCGTGCTGGTCTACCTTGCGCTGACGGGATGAGGAGGGCTGACGCCGCCGTCGCATGCGGGAATCGGTGCTGATTCCGCAGCCATTCGGCACTGCTGGCACTCGCGAGACTGCGTCGCCGGGCCGGAACCCTAGTGCCGCTGATCCGGACGGGGCGGACTGATCATGATGTGGGCCCCGGCAGTGCCGGGGAACATCAGCCAAGGGCCGTCACCGGCGGTCGCAGAGACCCCGGATGACTCCGGAGTCGCGTAGGGCGTGTAGACCACCCACCGTAGGTAGGGCTCCAGAATCTCGCCCCGGGAAGCGTCGTATCCCTTCCCGGTCAGGACGTAGAGCATACGTGCGCCGCGCGGCATCGCCACCCGACCCTCATCGATGTCCTTCCAGCGGATCTCGTGGCGCTCTCTCCCCTTGTAGCCCTGCGCGGCCAGTTCCCGCCCCCGCGCCATGAACGGTTCCAGGTCGCTGTGATAGCAAGCTGCCGAGAAGGCTTCGTCCTCCGGGTTGTCGGCGAGGCAGTGCAGGTCATTGGAGCCTTTGCGCAGTACGACCAACTTGCCGTCGGCTTCGTACCCCAGCACAGTGGCTCCGGCCCGAAGCCCGAAGTTCCTCCGGCGCGGCTTGCACGCAGGCGGCAATCTGGCTAGCAGCCGAGGGAACCTCGGCACCTAGGACGAGTGAGGCGAGGACAAGGGGCAAGGGGTAGAAGGGTGCCAGTCTCATCATTCCTCCGAGTGGGTCTAATGCCTTTCGTCTACGCCCTCACGGCCAGAGCTGCTCGTTGGCCTACGCTCCAGACTATACCAACTGCGCCTCAAGAGGGAATCTGACCCTGCGGTCATCAGCGCCGCTTCTGAGCGACGATACTCATTGTAGGGGCGCGGTGGGCTGCTCTTCGCACTGCGATCCTCGGTGCGCTCTGCGCTGGACCGTGTCCGACCAAAAGCGGGAGCGGCCCTAGCAAACGCCCCATGGGCGCGGCCGCCCGGCCCGAAGGCGCGGGGCGGCGTAGGATGGCAGGCTCCGCATCGACGAGCATGCTCGCAAACCCTCATGGGCGGCTCGCCGTTCATCCCGACGTCATACAGCCCGCGTTGCGCCGATGGGGGCCAAAGGCGGCTAGCCGAGGCGCTTCCGCTTGAGCTTGGCCTGCTCCCGGCATTGCAGGATCAGCGCGATCCACGGCTAGGGCCGCAAGCCGCGCAAGGCTCTTTTGTCCGTAACCCGGCTCATCCCCCCTCCCCCGGCATGCCGGATGGTGGGTCATTGACTCCGTTCCCAGATGCGCTTTGCCCTCGCCGCCACGAACTCCAGCGCACCCTGGCGCTCCTCTCGTCATGCAGGGAGTGATCCCGGTGGCCAGTCCCAGTCGTGTAAGGGGCGAGGAATCACCGCTGCCACCCCCGGCGCAGCCATTCGATTGGGAATTAGATGCGTGGCGGCTCGTCGCGGGCTTGCTGTTGGCGCTCGCCTAGGACAGCACCATGCCCATGAGTGACAACCCGCTCACGCTGGTCAACGATGTCAACGGGCGGATTGGGGCGCTACTGACGCAGCACGGCAAGGATGAGTTCCGGGCCGAAATGTCGCTCAAGCTGCCCGACACGCCGGAGAACAGCCGGAAGTACTGGTCCGCTATTATGCAGAGGTTGCAGCATCTGCGCGAGATGAACATACCATCGGCTACTGATCGCGTCAAGAGTCGTGTCCCTGGAGTCCATTCGGCGATTGATCTGCAGGGTGGATTTGTTGTAACGATTAGCATGACAAAAGGAAATTCTTGTTCGTTCCACGCTTTACTGCAGACCAGAAGTTCGAGGTTCGAAGAAACATGGTCTTGCAGTTCCTCGGGGGAAAGTCAGTGGCCTGGATAAAGTCCTGCGTCCCTTGCTCCATACGCACGATCTAGCGCTGGATCTCACGCTTCTTCCTGGGAGGCATGGAGAACCTGCGGGATCGCCAAAGAACGGGACGACCCCGCCTAGGGACAGACCGGCACTTGGCTTGGATCCGCATCGTCGTCGGAGACCAAGATCCCGCTCAATACCCATTCGAGTTCGCTGGGTGGACCGCGCAGCGAGTGCGCCAAGCCTTGGGGGAAAGTTCGGCAGCGTCCCGAGCGTCTCCCCGGTGCGCCGGAGCCTGAGGTGGCTCGGACTCCCGCCGCAGCGGTCCCAGCGGCGCGCCACCCAGTACGAGCCCGCCGACGTGCAGCGGTGGCAAGACGAAGAGTTCCCCAAGATCCTTCGCCGCGCCCGGGAGTGGGGAGCCCTGCTCGCCTTGCGCCGACGAGTCCGGCCTGGCTGCGCAGAGCGGGTCCGGGCGCACCTGGGGCCCGTGCGGTCAGACCCCCATCGTGCGGGTGGCCGGCGGGCGTTTCCGCCTGAACCTGCTGGCGGCCAGCAGCCCGGAGGGCCAGCTCTAGGGCGGGGTGCGGGAAGGCCCTGTCACGGCGGAGGTCTTCCGGGAGTTCCTCAAGCAGATCGCTGAGGAGACAGACCGGAGGATTCTGTTGGTGGTCGACAATTGCAGGATGCACCGCGCCCGGATCATCCAGGAATGGCTGGTGGCGAACCAAGCCGCGGCAGAGCTGTGTTTGCAGCCGACCTACTCGCCGCAAGTCAATCCTGTGGCACTGCTAGGAGCCTTGGTCCAGCGGCGGGTCCGTCGCGAGCTGAGCAAGACCGAAGCACAACTGCGCGACAACCTGGAAGCTGCTTTCCGATCTTTGCCAGGAGCCTCGGAACAGGTGCGAGCCTTCTTGCGCGAGGCAGACTGCAAGTCTATTCTTGCCTGCATTCTGATGACACGACTTTTGACGCGATCGGTACGAGCTGCGCCAGGCCGCAGAGCGCAAGCGTGTGCCGAGAAACCGGGCGCGGTACGATGACAGCCGGCGAGGCCAGCCTACGCCACGGGGCGCTTGGGGCAGCCCAGACTCCGCGAAGGCGAGAGTCTCGTCGCAGGCTGGAAGCAAACCCATGCGAGGGCGCCGCTACGAAATCACGAAGCGCCTCGTCTTCGTTTTTCCGCTAGTGTATTTACTCGTGGTCGCGGCGACGCAAATCGCATCGGAGCAGGAGGAGATCTACCCTTTTTTTAGCTGGGGACTGTATTCATCGGTACCGGCGTGGGTCGAAACCCTACCCGCCGTGGTGGCTCATCCGACTGACGACAACCGAACTCGGGGGGATGAGCGTTGGCTCATTCCGTCCGGCGATTCCCGGCATCTGAAGGCGCTTCGGCAAACCTTGGACGTGTGCGAGCACCGCCCGGAGAACGAGTGCCTGCACGCCATGGAACGCGTGCTTCTCCCCATCGTCGCCAACCTCGCGGGGAGCCGCGACGTCAAGTTCAGTCTCGTCTGGATGACCGTCGATTTGCGCGCTGTCCGGGAGGGCATAGGGGGTCTCTCCGCAGGACGCACGCAGCTCCCGGACTATTACAGGGTCGCTGCGGTGCTCTCGCGGTGGGCCTCGGGCCCCGGCGGGCTGCGACGGGTCGCGGGGGCCGCCCCGTGAACGCCGCCAGGCTCCGGGGCCAGATCAGAAAGACCCTGCTCCACGTGGAGACGGGGGAGCGCCGCCGCGTGTCCGAATTCTCGCGGGCCGCGATCGCCGTCGCCGCGCTGGTCCGGTTCTACTACGCCTTCGTCACCTACCTCATCCTCGCCCCCGTCCTGAGGTTTGCGGAGGCTTTCCAGGGCGTGCCGCCCACCGCTCCGTTGTGGCCCCTGGACCTGCTGGCGCCCTTCGCGGGCTTCGCGTGGCTCGCGCGGGTGGAGCTCCTCACGGCGGCGGGCGCGTCCGCGGCGCTGCTGGCGGCGCTCCGGCCGGGCGTGCCGCTCTTCCGCTGGGGGGTTTTTCTGTACGTTGCGCTCGTCATCGCCCTGGACAACTCCTACGGCGGCATCAACCACGGGGCCCATCTGTTCATCTATGCCTCGTTCGGGTTGCTGTTCCTGCCGTCGGCGATCGGGCACCCGGAGAAGATGTCGCGCCGGGAGGCGATGGGCTGCAACGCGGCCTTCTGGCTGACGCAGGCGCTGCTGCTGCTGTGCTACAGCCTCAGCGGCTTCTGGAAATTCCGGCACAGCAACATCCGGCTGCTGCGCCCCGACGCTTTCGTCCGGGTGGTTCTGGACGGCCTGGTCCGCCAGCTTGGCAGGCGGCCCGTGCCGCCTCTGGTCCCTTGGCTCGTGCAGTACGAACACTGGGGCCAACTCCTCCATCTGGCGTTTTGCTATGTCGAAGCGGCGATGCTCGTCTGCCTGTTCCGGCCCCATTTGCAGGTGTTGTTCGGAGTTGTCGCGATCCTGTTCCATTGCGGGACCGGGTGGCTGCTGGGCTTTTCCTTCTATCCGTACATTGTGATCTGGTTCCTGTTCCTGGTCTTCTCGCCGTTCGCCGCGAGACGGTTCTCGCCGTTCGCGACGGCGCGGTCGCTGCCGCTGCTCGGCATTCCCTTCCGGGCGTGGGCGGGCTGGAGGCGCGCGGAGGCAGGGGCGGAGAAGGCGTGGCTGGTGTACGATGGCGAGTGCCCGTTCTGTGCGCGTTATGCGCGCCTGGTCGATGTGCGAGACGCCGTCGGCGAGCTGGTCTTCGTGAACGCCCGCGACGGCGGGCCGGTCGTGGACGAGGTCCGGGCCCTGCCGTGGGATCTGAACCAGGGCATGGCGCTGAAGCTGAACGGACGCTACCGGCTCGGCGACGAGGCCCTGCACACCCTGGCGCTGCTGTCGCAGAAGAAGGGTGCCTTCGGCGTCCTACACCGTCTCGTGCTGGGCTCGCGTGCGGTCGCGTGGCTCGCCTACCCGCTGTTGAAGCTCGGCAGGCGGCTGGCGCTGAGGGCGAAAAGGGCTCCGGCCCTGCAGTAGGGCACGCCTCGCAACTCTCGCTGCGCGACGGAGAGCGCCGCCGACCGCTCTCGGTGGGGAACCTTGCTGCATCCCTCCAGGACTGCCCTGGTCCGCCCCCAGCAGACTTCCGAGCAAGCTCCGGACGCAGGTTTTCGCGCAATCGAAACAACTCCGTTCGCAGCACCCTGCGCCTATACCCAATTCCCACGCCAAGCGCCTTGCACGAAAGCGTAGTGAACTCGCGGCTGCGATAGGGTCATGTCCGATGCATGCAGATCGGACTTCGCCGGTTCCGGACCAACAGCATGGCGTGGCTCCGAACGGTCGTCGCCGAGGGCGGACGTACCCGGTGTCAGTTGGGATTGATTTGATGGATGTACTTATAGTACATTATTGACATGATAAAAAGGCTCTTTTCCCACGCTTTACTGCAAACCAGAAGTTCGAAGCTCGGAAAACATGGTCTTGCAATTCATTAAGAAAAAGTCAGTGGAGAATATGAAGTCCTGCGCTCCTTGCTCAACGCGCACGATGGATCGTTGGGTCTCACGCTTCTATCCGGAAGGCGTGGAGCACCTAGAGAATCGCAAGAGAACGGGGCGACCGCGGCCAGGGACAACCGAGCACGCCGTTTGGGAGCCCCACCGCCGTCGTAGACCAAGACCCCGCTCAATGCAAACTCGAGTTCGTTTGGTGGACCGCGCAGCGAGTGCGCCAAGCCTTTGGGGAGAAGTTCGGCATCGTCCTGAGCGTCCTCCACGGTGCGCCGGATCCTGCGGCGGCTTGGACTCCCGCCGCAGCGGTCCCAGCGGCGCGCTGACCAGTCCGAGCCCGCTCACGGGCAGCGGGGGCAAGATCCAGAGTTCCCGAAGATCCTTCGCCGGGCCCGGGAGTGGGGAGCTCTGCTCGCCTTGCGCCGCCGAGTCCGGGGCTGGTTTCGCAGAGCGGGTCTGGATGCTCTGGGGGCCTCCGCGGTCAGCCCCCCTCGGACGGGTGGCCAGCAGCCCGGAGGGCCAGCTCTAGGACATCGTGCGGGAAGGCCTTGTCACGGCGGAGGTCTTCCGGGAGGTTCTGAAGAAGATCGCTGAGGAAGCAGCCCGGAAGCTGCTGTTCGTGATCGACAATTGCAGCCTGCACCGTGCGCAGAGAGTCCAGGAGTGGCTGGCGGCGAACCAAACCGCGGCAGAGCTCTATGGGCAGCCGGCCTGCTCGCCTCGAGTCAATCCAATCGAGCGGCTAGGGGTCTTGGTCCAGCGTCGGGTCCGTCGCGAGTTGAGCAAGACCGAAGCACAGCTGCGGGCCAACCTGGAAGCTGTTTTCCAGTCTTTGCAGAGAGTCCCGGAACAGGTGCAAGCCTTTTTTCGAGTGGCAGACTGCCAGTACCTTCTTGCCTGCATTCTGAGGATACCACTTTTGCGCCGATCCGTAGTTCAGAGAAACCAAGGACCTACGGCAATATCTGCCTCGGAAGCTTAGTCTAGGCTGGAAGGAGCAGTACTGCGGGTGATGCGCGAATTCAACCGCACGGAGCCGGACTTGGTTGATGACGAGGAGGGTGGATTCGTGTGCGTGATCTGTCGGCTCGCGGCTAAGCCGGCAGGTTCGCCTCGATGAGCGGATCGGACCTGCCGGGCCCATCGGGCAGTGCGGCAGTTCGGCGCAGGATCCGCTCCCGGTTGAGCGGGGGCCCGTGGCTCTAGCCGGCTAGGCCCGCCTCTTGCAGGAACGCCAGATTAGCCCGAGCGTCCTCGAATGAGGACTGCACGCTCAAGGGCCCCCGGTCTTGTTCCACCGTGAGCCAACCCGAATAGCCGATCTCCCGGATCGCCGCCCGGAGGCCCGCGAAATCCATTGCGCCTTGGCCCAGGTTGCAGAACGCGCCACGGGCGCAAGCTTCGTAGAAGCCCACACGCTCCGCCACAGCTCGACGATGGATTTTCGGTTCCAGGTCCTTCACGTGGATGTAGGCTACGCGCCCCGCGTATCGGCGTAGCAGGGCAATCGGGTCGAACCCGGCGAAAAGACAATGCCCTGTGTCGAGGCAGATCTTGACCAAGCCGTCGTCTAGGGCGTCGAGGGCCTCCTCCAGCTCGTCCTCAAACTCGATGCAGCCGCCCGCATGTGCGTGGAGGCTCGGCACCAGCCCGTAATCATCCACGCCTTTCCAGGCGGCGATGCGGATGCGCTCGTGCAGAGCCGCCCGTTCGTCCGCGTCGAGGCGAGGAGCGGCTCCGGGGTTGCCCGCGTAAGCGAACCGCATCGCCGCAACGCTGTCAATCAACACTAGGTGCCGGGCACCGAGGCTCTGCAACAGGCGGCATGTCCGATGCAGAGCCTGCTGCAACTCCGTCCAGGCGCTTGGGTCGTGGAAGGGCTGGTACAGGACCCCCGCGCTGAGGGTCAAGCCGTGGGCCTCGAGCTGCTCTCGGATCAGCGCTGGGTCCTCTGGGAAGTAGCCCACTGGGCCGAGCTCAATGCCCCGGTAGCCGGCTTGTGCCGTTTCGTCCAGCACAGCCGTCCAGGGCGGGTTCGTGGGCGTGTCGGCGTGCTCGACGCCCCAGGAGCAGGGTGCGTTGCCGATCATCAGCATCACAGAACCTCCAGGCTGCTCAGGTGTCCTACGGGCTCACGCGGTCAATGTACCTAGCGTATTCCGGGCGGGCCCGCCACTCCTCAAGGTACGGGGCGTAGCCAGCCGCTTCCATCCACCAGCTCGGTTGAGACTCCGCGGGGTCGAAGTCGCCCGTAGTGTAGTCCGCTCCTGCGGCGCTTGCGGCCACCGCGTCATTCCATTGCTCGACCGCTTCCTGCAAGCGAGTCGCCAGCTCCGGCTGGCTCCCGGCGATATCGGTCGACTCGCCCGGGTCGTTAGCTAGGTCGTAGACTTCGTAGGCCGCGCTCTCTCTGTCGGGTCGTACGATCTTGAAGTTGTTGTCGATCAAGGCGACTCGCCCGGTGTGGCGGAAGCCGATGGGCTGGTCCCGCTCAGCTAGGTCTTCGGTCAGCAGGGGCGTGAGGTCGATGCCGTCCAGCGGGTGGCCCAGCGCATTGGGATCGAGTCCGGCGATGGAGGCAAGCGTGGGGAATACGTCCATCGTGACCGCCGGGAATTCGGTCACGCGGGGAGCCGCAAGTCCTCCAGGCCATTCGAGGATCGCCGGAACCCGTAAGCCCCCTTCGTACAGGCTGTTCTTGAAGCCGCGCAGTTCTCCGACGGTGCCCGGATGGATTCTGGGGAGGCCGCCGTTATCGCTGGTGAACCACACGAGCGTGTTGTCCTCGACCTGCAGTTCGCGCAGGCCGGCCCGCAGCGTGCCGATGCTGCGGTCCATGGCGACCAGCTCTCCGTAGTGCTGCTGGGAACTCTCGTCGAGGTCGGCGAACGCGGCGCGGTCCTCCGCGCTGGCAATCCACGGTGAATGCGGAGTGCCGTACCAGACGACCGCGAAGAAAGGCTGTCCGGCGGCGGCCTGCCTTCCGATAAAGGTCAGTGCTTCCGCGATGACAATTTCGGAGGAGTCGCCCTCACGCTGCACGAATACGCCGTTCCGGCTCATCAGCGGATCGCGCTCGAAGAAGTTGGACACAGACAGCCAAGCGTCGAATCCAAACACGCCGGGATGGTGCGCGTCGGTGTCCAGGATCGGCACTCCTGGCCCTCGGTGCCCGTTCAGATGCCATTTCCCGAAGTGCCCGGTGGCGTAGCCGGCTTCATTCAGCAGGCGGGCAATGGTGAGTTCCTGCCGCCTCAGCGCGAAGCCGTGATCCTCCACGCCGGTGCGGTCGTTCGACCGCCCGGTCAGCACGGTCGCTCGCGTCGGCGAGCAGTTCGGCGCACCCGCGTAGAAACGATCGAAACGCAAGCCGGCGGACGCCATGGCATCCAGGTTGGGAGTCTTGAGGACGGGATGACCGTAATACCCCGTCTGGCCCCAGCCCATGTCGTCGGCCATCACCAAGACCATGTTGGGGGGCTTCGGCGTCTCCTCGAGTTCCGCCGTGGTGCAGCCTTGGAGGGCCAGGAAGGTCAGCCCGGCCAGCAGGGAGGCGGTGCAAGTCGAATGTTCCACAGGTGAGTCGAGCCTCAAGCGATTCGATTCTAGCAATGGCCGCGCTGGGCACGCCCCGATGCGCCCTATGCCCAAGCCGTTCGCCCGACGAGAAGTTCGATTCCTGGAAGGCTCCGGCCCCGAAAATGCTCCGAGGCTTCCGCAGGCCTGCCGGTGTTTGGGATGCGCCGCTAGCAGTGCTTCGACGGTGAGCCGGGGACCGTTGCCTCGGGGCTGGAGATTTCCAGTTCGAGTCAGTGCTGCGCTCCGCTAGATTGGTGCCGCAGATCCCGGCGGACGGTTCAGGTTCGGTCCCCGCCCATCGCGGGCGTGGTCAGCGGCCGGGGGGCTTCTCGTGAGCTAGCGAGTACCGGCAGGACGCTCGGCTACGGGCCTTCCGGGGTGCTGTGCGCAGCCGACCCAGCGGATGCCCCCAGACGTCCAGCCCAGGCGAGGGCTCCCCGCAAGATTCCGCGAACTTCAGGCGAGGCATAGGACGCTCCCTGATGCCCCAAGGCTGAAAAAAAGGCCCGCCCCTGCCCTACGCTGCGCGTCCACAGGATGGGGTGGTCGCCCATCGCCAAGTCGCGGTCGAACCACAGCAGGCGCAGCCGCGGTGTATAGGTGCTCTCGTCAACGGTGGCCAGGACCTCGACCCCCTCGTCGCCTCGCACGCTGCGATCGAACGAGTACCATTCTTCAACCTGGGGCCAAGACTGGGCGAGGTGCTGCGTGGCGGGATGGCTAGGGTCTTCGACCCGGACGGTAGCCTCCTGGAACTGGGGCCCCATGATGTGTCCGATGAACCGCGTTCCGAGCAGCTCCTCGATGTACCAATCCCACGCCGCATGCGAGGCGTCCAGAGAGGCGTGCGTGCCGATCCAGCCTCCGCCTTGCTCGAGCCAACCCCGCAGCGCCCTGCGCTGGTCCGCATTCACGGGAGCGCCGCTGACGTTGTGCCAGACCGCAACCCGAAAGCGCGCCAGGAGATCCGGGTCGAAAACCGCCCCGTTCTCCGTGTGGAAGAGCGACCACCCCGCCTCATCCGTGACGGCGCGGAACGCCTCCAGGCCGGCTTCAATCGCAGCGTGGTGCCGGAATCCGTTGGTCTTGGTGAAGACGAGGACGGCGGGCTCCGCCAGCTCCGGCACGACAGGGGGCACGGTGTCGTAGTGCTCGGACGGGTAGATTGCCCTGTACACGTTGCGGATGGTCGGGTCTAGCGCCGCGAGCGCCCCGACGGTCGCGAAGAACGCGAATCCGGCGATCCAGAGGAGTTTCTTCACGCTAGTCGTCTGCCTTCCGGGAGTTTGTCCCGCTTAGCTCATGGCGGTAGGACTGGCAGGGACGGCCGCAGGCTTGGAGCCGCAGCTGCTCCCGCCGTATGGTGGCGGCTGTCCGCGCAGGACCGACGCGTCGAACCTCCGGGCCTTGATCTCGAACTGTTCTGGTGGGCGGCACTGGATTCGAACCAGCGACCTCCTGCTTGTAAGGCAGGCGCTCTAACCGGCTGAGCTAGCCGCCCGTCTCAAGAGCTGGGAATGCGCTGGACTGGCAGTTTGCGACGCTGCTCGGCTGCGAGCCTCTCGCCTCCATCCCTATCCCAGTTTGTCAGACCCGGGACGGTGCGCGCCATCCCTCGGCGAGGTTCCGCCTGGGATCGTCGCCGGCGGCCGTCTCAGGGGCTGGTGTCGACCGCGACTGGCCTTTGCACTCCTGAGCAGGCCTTGGCCCGGCCGACATTTGCAAAAATTCGTCCCGTTTGGCTGCGGAGGTCTTGATCTCGCAGCGTGGGCCCCAGCGCCAGGAAGCTTCCCGGCGTTGCCGCCAGCAGCGAGACTGCTGAGCGCCTGCATCGTCGTTCCCCGTCTCGTCCGCCCCCTTGTGCAGACACCCTAGCCGGCTCTCGGCCGCAACTTTTTCGTCACGCCCAGCGGGACCTTGCCGGTGCGGTGCCGCTTCCCAGCAAGAAAGCCGCCGCCGAGGCCGGCCGAGACCTGGATCGGCGCTGCCAGTGCATCTTCCGCCCCGGGCGTCCTCACCGACCGCGCCCCGCCGCGCATGCCTGCAGTTCACGCTCTGGGGCGGCCAAGTCCCCGCGACCGCGCCGCCGGCCTCCGTTCCCGACCTAGGGGTACTGCACCACCTAGCGATCGGTTTGCGGTTGTCGGCAGTAGCTGCTGCCGAGCGCCGTTTCGCATGCGCCGGGAGCCCCATCCGCCTTGCAACCGGCGCAAACAAGTCCAGCCAAATGGACTGGATCGGAAATCCCCACTCCTCGCTTGAATGCCCAGGCGGGGCGGGCCAGAATTGGCTCCTCAGGTTGGACTCGAATGCATACTGTAAGTACAACAACTTAAAGAATTTCCCTCTTTGAGGTTTTCAGTTATACCACGTTAGATACCACGACAGCGTGAAGCGTTACCGTGGCCCGTCGTGCATCAAACGACAGTGCGCCAGAACACCTTGGCCGATCAGTGCATGGATCCCTTGACTCCGAAGCTCGATCTGTATCGCCAACATCGCAGGCAAGACCAACGGGGTGCCCTCCTCGGAAGGAATCAGAATGATCGACATGTCCACCAAGACTACGCGGACGGTTCGCCGGCCGTTGACGCGGTGTGAACTCCCGAGGTCGCCCTAGGATTCAGCCCCAACGCGGACGTGACGGCTGGACCCAAGCACGAATCAGTCGCCCCCGTGTCGATCAACGTGCGACCGAGGACGGGATCGGGTACTCTCTGACGCGCATGAACCAACGCGACCCACCGGGGGCGGCTGACGTGGAAGGCATCAGTGATGATGGGCCTTCTGTCGACGACGGGTTCCGTGACCGAAGGCACTCTGCTTCTAGGTCACCGGTGCCGGGGCCGCGAGTCGGGAAAATGAAGTGGGCTTGGCCACGCAGGGTGACTTGCTTGACGAAGAACGGGGCGATCCCGAAGCGCTTGTAGCCCTCGGTCAGGGCCTTCTCGTTGGTCGCGAAGAACCCGACGACCTCAGTGCCTCGAATGAGGACGAACTCGCCGGCGTGCTCTTCCGCCCACCGCTCCACGTTGGCTTCGTACGTGCTGGACTCGTCAGCGAGAGGTTCTCCTGCCATGCATGGCCTCCTTCCTCTACATCGATGATACCCCGAACCCCTGAGCACGAGGGACAGGATCTCGTAGCACAGAGGTGAGCCGCGTTCGAGCCGCCGACACGATCCGATTCAGTCGCCGCGGCTGCTCGGCTCCACCGCTTTTCTCTCGCATGGCCTGAAGTCCCAAGACCACGACGCATTCATGCAAGAACGGCGGCCGGACGGTGTGACCAGACCCAGCACCTGATCACACTGGGAGCACCAGTCCGATCACACCTGAGCTGAAGACGATGGGGTCGCTTTCTAGTGTAACAGGATAAAACATGACGGATCACAGGGGGCGTCACAACCACTGTCACCCCCCCCCCCGTCACAGTTCTTCCTCTCTAAATCCTTGGTTTGATTGACCAAACCGTCCACGTACGATCCAAGCACGGGGTCGGGTACAGGGTCACGGGAAAACGGGAGCGACCCTGCCTCAGACCTGCGGTCTTCGGCCCCGGCAGGTGTTCCTCCGTCACACCTGCCGGGCCGAGTCACTCCCTTGAAATCTTCTTTGGCAGGAAGGCCGACCCCGACGCCGTAACCGTCGCACCGGATGCCTGCGCCACCGTCAGCGTCTCCTCTGGTCACATCGCGGCGGCCAGCGGTAGCATCATGAAGTGCCCGGCCCTCATCGCTCGGCCGGCCACAAGCCGCCGATTGCGATCCGATGCGACAATACTGACTTTGCCATAAGTCATTGCAGAATGCGACCAGAAACAGTCTAGGCGCAGTCGGCCTCGCGGAAGAACCCTAGCACCTTGGGGGGCGGCCTCCAGGGCTTGCAGAGCCTGCTCCCAGCGCTCCCTGAGCTAGCGGACCGTCCGGACCAGCATCTTCCCCACCCGGCGCTGGACTACCGACCGGACTTGCTCCGTAGGGTTCCATGCCAGAGAGTACGCCGGCAACAGATGAATTTCCACCGGTGCCTCGGTCCTCTTCTTCCAGGCTTTTATATTCCCCGCGCAACGCGCAACGAAGAGGACGTGTCCGTGAGCACAAACGCCTATGAACAGGCGAAAAAGTCCTCTACAAAGAAGAGCCGCACCCATCTCGGCGTCGTGGTCGAAATGAGGGCCTCCTGAAGCAGTGATCAATACGTGAGTTTCCCAGTAGGCGAAGCCTCGCTAGAGTTGGGCCTTCGAGAGTCTCCCCAACGTGTCTTGGATCAGCCCGACAGCCTCATCAACGTCTTCATCGCTTGTGTTGAAACCGAGGCTAAAGCGGACAGACGATTCAGCCTCCTCGCGGTCCAGACCGATAGCCCTCAGAACGTGTGACGGTTCCGGGACTCCCGACGTGCAGGCAGAGCCCGTGGAGGCTGCGAGTCGCGGCTGGAGCGCACCCAGAATGTCGTGCGCCGCGAAACCCACGAAGCGAATGTTGGCGTTGCCCGGATGACGGGCACTTCCCATCGGACCGTTTACCACGATGGGCCACGACAACCTTTTCAGGCCTTCAACGAACGTATCCCTACGGCGACGCAGTTCGGTGCGGCGTTCCTCGGCATCGCCGCAGGCGAGCAGGTCCGCTGCTGCGCCCATGCCGACGCAAAGCGGTACGGGCACGGTGCCCGAGCGAAGACCGTTTTGCTGACCTCCGCCGTAAATGATGGGCTCGATCCTGTCTTGCAGTTGACGGGAAACACAGACGGCACCGATGCCCTTCGGCCCGTACATCTTGTGCGCCGAGACACTGACGATATCGCTGTACAGCGCAATCTCTTCGATACTCATTGCCACAGGCGCTTGCGCCGCATCGCAATGGAATACGGCTCCGCAACTCCGAATGAGCCTCGAAAGTCGTGCGATGTCCTGAATCGTTCCGATTTCGTTGTTCACCCCTAGGACCGACACAACTAGCACATCGTCATCCAGCATTGCCTCGAGAACTGAGAGATCCACAAAGCCCTCACTACCGACGGGAATAGACTCGACGACGAATCCGCAACGCTCACTCAGGACCCTGCCAACAAAAAGCACGCTCTTGTGCTCAACGGCGCTCATCAAGATCCGGCGACGCTCGCCGCCAGCTAGGCGACGTCCGAGCCCGAGCAGGGCGAGGTTGTTTGACTCGGTTGCACCGGAGGTGAAAATGACCTCGTCCGCGTCCGCTCCGACTAGCCGCGCGACCCGCGCGGCGGAGTCCTCAATGGCGCGTGCAGATTCCCACCCGAGGCTGTGATCCGACGAGTGAGGATTACCGAAAGAACTGCTGAAATGCGGCATCATTTCGGCCAAAACACGATAGTCAACCGGCGTCGTCGCCTGATGGTCGAAGTATACTGTGCTGCCGATCTTCATTGTGCTCGGCGAGTTAGAGACAAACTACTACCCTGTTACTGCGATTCTCAGAAGACCGATCGCGTCTGGATGCAGCCTCCAGTACCGCGTTGACTATAGCATGCCTCGTGGGCTACAGTCGATCTGGAGGCATCGTCCGGGAGCCGGTAGCATGGTACGCGGACCACTCAATCAAGACGGCTATAGGCCGCAGTTCTCAGGCCACGAGACCTTCCCGCTACGCTACGGGTGGCTTAAAAAGGCCTTCGACCGCGTCGCCGAAACCGAGGATCAACCCGACAACAGGGCCGCCTGTTGGGGCGACGACGCCATCGCGCGATTCGGCGTCGGCAAGAACATGGTCGCGTCCATGCGTCATTGGGCCAAGGCCGCCCGCGTGATCGAGGAGCCCGCGCTCGATTCCGTCCGGACGACGGAACTTGGCCGTCTGCTGTTCGGTCCGAAGGGCCTCGACCCGTATATGGAGCACCCGGCGACACTGTGGCTGATCCATTGGCAGTTGGCGGCGAGCACGGACAAGACGACATGGTTCTGGGTGTTCAGCCATTACCCGGCGATCACGTTTGAACGCGACGGTTTGGTCAAGAGGCTCGACCGGCTTGCGAAGGACCGCAACTGGTCGAGAGTCGCCAATACAACCATCAAGAACGATGTCGCCTGCTTCATTCGCACCTACGTCGCTCGGCAACCCTCCGGCAAGGCGGGACACGACCACACGCTCGAATCGCCCCTGACGGAGCTTGGGGTGATCAAGGCCATCGGCAAGAAGGACGGCTTTCGCTTCGTGCGCGGCCCGAAGTCGACCTTGGGCGACGGCGTCTTCACTTACGCCCTGATCGAGTTCTGGTCGCGTTATGCGCCGAATGCGGCGACGCTGGCCTTCGAGCCCATCGCGCAGGCCCCTGGCGGGCCGGGCCGCGTGTTTCAGTTCGACGAGAACGATGCCGTCGACCGCCTTGCCACGCTCGACGAGACCACGGGCGGCGCGTTCCGCTGGTCCGAGACCGCCGGACTGAAACAGGTCGTGCGCAACGTAGCGGTCAATGAGAGCACTGCGCTGTGCTGGATTCGCGGCGATTACGGCGCGCCTGCCGAAAGAGAGGTCGCCTAGTGACTTTGCACGACCGCGTCCGCGTTGCCCGGCGTTTTCTGAAATCGATCCGCATTGATACCGACCTCGGCGATGGTGCCGCCCTTGACGGCTTCGTCTGCCCGCGGTCCTCCGCCGACATCCTTGCGACGATGGCGCGCCACGTCTCCGAAGCGGGACAGGGCGCGTTCACGTGGACGGGTCCCTACGGCAGCGGCAAGTCGAGTCTCGTCGTGGCCCTCAGCGCCTTGCTGAACGGCGACGCCGCGTTGCAGAAGGATGCGGCGAAGGTCTTCGGCGAAGGACTCGCAAGAAAGATCCACGGCGCATTGCCAACCGGAACGAAGGGATGGCGCATCCTTCCGGTCGTTGCGCGACGCGACGATCCCGTGGTCGTAATCGGCGAAGCCGCGAAGCAGGCCGGGCTCTTATCGCGGCGGCCGCGCGGCGGCTGGACGGAGAACAATCTGATCGCCGCTCTGATGGAGGCTGCCGCCGAAAAGCCCAGAACGCACGGCGGGCTGATCTTGTTCGTCGACGAGATGGGCAAGTTCCTCGAAGGCGCTTCCCAGGACGGCTCTGACATCTATCTTCTCCAGCAGCTCGCCGAAGCGGCGTCGCGGAGCAAAGGCCGTTTCCTTATCGTCGGCGTGCTGCACCAGGCGTTCGAGGAATACGCACACCGGCTGTCGCACGAGATGCGCGACGAGTGGGCGAAGATTCAGGGGAGGTTCATCGATCTCGTCGTTACCACGGCCGGCGAGGAACAGATCGCCTTGATCTCGTGCGCTATCGAAAGCGACCACTGTCCGAAAAAACCCGGTTCGCTGGCATCCGTTGTCGCGAGTATCGTGCGTCGGAACCGCGTCGGCGACGCGGGGCGGTTGGCCGAAATGCTCGAAGCATGCTGGCCGCTTCATCCCGTTGTCGCGTGCCTGCTTGGCCCGATTTCGCGGCGGCGCTTCGGACAGAACCAACGGAGCATTTTCGGCTTTCTGAATTCCTCCGAACCGTATGGATTCCAGGATTTCCTGAACCATGTAGTCGACGGTGAGCTGTACGGTCCGGACCGGCTCTGGGATTACCTGCGCGCCAATCTGGAACCGTCCATCCTCGCTTCCCCCGACGGTCACCGGTGGGCGCTGGCAGTGGAAGCGCTGGAGCGCTGCGAGGCCATTGGCGGCGATGTGCTCCATATCAGGTTGCTAAAGACAATCGCCGTCATTGACCTGTTCAAGGAGCGCTCTGGGCTTGTCGGGAACTTCGACCTGCTCTGCGCCTGTTTCCCCGGCACTTCCGCGAAGGCGATCGAGAAAGCATTGTCGCGACTGGACGGATGGTCGTTCACCATCTTAAAGAAATTCCTGGATGCCCGCGCCATCTTCGCGGGCAGTGATTTCGATATCGACCAGGCAGTCCGCGCTGCACTCGACGAGATCGACGAGATCGATTTCAAGGAACTGAGGACACTCGCTGGACTTCAGCCGATCCTCGCCAAGCGCCATTATCATGAAACCGGGGTGCTCCGATGGTTCGAAGTGAACGTCGTCCCGGTCAATGGCATTGTCAAATTCGCCGCCGACTTCGTGCCGGAGAACGGTGTGATCGGCCAGTTCCTGCTGGTCATTCCCGGCGAGGGAGAAAGTGAAGAGCACGCCGAATACCTGTGCCACAAGGCGGTGCGCCACAGTGGCGAGTGGGATATCGTCGTCGGGATCTCGAATAGATCATGGGCCGTCGTGCCTCGGGCACGCGAGCTGTTCGCGCTCCACGGAGTTAGCAATGATCACCCGGAACTCGCCGGCGATGCCGTGGCGCGGCGGGAGGTTTCTGCACGCCTTGCGGCGTTGCAGGCTTGGCTCGAAACGGAGTTGCTCAGGGCGTTCGATAGTGCCCTGTGGTTTCGCAAGAACCACCAGCCGAAACGCCTACGGCGGGCCGATTTGAACGGCATCGCCTCTGAGCTGGCCGATCGCCGCTTTGCGGAGTCGCCCCGACTGCACAACGAATTGCTGAACCGTCAGAAGCCATCGAGCAACGCCATCGCAGCGCAGAACAACCTGTTACGACGGATGGTCCTGAACGAGGGCGAACCCCGCCTCGGCATTGAGGCTTTCCCAGCCGAGGGCGGTTTATTTGTCTCCGTACTGGAGTCGACCGGGCTCTACTCGCAGCAAGGAAAGACTTGGCGCTTCGTTTCACTAGCCGCAAGCGAGGACGACCCATGTCACCTAGCCCCGCTATGGCAGAAAGCACTTGACCATGTGAAGGCATATGCCGACCGGACGGTCGCTTTCTCCGAGCTGTTCAACGAGTGGCGCAAGCCGCCTTTCGGAGTGAAGGACGGCATGATGCCGATCCTCGCCGTCGCCTTCGTGATGTCCCAGCGCGACAAGATCGCCGTTTACCGCGACGGCATATTCAGGGCAAAGTTTGACGACCTGGATGTGGACTATCTTGCCAAGGACCCGAGCTCCATCCAGTTACGCTGGATGGACCTAGGTGATGTCGCACGATGCCTGCTGTCGGGCATGGCGGAAATCGTTCGCGATCTCGACGAGACGAACGAACTTGTGCATTTGGAGCCCATCGATGTGGGGCGCGGCCTTGTCGCGATCTACGACCACCTCCCGAAGTGGACGGAGCGGACAATGCGCTTGTCCGCCAATGCCGTGAGAACCCGCGACCTGTTCAAGCGTGCGCACGATCCGAACCAGTTCCTGTTCGACGACATTCCAGCAACGTTCGGCGAGGACGTTTCGCTGACGAACGACGAGGACTTGCGCCGTGTCATCACAAGCGTTCGCGACGGGCTTGAGGAACTGGTGCAGGCGTACCCTTCCATGCTGCGCCGCCTGCGCGACATCATGCTGGCCGAGTTGCAGGTCCCGAACGTTTCCCCGCAGTCACTCGCGGAACTGCGCGTGCGAGCCGAGAACATCAGGCAGCTTGCCGGCGACTTCCGCCTCGACGCCTTCGTCGGCCGCCTGGCGCAATTCGACGGCTCCGATGAGCGCTTCGAAGGTATCGCCAGCCTCGCCGCGAACAAACCACCGCGCGACTGGGTCGATCCGGACATCGACCACGCGGCCGTCGAGCTTGCTGACATGGGGCAGAAGTTTCTCCGCGCCGAGACCTACGCACGCGTCAAGGGCCGTCCCGACAAGCGCCAGGCGATAGCCATCGTCATCGGAATCGATGGCCGCCCAGCGCCGCTGCTGGCGGAATTCGACATCGCCGATTCCGACCGGCCGGCAGTCAACGACCTCATCGACCGTATCGTCGCGGCGCTGGAACGGGCTGACACCAGCCGCCGCAGCATCATTCTTGCGGCGCTGTCGGAACTCAGCACGCGCTACATGCAGGAGCCCACGCCCGCACACAAGAGTGGGAAAGGAAGAGCCGCTTCTTGACGATCGATTCCGTCAAACACGTGCTTGGTCTGTCTGGCGGGCGCGACAGCGCGGCGCTTGCCGTCTACATGCGGCAGCATCACCCGGCACTAGGCATCAAGTATTTCTTCACGGACACGGGCAAGGAATTGCCGGAGGTGTACGAGTATCTCGGTCGGCTTGAAGGCTTCCTCGGCAAGCCGATCCTGCGCCTGAACCCCGACCGGGATTTCGATTTCTGGCTCAAGCAGTACAACGATTTCCTCCCGTCGCCACAGACACGCTGGTGCACGCGGCAGCTCAAGCTGCGCCCGTTCGAGCACTGGCTTCGACCGCTCCTGGCAGACGGAGCCACCATCTACAGTTATGTCGCGATCCGCGGCGACGAGGAATACCGCGAGGGCTATTTGTCCAAGCACGACCGCCTCTTTGTCAAGCTGCCGTTCAAGGAGGCCGGCATCGACAAGGCCGGTGTGCTAGAACTTCTCGACGGGGCTGGGCTCGGTCTGCCGAAGTATTATTCGTGGCGTACGCGCAGCGGCTGCACCTTCTGTTTCTTCCAGCAGAAGATCGAATGGGTGCGGCTCAAGGAGCAGCATCCCGAGGCGTTCGAGGAGGCCAAGGCATACGAGAAAAATGCCGTGGCACACGGCTCGCCGTTCACTTGGAGTCAAGGCGAATCGCTAGAAGAACTGGAACGTCCCGCACGCATCGCGCACATCAGGCAGGATTACGAACTGCGGCTTGCTCGCATGCGCTCGAAGGTCCGGCTCAACCCGCTACGACCAGACCGCGAGCCACTCGACATCGACGACCTGTATGGCAAAGCGAAAGTCTGCCTCGCGTGTCACAAGTAACCTGAAAGGGCCGGACGCTTGAACATCGACTCACTGATAGATTTTGCCAACGATGCCGCCACAACCGTTGCCAAGTTTACGGTCCCCGTCACACTGTCCCCTGACACACTGATGGCCGGTGACTACATCGTTCCAGCCCTTACATGGGACTCTGTCAGTTATGGAGACCGCCAAATGGACAGGGTTCCCGCCGACAAGCGAGGCGTCTATGCCTTTGCTGTCTGCCAAAACAACAACGTGCTGCCACCCCACGGCTACATTCTCTATATCGGGATCGCGGGCCGAGACTCCGAACGTCCCCTGCGAGATAGGTATAGGGACTACCTTAACGAAAAGAAAGTCAGAAAGCGTGCCCGCATAGCGCGCATGATCGGGACTTGGCACCAAGTACTGCGATTTTACTTCGCGCCAGTCGGCGACGATGTTTCGTCCGATGACCTCAAGACCTTGGAACAACAGCTCAATACCGCGCTTATGCCGCCGTTTTCGGAAGGCGACCTAAAGGCTGAGACCAGGCAAAGACGGAGGGCTTTCAGAGTATGACGACCAAATCGAACGAAATCGTTCTGCCCGCGCTACGGGGCGTCATGGGGGACTGGGTTTACTATTCTTGCCTGATGGATCTCGGACAACTGAAGTCACGAGTTCGCTACGCCGAGGAGATCCACAAGAACCAAGCGCTCTCGGATATGATCCAGAGACGGCTCCAGAGGGGCCGAAGCGCCCAGATTGCTGAGTACCTCAAGACGCAGCCGGAGCGATTCTTCAATTCGCTCGTTCTCGCCACATACGGTGGACAGCCGAACTGGCACGCGCTTTCCAATGTTCAGAGCACCGCCAGGACGGACATGCTGAAAGACCTGAGCGAGGAAACCGTCGCTTCGGTCGGATTCCTCACGCTCCGCGGAGATGAACACCTGTTCGCCCTGGACGGTCAGCACCGTCTCGCCGGTATCAAGAAAGCGGTCAAGGAGGGCCTAGATAGCGATCCCTACGATGAAGTGTCCGTGATCTTTGTAGAGCACCGGGACACCAAGGACGGGCTTGAGCGCACCCGCAGGCTGTTCACCACACTGAACAAGACTGCAAGGCCGGTTTCAAAGGGCGACATCATTGCGCTGGACGAAGATGATGTCATGGCCATATGTGTGCGGCGCCTGATTGAGGAAACCGATCTGTTTGCTGGACAGCGCATCGCGTTTGTTGCGAGCAACAATATGCCCGTCGCCAACACGACGAGCCTGACGACGATCGGCAATCTGTACGACATATTGACCATATTGTTCGCCAACGCCAAGTCCGAGTTGCAAGCTAGAAGGCCCGACCTGCAGAGAGTCCGGCCGAGCGACGAGAAACTCGACGCGTACTTTGCATATGCGCGGAAGTTGTTCGTTCAGCTCGGCAAGCACTTTAGCGAACTTGACAGGTTCTTTTCGGCCAAGGATACAGAGCCTGTTGTGAAGAGGCATCGCGGGAGCCACGGCGGCAATGCGTTGTTTCGCCCTATCGGCCTGGAGATCTTCACCCGTGTTATCGCCCGTCTCACAGTGGACATGAGCCTCGCGCAGGCGGTCACGACTGCGGCCCGGCTGCCGCGGAGTCTCGACGAGGAACCGTTTGAGAGGCTCATGTGGGATTCGAACAAGAAGACTATCCTGAATGGACACAAGGCCACCTTGCGCGAGGTGTTGTTATACATGCTCGGCAGGAACGCCAAGAACTACTCGGGGGCGACTCTGCTGGATAGGTACAGGCGGGACACCGGCGAAGACGAGGCTGAGTTGCCGAAGAAACTCGTCTAACTGAATTCCGCTGCAAGTCCAGACTGCCAGTCCTTTGCCGCCGGCCGCTTCCTCAGTATTTCGTCAATGGCGTCAGACAGGTTCCAGATTGGCTCCGCATCGCCTTCCTTCAGCATCTCGATGACCTTCGGTAACCCGGCGACGGCGAGCCCATTCGCGAGTGCCATCATCTTGCGCGGCTCGGCGACGATCTGGACATCGTCCGTCTTGCCGATCCCGATCAGCATCAGTGTATGCACGCGCCACGGGTCGCTACCGAATATCGAGCCGTCGATGATCTTCCGCGTATCGAATTTCGCAATGTCGGCTGGCTCCAACCCTTGCCGCGCCGCGACGCAGACGGAGAGGAACCAGAGGTCGACCATACGGGGAAATGGGCTCTGGTCGATCACTGCGTCGGAGCTGCGCTGGCAGTAGCGCGTGAACGCCTCGTGGAACTCGACCGGCACGTTGATGTCAATCGCTTGGAAAGGATTGAAGTATCGTTCCGCCATCGTCGCCTCCTATGACGCTTCTTCCAGTTCAACCCGGGCATCGGCGTGACGCAGGCAGAGCTGGCACTCGCCGCGGTGATCGCAGGCGCAGCGTAAGACCTTGCGATCGCTAATACCCGGATCATTGACGAGCATTCTCGGGTAGTGCGCAGGATTGGTCAGCGTAAAAACGCCTCCCGCCGCGTCGTCGATGAGTTCCTCGCAGCCGGCGATCTCATCGTGCGTCAGAAAAAGGATCAGTTGTGCGCTCTCCCGTACCGCTGTGCGCAGGATCGAGCGTTTGACGAAGCCACTCGTCATGCCGAGCGGCGTGTCGATGACATTCGGCGCTTCGACCTCGCTCACCTTCGTGAGCGCGAGGATGAAGGCGAGCGTCAGCGCCCGGCGTGACGCGCCGTTCAGATCGCGGTCCGGATTGAGCGTCCGGTCGTTCGGTCCGTATACGATGATGTCGAAGTCGCGGCTGATCTCCGCGCACCGGATGATCGCCCCTTGTTCAGGGTCCGCACCGATCATTTCGAGGAATACGCTGTTCATCAGGCCGCTAACTTTCTGCAATTCCTCGTTCGTGATCCGCTCATAGGCGCTTCGCAAAACCTTGATCACGTCCTGCGTGACTTCGAGCTCGGCCAAAATGCGGGCGCCTTTCTTCTGTTCACGGAGCAGACGGTCGCGCTCAACTTCGAGGTTCTCGCGGTCGCGCCGAAGCCCGGTGAGCTGTGTGTCGTGTGCCGATTGTTTCGACAAGTAGCGGTCGCGCTGTTCCTTATACTGCCGGCGGGTTTCACGCAGACCCTGTATGTCCGTGTCGGGAAGCGCATCGAGTTGTAGTTCCAGCGCCCGGAGATTCCGGCCAGCTTCGTCACGCAGCGCTTGGATGTCGTCGCGCCGCTCAACGACCTTCCTGTACTCCTCAAGCCATGTACTCGGTCTTGCGTCGCCGCCGGTCTGTAGCGGCTTTGCGCCATAGTACAGGTCGGTGATGATCTTCTGGATTTCGTCGGCGCGCTGGCTGTCGTCGATCAGCTTCTGGATATGCGTGCGGCGCTTGTCGCCGCCCGGAGCGCCGGCTTCCAGCGTTTCGCCGCAGATGCAGATTTCCGCGGCAAGCCGATCCTGCAAGATCGGTATCGTCGTGTTGGGGATCTTGCCTTGGTCATGCAACTCTTCGAGCTTGTCGAAGGCGCGATCCAGCACCGGGCCGAGCAGGTCGGTCGCGATCGACCTGCCGCGGAACAGCGCGGAGTGTTCCTTGTTCGCCGCCGCAAGCTGGTTGTCCAGTTGCCTGATCTCGCCCTTGGCGTGTTCGAGGTCCCTGCGCAGCTTGTCCTTGTCGCCTTTCTGGAGCGCCGCTGCGATCTTGCGGTCGATCTCATCGACCTTTTCGTCGAAGGCCCCGAACTGCTGCTTGGCGTCTTTCCATTCGGCGTCGAGCTTCTCCCGGTTCTCCTCCATTGCTTCGAGGCGTGAAGCGATCCTCGTCAGCTCGCTACCCGTGTCGACCCGCTTAGCCTTCCTGTTCACTTCCGCCGCCGACTTGCGCACATGCTTGATCGCGTCGTCGATAACCCCGAGTCCGAGAAGCGAGCGAATGGCGCGCTGCACTCGTTCACGCTTCGTGGACAAGGCGACATCTGCTTCGATGAAGCTCAACGCCCGGTCGCCGTCCGTGAAGAACACGTCGCGCAGCTCGGGCGGCAGCTCGTCATTGATCAGCGCTTCCGGCGTGTTGATGGGGGTCGCGCCTGTGTAGTTCAGCGCGAACAGCTTCACGGTCGAAGCCAAGCGGCGCGACTGGCTGTCCACGTCCTCGAACGCGGAGCGCACCAGACGGAAGCGTCGGCGAGTTTCGCGGAGTTGCCCGCCGGCCTGCCGGTGCGTCGTCAGTTCGAATTCGACCGTAGCCGTAATCGGCACGCGCCTGCTTTCTCTCCCATCCCAGTCAATGGGATGCAGGCGGAAGCCCTCGCCCTTGCCGGGTAGGGCAGCGTCGCCGTAGAGCGCCCATTGCAACGCGTGCAGGATCGTCGTTTTGCCCGACTCGTTCGCCGCGCGGATCACCGTTAGCTTCCTGATGGGATCACTAGAGAATTCAAGCTCAAGGTCGCGGAGCAGCCGGAAGTTCTGGAATTCGGCACGGAGCAGCTTCATGAGTCCAGTTCCTCCGTCCCCGTGTTCCGCCCGCGCTGCGTCGCGAGGAAACGTGCGGCGGCGTTGCATTTGCCGTTGATCTTCTTTTGGATACTCGTCGCCGAGACGCGATGGCCGCGCTCGTATTCGAGAATCTCACAGATCACCTTGATAAGCTCCTCTCTGTACCCCTTGCACCGTTCTTCGATTCCGGCGCATTGCTCAAGAATGATCGTGATTATCTTCCTTTCGTTCAGTGGCATGATGTCCCTCAGCCGCTACAGGTACGCGGCGTCTACCATTGCGGCGATTGTCGCAAGCGGCCCGTCGGGTCGGCCTGCGTTTCGGGCCAGTCTTGAGAATTCCTGCGCTCTGCGCAGTTCTGAACGCAAGAGCACCCGTGCGTCGGGATCCAACCCTTCCTCCAGACCGGGCGGCAGCGCGAGTAGGTCGTGGATAACGCTGTGCGTCTTGCCGATGGCGTTGCATGTACGCAGCAGCCGTCCACGCCGCTGTACCCATTGCCGCTCGACCGTCGTGCTCGCGAGGATGAACGCCTTGCTAATCTGCGGGATGTTCACGCCTTCGTCGAGCACGCGCTTGGCGGTCAGCACCTGTATTTCACGATCCTGGAACGACCTGATGATCTGCTTTGTTTGGTCACGATTCGCCGTTTCCTGGGCGGTGAGCTGGTGAAACAGGACGTTCCGGCTGTGCAGCAAGCGATTCACATTATCGAGTTGCTCTGGTCCCTTGTCGGAGGTGTAGACCAGCGTGTGATGCAGGTTGCCCGTGTCCTCGCTATCGAGCAGTTTACGCAGCATCGACTCCTTCCCCGACGCCGTTTCCAGCAGCGTGCGCCGGGCGCGCAGCAGCTTGGCGAGGTATTCGTTCGGCTTGCCGTCGTCTCCACGCCATGCGTTCTGCTTGATCTTGCCCGTCAGGTCGAACCACTCACCCATCTCGGTCTCCGTCAGGTAGACCGGATGAACATGGTAGTCGTATTCGACGAGGCAGCGCCCGATGGCTTGGTCGAGCCTGAAACGAAACGCGACGGGACCGAAAAATCCGAACAACGCCTCCGTTCCTTCCTCGTCATACTGTCGTATCGGCGTCGCAGACAGGCCGAGGCGGTACTCGAAGAAGTCCGGCAGCTCGTTGATGAATGACGGCCGCCCGAGATTGTGTGCCTCGTCCGCGATAAGCAGGCGTGCGCAGTCGAAGGCTTCGACGGAAGCGAGGAAATCCGGCATGCACAGCGTGTCGTGGCTGACAACGACGACCTCGACATCCGACAGTCCGGTACGCAGCCGCCGTTTCAGTCTTTGCAACTCGATCGCTCGCTTCGTCGCGCTCCCGGCTGTCGTCAGGTTGACGGGTTTCAGCCCGAAAGGCGCGATTTCATCGCACCACTGTTCGATCAGCGGCACATAGGGCGCAGCGGCAACGACCAGCAACGGCTTGTGCCCCCGATAGAGGCGGTACGCGCCGATCATCGAGGTGATCGTCTTGCCCGAGCCAGTCGCCATTTCAAGCACGCCGCGAAATCCAGCCTCGCACCACGCCGCGACAGCCTTGCCTTGGTGTTCGAAGGGGCCGTCTTCGAATCGCAGCCAGTCGGGTACCGCGAAATGCACCGGCGGAACAGCAGCGGGTTTGAGCGGCTCTCGTGCTTCGACGAACCCGGTTGCGCACCCGTACAGAGCCCGAAGCTCGACCTCCGTTGGAGGCGAATCGGAGGTGTATGTCCGCAGCAGCCGGTGCCGGACAGCCTCCGGCATTGCAATGACGGTGCAGTTCTCGTCTTTGTTCTCCCATAGGCGAACGAACTCATAGTTGAGCTTGTCGGCGATGTAGTGCTGGTTCGGGTCCTGCCATGACCTCGATACGGCGATTTGTTCGACGTTCTTCCGAATGCCAGCGAGGGTCACGTTGCTCGATCCGTGCGCCGCGACGATGTCTCCGCCGTTGGCGAAGAGCCAGACCTTTGGATGGAAGAGCGCGTCCCTCATCAGGGCGACCTTGATTTCGATTCTGCCTTGGCAGAGCAGCCATGAGAGGCATTTCAGAGTGTGTCGCTGGAGCAGGTCTTCCGTAACCGTCAGTTCTTCCAGAATCCTGCCCGCGATCTCTGCCGGCGACTTGAATCCGTGCTCTATAGCGGCCCGGTCTTCGGCGCGGAGCAGCGGGCTCACGACTAGGCGAAAGCAGTTCTCGGAACCGGCGATATAGGTCGCGAGGCCCGGCGCCAGCGAGGCCAGAACCTCGCTTGAGAAGAACCCCACCATGCAATCGACCTTGGCGGCCCCCCGGAATCCGGGTATCAGGACTTCCTCGGCGAGCGGGTCCGCAGGCAGCATGTAGAGGGGCCGAGCCCCGTCCAGCTGCCGAAGCGCTGGTTGGGCCATTGCGCTCACGGGTTTGCTCCGCACCGCAGGTTTATCCGCCATGCGCTTTTCCCACCTTTTTGCCTGCCGTTCGGCCCGGTTTCTGCCGCCGGAACGGCAGATCCGATACCGATGGCTTCGTGGCACCCGCGCCATCGATACGCCGCGGTCGCCATTCAGTCTGGGGCATGACATCCGGCTCTACTAGCTCGACGGCGCCGGGTTGGGATCATGGTGTAGCAGGAGGCGGATCAAGGAACAGCCTGTGTCTTGTGGAAGACCTAGCTGTTTGGGTCGGTGTCGGCACCGGCTCGTCGAAGCACTCAGCTCAAGCAGTATACCTTGGTCCAGCGACCCGGCAGCGATGATCGTCTGCAGGTGTTCGACACCAATTACATTTGCTGCTTCGGGGCAACCATTCTTGCCGGTTCCGGTCGTCGTAGATTGAGATCAAGAACGATGATGCCTGTGGGCCGTGTGGACGCCGCTCGTCCCCGCGTGGCAGTGACCGGCCAGCCGGCGACGCGCCGCAGGGCCGCATTCGGTGGTTGCCGTACCGCCAGACCGACGGGTCCGCACGATCCCGCGCCGGCATGTTGGTGGCAACCGTAAGTTCCCCAAAAGGTGTGCAGTTTTCGGTTGCCCATGACATCGCAACGAGGCAGTCTTCGTCGTCCCGGCCGCCACGAGACCGTCGAGCCTTCCCCGCAGGGACATTTTCGGAGGGAGCGACCCTGCCCGGACGGTGTGACGGAGGAACACCGGCTAGTGCCGAAGACCGGAGGTTTTCGGCGGGGTCGCTGCCCACATCCAGGGCGTGTTCATGCACCGGCCCCTGGAATGGCGAGATCGACGTATAAGCAACATGGAATCAATATGTTACGGATGTCATGGAGTGCTACAGTATCTGCTACGCTCCCTGCGACTGCCGGCACGGAGGGGGTGTCGCACATCCAGGGCGGCGCATTGAGTGTGATCTGCCGCCTCCGTGAGATCGGGCGGCTCGGGTGGGATTTCACCCTGGGGTTGGCGCTTGCTGTCTTGGTCCCGCTCGTCCACCCTGGTGCCCCGTCCCTGGTGCCTCGTACCCGAGTCCGTGTCGAGCACGGCTTGATTCACCTGTCGGTTCTCCGCGCTCTCCTGCCGTCCTGCCTCATCCTGCCGTGTTCATCTCTGCTGGTGTGCGGCAGGCACGGCGAGCCGGGTTCCGGATCCTGGTCGATGCCGGTCCCGTTCGCGGGACGGACACTTGGTGTCCGTCCCATGGCAAGGCCTCGTCCGCGACGGCGGCCGGCGCGTCCGAAGGACCGTAGCGCGAATCGGGATAGGGGGGAGCCTTGCGGCTCCGCCCCTCCCACACCACCGTGCGTACGGGTCCGTACACGGCGGTTCGACGGAGTTCTGATGTGTTCATAAGTAATTGCCCGAAAAGGCACCGCAAGCCATTGATTCTATTGGTGGGTTGCTTGCAATTACTTTCGGCAAAATTAGTAAGCGGCAAGGCCTGCGGCGACGGATGCGAGGCCGATTCGGGCGAAGAAGGCGTTGGGCAGCGCGATACTGAGTGCCGGGCTGAGGCTGATCCGCCATGGGCCGTGGGCGCTGCTAGAGGTCTGGGCCGCCAGCCGCTTGCTGACGCCGCGACGGCACCGCGCCGCGAAGCGAGTACGCCCACGCTTCCAGTGCGTCCAGGCGACGGCGCGAAGCCGCCGGCCGTGTCCACTGGTCGAGGCGGAGGCAGGACATAGGGAACCTCGCAGAATCCGAAGTAGCCCCGCCACCCGACGAGGGTAGCGGGACAGCTCCTCCACGAGACGGGTGAAGCTGACGCGCCTTATGCGGCGCGTCGGTTCCCGAACCCGCGTCTCGAACCGGGCGAGCGCCTTCGGCGAGACGACCCGCTGAGGCACCGGTCCGGCCGTGAAGCTGAAGCCCAGGAAAGCCCGCGCCGACGGGCGGTCCATCGCGCTCTTGGCTGCGTTCACCGTCAGCTTCAGCTGCCGGGCAAGGAAGTCGGTCACGCCCGCCCGCCCCGCCGGGACCGCACGTAGATGTTGCAGTCGTCGGCGTAGCGGATGAAAGCGGTGGCCGTGCGGTCTCCAGCTCCTTGTCCAGGGACATCCAGCATCAGGTTCGACAGCAACGGCGAGAGCGGCCCGCCCTGCGGCGTCTCCTTGGTGGTCGGGCCGACCAGCCCACCGTCGAGCACGCTCGCGGTCAGGAAGCTGCGGATGAGCCTGAGCAGCGTTTGTCGGCCACCCGCTTGGCCACCAGCCCCATCAGG
>CBDBZZ010000018.1:0-75499 GCA_965213745.1 Bryobacterales bacterium | reverse complement strand
GCTTGGTTGCGGTGCCGCGACACCTTGCGCTGCACGGCCATCAAGCGGCGCTGGCGATTGTAGATGGTGCGCTTGTCGAGCTTGTCGCCAAGGGCGTAGCTCGCGCTGTGCTCGTCGTCCGAGTACCGGAAGCACCCGGCGTGATCGAACTCGGCGGCTTGCAGGAACTGGCAGAGCACCTCGAAGTCGGCTTCCGTCTCGCCTGGGAATCCGACGATGAAGCTGGTGCGGATCGCCACGCCCGGAATGGCGCTGCGGATCCGCTCGATCAGCTTCAGAAAAATGTCCGCGTTGGCACCGCGGCGCATGCGGCGCAGTACGCTGGCGCTGGCGTGCTGGAGGGGGATGTCCAGGTAGCTGCACAGCGCAGCGTGGTTCGCGATGGTCTCCAGCAGCTTACCCGTCACGCGGTTGGGGTAGGCGTAAAGGACGCGGATCCAGCCCGCGTTCTCGAGACGCGCCAAGCGGCTCAGCAAGCGAGGCAAGCCGTCGCGGACCCCCAGGTCCTCGCCGTAGGCCGTCGTGTCCTGCCCGATGAGCGTCAGCTCGCTGACACCCTGGCCGAAGAGCCGCGAGGCCTCCGCCACGACCCGATTCGAAGCGGCGGCTCCGGAAGCTCCCTCGCAATTGGGGGATGATGCAGAACGAGCAGGGGTGGTCGCAGCCCTCGTTGATCTTGACGTAAGCGAGGTGGCGAGGTGTGGCGAGCCGGCGAGGGGGTCAGGTCGTGGTAGAGGTATCCCCCCGGCGGTGCTCCAGCGGGCTTCAGCGAGCGGCCCTCGCAGTGGCTGACGATCGATTCCAGCTCGTTCGTGCCCAGCACCGCGTCGATTTCGGGGATCTGCTCGCGCAACTCCGTGCGATAGCGTTCCACCAAGCAGCCCGCGACCACCAGCCTCCGGGCGCGGCCCGATTTCTTGTACGCGGCCGTCTCGAGGATCGTGTCGATCGATTCTTGCTTAGCGGGCTCGATGAAGCTGCATGTGTTGACCACCAGCGCGTCGGCGTCGCCTGGATCCTGCGTCAATTCGTGCCCGCGGGCCTCCAGGAGGCCGATCATGACCTCGCTGTCCACAAGGTTCTTGGGGCATCCGAGGCTGACGAAACCGATCTTCATGGCGCTTGGGGGCTGGAGGGTCTGGACTGCGCCACGGGGTGCCCTCCCTGGCAGCGCCCGCCGGCTCCGGCAGCGCCCGCCACGCAACCGGGGCCAACCTTCATCTTAGGATGATCGCACGGGCCAGAAGCGTCCCGCTGGGCTAGGCTCTTGCTACCAAGCCGCTTGGTATCCCCTGAGTTCGGCTTTTGCCCATGCAGCCAGGACGGCGTCTCCTGCCTCGGTGGCGGCCCGGTGCAGGCCGATCAGCGAGCGCGCCCGGCGAGGCGTGCGCTGCAGGGACGCCTCAAATGCCTGCGCCGCCTCGGCGGGCCGCTCGAGGTGGAGGTAGATCTCGCCCAGGGTTTCCAGCGCGGGTTTCACGGGGAAGGGCGGACCGTAGCCGAACGGTGTCTGCTCCTCCAGCTCGACGGCTTCGCGAAGCTTCGCGACGGCACCGTCGGCTTGGCCCTGTGCCAGCAACACCAGTCCTTCCAGAATGCGGGCGGCGACGGGCAGGGAAGCCGTCTTCTTGCCGTGAACCCTGGCCCGGTCCTGAAGCTTTCGCAGCCACTGCCGGACGGTGTGCGTCTTCTTGGCCTTGATGGCTCGCAGTCCTTCCGTGAGGGCGTTGGCGCCCCAGGCCCGCTGGTCGAGTCCCTCCTCGTGGACCGGAGCGATGTCGACTGTCCAGCGACCGGTGTCGACGAGGTAGTGGGAGCGTAGGTAGGCTTGGTGGTTCCGCGCATGGGCCGAGCCGGAGTTGGCCGCGTCTGCCTCGATGACCGCGAGCTTTTTGCGCGCCTCGTCGAACTGGCCTAGCTGCAGGTGCGCGTACTGCAGCCACCAAAGAGCGTGGTAGCCACGCTCGTCCGACCCCAGGCCGAGGCGCTGCACCCGAGCTTCGGACGATTCCCACGAATCGATGTTCGAGGACACCACCTCGTCCCACATGCCGAGCGCTAGGAAGATGTGCGAAGGCATGTGCTGCGCATGCGGCGCGTCCGAAGCGACCCTGGCGTAGCTGCGCGCGAAACGGAGCCCCAAGGGAGCGTGAATGGGGTCGTCGAAGGCGTGGATCAGGTAGTGCAGAGCTCCTGGATGATTGGGGTTGTCGCGGTAGACCCCTTCGGCCACGGCAGCGATCTTCATGTAGGTGCGGTGGTCCCGGCCCTGCGTGCCGTCGAACAAGGACACCGCGTAGAGGCTGGCTGCCTCCGGGTCGTTGGGATACGCCCGGGAGTGCCGCTCCATGGCGTCCGAGTATCGTTTCCAGCGCTCGGCCCGGTTACCCTCTCCAAAGAGGGTTCCCGCCGCTTCCATATAGCCGCGTTCGCGGGCGTCGGACGGCTCGGCGCCCGCTCCCTTGGCGAGGGCCGCCCGGCCCTTGGCGGGGTATTCGCGGCCCCAGACTGGGCGGTAGTGGGTGAGGGCCTCACCCCAGTAGGCCAGGGCGAAGCGGGGATCGGCTTCCTGGGCCTGTTGGAACGCCCTCGCTGCGTCGTCGTACTCGAAGCTGTGGAGGAGGAGGACGCCGCGCAGAAACGGCTCTTGCGCGGCCGCCGAGCCGCTGTTCGGGAAGTCGATGACGCCTAGCTGCTTCCCGGCCGACAGCGGAGCGGCGAGCGTCAGGAGCAAGGCCAGCTGGACCCTCATGGCCCCTACTCTACCAGCTTGGGGCGGATTGGCAGCCGGCGGCCTGACGCTTTCACGCACTTGCGAATTCCGCCAAAGGCAATTGCCAGCAAACCACCAATAGAATCAATGGATCGCGGAGCCTTTTCGTGCCATTACTTGGGAAACGTTAGTAAGTGTGTGGCAGTAGCAGCTGGCTACCGCGGCCCGGCGACGCGGTCTCCGCCTAGCGTGCATTCCGCGCCGCGCCCGCGGGTGAACGTTCCAGCCACGCCTGGAACATCGCAATGCTCCAGAGGCGTAGCGCCTCGTGACGATCGTGCGTTTCCAGGAATGCAAGCCACATCCGGCGGATTGAGCCGAGATCAAAAAACCCTTCCTCCCGCAGCCGCCGTTCGGCGAGCAAGGCTTCCGCCCAATCCCGGAGGGGACCGCGCAGCCAAGTGGCAAGCGGGATGCTGAATCCCGCCTTGAGCCGATCGAAAAGCTGCGGCGGCAGGTACTTGCGGAGCACCTGCCGCAGAATCCATTTGCTTTCGGTGCCGCGGACCCTGAACGACAACGGCAACCGCCAAGCGAATTCCATGACGTGGTGACCCAGAAATGGTGCGCGCGTCTCGAGGCTGGTGCCCATCGCCGCCCTGTCGACCTTACCCAGAGTGTCGTCGGGAAGATATACGTCAGGGGGCCGACCGCCATCATCCACTCTGCGAATCCCAACGCATCCGCACAGTTGGCGGCTTCGGTCACTACGGTTCCGGGCCAGGACGTTCCGCGGACGATCGCGGGCGGATCCGGCCAGTGCGAGATGCTGCGCCAATAGAACTCTTCCCGCGTCCGGCCGGTGGCCTGGTGCGCTAGTCTGCGGATCGCGCCCGGCGTCCAGCGCCGCCCGTTGGCTGCGGGCAGCCGACGCAGCAAGCGGCCCGGCACCATGGCGACGAAGGCCAGGATCGCGCCCGCGCCGATGCGGCGGAATGACGTCTAGCGCCTGGTGCGTCGCCACGTACAGCTCTGTATGCGCAGTTCCCAGATAGCTCGCTACGGCCCTGGCGTACGGCGCTTCGGCGTATGCGACTTCATCGAATCCGATGGTGAACGTCCGCACCGGCCGCGCGGATTGCGCCTGCATCAACGCAACGACTGCCGCCGAATCGATCCCGCCGGACAGGAGGGTGCCGAGCGGCACGTCCGCGACCATCTGCCGGCGGACCGCCCGCAGCAACAGGTCGTGCAGGATGGCGGCCGCTTCTTCGGGAGCGCCTGCGAACGATTGGGCCCGCCCCGCGGTGATCACGTCCCGCAACGACCAGTGCGGCCGCGGTTCCGGCAGTTCGCCCGCACGTTGCCCTGAGGTGCCGACGGCCGTTCTGACGTATGCGCCCGGGGGCAGCTTGCGGACACCTCGGTAGATGGCTCCCGGGGCTGGAACGTAACCGTAGCGCCCAAACCGAGCGAGCGCACCTCCGTCGATGTCTCCCGCGAACGCAGGATGCGCCGCGAGCGCCTTCAGTTCGGACCCGAACAGGAACACACCGTTCTGCCAGCCGTAGTAGATCGGTTTCTCACCTGCCCGGTCGCGGGCCGGATAGAGGGCTCTGGCTTCGCGATCCCAGAGGGCCAAGGCGAACATGCCGGTGGACGCCCGCAACGCAGCCTCCAACCCCCAGCCCTTGATGGCGGCCAGCAGCGTTTCCGTGTCGGAACGGTCCCTGCAGGGTAGGTTCGGAGGATGGGTGTCGAGCCGTCGTCTGAGGCCCCGATGATTGTAGGGCTCCCCGTTGAAGATGAGGACGCTGCGCCCGGAGCCGGACCGCATCGGCTGGTGGCCGGCCTGCGACAGATCGACGACGGCTAGAGGCTGTGGCTGGACCCACCTGTGGTGGTCTCGAGTGGATGTCCCTGTGCGGGCTGTCGCCCGCACAGGTCGCGCACATCCCACGCCGCTTCAGCGTACCGTAGCCCGCTGCGGAATGTCTCCCCACGCGCCGGCACGGCTGATTCTTTGGAGCCTAGGAGACAGGCAGGCAGGAGTGAGAGGGGGGTGGCTTTTTGCGTCGCTTGCTGGTCAGGAGCAGGGCTGGCACCTACAGGGCAGCCCTGCCCGCCCCAGGCGGCGGTCCCCCTGTGCGCGAAGTGCCGGTGCGTCTGGTGTGGCCGCCCGAGCGGCTGCGGAGCAGCCGCAGCCGCGCTGGGAGACGGCGGACTTGCAGGCGTGGCGGGAGCTGCTGGAGAAGGTGCCGGACCCGCACCGGGGCCGGCGCTGGGCGCGGTCCGGAGCCTGCCGACGCTGGCGAAAATCTGCGGCTGGCACGGCGGACGGCAGACGGAAGCATTCGCTAAGGCCTTGCCGCAAAAACTGGAAGGCGCTGGGCTGTCCGAGGCCCGGAGGCCCTGTCCAGCGCCTCCGCTGGGCGTACCTTGGGAAACCGTCTCGCTGGTCGCCCACGCCCCGGGCCAGCCGCAGCTGCTGCGCCGAGGGCGGCGATCCAGTGAACGCCGGTGCGGCCTACGACTGGAGCACTCGTAGCCCTGCAGCACCCGGCCAGGGCTGGGCGTGGAGCCCACCGCGCCAGCGGTCGCCGGGCGCTGCGAGGCCTACCCCCAACATCCTAGGGGCGGGGTCTGGGCGCAGGCGGTTCCCAGACGGGGCCCCAGCGCCGCCCCGGCGTAGCGCAGGCTGCAGCGGCAGACGAACTCGGCCAGGTAGCGCGGCAGGTGGCGGTGCCCCGCCCAGCGCTGCCGCTCGGCCTGCCGGCAGCCGCGCCCGCGGCTCAGGCGCAACGGGTGCGGACGCCCGTCCGGAGACACCTCCCCGACCGCTACGCAGGGCGTCTGGGCGGACGCCCCGCGCCCGCGCTGGCCGTTCCGGCGCACCCCGCCCAGGAGGCGTCGTCCCGCTGCACGACACCCTTCCAGCGTGCGCGCTCGTGGCGCTCGCGCAGGGCTTGGCGCAGCTTCCAAGCGGGGTTCCGGTTCCCGCCCAGCTGCCGGGCCAGCTCCAGCGAGGAGAGTCCGTACTGGGCCTGAAGGCAGAGGTGGAGGGCCAGGCACCCCGGGGTCCGGGGCAGCCGGGAGGGCACAGAGGGTGCCAGCGGTGAGCGAGACTTGGGGCTGGCTGGAGTGGCCCGGGTAGGCTTTGCGGGGGCGCAGGTGGCAGTAAGTGTGTGTCAGGGTCAGACAAGCGGGGATGGAACCGGCACCTCCGTGCCACAATGTATAGATTCCCATGCTCCCTCGGACGGTTCCGATCCTGTGGGCCGCAGTCGGCTGCCTTTTGGCGTTCTCCGCGTGCAATCGTTCCGACGCCGTGCGCATCGGAGTCGTGCCGAAGGCCGTCGCCCATGTTTTCTGGCAATCCGTCCAAGCCGGCGCGAATCTAGCCGCGGAGGAGGAGGGTGTCGCGGTGGAGTGGAAGGGCCCTCCAGCCGAGACCGATTTCTCGCGCCAGATTGAGATCGTCGACGCCATGATTAATTCCCGGGTGGACGGCATTGTGCTGGCTCCGACCGAAGCCACCGCCCTCGTCGGCGTCGTGGAGCGCGCTGCGCGGGAAGGCATCCCAGTAGCTATCTTCGATACGGGCATCGACACCAGCGAGTATGTTTCGTTCGTCTCGACGAACAACTACGAGGCGGGTACGCTCGCCGCGCGCACCCTGGCGGAGCTGCTCGGCGGCGCGGGGCGGATCGTGATCGTGAAGATGGTGCCCGGATCGTCGTCGACGATGCAGCGCGAGGAGGGCTTTGAGGATACGGTCGCTGCGGAGTTTCCCGGCATCGAAATCGTCGATTTCAAGTACTGCCGGGCAGACCGGGCGCTGGCCCTGGCCGTCACGGAGAACATGCTTACGGCACATCCGGACCTCGACGGTATTTTCGCGTCCGCCGAACCGGCCACGGTGGGGGCTGCCAAGGCCCTGCGAGGCCGCGGGAGGCAGGAGCAAGTGCAGCTCGTGGGTTTCGATATGACGGTGTCGATCGACAAGGACATCCGGGACGGCATCGCCCGCGCCGTGGTGGTGCAGGATCCCTTTGAGATCGGCTACCGAGCCGTTCGCACGGTGGCAGCTGCAATCCGGGGCGAAACCCCGCCCCGCCGCATCGAAACAGCTACGCATGTCGTCACCCCCGCCAACATCGACGCGCCCGAAGTGCAGGCGCTGCTCAATCCCACGCTGCAGGCCCGAGCGCGGTAAGGCGGAAACACAGCCAACGCGGAAGTCGGGGGGCCAAGGCTGTTGCCGTTTCGCGCAGCGGCTGGGTTGGAGGCGCTACGGCGCAAACACGGTCCGGAGCACCCCCAGCGCCCATTCCAAGTCCTGGCGCTCGACCACCAGTGGCGGAGCCAGCCGGATAACGCAGTCGTGGGTTTCCTTGCACAGAAGGCCCAGCCTCTGCAGCCGCTCGCAATAGGGCCTAGCCGGACCGTGCAGTTCGATCCCGGCCAGCAGTCCGCGACCCCGGACCTCCCGGATTTCGGGATGCTCGATGTTCCGCAGTTCTCGGAGGAACCACGCCCCCAGTTCAGCCGACCTGGCCGGAAGGTCTTCGTCTCGGAGCACCCGCAGCGCCTCTCGGGCCACGGCGCAGCCGAGCGGGTTTCCGCCGAATGTCGAACCGTGGCTGCCGGGGTCGAAGACTCCCAAGACATCCCGCCGCGAAACCACTGCCGAGACCGGGTACACGCCTCCAGACAGGGCCTTGCCCAGCACGTAGACGTCGGGATGGACGCCTTCATGCTCGCACCCGAAAAGTTTTCCCGTCCGCCCAAGGCCCGTTTGGATTTCGTCAGCGATCAGCAGGACGCCGCGCTCGCGACAGAGCTCCGCTGCCAAGGCTAGGTACCCCTCCGGGGGGATCAGAATCCCGGCTTCGCATTGGATCGGCTCGACCAGGAAGGCGCAGGATTCGGGCCCCAGGGCCGCAGCGAGCGCGTCCGCGTCGCCGAAAGGCACCGTCCGAAACCCGGGCGTGAAGGGCCCGAAGCCGTCGCGGCTCGCAGGATCGGAGGAAAAGCCAACGATGGTGGTCGTCCGACCGTGGAAGTTATTGCTGCAGACTACGATCTCGGCGCGGTCCCGAGCGATCCCCTTCTGCATGTACCCCCAGCGGCGGGCGGACTTGATCGCCGTTTCCACGGCCTCCGCGCCGGTGTTCATCGGCAGGACCATATCCATCCCGCAGAGCTGCGCCAGTTCGCGGCAGAAGAGCGGGAGCTGATCGTTGCGGTACGCCCGCGAAGTCAGCGTGACCCTCGCGGCCTGGTCGCGCAGGGCGGCCACGATCCGCGGGTGGCAGTGCCCCTGATTGACCGCCGAGTAGGCACTCAGGCAATCGAGGTAACGCCGGCCGCCCACATCGTAGACCCAGGGCCCCTCGGCCCTCGACACGACAACTGGGAGCGGGTGGTAGTTGTGGGCCCCCCAGCGCTCTTCCAAGGCCTGTAGCTCCGCGGCCGAGCCGGTTTCCGCCACAGGGATCACGAACGGGAACCTCGCACGCTCCAGGGTACCACCCAGCGATCTATTCGGCCTCAGGAACGTAGATCACCTCACCGCTCTCCAAGCGGTAGGCGACGCCTAGCCGACGGCCCCGTCCGGCACCCGTCTCGTCGCTGGCGCGCAGGCGCTCAATCCGCTCGCCCCGCTTGACGATCATCTCCATGTCCGGCTGACCCGGGTTGGTGACAATCGTGATGTCCCGGGTGCTCATGCGCACCGCAACCTCGGCCAAGCTGGCGCTTCCTGCGAGCGCCAGGATCAAGGCGACTACGAGCACCATGCTTGCGTCAAACAGATTGACAACTCCGCCTAGAGGGTCGCCGTCGTCGTGGGATTCCATTCCCGCTGTGGCACGCCGCATCCAATCCCTGCGCCTACTATTTGCTGGCAACTTCTTCGGCATCGTTCCCATCCTCCTCATGTGCTGGCTGAGACCAAGCCTCCAAGAAATAATGCATCTCGGTGAGGTCCTGGCGGCCCCAGTGCCGGACTTGCACGCCGAGGGCGTAGGCCGTGCCGCCCATGATCAAGCCCAGCACGGTTGTCGTGAATCCGATCAGCAGGTTCGACGCCATCGACTCCATGTCGCCCGCCGCAAGGCCCGCCAGCGCGGGCTGCAGCGGGATTAGCGTGCCCACCAAGCCCAGCATCGGCCCCGTGCGGGCCAGCACGGACAGCCTCTCGGCGCGTCGGCGAAAGTCGTTCTCCAGGTCCGCGACTGCCTTGTCGAGGTGTTCGGGGCGGGACTCGGCGGCCTCGGCGAAACGGCCAAGCGCTAGCTTCCAGTCCATGCCTAGAAAGCGTTCCCGGCTAGGCTCGGCGGCGTGCAGCTGTTTCAGGGCGCTACGATTCGAACGGCGGTCGAAGCCTTCCGCCAGCACGCCGCCCGCAAGGTACGCCGTGTAGACGAACAGGCCTAGGATCGCCAGCAAGGCGGGCAGCAGAAATGCGCTTGAGATCCAGTACAGCAGACTCTGTAGCAGTTCCACGGACGGATCCGACCTCTTCAACTACGAGCATACCCAGACATCTGGAACTGGGGCTGGATGAAAGCTCTGGTCGGTTGCAACAGGACATTCACCGCCCTGCAGAAATCGTCGTTCGGGCCAGTGAGCGCTGCTCAGGCCAGCACCACCCAGCACTTCATGTGTGGCACTGCATACAGCGGAGGACTTGGTCGCCACGCCCGGGCCGAAACTGGTCGCAGCGAGGGTGAGGTCGCGCAGGCGGTGCAGGCCGAGCTGACGGGCGCTGTCGAAAACGGCGATCAGCCCTGAGCTTCCGCGTCCAGAACTTTTTGCAGGCGTCGGGCGTGGCGGGCTTCGCCGGTATAGCGGGCATCCAGGAACACCGTCACGAGTTCGCCAGCGAGCGCCGACCCGATGACTCGGCCTCCTAAACAGAGGACGTTCAAGTCGTCGTGCTCCACACCCTGGCGCGCAGAGTAGGTGTCGTGGCATAAGCCAGCCCGGACTCCCTTCATCTTGTTCGCGACCACGCTAGCCCCAACACCGCTGCCGCAGATTACGATGCCGCGATCGGTGTCGCCACGGCGAACTCGCTCGGCGACGGCAATAGCGAAATCGGGGTAGTCATCCAGAGGGTTCAGACTATGGGCCCCAACATCGACCCACTTGTAACCCGTCTCACTCAGTTGCTCCAGAACCGCCTGCTTGAGGTCGTAGCCGGCGTGGTCGGCCCCGATGGCGACGCGCATGAACAGTTAATTCTAACCCAAGCGGCGGAAGTATGGATCGGACACCCCGTCACCCTATGTTCCCGGATAATTCCCCGAGCTGGGGGTTGTGGGGCCGCTTGTCTAGCGCGGATCGGTCACGCTCCCGGAATCATCCCCGCCCCACTGGCGGCAGGAGCTCACCAGCGCTCCGCAGGAGTCCGCTCTGGCGGCTCGCAGCCGCACCGGCTGCTGCACTGCCAGGCATGTCCGTGCCGCCCGCCTGCAGCCGGGCGCTGACCCCCGCCGCCCCCACGCGCACCGAGGGCAGCCAGGACTGCTTCTCGCCGTGGTAGCCGCGCACGGCGTGCTCGCACAGCGGGACCTCCCCCGCGATTCCCGGGCCGTCCCCGCGCACCGGCACGGATCCCCACCGCTGCCCGCACGCCTGCGCCCCCAGCGGCACCAGGCGTCGGCTGACCAGTCGCGCACCCCGCCGCCACCCCTCCAGAGCCGCCTGATGCATCCGCTGCAGGTCTGCACCGAGCCGCCGGCTGTGGGGCACGGTACGCAGCCCGCAAGCTCGGCGTGCGACGGGATCGGCCCCTAGGGCGTCGACTGCGTGGAGGTGCTCCCCACCGGCGCAGGCCGCGCAGAGCAGCGCCAGCAGCATCTGCCCATCGCTGCCACCGCGCTGGCGGCGCTGGAGGCGGGCCGCCACGGCCGGCTCGAGGAACCGGGCCAGCCGCGTCCCCACGCCGAGTCCGGCCAAGGGGGCCTCCAGAAAAATCGGACGGCACCTCCAAAGGGCAATACGCGGACACCCTGGAGGACCGCCTAAACCACGTCAACACAAAGACGTTCTGGCCAGCAACCACAATCCTTATCCGGGAATCAGAGCCCTGTCGCTACGGCACACTTATTGATGTTTCCATAAGCAATTGCGCAAAAAGGCCCCGCAAGCCATTGATTCTATTGGTAGGTTGCTTGCAATTACTTTTGGCAAAATTAGTAACACTGGGGTGTTGCCTTCCCGAATGTGTCGCTGGCGGCATGGCAAATGGACCCCGGAGCCGTGGCGGCGGGTGCGCCGCCCGGCCCCGCCGTGCCGGGGGAGGCGGCCACGACTGCTTCTTTAGAGCATAGGAGACAGGCAGTGCCGGAGTTAGGCGCAGGGGCTGGCTTATTACTGATCCGTGCAAAAGTCGTGTCAGGGGTCTTTCCCCGTAAGCTATTGAAAATGCTAGAAATCTAGCGTGATTTGTGTGACAGGACTTATGCACCGGTCTGTACCTTGATTTTGGGTAAGCAGAAGGGATGGCCCCGGCAGGGTAGCCCTGCCCGCCCGTGACGGCGGTCCCTCAGGTGCGCGAGGTGCCAGGGTGCCTGGTTCGGGCCCCCGAGCGGCCGGAGGGGAACCGCTTGCTGGAGGAGCGGCACGATCTCGGCTTCCAACAGGGCCGGCCTGTGCTCCGTGGCCGCGTGGCGCGGGAGGAGGCAGGCCTTGGGGGGCTGGCGGACGGGCGGGTTCCCGGGCCAGCCGTGCGAGAGGTAGCCTGCGGCTGGCCTGCGGGCGGCAGACGGAAGTGTGCGCCAAGGCCTGGCCGCCAGAGGACCGGCAGGTGCTGGGCTGTCTGTGGGACCGGCGTGCGCAAGCTTTCGGGGCACCCTCGGAGACGACCTTCCAGCGGGTCCTGGCGCGGCGTGACCCGGCCGGGCTGAAGCGCGGGATGCAGCGCTGGACGAGGGGGGGCGACCTGCGCGGCGTGACGCTGGACGCCGGCCACGTCAGCCGCGAGACGCTGCCGGCGCTGCACGGTGCCGCGAACTGGCTGCCGCTGCTAGGCGGGCGGTAGGTTTTCCGCATCTAGCACCGGACGAGGCAGACTTGACGGGGACCTGCCCCGCCTGCCACCCGCAGCCCCTGCCGCGCTACTTGGTCGCGTCCGCCTACCGCTGCAACCGGCGCTACGCCTACGCGGGGCTGGGTCCCCGTCCGGTGCCGGCCTGCGCCCACACCCCGCCGCTACCGCCTCCGAACTCTGGCTGAGGCTTGCGGGCCATCAGGCGGGCAATGGCCCGAAAAGTCTCCGCAAGCCATGGATGCCACTGGCGGCTTGCGTGCAATTGCTTGGGGCGGAAGCAGCTGCCCCGTATGCCCCGCTCCCGCGGCGCGGGGCACCAAGGCCGGGAGCAGCCAGGCGAACGCGAGCCCCGGCGCGCGGGTGGACGCGGCACGGCGGCGAGCGCCCCGGGGGCGTGCAACGCGGCCGCTGGCGGGAGTTTCACTCCGCGCGCGGCCGAGACGGTCCGGCGCATACGTCCTGATTCCGCCGCAGGTGCTCGAGCAGGGCTTCCGCCGCCCACCGGTGGCCGGCGGCGTTCCAGTGGAAGTCATGCTTCCAGTGTGCGTCCTCGGGCCTGGCGCCCCGGCGCAGGATGTAGTCATGCTGGTTGACGACGGGAATGCCCCGCGCCGCGGCCAGGGCGTGCAAGCGGTCGAATAGCGGATCGCCCCGGGTGCGCGTCCAGTGCGTCGTCAGGACGGCCAGGGAAACGCCGTCGCGCTCCGTGCGCTCCTGGAGCTGATCCAGGGCGAAGGCCGTGAAATCCAAGGCCTCTTCGAAGTAGGGCGGCAGGTTCTTGCGGCGAAACACTTCGGGTATGGCACTCCCCACCGTCGGCCGCCATCCATCCAGCAGCGATGCATACGGCGCACTCCGGCTCAGAATCTGCGCGGCCTCGGTTGAGGTCTCAATCACTGGAGCGGTCTCCCGTGGAAACAGCTTCGAACGTGCCTTGGCCCGCAGCCAAGTCGCGAAGTAGGACCTGCGAGCTGCTTTTCCTAGCATAGACCTGTACCAAGGGCACGATACTCCGTACTCCCGATAAGGGGATAGGTGGACGGCGGGCGCAACGTGATGATTCCGTCCCCGTTTCTTTCCGCGGAAACCCAGGGTATCCGATCCGGATCTATTCCGACTCTCAATGCTTGGAGAACCGGCGTGTTGTCCGCGAAGTCGTTCGGAACGAACACGAGCACCAGCAGCCTGGGATGGAGATGGCGCGCGAACTCGTCGTAGTAGGGCAGCTGGTTGAGCTGGCCGGTGCTCGAGTATCCGAACGCCGAGGTGGTGACGTCGAGGCGGGGCAGCTTCCGGGCGGCAAGCTCCTCCAGCCGGACCTGGAGCTTCTCAACGATGGGGACTTCCCGCCCCTGGACGAAGGAATCGCCGATCATGGCGATGTGGCAGCCTGCCGCGGCGCGTTCGGCGCTCACGGGTTCGCGGTCGGGAAAGCCCCAGCGGTTGGTGCGCGAGACGGTCCAGAAATCTACGTGGTTCGTCCAGCGCACTTCCGCCTGGGGTTGCAGCATGCGCCCCACGCCGGGAACGAAATGCACGGGTAGTTCGTCGTTGGCTGTGAAGGGCTTTGTCAGCCTCAGCCGCAGCCACACTTCCGCGGCGGCGGCGGTCAGGGCGAGACCGGCGGCGAGCAACAACGCGTTCCAGCCGACCAAGCGCAGGACGCGGCGGATTCCCGATTGGGGGGGGGCAGCTTCACGCCGGGCGTCTTGGTATCAGCCATGGGTATCCGCCAGGGCCTTTCCTCTTTCTGTCGCAGTGTTCATTCCTGGCTGAGCAATCGGCACCCAGGCGCCCGGCCTGTCAATCCGGCGCGACCGAGTCGGTCCCGGTGCGCTGGAGCGCCGGGTCCTGCGCCTCTTGGCGCAGGAAGCCATGGCTGCTAGCGAGGCAGGCGAGGCCCGGGCCCAGGAACCGGCGGCAGGCGTCCGCGGGCGTGCGGACGAGGGCTCGGCGCGCAGGGCAAACAAGGGCTCGCGGTGCTTAACCTGGAGGTTGAGTGTCCTCCGCAGGGCGGGCGTGCGGGCGTCAGCTAGCAGTCCAGCGCAACTCGCATGGCGGCTCGGAACTGGTTCTGCATCGCTTCCGGTTCTGGACCCGGCGTCCGGGTCGCGCCGCAGGCGCAGCGGGTCCTTCCCCAAGGCGCGCAGGGCGAGACCGGTCGGCGTTGCCGCCGCGAAGCAGGCCAGCCCCTGACGACCGGATGCACGATGCGCTGCAACCCTCGCCTGCAGCGGGGCCAGACCCGGTTGCACGGAGCCAGCCAGGCCGGCTCGCAAAGGGCTGTCGCCGGAACCGCCCCGGCGGCGGCGAGCGCCCACTCGCGAGGCGTCTCGCCGCCCAGCAACGGAGCTAGGCCGACCAGCGCGACCCGCCGGCGAAGACCAGGCCACAGGCGCGGTCGGAGCTTCCCGCCACCGGCTCGTCGCACGCTCCCAGATCCCCTGCTGCCGGCTCCGGCTGCTGCCGTCCACGCCTCGGACCATACCCTATTACTCTTACCGATATTACAGACTTTGCCATACTGATTTTGCCAAAAGTACTGATGTGTTCATAAGTAATTGCACGAAAAAGCCCCGCAAGCCATTGATTCTATTGGTGGTTTGCTTGCAATTACTTTTGGCAAAATTAGTAATTGCAGGTCTGGCCGTTTTCAACCTCTCAGCAGCTCCCCCGCGCCAACACACACATAAACTGGTCTATAGATGCTTGTTGTCTGAGACATTGCCGCATGGAACCTGCCTGTGATTCCTGCTATTCCATGAGCTTCCTATCGGTGGGCGGCTTCCGACGCATGCCCCATCGGTCCCGACCTCCCCTTGGGAAGTTGGCCGTGATCCAAGCCCGCCTCGGCAAAGCTCTCCAAGACCTCGCCCAGGACTTCGGCCTCGGCATCCGCACAATCCGCACCTGGATTCGGCTCTAGGCCTGCTGCGGATGCCAGGCTCTCGGACAGCAACCCCAACCGGGAAGCCCCCCCTGCCTCTCCCGCAACCAAATGAGGATGATCCTCGAAACTCTGCGAGATGAATCCCCCGACCAACTCCAGTTCGAGTTCGCCTACCGGTCGCTAAGAATTGTCCGGCCAGGGATCCTCGCCCCGTTCCCAGTCCAGCTGTCCCTGGCCCCGGTGCGCAGGGTCCTGCGACGCCGCGGCCTCACTCCGCAGCGCCCTCAGTTCCGGGCCTACCAGCAGAACGCCGCCGCGGTGCGGACTGGGATCGCAGCAACCTACCCCGCCCTCGCCCGGCAGGCGCAGGAGCAGGGAGCGCTGCTGCTCTTGGCCGACGAGGCCGGCAGGACCTCGCACTCCCACCGGGGCACTCCGTGGGGTCCCCGGGGCCGGACGCCTGTCGTCCAGCCCACGGGGGAGCGGTTCCGGCTGCACAGGCTGTCCGCGATCAGCCCCTCGGGAGCAATCCACTCCAGGATCCATTCCGGAACCGCCACCGCAGCCACGTTGGAACAGTTCCTGCAGCAGATTCCGGACCGGACGGAGGCTAGCCCGATTCCCGTGCTAGTGGACCGCCACAGAATCCACACATCCAAGCCTATACAAGCCTGGCAGGAGCGGACCGAGGCACCGGTGGAGATTCATCTGTGGCCGGCGTACTCTCCGGCATGGAACCCTACGGAGCCAGTCCGGTCGGTCGTCCAGCGCCGGGCGGGGAAGCTGCCGGTCCGGGTGGTCCGCCAGCTCCGGGAGCGCTGGGAGGAGGCCCTGCAAGCCCTGGAGGCCGACCCAGCCAAGGTGCCAGGGTTCCTTCGCGACGCCGACTGCGCCTATACTGTTTCTAGCCGTACTCTGCAATGACTTATGGCAAAGTCAGTATGACAAGAGAAAGATTCCTCTTCTTCCCACGCCTTACTGCGGGCCAGAAGTTCGCAGTTCGAAAAAACGTGGTCTTGCAGCTCATCGCGGGGGGGATTCGGTGGGCCAGAGAAAGTCCTGCGTTCTTTGCTCAGCACACACGATGTATCGTTGGATCTCACGCTTCCATCTGAAAGGTATGAGAACCAAAGAGATCGCAAGAGAACGGGAAGACCGCGCCAAGGGACAGACCAGCACGCCGCCTGAATCCGCGCTATCGTCCTAAACCAAAACCCCGATCAATGCCCATGCGAGTGCGCTTGGTGGACCGCGCAGCGAGTGCATCAAGCCTTGGGGGAGAGTTCGGCAGCGTCCTGAGCGTCTCCCCGGTGCGCCGGAGCCTGCGGCGGCTCCAACTCCCGCCGCAGCGGCCCCAGCGGTGCGCCACCCAGTCCGAGCCCGCTGGCGTGCAGCGGTAGGAATACCCAGAGTTCCCCAAGATCCTTCGCCGTGCCCGGGAGTGAGGAGCCATGATCGCCTGCGCCGACGATTCCGGACGCCCCGGGGGCATGCGCGGGCAGACCCCCGTCGGGCGGGTGGCCAGCGGGTGCTTCCGCCTTCACCGGCTGGCGGCCAGCAGCCCGGAGGGCTAGCTCGAGGACAGGGTGCGGGAAGGCCCTGTCACGGCGGAGGTCTTCCGGGAGTTCCTCAAGCAGATCGCCGAGGAAGCAGGCCGGAAGATACTGGTAGTGGTCGACAATTGCAGGATTCACAACGCACGGACAATCCAGGCGTGGCTGGTGGCGAAGCAAGCCGCAGAAGAGCTGTGTTTTCAGCCGACCTACTCGCCGCAAGTCAATCGTGTAGAACTGCTATGGGCCTTGGTCAAGCGTCGGGTCAGTCGCCAGCTAAGCAAAACCGAAGCACAGATTCGCGACAACTTGGAAGCTGCTTTTCAGTCTTTGCAAGGAGCTCTGGAGCAGGTGCAAGCTTTCTTTCGAGAGGCAGACTGCAAGTATATTCTTGCCTGAATTCCGATAACGCGACTTTGCACCGGTCGGTAGAGACGCCCCGTCCCAGCCACGAGTTCGCCCGGTCCCGCTCTGCGTCCCGATCCGACCTATTCCGGCGTCCGCTGGCTAGCCGCTGACGCGAAAGATGCCAGCGCCGCCTGCGAGGCGGGAGCGGTTTCGTTCAGTCCGGGAGGCGCTGTCCTTGCCGGGCCTCGACGCGTGCCGCACGATGCAGCCGACTTGGGCGGCAGCCGCGGCGACAGTACAATTGTGTGTACCAACGCTATGCTGGACGAACCGAAACAACCATCGTTCGAGCAGGGGCTCGGCCGGCTCGAGCGCATTGTCCAAAGGCTTGAAGACGGCGAACTGTCGCTTGAAGAGTCGCTCAAGCTCTTCGAGGAGGGCGTCCAGCTGAGCCAGAGCTGCCGCAAGCAGCTCCGGGACGCCGAAGCCAAGGTCGAGATCCTGCTCAAGAAAGAAGGGGGCACGGAGGCCCAGCCCTTTGAACCGCAGGACGATGGCGACTGAGCGGCTCTGTCCGTGGATGTAGACGTTTACCTTAGCGACTGCCGCCACCGGGTTGACGCTGAGCTCGACCGGCTCCTGCCGCCCGCCAATGTCCCCCCGGGGAAGATTCATGCGGCCATGCGGCACAGCGTCTTTGCCGGGGGCAAGCGGGTTCGGCCGATCCTGGCGATCGCTGCCGCCGAAGCTTGCGGGTTGCCCGAAGGCGTCGACCGGGCCGCTTGCGCGCTGGAGTGCGTGCATACCTATTCCCTGATCCACGACGACCTGCCGGCCCTCGATAACGATGACCTGCGGCGCGGCCGGCCGGCCTGCCACAAGGCCTTCGGGGAAGCGGCGGCCATCCTGGCCGGCGACGCCCTTCTGACCTTGGCCTTTGGGATCGTGGCGGGCCTGTCCGCCCCGGCTGACCGGCGCGTGGCGCTGGGCGCGGAGTTGGCGCAGGCGGCTGGCACGCCTCACGGCATGATTGCGGGGCAAGTGGCAGATCTCGAGGCCGAGGGAAGGCCGGCGGACGCCGCAACGCTTGATTTCATCCATCGCGCTAAGACGGCGGCCTTAATCCGTGCGTCTGTCCGCTTCGGTGCCATCTGCGCGGGGGCCGAGCCCGCCCGCTACGCAGACCTGAGCCGCTACGGCAGCTGCATCGGTCTCGCCTTCCAAATCGTAGATGACGTTCTTGACGAGGTTGCCTCGACCGAGGAGCTGGGCAAGACCGCTGGCAAGGACACGACCCAGCGCAAGGTGACGTTTCCTTCGCTGTATGGCATTGAGGAGTCCCGGCGCAGGGCCGAGCGGTGCCGGGCCGAGGCTCTTGAGGCCTTGGCTGCCTTCGGCCCGCGGGCCGAGCCCCTGCGGTGCCTGGCGAACCTGATCGTCGACCGTTCGAATTAACTTGGGGCGTCCGCCTGCCTGTCGCTGCGCTGTGCGGCTGCAGTCTCTGGCGAGCCAGCCCCACCTGCCGCTTCCCGCAGGTATTCGACTCCGACCAGAAACAAGCCCCGGGCTGGTGCCGTTCGTCCGGCGGCGCTGCGGTCGCCTATAGCGAGGATCCGGTCGACATCCGGGGGGGCCAGGCAGCTGCGCCCGACATCCAGCAGCGTGCCGACAATGTTGCGCACCATGCGATACAGGAACCCGGCCCCCCGGATCCGGTAGACCAGCAGGTCTCCGTCCCGGGCCAGAGCGGAAGAGAAGACCGTTCTCACCGTCGAGCCGTCGGCTCCCCGACTCGCCGATGCGAACGACCGAAAGTCCCGCTCGCCCGGGATCCGCTTGGCGGCGAGGGCCATGGCCCCTTCGTCCAGAGGATAGGGGTGCCAGTAGACGTAGCGCGCCGTGAAAGGCAGGCAGACCGGCCCCCGATGGATGCGGTACTCGTAGGTCTTGGCGATCGCTGCGTAGCGGGCGTGGAAGCCGGGGGGGGCCACCTCGGCCCGCAGAACTCGGATCTCCGGCGGCAGCAGCCGGTTGAGGGCCTTGAGCAAACCGTCGGTGGGGATCGGGTTTCGTAATTCGCACGAGGCGACCTGGGCGAGGGCATGCACGCCGGCGTCGGTCCGACCTGAGCCGGCGACGCGCACGGGGCGGCCCTCGATCCTAGCCAGAGCCCGCTCCAGGGACCTCTGGACTGTCGCGCGGCCCGGCTGCGCCTGCCAGCCCGAGAACTCGGTTCCGTCGTAGGCGAGTGTCAGTTTCCACGTGCGGTGGGAACGTGTGTCCTGCGGCTGTGCAGAGCGCAAGGTTTGGGGCTCAAGGGTGGACGATTCCGTAACCAAAGCCTACCTCGTTGCGTCATTGTATAGTTAGGCATCTGCATCCCCGGCTGTGGTGCCTCACCTCCCTGCGTCGCATGAAGAATAGGACTGTCGCACCTTACCTCCTCGTGGCGGGGGTCCTCCTGGCGCAGCCGTGGCTAGGCGCCCAAACGATCCGGGCGCGACCGCCGGACTATAGCCAAGGCGTGTCGGGCTGGCCGCCGTTCGCGGACATCTTCGATCGACCCGAGATCCCCGAGGTCTCCCTGGCGAATTCCGACCGCCTGGAAGCCCTGCTCCACGACGCCAAGCTCTACCTTTCCCTGGCGGATGCGCTAGCCCTGGCGATTGAGAACAACCTCGACATCGCTTGGGCGCGCTACGGGCCCCAGAACGCCGCAAACGACTGGATGCGCGCCAAGTCCGGCGCCCAGCTGCGCGGCGTGCAAACCCAGATCAGCACGCTCTCCACTGGCCTCGGCGGCGATGGAGGCGGGCGGCCCGTCGGCCAAGCCACCGGTATCACGCAGCGCGCCGGGGGCGGCGGGGCCGGGGGCGGCGGGGGCGGGGCCGCCGACATCGGCGACGCCAGCACGTTCTTCGGCACCCAGGCCGTGAACCTCGATCCTTCGCTCTTCGGCAACATCGACTGGGGCCATTTCTCGAACCCCCAGACCAGCAACTTCGTGACCGGCACGAACACGCTCGTGCGCGAGATCAGCAACTCCCAGGTCGGTGTTCGGCAGGGCTTCCCCTCCGGGGCCACGGCTGCGCTGATCTGGGCGAACCAGCGCACCAACACCAACAGCGTGCGCACCAACTTCAACCCGTCGCTCGTCAGCGCCTTGACCTTGCGGCTGACCCAGCCGCTGCTCCAGGGCTTCGGAGTGGCCGTCAACACCCGCAACATCAGGGTCGCCAAGAACAACCACGACATCTCGAACCTGCAATTCAAGCTGCAGGTGGAGGAGGTCGTGACCAGGGTGGCGCAGATCTACTGGAACCTCGTCTCCCTGCGGGCGCAGGCCGAGAGCCAGCAGCAGAACCTCGAGCTGGCCAGGAAGCTCTACCGAGACAACAAGCGGCGCGTCGAGATCGGGACTCTGGCGCCGATTGAGATTATCCGCGCCGAGGCGGAAGTGGCCGCACGGGAGGCGGACCTTACCGCCGCTCTGACCGAGGTCCGCCTGCAGGAAACCATTCTCAAGGACGCCATCAGCGTCAACGGCATCGCCAGCCCCACCCTGATGCATGCGGAGATTCTGCCGACCGATAGCATCAAAGTTGACGAAGCGGGCGAGGTGGAATCCTTGCCCGTCCTCATGGATGTCGCCCTGGCCGCCCGGGCGGACATGGAGCAGAACCGGGTCCGGCTCCAGAACACGGAGCTGGGGCTGATCGGCGTCAGAAACGGAATGCTGCCCAGCGCCAGTGTCACGGTCGACCTCACCAACAACGCTCTGGCGGGCTCGGTCAACGCCAACTTCCTCGCCAGCCCGGGCCAGCCGGCCGGCGTCTCCCCGTTCTTCCTCGGCAGCCTCGGCACGGCGGCCGACCAGCTGTTCCGGCGCAACTTCCCGGACTACCAGGTGCGCCTGCAGCTCAACATCCCGCTCAAGAACCGCCAGGCGCGGGCCGATTACACCGCAGCCCTGCTGGAGAAGCGCCAGCAGGAGATCCGGCTGGTCCAAGCCGAGAACCTGATCCGCACCGAGGTCCAGTCGGCGCTGATCCAGATCCAGCAGGCCCGAGCGCGCTACGCCGCGGCGCACAAATCCCAGGAGCTGCAAGAGCAGACGCTGGACGCCGAGCAGAAGAAGTACAACCTAGGAGCCTCGACGATCTTCCAGGTGGTGCAGGCGCAGCGCGACTTGGCCAATGCGCGTACCAACCTCATCGCGACCCAAAACCAGTTCGCCGTGGCCCAGATCAACCTGGACCGCTCGACGGGCCATACGCTGACCGCGCATAATATATCCATCGCGGAGGCTTTCGACGGAGTGGTGTCCAAGCGGCCGGACCCGCTTCCCGCGAATCTCCAGTAGCTCGCGTAGCGGCCGACCTCGGTTCGGCGCGGAGGGTGCCTCCGGGGCTGCGGCAGGGAGGAGAGAATCGCTATGGCGGAGACGGACTACGATGTCGTGGTCGTTGGTGCGGGAGCTGGCGGCGGCACGATGGCGCGCGTCCTCGGCGAGAAGGGAATCCGGGTGGCCCTGCTCGAAGCCGGCCCGATGATTGACCCGCAGCAGGACTACAAGACCAACCAATGGCCCTACGACTACGGCCACCGGACAGCTGAGCGCGGCGGCAAGGCCTATTTCGGCGAGGGGCAGGCGTTCGGATTCTTCACCACTGTCAGTGGCGGCTGGCAGCTGGAGGGAGAACCCTACACTTCGGCGCCGGGGACGCGGTTCGACTGGTTCCGCTCGCGGGTGGTCGGCGGCCGCACCAACCACTACGGCCGCATGTCGTTCAGGTTCTCCGATCTGGACTTCAAGCCGTATTCCCGCGACGGCATGGGTTGGGATTGGCCGATTTCCTACGAGGACTTGGCCCCTTGGTACGACCGGGCCGAGGAGTACATCGGGGTTACCGGCACCGTCGAGGGCATCCGGAGCGCTCCGGACGGGAAGTTCCACGACCCGCCCGAGCCGAAGGTCCACGAGAGGCTGCTGCGCGCAGCGGGCCAGCGCCTCGGCGTGCCCTTCATCGCCAACCGCCGGGCGGTGATCACGCGGTCCCTCAACGGTCGGCTGCCCTGCCATTATTGCGGCCAGTGCGGTCGCGGCTGCCTGACGGCCTCGAACTACTCCGCCTCACAGGTCGATGTTTTTCCGGCCATGGCTACCGGCAACGTGACCGTGATCACGGAGGCGATGGCCCGCGAGGTCGAGGTCGACGAGAGGGGCTTGGCGCGGGGCGTCGTCTATGTCGACAAGAGCGCGCGCCTGGATCGCCGCGTGCGGAGCCGCGCCGTAGTGCTCGCCGCCTCGGCCTGCGAGACCGCCCGGCTGATGCTGAACTCGAAGTCCAAGCAATTCCCGGACGGCCTCGCGAACGGATCGGGCCTCGTCGGGCGCTACTTGATGGACACCGTCGGATTCAGCCTGCGGGGCACGCTGCCGGCTCTGGAGAACATGCCGCGCTACGACACCGATGGTTTCGGCGGGGCGCACCTGTATGCTCCGTGGTGGCTGTGGGACAGCCATAGCAAGCTGGATTTCCCGCGCGGCTACCACATCGAGATGGGCGGAGGCTTCCGCATGCCCGGCCCGGGCAGCTTCTCCGGCACCGCCCGGGCGGCGGGCTACGGGGCGGAGCTGAAGCGGAGAATCCGCGAGGAGTACGGCACTGGGATTGGGCTGTCGGGCCGCGGCGAGATGATCCCGAACAACCAGAGCTACATGGACATCGACCCGGATACGGTGGACCGCTGGGGCATTCCCGTTCCGCGCTTCCACTTCTCGTTCAGCGACTACGAGTGGAAGCAGGCCCGGCACATGGAACGCACCTTCCGGGACTTGATCGAGGCTGCGGGAGGGAAGGTGCTCGGGATAGGTAACCCCGCCCGCGAAGGCCAGGGCATCGCCGTGCCCGGGTCGATCATCCACGAGGTCGGTGTGGCTCGGATGGGCGACCGGCCTAGCAGCTCGGTGCTGAACAAGTACTGCCAAGCACACGAGGTGCGCAACTTGTTCGTCGCCGACGGGGCGAGCTTCGTCAGCAACCCGGACAAGAATCCGACCTTGACGATCAACGCCCTGTCGTGGCGCACAGCGGAGTACTTGGCGGACGAGATGAGGAAGGGCAATGTCTAGCAGCCAGCGGTTGGTGCAGATCGGGGCGCTGTCGCGTCGCGAAGCGCTGCGCCGCGTCGCATTGGGGGTCACGGCGGCCGGCCTCGGCGGCGGGGTCGCACCCGCAGACGCGGCGGAGGTGCATCGGGAAGTCGACGGGGAGCGGACCCTCTTCGGTGAATACAAGGTCAAGTACTTCAACGAGCACGAGTTCCGGACGCTGGAGAGGCTGTCGGAGCTGATCGTGCCTGCGGACGAGGGCGGTCCGAGCGGACGCGAGGGCGGGGCTCCCGAGTTCATCGATCTGCTGGCGAGCGAGAACCCCGAACTCGCCGCCATCTTTACGGGGGGCATCTTGTGGCTGGACCATGCGGCGCAGGCCAAGCATGGGCAGAGGTTCGCGGAGGCGAGCACAGACCAGCAGACGGACTTGCTAGACCTCCTGGTCGCCGCAGAAAGGGGCGAAACCGGAGCGGATACGACCTGGGAGACCCAGGAGTACAGGCGCTTCTCGGTATTCGGCGTACGCTTCCCGACGGACGCTCGGCGCGGCATCCGCTTCTTCGGCTGGGCCCGCCGCCTGATTGTCGATGCCTACTACACCAGCCCGGTGGGCCTCAAGGATCTGGGATTCTTGGGCAACGCCTCGCACACGGAGTACAAGGTGCCGCAGGAGGCTGTCGATTACGCTCTGCGTCGCAGCCCCTTCACGGAAGCGTAGCCTCAGCGGCGTCGTGCGGATCAGCCGACAGGCTGGCGTATACTGTTGCCGATGGCAGACCCGGCGAAGGCATCGACTGTTGGAGGGTTAGGCGCGCTCGCCGCCCAGGCTGCGGCGCAGGACGATGCCGGGCGAGGAATCCCGACGAGGCCGCTGGGCCATACGGGCGAGCAGGTCTCGATCCTCTGCGCAGGTGGGGCGCATCTGGGCCGAGTCGCCAAGGACGAGGATGAGTCCACCGCCTTGAGGCTGGCGCACGCTGCCTTGGACGAAGGTGTGTTTTTCTGGGACAACGCTTGGTGGTACCACGACGGTTACGCTGAAGAGCTGATGGGCAAGGCTCTGCAGGGCCGCCGGGACAAGGTCTTTTTGATGACCAAAAACTCCGGGCGCGACGAGGCGTTGGCCCGCAAATGCCTCGAAGACAGCTTGCGGAGGCTCAGGACGGACCGCATCGATCTCTGGCAGTTTCACGAGATCAACTACGACAACGATCCCGACTGGGTCTTTGAGCGGGGCGGGCTCAAGCTCGCGTTGGAGGCGCAGCGGGCCGGCAAGGTGCGCTACATCGGCTTCACCGGCCACAAGCATCCGCGGATCCACCGCAAGATGCTCAATAAGGGCTACGCCTGGGCGTCGGCGCAGATGCCGATCAATCCTATGGACCACTTCTACCGGTCGTTCCAGAACGAGGTCGTGCCCCTGTGCGTGGCGAAGGGCGTCGGCGTCATTGGCATGAAGTCGCTCGGCGGCGGCCCGAGGGTTGCGGAGATCCCCAGCACCACGAGGGTCACTGCGGAAATGTGCGTCCGCTGGGCCCTCAGCCTGCCGATCTCGTCTCTGGTGCGCGGGTACCTGAGCATGGACCAATTGCTGGCCGACGTGAGAATCGCCCGGGGCTTCCGGCCGCTGGACGAGCGGGAGCGCGCCCGCATCCTAGTCCTGGCCCAGGCGGAGGCTGGCGACGGACGCCACGAGCACTTCAAGTCCACCCAACGGTACGACGCGCCGATCTACCGCGAGATGCACGGCTTCTCGGTCTGAGCGGCGGACTGATTCAGGCCGTCGCCGCACGGGAGCGCACAGTGTCGCCCGCCAAGCCCCAGAAATCCTCCACATAGTACGAGGACAGTACGTTTCCGAACAGAAAGCACGTGTTCTTGCATTCGGGAACCTCGCCGTAGAGCTTCCGCCCGCGCTCGAACGCGGCGCTGATGGAGCCGTCTTCAAGCACGTTGCCGGCGATCCGTCGCAGCACCTCGCACGGATAAAAGATGTCGCCGTTGGGGTAGATCCGCGGGAACATCGTCGGATAGCACTTGAAACTCTCGAACAGGAGCAGGGTGCGGAGCAGCTTCGGAGTGCCGTTGATGCGGATCTCTCCTTGTTTCCGCAGAGCGATCAGGCGCTCCACGAAGGCCCGGTAGCGGGGGTCGCGGAGGAAGGCGAAGTTCGGGTATTTCCCGTTCGTCTGGGCCGACTGGACCGAGAAGACGAAACCGTGCTCGCCGCAGAACTCGAGGATCCGCTCGGCCTCGGCTAGGTTCCACTGCTCCAGCACGCAGGAAACCGTGATCGCCTGTGCTGGCAGGACTTGTTTCGCCAGCAGCAGGTTGTCGATAACCCGCGGCACCGCCGCGGACTTCGACAGAGGCTCCGAGGGATCGTAGCCTAGGGCGTCGAGGCTGCAGATCAGGCCGTTGAGATACGGCAGCATGGCTTGGCGCTTGGCGAGCAGCACGCCGTTGGTAACAACGAGGACCGACCGGAAGCCGATCTCAGTGCGAGCGGCGACGACCAGATCTTCGATATCCGGCCGTACGGTGCATTCCCCTCCGGTGATGAGCAGGGTGTCGACATCCTTGCGAATGTTGCTGAGCAGCCTGATGGTATCCGCAGTTCCAAGTTCCTCACTGAACACTTCGGGGTTCTTTTGTGTGCAATAGCTGCACGCGAGGTTGCATTTGTGTGTCGCGTAGAAGATTGCGGAGTAAGGCACGACCGCGGTGGAGCGCAGCACTCGCCGACGGTAGAGGTTTCCAGCGTAGGCCCTGAAGTTCTTCAGAACAAAGGGATAGTGGGCCAGCATGCCGCGAAGAAGCCGTCGCGTGGGCAAAAGCGTCATAGGCCGTGCTTTCCAAGTGTACCCGAGGGGCTCGGCCTACAGCCGTGCGCTGCCCCCACCGAGTCGCATGTAGCCGGCTCGGGATCACCGTAGTTGCCTGCTCGGACGAGCGTTGCCGGGATGAAAAACCGTCGCCTGGTCCGCGATGTAGGCGATTCCAGCGAGTCGTCCCGAAGGTTTTCTGAGCACGGTGCCAACCCCCGCAACCCTGATTCTAGGGTGAAAATTGCGGTTGCTAGCCGGAACGTGTTTGTGTTGCCATGGTTTAGACAGTCCGCCGAGGTGACCGCGTATTGCCCCTCGGGGGTGCCGCTCGATTTTCCTGGGCCCCCCGAGCCCTGTCTCCCGCCAGTGCTCCCAGCTTGGCCTGCGGTGTCTGCGCCGAGCCCTGGCCGTGCTCGGCGGGGGGGCTGGTCCGGTTGTTCGGGCTGCCCGCGAGGCAGGCCGCGTCGCTCCATGTCCAGCACTGCCAGCGCGGTGGCAGCGACAGGCAACTGCTGCTGGCGTTGATCTACGCGGCCTGCGCCGGCGAGGGGCTCCACGCGGTCGACGCTTGGGGGCCGATCACGTCGTGCGCTGAGCGTGCGGGCTGCGGGCCGGGCCCCCAGCCGGCGTTGGAGGGGTTACGGCAGGGTCGCGGCTGGTCGATCCGCGCCAGAAAGGCCCGATTCTGCGCCGGGCGGCCGCGATGAAGTGGCGGGAGGACGAGGGGGAACCCCTGGACGCGGCGGGCCCGGAGCGGGCGCTCGCGGTGGCGTACGGGCCGGCCCGGTGGCCGGAGGAGCCGGTGTGTGGGGTCTCCGGCGTAATGGGGACGGAAAGCAGCGGTTGCTGGTGCCTGTGTGCATGGTGATGCTGGTGAGCCACGACCGGCTGCCGCTGGCGGAGTTGGTGCGGCCCGCGGTCAGCAGGGGCCGGAGCCTGCGTGCCAGGCGCCGTTGACGGACTTGGGCCTGCAGCCTCCGTCGTGCCGCTCGCCCGCGGCGCAGCAAGGTTTCTACCGGGATGCCCGGATCGCGCCACTGCTGCTGCGGCTGCTGCAGTACAGACCGGCGCATAAGTTCCGTCACACAAATCACGCTAGATTTCTAGCATTTTCAACAGCTTACGGGGAAAGACCCCTGACACGACTTTGGCACGGATCAGTACCAGGTGCTTCCGGTCCCTGCGCGGCGGCACGGGATACGGCCGCTGATCCGGTACTTCGTGGGCAGCGTGGGACGGCTGACGCGCAGTGGCTGCTGCACGCGGCGAGCCGGAAAGAGGCGGACTACGAGTGGGTCAGTGCGGCCGGGGTCGCGCCGGGTACAGCGGAACGGGACCGACGCGGAGTCCGCGGGGGGCGGTGCGCCCGGAGCCGGGGGCGCACCGGCTGCAGTGCGGGCGCAGGCCGGTGCCAGGCGCCTGCGGGAGTGCCTAGGTCGCTGGGCGACGAGATGAGGGGCCCGCGCCGGGTGTGCAGAGCTTTCCGCTCAAGCCAAGCGACCCCGCAACACCCATTTCGGGGAATTAACCGGGAATCTAAAAGAAGGATGGGCGGCTGGCGCTACCATGGCAGCCGTGCGGAACTCGTAGTCGTGCGGTGCGTCATGCTCCACTGACCGGTGCAAGAGTCGTATCATCAGAATTCTGGCAAGAATATACTGGCAGTCTGCCTCTCGAAAGAAGGCTTGGACCTGTTCCGGAAATCCCTGCAAAAACTGAAAATCAGCTTCCAGGTTTAGCGCGAAGCTGTGCTTCGGTTTTGCTCAGCTGGCGACTGATACGACGCTGGACCAAGGCCTATAGCAGTTCGACTGGATTGATTTGCGACGAGTAGGTCGGCTGAAAATAGAGCTCTATTGCGGCTTCGCTCGCCGCCAGCCACTCCCGAACTATCTGCGCACAGTGAATCCTGCGATTGTTGACCACTAACAGGACCTTCCGGTCTGCTTCTTTAGCGATCTGCTCCAGAAACTCCCGGAAGACCTCCGCCGTGACAGGGCCTTCCCGCACTATGTAATGGAGCTTGCCATCCGGGCTGATGGCCGTCAGCAGGTGGAGGCGCAAGCACCCACTGGCCACCCGCCCGAGGGGGGGCTGACCGCGGTTGCCCCTAGGGCGTCCGAACACGCTCTGCGCAGCCAGGCCGGACTCGTCGGCGCAAGCGAGCAGGGCTCCCCACTCCTGGGATCGGCGAGCAAGCTTAGGAGCCTGTTGAAAAAGTCCTCAGCGGCCGTGAAGCCTGTCCAGCAACTCCTTGCAGGGCCCTGCAAGGACCATACAACGACTCCTGCAGGCCCTGAAACAGGCGCAAACCGGTGGTTCGCACGCGATTCCGCGACGGAAATCGTATCCCAGGGACTTTATCAACAGGCTCTTAGGGAACTCTTGGTTCTTCCATCGCTGCCCGTGAGCGTGCTCGTACTGAGTAGTGCGCCGCTGGGGCCGCTGCGGCGGGAACTGGAGCCGCCGCAGGATCCGGCGCACCGTGTAGACGCGCAGGACGCTGCCGAACTTTTTCCCAGGGCTTGGCGCACGCGCTGTGCGGTCCACCAAGCGAACTCGCATGGGCATTGATCGGGGTTTTGGCCTAAGACGATGGTGCGGATCCAAGCGGCGTGCCGGTCTGCCCCTTAGTGCGGTCGTCCCGTTCTTTGGCGATCTCGCAGGTTCTCCATGTATCCCGGACAGAAGCGTGAGATCCAACGATAGATCGTGCGTATGGAGAAAGGAGCACAGGACTTTATCTGGGCCACAGACTTTCCCCTAAATAAGCTGCAAGACCACGTTTTTTGAGCCTCGATCTTTTGGTATACAGCAAAAAATCGACGAATGGATTCCAGGGACACGACTTTTGACGCGATCAATATAATGTGGCCTTGGTCTGGTGTGTGTGGGGAGCAACCGACGCATGGGCAAGCACGCCGGACGGCTGTGCGCTCAGATCGTCCACCGCTGGCAGAACCGCGATCTAAGCGTCCCGAGCCCTATACGTGCTGTTGTTGGTGCGTCGACGCTCGCATACATCTCTAGTGCGCTCCTGGGCGCGGCAATGGGGATTGCGGCTGAGCGCCTAGTCGCCCGCCGCTGGTTGGTCTCGCACGCTGCTGGCGCCAGCCTTCGCAGCTGGCGCGTCATCCCGCACCGGATCGGCCAATCCGGTGCGTCTGGCCAGCAAGTCCAGAACCGTCTTCATCGTCGCTGTTTGCGCGGTCAGCACCCGGATGTGCTGGGCTAAGGCATCGTCCTTCGCGGTCAGCGCCTGGGTTGCGGCGTCCTGCTTCGCGCTCAAGTCCTTGATGTCTGCTCGCAACCAACCGAACAGCACTAGGAGCAAGCCGCCCAAGCCCACGAGCAGCGTTGCGCCCATCGCCAAGATGCCGATCAGTTCAGCGCTCATGCCGTCAGCCTAGCACGCTCTCAGCCTCCCTGCGAGCGTCTGAACCGCCCGGACATGGATACGCTCTCAGGCACCGGAAGCCCGCAGACGGCGAATCTGGCACGGGAATGGGCATCCGGGCTCGCAACGAAACTCCAAACAAGTAGCACGAATGTTGTACAATGAAGTTGCCTCGGATTTCCGTCAGCTGCCGGAGCGAGGCCTTCCCTGCGCAGACCGATGAAGTTCTTTGGTACCGATGGCATCCGCGGCCGATATGGTGAATTCCCGCTGGACGAAAGAACCGTCTACGCCACCGGACTAGCCCTAGCGAAGCAGATAGCTCGGACCCGCAGGCCCAAGGTCCTGCTGGGTATGGACACGCGCGAATCCAGCACCCCTATCGTGCAGCTGCTGTCGGCCGGGCTGCGGGCAGGGGGCGTGGGCCTGGAGTTCGCGGGCGTGGTCCCAACCCCCGGCGTTGCCTTTGCGACGCAGTCCGGCGACCATTCTTTGGGCGTGATGGTTTCGGCCTCCCACAATCCGTGCGAAGACAATGGGATCAAGGTCTTCGGTCCGTTCGGCTACAAGCTTCCCGACGAGAACGAGGCCGAAATCGAAGGTCGCATTGAGGCTGAACTCTCAAACGGATTGTTGCCTACGAAGAACCATGTGGACGTAGACCCGGCCATCGCCCGGAGCTATGCGAGGCACCTCCTGCGTATCAGCGATATGCCCCCGGAAGCCAGCAAGCTGCGATTTGTGGTGGACTGCGCCAACGGTGCGGCGTCGAGCATCGTGCGGGGGGCGATTGGCGAGTTGGGCGCGGACGTCAAGTACATCGCCTGCGAGCCCAACGGACGCAACATCAACCTTGACTGCGGTGCCCTGCACATGGACCGCCTGGCACAGGAGGTGGTCGATTCCGGGGCGGACTTCGGAGCGGCACTGGATGGCGACGCAGATCGGTGCCTGTTCGTAGACGAAAACGGGGACCGTCTCGACGGCGACAACATGCTCCTGGTGGCGGCACAGTCGCTGCTACGCCGCGGGCTGCTGCGCGAGAACGTTGTCGTGGCGACGGTGATGTCGAACATGGGGCTGGAGCTTGCCCTGGAGCAGCTAGGCATCCGCCTAGTGCGCACTCCCGTGGGTGACAAGCATGTCATGCAGGAGATGCTCAACATGGGAGCGGCCCTAGGTGGAGAGCAGTCCGGGCACATGATCTTCGGCGACTATTCCACCACCGGGGATGGTTTGCTGACTCTCTGCATGATGCTGCGCATCCTCGCCGAGGAGGGCGTGCCTTGCAGTGCTTTGCGGGAGCGTCTGCGTGTGTTTCCGCAGAAGCTGGTCAATGTGAAAGTCTGCAGGAAACCGCCTCTGGATGGGTTGCCGGAGCTGCGCCGGGCGGTAGCGGAGCGCGAACTTGAGCTCGCCGGGCGCGGCCGCATTCTGATCCGCTACTCCGGCACGGAACCCATTGTTCGAGTCATGGTCGAGGCCGAACGACTCCGGGACGTCGAGCGCCATAGCCGCGAGATCGCCGGCCTTCTGCACCAGCGGCTGGGCTAATGGCTGAAGGGCCTCCCCAACTTGAGGTCCGCCGAGCCGACCCTACGCTGAAGCCCAACGAGAATCCCGATAGCCCTACATCTCCTTCGGTCGGCAAGCTTCTGCGCGGGGCTCTTGCGGTTCTCTTCGCTGCGACCCTGATCCTGCCCAAGCTGCGCATCCTCCGGCGCGAGCCGGTTTGGAACTGGCTGCGCGCTGCTGCGCTCTTGCTGGCCGTTGTGGCTGTGAGCCTGGGGGGCAGCTGGTGGTGGCGCATGGCAGGGGCAGCCGTGGGGTGTTTCGCACTAGCGCTCGGCAGGACGCAGGATCCGGACCGCGAGCGGTGCCTGCAGCGCAGGCACGGGGCGGACTATCTGCTGAACGGAGGTGTCTGGGCCGGCGGGGATGTCTGGCATGGGCGCGGGGGCTTGGCCGTCGGCACGCCTCTATACTTGCTGGTGAGGGGGGAGCAGTTGCTGCTCGTTTCCCGTCGTGGTGCCGGGGATGTCGGCGCTGCAATCCAGTTACGCGAGGTCAGTCAGATTCTGATCGACCGGGAGGAGTACGTTCCGGTCTACGTATCGGAGGCAAAGCAGCCTCCTGTGCGCGAAAAGGATGTTGATCGGCATTCGATCACCCAACTTGCGCTCAAGACGGAGCAGGGCCCGTCGTATCTTTTCGTGTTCCGAGGAGCGTTTGGGCGCCATCTCGCCGAAACGGCTGCCTATGCAGTCTTCAGCGCACGGAAGCAGGCCATCTCCTGATGCGGGCCGGGTCTAAGAGCCCGTTGAAAAAGTCCGGCTGGCGTACTCAACTGGCGTCGGGTGGTGCAGCAGCGCACTCCAAGCACCGCTACTGGCCGGTTGCGCGATCCTGGGGGTCCGTTCTGCCACCGTTGCGGGCCCGTTGGAGCGCTGCGCACCCAAGTTCCACGGAACCCAAGACTTTTTCAACGGGCTCCTAAGCGTGGGGACCCTGCGGAAGTCGGTCGCTGCGAATGCAACCGGCTAGCTCTGCCTAGCCCAGTTCGGGCAGGGCCGGTATGTCGGTAGGCCTGCATCTAGATGAGGAAACTCAGGAATAGGCAATCATGAGGCTCGGATCCGTCTCGATGCGTTGGATGATGGAGTTGTAGCACTCGACGATCCGATCGACCGCGCCGCGTAGGTTGCTAGCGCTGAAGGCGCTTTGCTCAAAGACGTTAATGGCGATGAACTGCTCGATGTCAAAGATGTCTATCCGATCTCGGAGCCCCTCGTTGTCGGCGAACACCGCCGTTGCGTGGACTTGCGGCCAAGTCGTTATGATAATCGGCCTGATTGCTTGATCTAGGTTCTCGCGACACCGTTCTAGCACCGCTGGCCCTGGGGCCGTCGTGACGTGGATTGCTACATCCTCGACCGAGAAATCACCCGAACGAGAAGCCGGCGCGTCCGCCGTTGAAAAACTGTGATGTTGGATTATGTTGGAAAACGGCGTATGCGTCACTCTGCCCTTGCCGAGAGCGCACTCCAGTTTCGCTCCAACCAGATGCTGCAGGACGGCTCCGGAGTAGCGAAGCCCTGTCCCTTGCCGTTCGCGGTCGGCTGCTTGCCTCAGGACATCCTGGATGAAATACCCTAAGCGGAGCGAAGCGTCTAATCTGACCTTGAACGGCCTGCCCCGGAAAACCTACGAACCTGCTCAATCCAAAATGCTTCGACTGCGTCCAGATCGAGATTCGATTGCCTGCCTAGCTCATTTAGGAGCGCGACATAGCGTTGCATGTTCTTCAAGCTGCCCCTGCTTGTCCGACCGCCCTCTGCTGCCAGCACCTGCTGGATTCCGTGACGGTCGAGTACGGCTTGGACGGCAGCCTTGCCTAATCCGCGAACTTGGCCTCCACCCTTCGACAGGAGAGCCTCAGGGGCCAGCGGCAATCCGTCTCTGCGGGCGTGCTGCGTGACGATGAGGGCTACGCACAGAGGCCCCTTGCCCGTAAACCGGGAATCCTCGACGAACGTCTCCAGCGCCGGCCAAACCTCCTGCATCGGTCTATGCTGCGATCTGGTCAGGCGGTGCGTTCACCTTGAGCAGCGGTTCCAGGAGATGCTGCGCCAGATGCCGTACCACCGGTACGACGACTCCGTCGCCCGCGATATGGTAAGCCTCGTTGTAGTTGCTGGGGAGCCTGTACGTGTCGGGAAGCCCCATGAGGCGAGCGGCCTCTCGGGGGTCCAGCAGGCGCGAGCGGATTTCACTGCCATCCACGACTAGTACGGTTTGGCGGCTCGACCCGCCTTGCGGGGTGCGGAGACAGCCGGCGAGGCCGTCGAACCGAACTTCCGCACGCTGCACCTTGGCGCCGGTCTCGTCCCGACGGGTTCTCCGATAGACAGTGCCGACCTTGCGGACGCCGACCATCTGTGCCTGGCGGACTTTCCTGAGATTGACGGGGCTCATCATGTCTAGCAGCCTCGCGGTCTGCGCCGGCGAATGCCACGGGGTTCCCTGCGGGTCGCTATCGATGATCTCGGGCAAAGTCACCGTCGGCCTAGGGCCTGGAGGTAGGTTCCACCAAAGCCATTTGCAACTGGTCGGAGCCGGAAGGCATGCTGCGGCTCTGGACAGAGCGGCTGGGGTCCAATGGGCCGATGCAAGCGGCAGAATCAGTTCCCCGGGAATCCGGGCGGGCCCCCTGGCCGCGACAATGAAGAGGCGGGGGCGCGATTGCGGCAGAAAGTCGGCCGCGTCAACTACAAGGGCTCCGAAGCGATAACCGCCCTCCGCTAGCGCGACGGCGATGTCGGTGAAGTCGCGCCCGCCATGCGACGTCAGCATGCCGCACACATTCTCGAGGACGACCACCGTTGGCGCACGCCCCTCCGCGGCCAAGCCCTGCATCAGCCTCCAGAATGGCCAGAACGTGCCCGAGCGTCTGCCTCTCAGGCCAGCTCCCGAGCCGGCCAGCGAAAGATCTTGACAGGGGAACGAGGCCCACGCTAGGTCCGCAATTCCGGGAACGTCTTTCGGGTCGATGTGCGCAACATCCCCTAGGTGAAACTCCTCACGCCCCCAGTTTGCGGTGTAGCTAGCACCCTTCTTGGCATCGATGTCATTGGCGAATCTGCAGGTCCACTGGGGACCGAGACCCGCTCGGGCCATCCCTGCTCCCGCAAAGAATTCATAGAACTGCCGCAGCATCGGTTTGCGAGCGATCCACGCTTGGACCTGCTCGCCGCTGGAACGGAGGCACGGGAAGCGCGATGTCGACGCGACCATGCCGCATTCGTTGGGGGCGAAGCCTCCTCAGCTGTCGGCAATCATAGTACAACTTCTAGTGGTAGGCCATCAAATGAGCGTTCCATCTTGACGGCGAGGGGTGCTTCCTGGCAGCAATCCCGCCTTCACCGTTCCCTGGTGGGTTCGGGCTAAGAGTTACTGGTCCGCGATTTCGCCGAGCCAATCGGGCCGCTTCAGCACTTCGCGGGGACGGCTCCCGTCGGGAGGTCCTATGATCCCGTCCCTCTCCATGGCGTCGAGGATCCGGGCCGCCCGGCCGTAGCCCAGACGGAGCCGGCGCTGTAGCGTCGAAGTGGAGGCCTTGCCCATTTCGAGCACCAGCTTGACGGCGTCGCGGTACATCGGATCGTCGAATCCCGCATCGTCGTCCTCGCCATCAGCATCCGATTCGCCGTCGGGGGATTCGAGGTAGGCGTTCTCGTACTCCGGTGCCGCCAGTTGCTTCCAATGCTCGACGACCGCCTCGATCTCATCCTCCGAGACCAGCGGTCCGTGCAGGCGTCGCATGCGCGCTGTTCCAGGCGGCAGAAACAGCATGTCGCCCTTGCCGAGTAGCGATTCCGCGCCCATTGAGTCCAGAATGGTCCGGGAATCGACCCGCGTGGCGAGGAGGAACGAGAGCCGCGCCGGAATATTGGCTTTGATCAGGCCGGTGATCACGTCGACGCTCGGCCGCTGGGTCGCGAGCAAGAGGTGAATCCCGACCGCTCGTGCCATCTGGGCGAGCCTGGTGATGGATTCCTCGATCTGCCGGCCGGCGAGCATCATGAGGTCGGCCAATTCGTCGACAATGACGACAATGTAGGGCAGCGGTGCGACGGTTTCCTCATCCTCCCCGGCCTCCCTGAGCCGGGTGGCCTTCTCGTTGAATTGGCTGATGTTGCGCACCCCGTACTGGGCTAGCAACTGAAGTCGACGCTCCATTTCCCGCGTGGCGTTCCGCAGGGCGTTGGTGGCCTGCTTCATGTCCGTGATGACCGGCGTGAGCAGATGCGGGATGTCCCGGTACAGGCCGAGCTCGACGGTCTTCGGGTCTACTAGGATGAACCGCACTTCGTCCGGTGTGGTGCGCAGCAGGATCGACATGATCACGCAGTTGACCATCACGCTCTTGCCGGAGCCTGTCTGGCCGGCCACCAGCAGGTGGGGCATGCCGGCCAGGTCGGCGCAGTGGATCTTGCCGTTGATGTCCTTGCCCAGCGCGAAGGTGAGCTTCGAACTCGACTGCCGGAAGCTCGGCGCGTCGATCACCTCTTTCAAAGCGATGACTTCCCGGTTCTTGTTCGGCACTTCGACGCCGACCGTCGGCTTGCCGGGAATCCGCTCGACGAGGATCGACTCGCACTCCAGGGCTAAGCACAGATCCTCGGAAAGGTTGACGACCTTGCTGTACTTCACCCCGCGGGCCGGCTTGAACTCGAAGGTTGTGACAACCGGTCCCGGGTTGATCTGGTCGACCGTGCCGCGCACACCGAACTCCTCGAATTTCGCCACGATCTGCCGGGCGGTCTCCTGCAGATGCGTCTCGTCGTACTCCTGGCGCCCGAACGGGGGGTTGAGCAGCGAGGCCGATGGGATCTTGTACTGGGGCTGGGCGGGGTCCTGCCCCGCGAGGCTTGAATCCCCCTCTGTCTGATCCTCCGCATCGAACGCTCCGGACGCGTCGGCGTCACGGCCCGCTGCGGTCTCGGAATACGGCACGATCGGCGGAGGACCTTCCTCTTCTGCTGCTTGCTCCGGAGACTGGACCGGTGGCCAGGGAGCTTGGTCCGGGCTCGTGTTTGGTGGCGTCGCCGGTAGCGTCGCCGAGGATGGGGGCGGCGCTTCCGGTATGTTTGTCTGCACCGTGCCCAGGCCTTCGGAATCCTCTTCCGGCGGCGGCGCTTGGTCCTCCACCGGCGGTTCGGGAGGGGGCGGCTCCGTCCGTCCGCCCCGGTCGACCAGGGAGCTGATGCGCCACGACGTCAGCAAATAGACTCCTACGACGGTCAGCGCCAGCATCAGCAGGACGGTGCCCCCGACGTTGAGCACGGCCGTCGCGCTGTCGCTGAGAACCTTCCCGAAAGCGCCGCCGGGACGGACGCTCGTTTCCCAGCTCTGGGGCAGGACAGCTCCAACTGGCCGTTCGAGCGCCTGGAGAAGGCAGCAGGTCACCGCTGTCAGCAGCAACGCCCCGCCAAAGTGCCGCCAAGTGCGCTCGGGCGGTGCGCTGCGGATGCGGCTCCAGCCTTCCACGAACATCCAGCCTGGAACGCCGAATCCGACCAGGCCGAATGCCTGCAGGAGTAGGTCAGCCGTGTAGGCCCCCGGCAGCCCCATCCAGTTGCTAGCGCGGGTTGTCGCGGTTGCCACATTGGCTGCGGGGTCGGCCGAGGAATACGACACTAGGCTTAGCAACACGCCGACCGAGAGGAGCACCAGCAGGATTCCCACAGCCTCTTGCAGGCGTGGGTTATCGACGAGGAGCTTGATTCTCATGGGCTTTGCCCGAAGTTGGCAACGCCTTCCGCCGACCCGGAACCGCTGGCGAGGATCAGCACGATTATCCCAAACGCCCAGCGATAGTACACGAACGGCACCATCGTGGAGCGCTGCAAATACTGCAGGAAAAGGGCGATGACTGCGTAGCCGGCTACTGCGCTAACGGCCACGCCCAACGCCAGGAACAAGGATTCCTCCGTGCTGGGGGGACTGCTGCCGAGCGTGTCGAGCGCGGTCATCAGCGCTGCCCCGACGACGACCGGGGTCGCGAGCAAAAACGAGAAGCGGGCTGCGGCCTGACGCCTCAGCCCTAGAAAAAGGCCGACGGCGATCGTGATGCCCGCCCGCGAGGTTCCGGGAACTAGCGCCAGGGCCTGGGCGGAGCCGATCGCCAGTGCGCCGCCAAAAGGCAGCGCCTCGAGCCCCCGGTCCAAGCGTCGGCTGCGTTCGGCCCACCAAATCACGCAGCCGACCGCAATCAGCATCGCTCCGATGACGACCGGCTCGCGCAGGTGCTCTTCGATCACGTCCTGCAGCCCGAGACCTGCGACTCCCGCCGGCACTGTTGCGGCGACTAAGAACCAGAGCAAGCGCGGATTCTCATACAAGTCGCAGTCGGGGTCGCCCGGGTCCGGCTCCAGGACGCGCCGTCCCGCGGCGAGACCGGCGAGGCGGACCCACGTGCGTGCGAAGTAGGCGAGGAGGGCGAGGACGGTGCCGAAATGCAGCGCCACATCGAAGAACAGCCCGGGATCCTCCCAGCCCAGCAGCCATCGGACCAGCACCAAATGCGCCGAACTGCTGATCGGCAAGAACTCCGTCAGCGCCTGGACCAGCGCCAAAATGACGACCTGTAGCCAATCCATGCCGCAGCGCCTCCAGTCCCCCGGTACTACTTGCGGCCGCGGTGCGCAACCGCGGTGCCTAGGCCGCAGAGTGCGCCGTGGCCGCCGAATCGAACGGGCTGGCGAGGTCGCCCGAGGCCAGAAAGGGGAAGTCCGCGGCCGGTCCCTCGACACGCACCGCGGGGTTGTCGGCCAGCTCCGGCAGCAGGTTCTCGCTGACCAGCAGGCGTCCGAGCTCCAATGTGTTGCGGATCCACATGATGGTGCATTCGGCGGGGTCCAGCTTCCCGCACGTGGGAAGCATGCTCGCAATGCACTCGCGGTCGGTGGGATAGTGCAGGGGGGTGAAACCCGCCAGCGTCGCGGAAGCCGCCAGCACGTTGATCCAGGTGGCGCGGTAGTCTACCTGCGCCACCAGCCGGTCGTGAACCACATCGGCCAAGCCCATCCCGACCGCGTTGCCGTAGGTGTTGCCGGACAGGTTGCGGACGAAGACCCGGGTCACCGTGGGAACGTCCCGCCAGCCATTCGGGCCGCCGGGACCGCCCCGATTGACCACCTTCGTGTCCATGCCTGCTCCGCTGATGTCCTTGCCGATTTCGTCGACGATCAGCAGGTCGACATGGGTTGCGGGTAGGTTCGGCTTCCACGCCTTGACCTGCCGCAGCAGCTCTTCCTCGCGCTCCGCCATCCCGTCCGCACCAACCGCGTGGACTTCGGCGGTCTTGTGGCGGGCGTCCTCCAGAATCGCCAGGCCGCCCAGCATCCGGCCGGTGCCGAGGACCGCAGCCCCCACGCTGCGGATGACCTGCTCCATGCCGAGGCGCAGAGCCCAGCTGTGGTAGCGCTTTGCGCCTTCCCATTTCCCCAGGCCGATCGCCATCATCTTGTGCAGGCCGCTCTCGAGGTCGCCCTCGAAGTCCGTATGCCACTTCACCCGCCCGCAGAGCATCACTCCGTCGCTCTCGAAAGCGCGTCGGTCCATGGACACGTCGATACCTTCTGGCGTGGTTCCGATGCGGACCACCTCGAGCGAGCTCTCGACCGGGGCCCCCATGGAAGCCTCCGTGATCCCGTAGTGCGCGAGCACATCCGCCTGCCCCGCGGCGGTGGCTGCCCCGTGGCTGCCCATGACCGGCACCAGGAAGGGGGCCACGTTGCGGCCCTTCCAAAAGTCGACGACCGCCCGGGCAATGGTCGCGATGTTGCGGATGCCCCGGCTGCCGACGCCGACCGCGATGCGGCTGCCGGCGGGTACGCGCAGAGCCCACTCCGCACGCTCGAGCTCCTGCCGCACGGCTGCCCCCACATCGGGCAGGCTCCGGTCGGGGAAGTCTTGACAAACAGGTAGGAGTTTCTGCATTGGCTGGCGTGGCGTGGCCGTGGCTCGGGCCCGCCCTAGATAACGCTTTGCATCGAACGGAGGTAGGATTGGATGCGGTCGCCGTAGCGGATGAGCGCACCCGTCTGGGCGTACTCCCGGAGCTTCTGCTGGCGGAACAGGTCGAAATACTGTTCGCGCTTCCGCTGGAGCAGCTCTTTGCGGAGCTCCGGGCCCTGGGCAGCCAGCCCGGCCGCGTCCGCTGACCGCAGTTCGAGGGGGCGGAACACGATCCACTGGCTCCCCGCTGCGACGGGTCCCTGGACTTCGCCGGCGGTCTTCGCGAAGGCGTCCGGCCCGAGAACGCTGACGCGGCCGACGCCTTCGATCTCGCCGTCGCGCGTCACGAATTCCGACTGGCGCGTCGTGTAGCCGGCTCGCCTCGCGGCTGCGGCCAGGTCATTCGAGCTCTCGCGCGCCTGCTGCGCCAGGGTTTCGGCCCTTTGGCGGGCTAGGTTGGCGGATTCCGTGTCGAGGTAGTCGTCGCGTACCGGACCGCTGACCTCGTCGTACTCGGCGTCCCGTGCGGGGACGACTTGGGCCACGTAGCCGATATAGAGGGTCTCGGCGTCCGCCACGCTGAAGACCTCCCCGGCAGGCTCGTCGAACACGGCCCGCAGCAGGGTGCCGGGACTGGGCAGGTCGTCCGGCAGATCGTCGCGGCTGAACGGTTGGAACTCCTGGTACGGCAGGCCAAGCTCGGCGGCGACGCCGCTGAGCGCGCCGCCCGCCCCCTGCGCGTCCGCCAAGGCCCGATCGATGAGTTCGAACCGCGCTTCCTGCGTGCGCTCGGCAATTAGGTCTCCGCGGATGACTTCGCGCACTTCGCTGAGCGGCTTCACGCTGGCGTTCTCGCGGTCGTCAAGCCGGATCAGGTGGTAGCCGAAGTCGCTCTTGACGGGAGCGTCACTCAGGCCTCCTGTCTGGAGCGCGAAGCTGGCGGCCTCGAAGGCCGGGTCCATCATGCCCCGCGCCACCCACCCGAGGTCACCGCCATTCTGCGCGTTGCCGGGGTCCTCGGAATGCTCCTTCGCCAGTTCGGCAAAGTCTGCGCCGCTGCGAAGCTGCTCCAAGAGCCCCTCGGCCTTTTGCAAGGCCTCGGCGGCCTGCTCCGCGGGCTTGTCCAGCGTGGAGACCAGGATGTGGCGCACTTTCACGCGTTCGGGGTTTTCGAAGCGGTACTGGTTCTGCTCGTAGTAGGTTTCGATTCCCGCGTCGGTCACCTCGCCGCTCGCCTTGGCGGCATTCCGGTCCGATCGGCATCAGCCGCAGCGACCGCCGCTCCGAGTGCCGATAGCGGAGCCGGTTCGCCTCGAAGTACTCGCGCAGAGCCTCGGGTGTTGCGGCCACCGCATCCTGCAGGCTGTTCCCGTCAACGGCGGCCCACTCGATCTGGACGGTGTCGTTGCGCTCGTGGAAGCTGCGCTTCAATTCGTCCTCGCCAACGCTGACGGCGTCGGTGATGAGGTGCCGGAGGCGCATTTCGATCGTGAGGTTGTGGAGGATCTGGCGCTCGAATTCGACCACCGTCGTCCGGAACTGCTGCCGGACGAAGCCTTCGTACGCCCGGGAGCCGACGAACTTGCCGTCCGGGAACAGCGCGTCCGGCAGCTGCTCGCGCAGCCAGCGGGCCAGATCTTCCTCGGTCGGCACCAACCCCAGAGCTTCGGGCCTCGACGAAAAGCACTCGATCCGCGATCAGATCCTCGACGACATTGCCGGCCATCATCGCCACGGCCTCGGGCGGCACATCTTGCCGGCGGTACTGGCGCAGCTCGAGCTCCACGTCGCGGATGGTGACCGCACGGTCGCCGACCTCGGCAAGAACGTCCGCGCTGGCAGGCCCAGCTGGCCCGAACACGTTAGGCACGAGCGTGATGACCATGGAGGCGGCGATGAGGAAGAGCAGGCCGCCCATGATCCAGCGCAGGGCCTTGCCCTGGTTCTGGAAGAGCTTGAGCATGGAACGAATCCTTCGCCAGGACCTGGAGTGCCGGCCGCGCATCTGCCGGCCGAGATGCCGCGGGGAGCGGCTAGGGAGCGGTGCCTAGCAGGAGCCGGCCCTGCGACGGGACCGACTGGATTTGATTGTACTATGGCCCCGGCGGATCATGGGGCGAGGGGGATCTCGCAGCGCTCGGGCCCCCTGCGCTCCGGGCAGGAGCGCCGTCACGGAGCGAACTCCGTGCGCCCGCAGATAGCGCCGGGCCCGCTCTAGCCCGTAGCCCACCTGGGCGGGTCCGTGGCTGTCGTCGCCGAAGCAGAACGGCACGCCGGCTTCGGCGGCGAGGCGGACGAGCCAAGGGGCGGGGTAGGGGGCGGCTAGACCCTTGCGCCATGCGGACGTGTTGAGGTCCAGGATGCAGCGGGCGCTGCGGGCGGCCTCCACCGCTTCCCTGGCGGCTTCACGGATTCGGGGGGTGGCGAGGTCCGCCCCCGGCGGAGCGTGGCGCCGCGGGAGGTCGAGATGGCCCAGGACCTCGGGCTCGAGTGCCTCGATGGCTGCCCGCACCTGCCGGAAGTAGCGGACGAACAGCGGTTCGAGCCCGCCGCAGGACGCGACTGCTGCAAAGAACAGCTCGGGCGACTCGTCGACCGAAATCTCGTTGACGTGATGGACGGAGCCGACCATGTAGTCGAAGCCGTGCCGCCTGCGCAGCCCCCGCATCGCTTCGGCGTAGCCCCGCGCAGGGACGGCTTCGGCTTCGAAGCCGCGCAGCAGCGCGAGCCGGGGCCGGAACTCCTGCTGAAGCTTGGCGCTCTCGGAGGCATACGCCTCGAATTCGCGTTCCAGCCTAGCCACGGTGTACCCCTTGGCCCTCTCGGTCGCGTACAGGAAGCGGGGCTCCAGCCGCGGCGCGTGCTCGGTGATGCCGTAGACTCGGAAGCCTGCCTCTGCGGCTTCCTCCAGGATGGCTCGTAGCGTGCCTTCGGCGTGTTCGCAGAACTCGCTGCTGTGACCTCCGTGCAGCGAGACCTTCCACGGGACCGCGCCCATAACTCCAGCCTAGTACGTCGGCAGCTTGCCGCCGGACGCGGCCGTGCGCGACAATCTGGCCCTGATGCGCGACACCGGCGTTGCAGAGACCTACTTGGCGATTGACCTAGGGGCGGGTAGCGGCCGGGTCATGCTGGCGAGCTTCGATGGCCAGCGGCTGGGAATCGAGGAACTGCATCGCTTTGAGAACCCTGGCGTCGAGGTGCTCGGCGGTTTGCACTGGGATGTGCTGCGCCTGTTCCGGGACATGCAGGACGGCATGCGAGCGGGCGCAGCGGCTCGTCCGGTCTCCCTCGGCGTGGATACGTGGGGCGTCGATTTCGCGCTGCTCGACCGGCGCGGAGAGCTGCTCGGCAACCCGCGCCACTATCGGGACCGCCGCACTGTCGGGACGATGGACGAGGCGCTGGCGTTGGTCGGGCGCGACGAGGTCTTCGAGCGAACCGGGCTCCAGTTCATGGAGATCAACTCGCTCTTCCAGCTCTTCTCGATGCGGGGGGCTGCGATGCTGGAGGCGGCTGACCGGCTGCTGATGATGCCGGACCTGTTCCACTATTGGTTCACGGGCGAGGCCGCCTGCGAGTACACCGACGCCACCACCTCCCAGTGCTACGACCCCCGGGCCGGCGACTGGGCCTACGCGCTGCTCGACGCGCTGGGGCTGCCGACCGGAATCTTCGGCAGCGTCGTCTCCCCCGGAACAGTGCTGGGCCCCTTGCGGCGGACCATCGCGAACGAGTGCGGACTGCGCCCCTTGCAGGTCGTCCTGCCGGGCACCCACGACACGGCCTCCGCAGTGGCGGCCGTTCCCGCGGCCGCGGGCGATTGGGCCTACCTCAGCTCCGGCACCTGGTCCTTGCTGGGGGTGGAGGCGCTGCGGCCGCACGTCACTCGGGCCGTGCTGGAGAAGAACTTCACGAACGAAGGGGGCGTCTGCGGCACGATCCGTCTGCTCAAGAACATTTGCGGACTGTGGCTGCTGGAGGAGTGCCGGCGCGAATGGGCGAGCCAAGGGATCGAAACGCGGTACAGCGAGTTAGTGGCCCAGGCTGCGGCGAGCGAGCCCTTCCGGTCCCTGGTGGAGGTCGACAGCCCGGACTTCGTGGCCCCGGGCGACATGCCGGGGCGGATCGCCGCAGCGTGCCGCCGCAGCGGGCAGCCCGAGCCCAGCACGACCGGACAGTTCACGCGGGCGATCTTCGACAGCCTCGCGCTGCGGTATCGCACCGTGCTGGCCGACCTAGCCGAGATTACGGGACGCCAACCGGCGGCGCTGCATGTGGTGGGCGGCGGCTCCCAGAATGCGCTGCTGTGCCAGTATGCCGCCGACGCCTGCGGCATCCCAGTCATCGCCGGGCCCGCCGAGGCCACGACGGTGGGCAACGCCCTGGTGCAGGCCATCGCCGCGGGCCGCATCGGCGACCTCAAGCAGGGCCGCGAGGTCGTGCGGCGGTCCGTCCCCTTGCAGCACTACGACCCGAATCCGTCCACGGCGGCTGGCTGGGCCGACGCGGTCGGGCGCCTGGCTGGCGGGGAGCGGGGCTAAGCGCCTCGCTCCGCTCGCATGGTACTGTGCTCGCCATGGCTCCGCTCCGGGTCGCCTTGATCGGCTACGGCTTCATGGGCAAGGCGCACAGCAACGCCTACGCCCAAGTAGGCCATTTCTTCCCCGGACTCCGCCCGGTGCGTCGCAAGGTCGTTTGCGGCCGCAACCGGGCCGGGCTGGAGGCGCTCGCCGGAGCGTGGGACTGGGAGGAGGTTGAGACCGATTGGCGGCGGATCATCGAGCGCCCGGACATCGATCTGGTCGACATCTGTACGCCCAACTACCTCCATGCGGAGATGGCCGTCGCCGCGGCCGGGGCCGGCAAAATGGTGCTGTGCGAGAAGCCGCTGGCGAATTCGGTGCCCGAGGCCCGGGCGATGGTCGCGGCTGCCCGGGCGGTGCCTACTTTCGTGTGGTTCAACTACCGGCGGGTTCCGGCGGTGGAACTCGCCCGGCGGTTGCTGGAGGACGGCCGCCTGGGCCGCATCTACCAGTACCGCGCTCAGTACTTGCAGCAGTGGGGCCCAGACCCGAGCCGCCCACGGAACTGGAAGATGGCGCGCAGGACGGCCGGCTCCGGCGTCAATGGAGATCTCAACTCACACCTGCTCGACACCGCGATGATGCTGCTGGGGCCGATCCGGGAGCTGTCAGCGACCCTGGAGACCATGCTGCCGGAGAAGCCGGACCCCGCGGCTCCCGGGCGGACCTACGCTGTGGACATTGACGATGTGGTGTTGGTGCAGGCGCGCTTTGCCTGCGGGGCCCTCGGAAGTTTCGAGGCGACTCGCTTCGCCACGGGCTACCAGAACGAGAACAGCTTCGCGGTTCACGGCGAGCGGGGCATGCTCGCCTTCCACTTCGAGAACATGAATCACCTCGAGTACGCCGACGCAGCCGACGATCCGGAATTGCGGGGCCGCCGCCGGATCCTGGTACCGAGCCCGGGGCCTGCGGGCGAGCCGCACTACTGGAAGCCGGGCCACGGTCTCGGGTACGAGCACACCTTCATCAGCGCGCTGGCCGACTTTCTGCGGGGCCTGGAGGCGGGCCAGCCCGCGCGTCCGACTTTCGAAGATGGCTTGACCGTCCAGCGGGTGCTGGAGTCCATTGAGGATTCGGCCGCCCAGCGCCGATGGGTGGCTACGGGCCTGTGAGGCGGGGTTAGTCCGGGGCCCGCCCCGTCAGCGGCCGAAGGCACCGACTAGTCCAGCCCGAACGGCGGGGGCAAGAAGCTCTCCCGGCGCATGATCCCCTGTCGGGCAGACACGATTGATTTTTTGCATAGTTCGAGATTCGAAAAAATTTGGTCTCAAAATTCATGGAGAATGGGGGACTGTGGGCTAGGTGAAATCTTGTTCTTCTTGCTCAGTACGCGCAATCTATCGTTGGGTCTCACGCTTTTTTCTGGGAAACATGGAGAACCTATGAGATCCAGGAGAACGGGTCGACAGCGCAAAAGGACAGACCGGCACGTTGCTTGGACCCACGCCGTCGTAGGCCAAAACCACGATCAATGCAAATGCGAGTTCGCTTGGTGGACCGCGTAGCGAGTGCGTCAAGCCTCTTGAAAGAAGTTCGGCAGCGTTTTGAGCGCCTCCACGGTGCGCCGGAGCCTGCGGCGGCTCCCGCTCCCGCCGCAGCGGCCCCAGCGGTGCGCCGCCCAGTCCGGGCACGCTGCCGGGCAGCGGTGGCAAGCCCAAGAGTTCCCCAAGAGCCCGTTGAAAAAGTCCGGCTGGCGTACTCAACTGGCGTCGGGTGGTGCAGCAGCGCACTCCAAGCACCGCTACTGGCCGGTTGCGCGATCCTGGGGGTCCGTTCTGCCACCGTTGCGGGCCCGTTGGAGCGCTGCGCACCCAAGTTCCACGGAACCCAAGACTTTTTCAACAGGCTCCTAAGCTCGCTCGCCGTTTCCGAAAGTTGGGAGCCCTGCTCGCCTGCTCCACCGAGTCCGGCCTGGCTGCGCAGAGCGTGTTCGGGCGCCTGGGGGGCAGCCGCGGTCAGCCCCCCTCGGGCGGGTGGCCGGCGGGCGCTTGCGCCTCCGCCGGCTGGCGGCCAGCAGCCCGGAGGGCCAGCTCTCCGGCAGGGTGCGGGAAGCCCCTGTCACGGCGGAGGTCTTGCGCGAGTTTCCGGAGCAGATCGCTGAGGAGGCAGGCCGGAAGATTCTGTTGGCGGTCGCCAATTGCAGGATTCACCGTGCGCAGATAGTCCAGGAGTGGCTGGCGGCGAACCAAGCCGCAATAGAGCTCTATGTTCAGCCGACCTACTCGCCTCCAGGCAGTCCGGTCGAACTGCTAAGGGCCTTGGTCCAGCGTCGGGTCCGTCACGAGCTGAGCAAGACCAAAGCCCAGCTTGGCACCAATTTGGAAGCCGCTTGCCAGTCTTGGCCAGGGGCTCCGGAACAGGTGCAAGCCTTCTTTCCAGAGGCAGACTGCAAGTATATTCTTGCCTGAATTCCGATGACACGACTTTTGCACCGTTCAGTAGCTGGCGCGGCGCGCCCCACGCGATCAGGTTGTAGGTTGCGCTGGCGTTGCGCTGGATCGTCGCCAGCGGGTCGGTGCCGTGCTGCGCCAGCAGCGTCTCGCGGCTGACGTGGCCGGCGTCCAGCGTCACCGCCACGCCGCGCAGGTCGTGCCCCGCGCACTGCCGGAAGCCGAGATCGTGCCCCTCGTCCGGCAGGCGGTCCCCCTCCGGCTGCTCGGGCGGCCGCACCAAGCGTCCCGGCACCTCGCACCCGGGGGGCCGCTGCCCCGGGCGGGCGAAGCTGCCCTGCCGGTGCCCGCCCTGCTCCTGACCAGCCAGCGCGGCCGTCAGCCAGCCCCTGCGTCTCACTTTTGCACTGCCTGTCTCCTAGGCTCTGAAAAAGCAGTCATGGGCTACGGGATAGTGTCTTGGCGGATACTGTATGATTGGTGTAGAGTTAGGATAAAGCATGAAACTAGGCTCTCGAAGTTTCATGACCTTCCTCCTGCTGGTAGTCGCGCAGGCGGGTTTCGGCAATGGCGGAGGGTTTTTCTTCGGACGGGTATCCGGAGTTTCCGGGGTCGATGCCTTTGATGACGTCAGGATTCTGCTGACCGGACCGGGCGTGCTCGAAACCACCGCTCCGGACTCCCAGGGCCAATTCGCGTTCTACGGGATTGAGGATGGCGACTATGTCATTCAGGTTCGCAAGCCCGGTTTCAAGGCAGTTCCTGCCCGCCCGCTCCGGATAGAGCACGGCGCGTTGGTCTCGGCAACTGAATCGGAGTTCGTCCTCGAGGAACTGGGTTCGGACACTTTCGTGTTTCATTGGGAAGAAGACCAAAATACAGCCGGATACGAATACCAGGCGCATATCGCCGAACCGCTCGAGGTGGAGATTCTTGATGAGGATGTCCCGCGCCATGACGGATCCTCGGCCAACCAACTCCTGCGGGACTACAACATCAAGCTTTTGGATGGCGCTGGCGTTCCCTGGACGCACGAACACGCCTACCGCCTCCTGCGGACCATGCAAATGATTCCCCAGCGGAAAAGGGACGCGTACCGCGAGCAGTCCCTGCCGGAGAGTCGCTGGCTCATTGCCCGCACGCATGTCCGGGACGACATTCGGATCAGCAGCGACGGCGAAGGCCCCAGGACAATCTGGATTGCGGAGAATGCGTTCGTGAACGCTCGTCCGAAACTCGCGCGCGTCGAGGGCAAGCGCGGGCTGTACTACTCCCAGCGCCTGCATCACGCTCTGGTGCGCTTCGTGACAGACAACGGTCGGGACGAAGATGCCTACGAGAGGATTCTTCAAGAACGTTACGGCCTGACGACGCGCATTGAGCGCCATACCACCTACGAGGCCTTGACGGCCAGCACGACTAGGGAGCCGGCCTCGCGCTTCCAAGCGTTCCACTCCGAGGAGATCATTCAACTCATCAACACCCTGGAGGAGATGCCGGTCGGGATGCACGCAGTCCCCGGACTGAGATTCGTGGTGCGGCGCCTGGACGGGACTCCGAATCCGTGGAATCCTTCCGCGCCCGCCATCGCGTGGACGGACGCAGGCTACATCGAATTCATGGACAAGGCCTTCGATGCGGAGTCCGTGCTCCATACCCACCGCTTGATCATTCATGAGAAGGCGCACTTCCTCTGGGCGCATCTGTTCGACGGGCAGCTGAAACAGGATTGGATCGAACTCGGCGGCTGGTATCGCGATGCGACCACAGCAAGCGGCTGGGCAACGACGAAGCAGACGGAATTCGTCTCCGCCTATGCGCACAAAGTCGATCCCAATGAGGACATGGCGGAGTCGATCGCCTATTTCATCGTCAATCCCAGAAAACTGCGGTCCCGCTCGATCGGAAAGTACGAATTCGTGCGGGATCGCATCATGCAGGGGGACATCTACATCTCGAAGATTCGCGAGGACCTGACATTCGAAGTCTACAATCTGTTCCCGGACTACGTGTTTCCGGGCAAGATCCGCCGCGTTGACATCGTGGTGGAAGGTGCTGCGGAAGAGTCCAAGCATGTACGGGTCGAGATTGAGCTCCATGCCACAGACCATGTCCTGGAGGGGGCTAAGTCCGCTTTCACCAGAATCTTCAGCGACACGGGCAGCTATAAGGATTTACATCTATACCCGGTCGGCGTGCCCCGGGGGGCGCCTGGCACTGTGCTGGCTGGGAGCTTCGAACTCAGCAGATTTGCCCGGGCAGGGTACTGGAGACCGCAGCAGATCAGGATAACGGACGAGCACGGCAATCAACGCTTGGGGGGAGTCAACGACTTCGGCTGGATGCTTCACATCGACAACCCGTGGGAAGATGTCATCCGTCCACGATATGTAAGCAATTCCGCAGCGCTTGCCAAGTCGACCGAAATCATGGAAGGGAGAGAGGTTCAGATCATTCACGCAACGTGGAGCGTCGATGAGAACTCGGGGTTGATGAGGAAAGATTGGGCATGCTATGTCAGCCTGAACGACGAAAATCCAGACACATATCGGATCGGAGAATACGGTCACTACGATCCCGAAAAGAGAATCTGCATTGTCGATGTTGCCATGCCCCACTACATGCCGTCATCGGTCTACACCATGAGCTATGTCAAGATGACTGACCGTGCCTTGAATCAGGCTGGAGTCTATTTCCGGAGCCCGGGGTGGGGGTTAAGGGGTGAGGACTCCGTCGTCGACGAGCCCGGCCAGCAAATCGAACTGATCACGAACAACGGAGATACCGAGCCACCGGAGTTGGATCTCAACAACATCCAGATAGCCGGGAAACCTACGAATCCCGCTGCTCCGAACGGAGAAACCGTGGTCGTGCTGGAGTTTCGCGCTCGTGACGACATCTCGGGGTTCAGGATAGCGGGCTTGAGGCTACGAGACCCGCAGGGGATCACCCATCACTTTTGGGTGCAACACAGTTCAACCCACTCCTTGTTTTCGGTTGGCGATCCGTCCCAGTGGACCACATACACATGGTCGGTGACCTTGCCTGCTGGGTCTGCCCCGGGAATTTGGGGTCTCCAGGAGATGAAGGTGGAGGACCGGGCCGGGAATTTCAAAACCTACGACTTCACCGAGATCCTGCATTTCGAGCTTCGCTAGAGAGGCAACGGAAAGTCCCCGGCAGAGCGCTTCGGAGCGCTCCGCGGGTTTGCATCTAGATCGTGCTCAATCGGCGGTTCGCGGCGCTGCCTTGGGCAGCGGTTCAGTTATCCTAAAATTCCGCTTAGTAACCTCCGCCGTAAGAGAATCTGACTACCATATATAGAGATAGCCTGTATCCCGCTGCAAACGAAACCAGTAGACTCGGCGCTGGAGCAGCCCCACGGTTGATTTTTTCCATGTCAGGAGCCTGTTGTGGCGGCGCGTCGACCGCTGCGGGGCGGGTCGGCTTGCCGCTGGGACTTAGGAGCTAGGCCGTGCTCGCGTCCGGCTGTCGCGTACCAGCAGCCCCGTTTCCGCCCCCGCGCCGCCTGCTCTTTGAACAGCTCGCAGCAGTCGCCCACGCGATCGCCCACCGCCAGCCCGAGCGTCTCCGAGCAGCCCCGGCCAGTTCCGCGGCCCGCTGCCAGCCCTGGACCCAGCGCCGGTTCTCCACTTCCGTAGCGGCCTGCTCCGCCGCACTTTCCGGACATGTCCAGCTGCGCAGTTCGGCCACTCCCTAGGGACGGCCGGGCTTCGTGCAGGCCAGCCCCGCAGGCCCCCCAGCCCTGTGCCGCGATCCCCAGCACGGGGCTGGCCAGGTGTCCGTGCGCACCCCGGGCAGCACCAGGAAGCGGTCGTTCCGCAGCACCTCCGCCAGGTGCGTCTGGCGCACCCGCTCGCTCCAGCCGAGCACCGCGTCGTGCGGTCCCAGGCGCAGCGGTGCCGCTACACGAAGCTCAGACCCCCAGCAGCCCCTGCCGCGACTCCACCAAGTAGGTCAGCCGCTGACCCGGAGCCCGCGCCGCCCCGCACGGGTGTTGCGTCTCCGGCAGCCCCTGCCACATCCACCGCAGCGCTTCGGCGCACCGCACGCTGCAGTGCGTTTGCGCCAGCGGGATCGTCTTGCCCTGCTTGCTAGGCAGCGGCAGCGCCAGCCCCAAGTTGTGCAGCACCGCGTGGCCGGCTGGGCCGTGGACTGTGCGGCTGCGGCTGGTAGCCTCGCCCAGCGTCCCGTCGCACGGGGAGTGGTTCGCGGTTCTCGACCGTCCCCGACCCGCGGGGCAGCCGGAGCCGGCGCAGCGCCGAGGCCCGCTCCGGCTCCCAGCTCGTAAACCCGTCCAACGTCTCCGTCGGGGTCGGCCCTCGCCAAGTCTTCCTCGTCTGGTGCTGGATGCGGAACACCTGCCGCCCGCCGGGCAGTGGCAGCCAGTCCGCGGGCGGCACCGCGGCTGCCGTCAGCTCCCAGCGCCCGTGCCCCGCCTGCCAGCGATGGTTGGCGCGGTGCGCCTCGGGCCCGGCCAAGCTCGCGTCCCGTGCGATCCACTCGTAGACTGCGCCGGCGTTGCGCTGGATCGTCGTCAGCGGGTCGGTGCCGGGCTGCTCCTGCAGCGCCAGCAGCGTCTCGCGGCTGCCGTGGCCGGTGTCCAGCGTTACCGGCACGCCGTGCAGGTCGGTCCCTCGCCCAGAGGATGCCGCAGCGCCGGTCCCTGGCGTGGGTCCGGCACCTCCTCCAGCGGCTTTCGTAACAACTACAGGTCCGCTCTCCCCCAGCGCGGCTGCGACTGCGCCGCCGTCTGCTCCTCCCGCTGCCGCTCGCGTGTGTCCGGGCGCGGCGGCTCTAGCCGCATCGTCTTGGCCTGCCTCGCCTAGTCCGTGGAGCGCCCGTGGGAACGCCCGCAGCCCCGGCTGCGCCCCGCCTCTAGCCAGTTCGTTGCCTGATGCACCGTGCCTCGGCAGCGGCTCGGATCCCCGAACGTCCGAGCCAGCCCCAGGGCGGGCCCCCGCTCCGCCTGCCGGTCCGCGCTCAGCCGGCGCAGGCTGGCCGCCAGCCCGGACGAGCCCAGGTTCGCGCACCCCGCGCTCTGCGCACTGCTGGAAGCCGAGATCGTGCCGCTCGTCCAGCAGGCGCTCCCCCTCCGGCCGCTCGGGCGGCGCACCAGGCGCACCGGCACCTCGCACACCTGGGGGATCGCCGCCACGGGCCGGCAGGGCTGCCCTGCCGGTGCCGTCTCTTCTCCTGACCAGCAATCGAGGCCAAAAGCCAGCCCCTGCGCCTAACTCCTGGACTGCCTGCCTCCTAGACCCAAAAGAATCAGTCGTGGTCGGGCAGGTCGGCTCGGCCCGGAGGCGTCCATGGAGAGGTTAGAATCGGCAGGGTCTTCGTGCGCCTCCATGGCCGTCTGCGGCCGCAACGGACGCCGTCGCCCATGAGGAGGTTCCGCGCCATGGCTACGCATCTGCTTCGAAAGCGACCGTCGTGGGGCTGGGCTTGGTCGGTGGCGCTCGCTCTGCAGCTCGCGTGGCCGGCTGCCGCGCAGCAGCTCGCTGCTCCTCAGTCCGGTGCCACCGCTGCAGCCTCATCCGAGTTCCTCGAGAACTTCACATGGCACCCGGGCGGCACGCGGGAAGCGGACCTGTGGCAGGTCCTGATCCTGTTCGGCGTAGGCGATCCTCCGGGCGAATCCTGGGACGGCAGCCTCACCGTCGCTGGTGGCGAGATCCTCGCGATGGAGCCCCACCGCCAGGAGCCGCCCGACCGCATTCTGCCGCAGGGCGGGTGGAAGCTGCGGACCCAGATGGTCCGGGTCATGCTGCACTCTACGGTCGTGCCGCTACCGTTCCCCACCTACAGGGAAGAGCTGCTCCCGAAGGGGCTGTGGGTCCGCGGCAGCGGCACTTCGGGGACCGTGGTTTCCGTCTCCACGGCTCAAGGTGCCTTTGAGGTCAGGCCGATGTCCCTCGAGGTCGGCCCCTGGACGCTGGCCCTCGGCGGCCGGGTTGCCGTCCAGCGTACGCCGCCGGCCACCGACCTCTCCGGGACCGAGTTGCGGCAGCACGACTCGCCGGCGATCGCTTCCGATGCCGACGGCAACCTGTTCGCGACTTGGTATAGCTACCATGACCGTCGGGAGGAGCTGAACTTCCGCCGCTACCACGCGGGCCGCTGGTCTCGGCTGATCCCGGTTGGACGCGCTGCGGAGGATCTCTGGCGGCCCCAGATCGCCACCGACGCCTCCGGCAAGCCGTGGCTCGTGTACGCTCAGCGCCCGGCGGCGGACGGCCCCGGCAACTGGGACATCTACGCCATGGCTTGGGAAGACGGTGCTTGGGGCCGCCAGCACCGCCTCACCGACAACCCGCTGCCAGACATCGAACCGCAGGTTGCTCGGGCTGCCGACGGGACGATTTATGTCGTTTGGCAGAGCTTGGCTGGACGGCATTCGCAGATTCGACTCAAGTATCTGCGCGCTGGGAGGTGGGCGGAGACCGTGGCCGTCACGAACGCGGCCGCCAACGACTGGGCCCCCGCCATCGCGGCCGGGCCGGATGGCGGGGCCTGGGTCTCTTGGGACCGCTACGGTCCGGGGCCGCGAGGCAGCTACGATGTTTTCGCCCGGCGCTACTCCCCCTCTGCCGGCCTAGGGCCCGAACTGGCGGTCGCTGCGACCGCTCGTTTCGAGGCGCATTCGAGCGTGGCGGTGGACATGCTGGGGCGGCCCTGGGTGGCATGGGAGACCTCGGGCGTCGCTTGGGGCAAGGACCTGGGCCGCGGTTTGGGCGACCGCCAGCCGGGAACGCCGATGGGGGCCGCCCGACGGATCGAGTTGGCTTGCCTCGACGGCGGCCAGTGGAAGGCGCCCGCCGCAGTCGGGTTCGACGATCCCCTCGCCGCAGGTGCGACCGGCGAGAGCCGCCCCCAGCTCTTCGTGGACCCCGACGGCAATCTGTGGATGGCGTTCAAGCGCCGCTACAGCCGCCGGTCCTACCGCCCCACGACCTACTGGGAGACGTTCCTCACGCGGCTGGACGGTCGGCGCTGGATGCCCCCCATCACGCTGCCGCAAAGCTGGGCACGCAAGAGCACCCGCATGGGGCTGGCGGTCGCCGACGGCCGCCTGTGGGCGTTCTGGCCAGACGAGAGCCGCAGATGGGCTTTCGCGAGTCGCCCACGCCTGAACCGGGTCGTAGCCGGCTCGCTGAGGCTTCCGGGGGCGGGGGCCCCGCCTCGCCTGAGCCCCTATCGGCCCGAGCCCGCCGAGGAGCGTCCGGATCCGCATCCGACCGAGATCGACGATGTCCGGTTCATCCGCAACTACCGCGCCGAGCGCGGCGGCGCAGCGCTGCGAATCGTGCGCGGGGACCTTCACCGCCACACCGAGCTCTCGCAGGATGTGGGCGGGGTGGACGACGGGTCGCTGCCCGAGTTCTACCGGTACATGATTGATGTCGCGGCGATGGACTTTGGGGCGTCCACGGACCATCAGGCCGGCGGCACCGACTTCTGGAACGCGATGACTCAGAAGATGGCGGACATGTACCACTTCCCCGAGCGCTTCTCGACGCTCTACGGATACGAGCGCAATCCCGGCAACCCGTTCGGCCATCGCAACTTGATCTACACGCACCGCAACTATCCGATTGTGCCGTTCTTCATGCCGACGCATCCCCGGTTCCTGTTGCCCGACAGTCCCGACGGGGAACTGCTGACGTTCAGCTCGATGGGCTTCGGCAGCGGCGTGCGCAACGAGACCAAGCTGCTCTACGAGGTCGCCAGGAGCACGAACGGGTTGGCGATCCCGCATACCTCCGGCACGAGCTCGATGGGCACCGACTGGCGGGACAACGACCCCGAGGTCGACGCCGTGGCGGAGATCTACCAGGGCGCACGGCAGAACTACGAGCACAAGAACGCTCCACGCGGCATCCGGGATGGCGAGGAGGAGGGTGCCGCAGGCGGATTCCAGGAGCCCGGTATGCTTTGGAACGCTTGGGCCAAGGGCTACCGGATCGGCGTGGTCGCTAGTTCGGACCACTACTCGACGCACATCTCCTACGCGATGGTCTACACCCCGGACACCAGCCGGGAGGCCATCCACAATTCGATCCGGCGGCGGCGAACCTACGGAGCGACCGACAACATCGTGCTGGACTTCCGCCTGGGCGGCGCCTTCATGGGCGAAGAGGTTGCGGCGGAGGAACCGCAGCGGATCCGGGTGCGGGCTCGCGGGACCGACAAGGTCGCGGCGGTGCATCTGATACGAGACGGGAGCTACATCTACAAGGCCGAGCCCGGGCAGGCCGAGATCGAATTCGAGTTCCTCGACACGGAGGCCGGGCCGGGCGACCACTGGTACTACGTCCGTCTTGAGCAGGCCGACGGGGAACTGGCTTGGTCAAGCCCCATCTGGGTCTCTCTGGGAGAGTAGCCGCTGCGCAGCTGGAACTTGAGGTGTTGCAGCGGAGTCTAGGCAGCAGGAGGATCAAGATGCAGCGATTTCGAGGGGCCATGTCCGCGTTGGCGGTGGGGGCCGTGCAGATGGTGGCCGGCTGCTCAGAGTCGTCGGCACCCGCCCCCGTTCCCCGCTACGATGCCGCGACATTCTACGAGACAGTCTCGATCAGCGGCGCAGCGTTCTCGCACGACGAGCAGCGCATCCTGATCTCGACCGACGAGACCGGTGTCTTCAATGCGTACAGCCAGCCTTTCGACGGTGGCTCGCCCCGGCAGCTCACCCGCTCCGAGGGCGACTCCGTGTTCGGTGTCAGCTGGTTTCCTCAAGACGACCGCTTCTTGTACACGGCGGACCAAGGCGGCAACGAACTGAACCATCTCTACGTCCAGGAGAGGGACGGCTCGCATCAGGATCTGACCCCGGGAGAGGGCCTGAAGGCCCGGTTCCTTGGCTGGAGCGGCGACCGGGCCTCCTTCTGGGTGATCACGAACGAGCGCGACCCGCTCTTCTTCGACCTCTACCGCTACCGCACCGAGGGCTACGAGCGCGAGCTGGTCCTCCGCAACGAGGGCGGCTGGAACGTCAGCGCGGTCAGCCGGGACGGGCGGTGGGTTTCGCTGGGCAAGCCCCGCAGCAACGCCGACAGCGACATCTACATCCGGGACGCTCAGCGTCCGGAGCAGGCTCCCGTCCACATCACCGCCCACACGGGGAATGTCCAGCACATCCCGCTCACGTTCTCGCCTGATGGCGGCAAGTTTTATTACCTAACGGATGGGCACGGAGAATTCACCCAGGCCTGGGCCTACGACCTGAAGTCCCGCACGCACGAGGTGGCGGTTCAAGCGGATTGGGATGTCGTTTTCCTGTACTTTTCTAAGACGGGCCGCTACCGCATCACGGGCGTCAACCACGACGCGCAAACGCGCGTGACCATCCTCGACACCCGGACGGGTCAGGAACTGCAGATACCGGGCCTTCCGGCAGGGGACCTCGGTGGTGTGGTCCTCTCCCGTAGCGAGACTCGGCTGGCCTTCTACCTCAGCAGCGACACCTCCCCGCGGAACCTGTACGTGGCCGAGATCGAGCATCTGCAACCGCGCCGCCTCACCGACAGCCTCGCCCCTGCCATCGACCCAGCGTTCTTGGTGAATTCCGAAGTGGTGCGCTACGAGAGCTACGATGGGCTCGAGATCCCGGCCCTCCGCTACCGCCCCCTCGGCGCCGAGAAAGGCAACCCTGCGCCGGCTCTGGTGTGGGTGCATGGCGGCCCCGGCGGGCAAAGCCGCAAGGGCTACTCGCCGACGATCCAGCACCTGGTGAATCAGGGCTATGCCGTGCTGGCCGTGAACAACCGCGGCTCGTCGGGCTACGGTAAGACGTTCTACCACCTGGACGACCGCAAGCACGGCGACGCCGACCTGCGGGACTGCGTCTGGGCCCGGCGGTACCTTGCTTCCCTGGGCTGGGTCGACGCTGGGAGGGTCGGCATCATCGGCGGCAGCTATGGCGGCTACATGGTCGCCGCCGCCCTGGCTTTCGAACCGGACGCCTTCGATGTCGGCATCGACATCTTCGGCGTCACCAACTGGGTGCGCACGCTCAAGAGCATCCCCCCGTGGTGGACAGCCCAGAAAGACGCCCTCTACGCCGAACTGGGCGACCCTGCAGCGGAGGAGGACCGCCTCCGGGCGATCTCGCCCCTCTTCCACGCCGCCCGCATCGTCAAGCCGCTGTTGGTGGTCCAAGGTGCGAACGATCCGCGGGTGCTCCAGGCAGAGAGCGACGAGCTGGTGGAGGCTGTGCGTGCGAACGGAGTGCCCGTCGAATACCTGCTCTTCCCCGACGAGGGCCACGGCTTCCGCAAGAAGTCGAACCGCATCAAGGCCTCCAGGCGCTATGTGGAGTTCCTTGATGCGCACCTGCTGGCAACCGCGAACTGAGGCGGGCCCGGCGCAAGGAGTTCTGCGGACGGCCCGACCGAGGGGTGCGGCTGACGCCGACAAGGGGTAGAATTCCCAGTACCGACGGCCCAGCGGGCTGCGAGAGGAGCAATTTGTGCGCATTCTTTTCCTACTGTGCGGGGCGCTAGGGCTGGCCTTGGCCTGGATGTGCGCTCCTCCCCCCGACGCCGAAGCGCCGGCTGAACCTTCCGGTCTCCAGCGGATCGCCGACGGAGTCTGGTTCCGGATGGGCGAGCGGGACCAAGGGCACTGCAACAATGTCGTGATCGACCTCGGCCAGAGCCTGCTGGTGGTCGACGCCAACTTCCCCAGCGGTGCCCAAGCCCTGATGCAGGATCTCGCCGCCACTACGGATAAGCCCGTGCGCTATGTCTTCGACACCCACCACCACGGCGACCATGCCTATGCCAACGCTGTCTGGACCCGGGCCGGGGCGGAGACCCTGGCCTATGTCGGCGTCGCCGAGGAGATGCAGCGCTACGAGCCGACGCGCTGGCAGGAGGCCGCCCAGTCCCGGCCGGACGTGGCCGCCGTGGGAGACACTTCGGTGGAGCCTCCGCAGCGGACGTTCAGCGAGGTGCCTTTGGTGCTGGACGAGGGCGAGCGCCGCGTGGAACTGCATCATTTCGGCTGGGCCCACACCCGCGGCGACGGGTTCGTCTTCCTCCCTGAGGAGCGGATCCTCTGCACCGGCGACGCCATCGTCAACGGTCCTTTCAACTACACCGGCGACGGCAACACTGGGAATTGGCCCGAGGTGGTGCGCGAGGTGCAGACGCTGCAGCCGCTGCGCGTGCTGCCCGGCCACGGACCGGCCGGGGGGCCGGAGATCATCGCCGGGCAGCTGCAGTTCTTCGAAGAGCTCAATGCCGCGGTCGAGGGGGCCTTTGCCGCGGGCACGCCGCTGGAGGGGCTCGTGACGCTGGCAGACAATGCCGGCGTCGCAACGACCGTAGAGCTTTCGGGGACGGTCTCGAATTGGGTGGGGGACCGCTTCGCTGAAACAGGTCCGGGTCCGCTACGCCGAGCTCGCCGAAGGCAAGCCCCACGGCGAGATCCTCGGCGGGCCCTAGCGAACGCTCTGCCGTGCCGCATGTCGCGGCTGACGGCCCGCGACCCTGATTCCCGGGTAAGGATTCCGGTTGCCATCCGGAACGTATTTGCGCTGCAATTGGTTTAGATGGTCCTTCGGGGGTGACCGAGTATTGCACCCCGGGGATACATCTCGATCTTTTGGGAGGCCCCCCCTGGCCCCTGTCCTCCGCCTGCGCTCCCACCCTGGCTTGCGGCGTCTGCGACGAGCACCTGACGGGCCTAGCCGGGCTGGGCGGGGTGGCGCGGCTGGCCCGGTTCCTCGGGCTGCCCGCGCGGCGGTCCCGCGGCGGTCCGCCTCCAGCGCGGTAGCAGCGCTGGAGAGCTGCTGCTGGCGCTGAGCTACTCGGCCTGCGCCGGCGGGGGCACCTCCACGCGGTCGACGCCCTGGGGGGCCGGTGATGTCGCACGCCGAGCGTGCGGGCTGCGGGCCGTGCCAGACAGCCGGTGGCTGGTGCCGCTGGGGGCACAGGCGTGCGGGCAACGGTGGGGGTCCGTGCCGGTGTGCGGAGACGGCCCGGGGATCGCGGTGGAGGGCCAGTTGTGCGAGAACGCCGAGCGCGGCTGCAACGGCGAGAAGCAGTCCTGGTTGCCCTCGGTGTGCGTGGGAGCGGCCGTGAGTCCAGCACGCGGCTGCATGCGGGCGGCACGGATGTGCAGGGGGGATGGGCGGGAGCAGCTGGACCAGGATGCGGCGCCCCTGGCTGGCAGGGCGGCAGCCGGTGGGGCTGCGGACCGCCAGCGCGTATTCCCTGCGGGGCGACTGGTGAGCTATGGCCGGCAGCGGGGCTGGGATGATTCCCGGACCGTCATCGCGCTGGTCCCGCGGGCGGTGCTGCAGCCTCCCATATCGGGCGGATCGGCGGCGAGCAGTCCGTGGATCTGTCGCCCCACGAAGGGTGCGGACACGACGGCGCGATGCATGCGATCGGGCACGCGGTGGGCTGGCGTACGAGCACCAGCGGACGGACCGGGACGTGCGCATCGCGCTGCGGGCCGATCCTGACGATCCCGTGCATACATGGGCATGGGGGGTATGGGCCGATCAGGAGCCCTTCGCCCCCTACGACTACGTGTCCGCGATGCACGACCCGCCGGCCCACCTCGACTTTTTTGAGACGATCCCGGCCGGCCCCCCGTGCCGTCGGGCGGGCTCTCGACCGGCGATGTCGACGGCGTCGCGCGGCTATTCCGTCACGATGATCGCCACCGATCCCCCCGGGCTGCCGGTGCTGGTGGGCGGCATGGCCTACACCGCGCCGGCGACGTTCCGCTGGGCGGAGGGCAGCGAGCATGTGCTGGAAGTCTCCGCCAGCGTGGCGCGTGGGGACTCGCGGTTACCTGTTCATGCGCTGGAACGACGAAGCGCTGGGGCGCGGGTAGGTGTGGCACCGGCGGCGGCGGACGGCGTTCACTTCGAAAATAGGGTGGTTGAGATCGTCGCCTCCAGCGACGATCTCAACCTGAGTGGCTTTGGTTGGGATAGGGGACTCCACCGCCTTGCATGGGGCGGGCGCGAGTTCCGCGTCCGGGTGACGAAACCAGTGGCGGTGACCGCCTATGTCACGCGGCACCCGGTCTTGTGGATTGAGGCGACCGGCGTTCCCCGCGACGCGTGGGCGTGGAGGTGGTCGCCGGACTGGAGCCCGGCGCAGGGGCCGCTGCCGCCGCGGCTCAAGACCCCCGTTCCGGACTGGGACAACCTGGACTATGAAGCTTGGTCCGCGTTCCCGGCGAAGACTCTCGAGGCGGGGTCCGTCCGCCTGTACGTGCATCCGGGGCCGACCGGTCGCTTCCTGGCTTGGGACGGTGGCTCGACGGAACTGTGGTGCATCGTGGGGGTCGACGCCGGTTCCGACATGCTGACGGCGCGCTTCGAGCCGCTGTTCGAGTTGGTCGCGCATACGCGGGACATCGGCATCCTGATCCGCCAAGGCTACCCGGCCCACGGGTCCGCGGGCGAGGTCGCCGTGCGGGCGGAGCCGGCCGAGGACACGCACGGCGGTGCGTTGCAGATCCTCCGACGCGACGCGCTGGGCGTCGCCGGACCCGCGCTGGAGGTGCCGGTCTGGTTCGCTGTGGAACCCCCGCCGGAGGCCGCGGCGGACGGCCTCGAGGGAGCGGGCCTGTTCCAGCCTGCTGGGCCCGCGGCGGGGGGAGCTAGCCCCAGAGGCGGACAAGGATGCCGCGGATCGCGACGGCGGTGCCGATCATCCACATGAGCATCTTCAGCTGGGTGGCCTGGATGTCCAGCTTGGCGTTCTGGGTTGCGACCAGGGCGTCGAGCTTGGCCCCGAACAGGGCGTTCTGGGCATCCAGCTTGGCTTCAAAGCGGGCGATGAGGTGGGCGGCAACCACATCGCGGATGCTCTGCAGGGCAGTCTAGGCCAGCCCGGGCGCGACCCGGCGGCCAGCAGCGCCTCGAAAGACGGGCCGGTCGTCGGGATCGACGGGCGGCGGCGGGCCCGGCATCGTCCGGGGCTGCTGTCGGCCGGGCCTCGGACCACAGCGGGGGCTGCTCCTCACCATGCTGCTAGGCTGACGGCATGAGCGCTGAACTGATCGGCATCCTGGCCGTGGGTGTAACGCTGGGCAGCTTGGTCTCTGTGCTGTTCGGTTGGCTGCGAGCGGACATCAAGAGTCTGGACGCGAAGCAGGACGAACGGCTGGACGCTGTGGTTGGCAGTTTGGCCGCCCTGCAAGCGCGCGTGGCGCACCTCGAGGCGGTGATCCAGGAGATCGGGGCGATCCGGGACCTGTTGGCCGCCCTGCAAGGGCGCGTGGCGTACCTCGAGGGCGGATGCGCACCGCTTGTATCGCCAGCGGGGGAACCTGCGGCAGGCGATTAGACGCTCGCCCGGACGCGAGCGTCACCGCCGCCGGCACTCGGCGAACTAGGCTTCAACCCCGCAGGCGCACGGCGTCCAGGCGCGTCCGCGGATACGGGGGCTGCTAGGTCGGCCGCAGGGGGACGGAGGCCGTAGCGGCCATTCTCGGGGGCGGACTATAGCGGGGGCCTCGGGGACCTGCCCCCTGTGGTCCTGCTGCGACTGGACGGCGCGTCACCGCTCGCCGCTCTGGGGCCGGCGAAATACGGCCTGCACCCGCTGCGGGGCGACCGCAGGGGCCTCTGGGCCGTCAAGGTTGCGGGTAACTGGCGCATGACGTTCCGCATTGAGGGCGAAGACGCTTACGATGTGGACTTGACCGACTACCGCTGGAAGGGAGGAAACGTGATCTTCGGCATGCCCGAAGATGCGGCGCTGAAGGCCCGGGTGCCGCATCCGGGGGAGGTGCTTAAGAGCCTGTTGCAAAAGTCGCTGGGGCACGATCCCCCTCGCGAAATCGCGTCCGAAGCACCGTTTTGCGACAGTTCAGGGCCTTCAGGAGTCGTTTTACGGTCATTTCAGGGCCGCTTCACGGTTGCTGAGGACTTTTTCAACAGGCTCTTAAGGTCGGCTATCTGGACGCCGACGCCGCCAGCGGCTATCCGGGCGTGAGCGCCCGCGAGGGTGCCGCCGATACCCCAGCGCCCCTTGGTATCATTCAAGGGGTTCTGGACCGCACGGCGTGGGCATGCAGACACTTTTCGGTGCGCCGCCCAAGAAGCCAAGCCTTTTCGGGCGTTTCAAACAAGCGGTCTCAAGGACCCGGGAGGCCCTGGCGGGCCAAATCGGTGAAATCTTCGAGGGTCCGGGCGACATCCCGCCGGATCTGCTGGATGACCTCGAGATGACTCTGATCGGTGCGGACCTAGGAGTCGGCACGACCACGGAGATCATCGACGGCGTGCGGGCCGCGCTCTCGAAGGGGCAGCTGGGCGATGCTGCTGCGGTCAAGGAGCTCATTGCCAACCGCATGCTCGAGATCTTGCAGGAAGCCGCCTCCGGCGCTCCCCAGCCCGCGCCCGGGAGCCCGCCGGAGGTCGTCATCGTCGTTGGTGTGAACGGCGTGGGCAAAACGACCACAATTGGCAAGTTGGCTCATCGGCTGAGTGCCGAGGGCCGGTCCGTACTGCTTTGCGCGAGCGACACGTTTCGGGCGGCTGCCGCCGAGCAACTGGAGATCTGGGGGCGCCGCACGGGCTGCGCTGTCGTGCGCCAGCAGGCGGGTGCGGATCCGAGCGCCGTACTGTACGACGGTCTGCAGGCTGCCAAGGCTCGCGGGTGCGACACGGTCATCGTCGACACGGCCGGACGGCTGCACAACAAGGCAGGCCTGATGGCGGAACTTGCGAAGGTCCGCCGCACGGCTGGGCGGCTGGTGCGCGGCGCACCCCACCAGGTGCTGCTGGTGTTGGACGCCGTGACGGGCCAGAACGGGCTGGAGCAGGCCAAGCAGTTCACCGCGACAGCCGGTGTGACGGGACTTGTGCTGGCCAAACTCGACGGTACGGCGAAGGGCGGCATCGCGGTCGCCATCGCCCGGGAGCTGAAGCTCCCTATCCGTTGGGTCGGCGTTGGCGAACAGGCCGACGATCTCGTGGAGTTCGACGCTCCGAGCTTCGTGCGCTCTCTCTTTGCGGTTCCGGACGAGGCATGACCGCCGCCGACCGCCGGTGGCTGCGCCGCACCCTGGACTTGGCGCGGCGCGGCGCGGCGCTAGCGAGCCCCAACCCCGAGGTCGGAGCTGTGGTGCTCGACCCCGCTGGGCGCAATGTCGGCGAGGGGTGCTACACCTACGCCGGGCGCAAGCACGCGGAGGTTCTGGCTCTTGAGGCAGCGGGGGCGCTCGCTCGGGGCGGCACGCTGTACGTATCTCTGGAGCCATGCTGCATCGCAGGACGGACGCCGCCTTGCACGGACGCTCTGGTGCAGGCGGGAATTGCCCGTGTGGTGGCGGCCGTGCGCGACCGCAACCCCGCCATGAACGGATCCGGACTCGAGCGGCTGCGGCGGGCGGGCGTCGAGGTTGTCGAGGCGGACGGCGAACTGGAGGCCGAAGCCAGCCGCCTCAACGAGGCCTTTTTCCACTTCGTTCGCACGGGCCTCCCGCTGGTCACCCTGAAAACCGCTTTGACGTTGGACGGTAAGATCGCTGCACCCGACGACAACACTGGCTGGATCACGAGTGCGACCGCTCGAGCCCATGTGCAGGAAGTGCGCCATGCGCACGATGCCATCCTGACCGGCATCGGCACCGTGCAGGCCGACGACTGCCTGCTCACGGATCGATCCGGCTTGCCGCGACGGCGCCCCTTGCTGCGCGTAGTCGCCGATTCTGCGCTGCGGTTGCCGCTGGACTCGCGGATCGTGGGCTCATTCGCTGACGACTTGGTGGTGGCTACGACTTCGGCAGCTTCCGCCCAGCGGCGGCAGGCCTTCGCCCAGCGTGGCATTCCCGTGCAGGTCTTCGACTCGCCGTCCGGCCGGGTGGACCTGGGCCGGCTCCTGAAGTGGCTGGGCGAGCGGGACATCGTCTCCTTGATGATCGAGGCCGGTTCGAAGCTCAACTGGGCCGCCCTAGGGGCCGGGGCTGTGCATAGGGTGCTGCTGTACTACGCCCCGAAGATCCTGGGCGGCTTCGACTCCCTGCCGATGGCCGGCGGTGTCGGACGCCGGTCGCTGGCGGGTGCCCTCCAGGTGCGGAATCTCAGGACCTTCTCGGTTAGCCGGGACGAGTTCGCCGTCGAGGGCGAAGTGGTGCGTGATCGTACGCCGATGGCTGCGGACGGCGGCGGCTGAGCCGGGGGCGGCGCGAGGAGACGCATGTTCACAGGGATTGTCGAGGAGACCGGGGCGGTGCGGTCGCTGGCTCGCTCGCGAGTCGGTGCCCGCCTGGTCGTGGAAGCGCGGGAGGTGCTCGGCGATCTTGTGCCGGGTGGCAGCGTGGCAGTCAACGGCTGCTGCCTAACTGCGGTCGAGTGCGATGCCGGTTCGTTCTCCGCTGACCTTTCTCCAGAGACTCTAGACCGGACCAATCTCGGCGCTTTGAGCCAAGGGGCGCTCGTGAACCTGGAACGCCCGCTGCTGGCCACCGGCCGCCTCAGCGGGCACTTCGTGCTCGGCCACGTGGATGGCACGGGCGAGGTTCGCTCCCTCGATCCGGTCGGCGACGGCAATTGGTGGCTGACCGTGCGGGTGCCGCGGGAACTTGAGCAGTTCTTGGTCTACAAGGGAAGCGTTGCGGTTGACGGCATCAGCTTGACCGTGGCCTCGCTCGAGGCGGGGTCGATGGGGATTGCGATCATCCCTCACACCTACGCAAGGACAACACTGGCCGCCGTGGGCGCTGGGAGCTGGGTCAATTTGGAGTGCGACATGCTGGCCAAGCATGTGCATCGCCTCCTGGCGCTCGGCGCAGCCCTGCCGGGTGGTGCCGGGCCCGCGTGAACACGTCAACGCACTGTCTCCGCGGCGAGGCTCGCCGGGATTCCCCGGCGGTAGGTCGGATACCGCAGCGAAAGGTCCAGCCTCCTGAGGACGGCAGAGCCGTCGACGCGGCGGTTCGCACGGCGGGTCTCGCTGAGTTCCTCAGAGTCGACAGCGTCCGGCAAGGCCAAGCCGAACCGATTTGCGCAGAAGGCGGCAACCTCGCTTGATGGAGCAGGCTCTAGGTCCGCCACGGGGTACGTGCCTTCCAGTCCGAGTTCCATGGCCCGGGCGATGATCGCTGCCAGATCGTCGACATGAATCCGCGAGACGAGGCGGGCCGGGCCGCGGGAGAGGCGGAAGCGCCCGGCGCGCAAGGCGGCGTGGACTCCGCGCCCCGGACCGTAGATGGCAGCCGGGCGCAGGACCAAGGCGGGGCTCGGATACTCTAGGACGGCGCGTTCCGCAACGACCCGCAAGCGCTGGCGCTCGGTTCTTGGGGCAGCCGGAGTTTGGCTGTTGACGACCTGCGCGGCACCGTACACACCGGTCGTGGACAGGTAGGTCAGGTGGGAGGGGCGGCCCTGCAAGGCGGCGAGGGCCGTGGGGACCGGCTCAAAGAGCGCTCCGTCCCGGCGGAGGGTCGGCAGCGAAACCAAAACCCGGGAGTCTGCCGCGCTCGTCGCGATGCGGGGGGCCTCGCAAACGTTGTAGCGCAAGACCTGCACCCCCCATCCGGCGAGGTCGGCTAGCCGTGCGGGTGAGCGGGTCGTGGCTGCCAAACTCCAGCCCCGCTCCAGCAGCAGCGCGGCCACGCGTCGGCCGGTGTAGCCGCAACCGACGATCAGCGCCCTGCGCGACACAGTTGATTCCAGCGATCTACCGGCTGCACACCGTCGTCATCCCGGCCCATCGCACGCCTCGCGATGAGGAGCGCGTCCGGCTGCGCTTGGCGAATACGCAGCGGGGATCGAAGCCCAGTTTCGCACGGGCGAGCGCGCTCGAGCGGTCCCGGACGCAGCACTGGGCGGCTGGTCGCCCGGGGAGCGGACCTAGAAGGTCAGCTTCAGTGCGAACTGGCTGGCCCGCATGCCCCTGGCGCTGGCGGTTAAACCGAAGTTTCGCGACCCGAGGTTGCTGTTGGGGCTGCTCTATCAACATGACAATAGAAAACTTCTTCCCACGCCTTGCTGCAGACCAGAAGTTCGAAAAAAAAACATGGTCTTGCAGTTCATGAGGGGAAAGTCTATGGCCCATGGAAAATTCTGCGTTCCTTGCTCAGTCCGCACAATGTAGCGTTGTGTCCCACGCTTCCATCCGGGAGGCATGGAGAACCTGCGAAATCGCCAGAGAAGGGGACGATCGCGCTTAGGGACAGACCAGCACGCCGCCTGGATACCCACCGCCAGCGGAAACCAAAACCCCACGCCATGCCAATGCGAGTGCGCTTGTTGGATCGCGCAGCGAGTGCCCCAAGGTCTGGAGGGAAAGCTCAGAATCGCAAGCGATCCCGCAACACCCATCTCGGGAAATTACCCGGGAATCTAGGTGGAATTACGACGGGATAGGGCGGCGAATCAAAACCCGCTGTCCCGCCGTGCAGCCTAGTCGAAGTCGATCAGACCGTTCCAAGTCGCGAACAATTTGTCGAAATACGCTGATCTGTTCGGCATCGTACGCTCGATGTGGGCGCGATGCGCATCCGTCAATCGATCCCCTCCCACTCCTGATAGAACGTGCGCGGCGCAGGACTCGACGAAATCCAGATCTCTGCCAAGCTTGGCAGTCTCGCTGACATAATCGTTGTCGGCATCCACTACTCTCCGCCAATCTTCGCGGTTGCTAAAGCGCCCGCTGCCTTGAAATTCGCCCCTCATGTCGATGACTTCGCACATCGCGCCCGTCACAAGCTCGTCGGCTACCTTGACAAGCCAATCGACGGATAACTGTTCGAATCTTTGGTTATGAGGTTCGATTTCATAGCTGCTGTCGCACAGCATGTACTCGCACTCTGTCAACAGTGGTGCATCTGGATCATCGCCCAGCGTCAACAGCATCGTCGAACGCCGTAGCACGAGCGGCTGTGCTGCCCATACTGCCGCAAGCCCATATGCCACCAGATCACGATCGTTGTGAACAGATTGTAGACGAATTCGCACGGCGCCTTGCCCCGCCGTGACGATGTACTCATATGCGGTGTGCCCGTATTTGCCCGCGAACGTCAGATCGAAACCGTCCCTATCCAACTCCTCTATGGCTTCGTGCATGGAGCACACCACATAGTTCCAATCCGGTTCGGCTGGACATGTACTCTGCCCGTGCAGCGCCGCAGCGCACACCGCCAATGAAGTCGCAAAAATGCATTCCCGCATGATTCTCTCCTTTCGTCTCTTATCCCAGCGGGCGGCGGATCGACGCCGCCCGCACTTACCTGCAAAACAGGGCGAGTGTCAAGAAGCCGCCCGTCACTCCGCATCGTCCCCGGACTCCGGACGCTCGTACTTGATCACTGTGCGCCCCTCCGAGCCGTCACCCTCGTACCGCGCCCACGTGTTCGTCACCTTCGCCGTCCAGCACCTGCCGCATCGCTCGCGCGACACAACGCCGCCGCCCCGGCTCCAGACACCATCGTCGTCCCACTCATGCCCGTCGACGCCCGAGCAATCGGACTCCGGCGGATCCAGCACCACCACTCCGCTCGTCTACTCCCCCGGCCTGCACTCGTCACTGTCTTTGGGCATTCGCCCTCGCAGGCCTCATGCGTCGCGAACTGGGATCCGCGGAAGTCGCCGGTCGCTGCGGTGGTCGGGCACGCCCGGTAGGTTGCCGACAAGTTCTGCCGTGCGCAGACCGCCACTGCCAAACTCCCCGGCCCGTGCCTCTCGCACCGGCCCGCAACGTTCTGCCTCACCCCGCGCCTACTGATCGCGTCAAAAGTCGTGTCCCGGAAATCCCTTCGTCGATTGACCTGCAAGGTGGATTTGTTGTACTCTATTAGTATGATAAAAGAAAGATTCTTTTTCTCCCTACGCCTTACTAAGGACCAGAAGTTCGAGATTCGAAAAAAGGTGGTCTTGCAGTTCCTCGAGGGAAAGTCGGTGGCTCAGATAAAATCCTGCATCCCTTTCTCCATACGCACGATCTAGCGCTGGATCTCACGCTTCTACCTGGGAGGCATGGAAAGCCTGCGGGATCGTAAAAAAACGGGAAGACCACGCCAAGGGACAGATCGGCACCTGGCTTGGATCCGCATCGTCGTCCTAGACCAAGACCCCAATCAATATCAATTCGAGTTCGCTTTGTGGACCGCGCAGCGGGTGCGCCAAGCCTTTGGGGAGAAGTTCAGCAGCGTCCTGAGCGTCTCCACGGTGCGCCGGAGCCTGCGGCGGCTCGGACTCCCGCCGCAGCGGCCCCAGCGGCGCGCCACCCGGTACGATCCCGCTGCTGTGCAGCGCTGGAAAGACGAAGAGTTCCCCCAGATCCTTCGTCGTGCCCAAGAGTGAGGAGCCATGATCGCCTGCGCCGACGAGTCCGGCCTGGCTTCGCAGAGCGTGTCCGGGCGTACTTGGGGCCCGTGCGGTCAGACCCCCCATTGTGCGGGTGGCCAGCGGGCGTTTCCGTCTCCACCTGCTGGCGGCCAGCAGCCCGGAGGGCCAGCTCTAGGACACAGTGCGGGAAGGTCCTGTCACGGCGGAGGTCTTCCGGGAGTTTTTGAAGCGGATCGCGGAGGCAGCGGACCGGAAGATTCTGTTGGTAGTCGATAATTGCAGTATTCACAGAGCCCGGATCATCCAGGAATGGCTGGAAGCGAACCAAGCCTCGGTAGAGCTGTATTTTCAGCCGACCTATTCGCCGCAAGTCAATCCGGTGGAACTGCTATGGGCCTTGGTCAAACGGCAGGTCAGTCGCGAGCTGAGCAAGACCGAAGCACAGCTTCGTGACAACCTGGAAGCTGCTTTTCAGTCTTTTAAAAAAGCTCCGGAACAGGTGCGATCCTTCTTTCGAGAGGCAGACTGCAAGTATATTCTTGCCTGAATTTCGATGACACGACTTTTGACGCGATCAGTACTTCCGCGAAGCTGGCCGCGCCAAGCTCTGGGTCCAAATTGTAATATAACCATCATTTGGTTGTGCGACGCTTTTCCTGCTTACTTCTAGCTTGGTGCAATTTTTTGATTCACCGCCGGTCCCCGTCGGCCGCCCGATGTCGCCTCGCACCACATGACCGATCGTGCGCCTAGGGGGAGCTGACCAGTTGTGCCAGGATCGCAGGAGCGTCCGGTTTGTGCCTACTTCCGCAGTTGCGTCCCCCAGCGTGGTGCAAGAGTACTGGCTCCCAGCGGAAGCCATCGCGGTGCCGGTTGAGGGTTGGGCCGGCGAGTGCATCTGACCGGAGGAGCACCACAATGGCCACAAACGCTAGGCTGGCCTTGCGGGTGCTCTAGGACAAGGGTTCCGCCGCGGACCTGCGGCGCGAGAGTCTCGGGTTCCCGGCCGAGCGTCCGGCGAGCGGGCCCCGGAGCGGATCGCCCCCCGCCACGGCTAGCGCGACCGGGTCGGAGAGGACCGCGCCGGCACGGTCGCGCTCCAGACCCCGCAGCCCCGCGGGGGAGCTGCTGCCCCGGCTTCCGGGAGCCGCGGCGGATGGCGGAGCAGGCGCTGCCCGCGGTGCTCCAGGAGGCTCCAGCTAGGGCGGGTCCCCCCGCTCGGGCGACAGGCTGGTGTGGGTCCTAGGCTTGCACGGCAGCTCCCAGAGCCCAGTTTCGCGGCTGGGCAGGGAGGCCGACGCCCAGCTCTAGGGCTTCCGCGACCGGCCGCTGGCCGGATCTCCGGCTTAGGGGAAGCTGCTGAGGCGGGGTGCCGCGTCTCGGTCGCGGTCACCCTCGCGGTGGTGGTCCACGACCTGGACCGCCGTGAGGCGCTCGACATGGCGCTCGGTGCCTCGGAAGCCGAGACCTTCCGAACCGCATGCTTGCGTTCGCTTGCGCGGTGCGGGCTCCGCGGTGTCCAGCTGGCGGTCTCCGACGCCCGCAGGGGCTGCAGGCTGCTGCCACGCATGTCCTCGGTGCCTCGGGCAGCGGTGCCGCGTGCCTTGCCTGCGCAACCTGCTCGCCCCTGCCGACCAGCAGGGCCGCCGCGGCGTCTCCGCCTCCGCCCAGTGGCACCGGGTGGCCGGATCCGCTTAGGATCCCGACGCCCCAGTACGCAGCCCTGATGGACGAGGCCGAGCCCGATGTTCTGGCCCAGACCGAACTTTTGGGACAGATGCGGACCTTCCCGGCGGTGCAGCGCACTCGGCGGCCTGCGACCAACCCACCCGCACGCCTCCCTGGCGAGATCCAGCGCCGCGTCCAGGTCGTCGGCAGCTGCCCCCGCGAGCACGCCAGCACACGGCTGCTCGGCGCGCTCCTCGGCGAGCAGCACCCTGATTCCCGGATAAAAATTCCGGCACCAGCCGGAACGTATTGTGTCACAATAGTTTAGAAGCTCCTCGGGGTGTTCGCGGGTTGCACCTCGGGGGTGCCTCTCGATTTTTTTGGAGGCCTCCTTGCCCCTGTCCCCCGCCAGTGCTCCCACCCTGGCTTACGGCGTCTGCGACGATGACTTGACGGGCCTAGCCGGGCTCGGCGTGGTGGCCCGGCTGGCCCGGTTTCTCGGACTGCCCGAGCAGCTGGCCGCGTCGGTCCGTCTCCAGCGCCGCCGACGCGGTTGCAGCGATGCGCAGATGCTGCTGGCGTTGATCTACTCGGGCTGCGCCGGCGGGGGGCACCTCACCGCGGTCGACGCCCTGGGGGCCGATGAGGTCGCCCGGCAAACGTGCGGGCTGCGGGCCGTGCCCGCCAGCCGGCGGCTCGGCGAATACCTGCAGCGGATGCACGAAGCGGCGCTGGAGGGCTTGCGGGAGTGCGCGCGGCTGGTCAGCCGGCGGCTGGGGCCGCTGGGGGCGCAGGCGTGCGGGCAGCGGTGGGGCTACGTCCCGGTGTGCGGGGACGGCCCGGGGATCGAGGTGGAGGGCCAGCTGTGCGAGAACGCCGGGCGCGGCTACCACGGCGAGCAGCAGTCCTGGCTGCCCGCGGTGTGCGTGGGGGTGGCGTGGGTCAGCGCCCGGTTGAACGCGGGCGGCACGGATGTGCGGGGGGATGGGCGGGAGCAGCTGGACCAGGATGTGGCACCTTGGCTGACCGGGCGGCAACCGGTGGGGCTGCGGGCCGCCAGCGCGTACTCCTGCCAGGATCTGGTGAGCTCCTGCCGGCGGAAGAGCTGGGATTACTCCGTGAGCGTGACCGATCCGCGCAAAAAGGCCCCGATTCTGCGCTTGGCGGCCGCGATGGGGTTGCGGGAGGACGAGGGGGAGCCCCTGGACGCGGCGGGGAAGGAGCGGGCGCTCGCGGTGGCGTACCGGCCGGCCCGGGGGCCGGAGGAGCAGGTGTGCGTGGTGCTCCGGCGCGACTGGGACGGGGAGCAGCGGCTGCTGGAGCCGGTGTGCACGGTGATTCCGGTGAGCCGCGACCGGCTGCCGGTGGCGGAGCTGGTGCGGCGGCACCGCGGCAAGCAGGGGCAGGAGAATGCGTTCCAGGGGCCGCTGACGGACTTGGGGCTGCATCATCCGCCGTGCCGCTCGCACGCGGCGAATCAGGGGTTCTACCTAGGCGGGCAGATCGCGCAGCTGCTGCTGCGGCTGCTGCAGTACCAAGTGCTGCCGTCCGAGGCGCGGCAGCACGGGCTGCGGCCGCTGATCCGGTACTTTGTGTGCAGCGTGGGGCGGCTGACGCGCAGCGTGCGGCGGCTGCGGCTGCTGTGCGGCAAGAGCAACCTGTGGGTGGACTGGCTGCTGCGCGCGGGGAGCCGGATGGAGCCGGGCTAGGGCTGGGCCGGCGCGGCCGGAGCCGCGCCGAGCCCAGCGGCAGGGGACCGACGCGGAGCCCGCGAGGGGATCCGTGCGCCCGGAGCCGGGGGCACCGCGGCCGCGGTGCGTGCGCAGGCCGGCGCAGGGCGCTTGCGGGGGTGCCCAAGTCGCTCGGCGACGGGCTGCGGGGCCCGCGCCGGGCTCTCCGCTCAAGCCCTACCCCCCCCCCTCAACCGCCATTTCGCGAAATTAACCGGGAATCTAGGAGCAGCACGCCGTAGGGGCCGTCCCGAAAGCGAGACCCAGGCCCCTGGTAGCCAGCGCTCTCGGAAGCGACCAGACCGCCGCCCAACTGCCTGCCTGGGCAGTTTGAGCCTCCCGGCCCTACCCGCCAGATACCGCGCTGGACGCCAAGCTCTTACCCCACGGCGGGGAACACGATCCTGGATGGCGAGGGTCCGCAGCGACGGCTGGTGCGCCGGAAGCAGCCTCGCCCCGGATGACTCGCTTGGCGGACCTCTGGAGCCCGCCCTGGTAAGCTACAGAGCGTACGAAGCCAGCCGGGAGTCTGCAATGCCGAAGTCCGCCGTTGCCGGTCCTCTTTTGCAGGGCCAACCCACTGCTTTGCGTCCGTCGTCGCGGCTCCGCCGGCCGGAGGCCAACTCTGCTGAGGAGCCGATGCCGCAGCGGCGCCCGGCGCAGTACCCTGCGACCGACGGGCTCCTTTTTTCGGCGACTTTCGCGCATGGCCAAGCCACGGATTACCTTTTCGACGCGCTGCGGCTCCACTTCAAGCGCCGCCCCGATGTATTCGTGGGCATGGAGATGTTCCTCTACTACACCGAAGGCAGGCCTAAGGACACGCTCAGCCCGGACGTGTTCGTCGCTCGCGGGGTGCCGGTGCATCCGAGGGACTCGTACAGGATCTGGGAGGTGGGCAAGCCGCCGGATTTCGTGATGGAGGTGTCGTCGAGTGCGACGTTCTGGCGGGACCGGCGGGAGAAGAAGCGGGCCTACGCTGCGATCGGCGTGCCGGAGTACTGGCTGTTCGCCCCTGAGCCGCGCCGGGATGTGCCCCAGCTGGTGGGCTACAGTTTGCGGCACGGACGGTACGAGGAGGTGCCGCCCCTGCGGCTGGCCGCCGGGGCGGTAGAGTTCCCGAGTGCAGTGCTGGGACTGGGCCTGCGGGTCGAGGGTGACTTGCCGCGGCTGCGGGATCCCGAGACGGACTCCGACCTCCGCAGCGTGCTGGAAGTAGACCGGCGCAGGGAAATCGCCGAGTTCCGGCGGGACTCTGCGATGGCGGAGCGCGACGCGGAGGCGAAAGCGCGGCGAGTAGCGGAGGTTGAGCGCGACACGGCCGTGGCGGAGCGCGACACGGCTGTGGCGGAGCGGAATGCGGCCGTGGCGGAGCGCGACGCCGAGGCCCGGGCGCGGCGGAGATTGGAGGCCGAGCTTGCCTCGCTCCGATCGGCCAGGCAGTGACGGCACACCTTCAGCATCTTCCGGCCGCCGTCAGTGACGCGCTCTGAGAACCTCAAGCCCGGAACTCGGAGCCCCGGCTCAGCGTCGTAGTGCCCGTGAGCGATTGGCGCACGCGGGACGACTCGCCCCCGAGTTGGCGCAGCCAGTCCTTTTGCTCGAGACATCGATCTGGGCTGCGGGACCGCAAAGCAGAGGATTCCTATCCTGACTGCGACCCGGACCCTCGTGCCCGGCTATATGCATGATTGGCCCCAATTCGAATCGTCTGGAGGTCCTATGCGGAGCAAAGACAAGAAGGCCCCGCAAAGATCAGCTCCGCCTTGGCTTGCGCTGTGGCGCATTGGCACGCCTCGGAGCATTTCGGGTTGCCCTCGTTCTGCGAGCACAACCGCAGTATCCGCGGCCGCGTGCTTCGCCACCGTCCTTTGGGTCGGGCCCGTCTGCGCTAGCATCACGATGGCTACCGGAATGCATGCGTGCCTGGAAGCTTGGCGGACCCTGCTGCTCGCTCAGCCGCACTACTAGCAGCGTTAAAAATTGTGTCCCTGGAATCAATTCGTCAATTGATATTATAGATACTGATGTGTTCATAGATAATTGCACGAAAAAGCTCCGCAAGCCATTGATTCCATTGGTGGGCTGCTTGCAATTACTTTCGGCAAAATCAGTAAGTTTAGTATGCATTATTAGCATGATAAAAAAGATTTTTCTTCTTTCCACGCCTTACTGCAGACCAGAAGTTCGCAGTTCGGAAAACATGGTCTTCCATTTTATCAGGGAAAAGTCAGCGGCCCAAAGAAAGTCCTGCTTTCCGTTCTCAAAAAGCACGATTTAGCGTTGGGTCTCACGCTTTTGGATGGCATGGAGAACCTCAGAGATCGCCAGAGAACGGGACGACCGTGCCCAAGGACAGCCCGGTACGCCGCCTGGATCCCCACCGCCGTCGAAGACCAAAACCCTGCGCCATGCCAATGCGAGTGCGCGTGGTGGACCGCGCAGCGAAGGTGCCAAGCCTTCAACTCACGCCGCCACGGCCCCAGCGATGCACTGCAAAGTCTGCGCCAGCTACCGTACAGCGCGGGCAAGACCCAGAGTGCGCCCAACTCGCTCGCCGGTCCCCGGAGTGGGGAGCCCTGCTCGTGCTCGTCTGCGCCGACGAGTCCGGACGGGCTGCGCCGAGCGTGTTGGGACGCCTTGGGGGCAGCCGCGAGCAGCCCCCCTCAGGCGGGTGGCCAGCGGGCACTTGCGCGTCCACCGGCTGGTGGCTAGCAGTCCGGAGGGCCAGCTCTAGCACAGAGGGCGGGAAGGCCCTGCCGCGGCGGAGGCCTTCCGAGAGTTGCTGGAGCAGATCGCTGAGGGAACAGACCGGAAGATCCTGTTACCAATTTTGCCAAAAGTAATTACAAGCAACACACCAATAGAATCAATGGCTTGCGGAGCCTTTTCGCACAATCATTTATGAAAACATCAGTAGCGGTCGCCAATCGCAGGATGCACCACGCGCAGAGAGTCCAAAGTGGCTGGCGGCGAACCAAACTGCAGCAGAGTTCTGTTTGCAGCCGACCTACTCGCCGCAAGTCAATCCGGTGAAACGGCTAGGGGCCTTGTTCCAGCGTCGGATCCGTCGCCAGCTGAGCAGGACCGCAGCCCAGCCGCGAGCTAACATGGAAGCTGCTTGCCAGTCTTTGCAGGGAGTTCCGGAACAGGTGCAAGCCTTCTAGCGAGAGGCAGACTGCCAGTATATTCTTGCCTGCATTCTGAGGAGACGGGTTTGGTGCCGATCAGTATCGCCGCCTCGCTCCTGCGGCGATTTGGCGGCGTAACCCCGCCGCTGTTGACGGCATTACTAATTTTGCCGAAAGTAATTGCAAGCACCCCGCCAATAGAATCAATGGCTTGCGGAGCCTTTTTGCGCAATTACTTATGAAAGCATCGGTAGCGCAAACGCTATTCCGTGGGGAAGCCGAGCCAGTCTCCGACCTCCCCGGCAGCCCACGCCGTCGCTTCGGGGTTGTCGCCGAAGGAGCGCAGCCAGCGCACCCCCGGCGTTCTGCGGCGGAACCACGTCATCTGCCGCTTGGCGTAGCGCCGCGTCTCGAGCGCCGTGGACGAGATCGCGGTCTCCAGATCGCAGGCCCCGTCAAGGTACTGCAGGCATTGCGCATACCCCAGCGCGCGGAAGGGCCGCGCTGTCCGACGCACGCCCAGTCGGAGCAGCGCTGCAACCTCCCCTGCCAGGCCCTCGGAGAACATCCGGCGAGCGCGGCTGTCGATCCGGACGTAGAGGTCTTCCCTCGGCGGGTCTAAGCCCAGGAGTAGCGTTCGGTAACCCGGCAGCGGGTCCGATCCCTCCCGCCACTGGGCGGTCATCGGTCTCCCGCCCAGGAGCGTGACCTCCAGAGCGCGGATGAGCTTGGCTTCGTCGTTTCTGGTGGATGCTTGCGGAGGCTTGGGGGTCCAGCCTGCGCAGGATGCGCCAGAGGTGCCCGGGCGGCCGTTCCGCAGCCCGCTGCCGCAGGCGTTCGCGCAAGCTAGGGTCTGCGGTGGGCCCCCGGAATAGACCACTGCAGCAAGGCATTGAGGTACAGCCCCGTGCCCGCCAACGAGCACGGGGCGTCACCCTCCGTGCGCACAGCGTCTGCAGGACCGCCCGGGCGTCCCGTGCGTAGTCCCCGGCGGAGTAGGCCTGGCGCGGGTCAATGTGTCCGAGCAGGTGGTGCGGGATCCCTCGCCTTGCCCCGGGTGGGGTCTTGGCGCTGCCGATGTCGAATCCGCGGTAAACCTGCACCGAGTCGTAGTTGACGATTTCGGCTCGGAGGCGTTCCGCGATGTCCAATGCCAGCTCGCTCTTGCCCGCTGCGGTCGGGCCGACGACGGCGATGCACGGTGCCAAGCTGGCCACGCCTAGCCGCCTCCTGGGGGGTGCCCGGCAGCGAGGCTGCTCACAGTCGCCGGTCGAGCTCGGGGAACCAAAGCCGTCGCGCCGTCTCCCCCAGGATCTGCCGTCGCGCCTCCGCGCGCAGCGGGAGCTCCGAGCGGTAGATTGCGAGATGCTGGCCGTAGGTGAGCGCCGGAGCGTACTGCTCGGTCGGGAAGTGCGAGCCCCAAGCGCAGCGCTCGGGCCCGAACAGGTCGATGACGCGCATGACAGTCGCGTGCATCGAGTCGCAGGGCCAGCCCGCTCCGCAGCCCGCCGGGCGGTTGGCGATGAAGGAGAGCTTCGCATATAGATGCCGGTGCCGGGACAGCCGTTCGAGGGCCGCGAGCGTCTCCTGGACAGGCCCGCCCCCGCGCAGCCCGAGGGCGTGGTCCAGCGCAACCTGCACGCTCGGAAAGTCTCGCAGGAGGCGGTCGAGCTGACTCTCGAGCCCATAGCCTCCCAGGACGTTGACGGGGAGGCCCTCCTCCGCTGCCGCCCGCCACAGCGCACGGACTCCGGGATGGTCCAACCGGCTTCCCGGGGCCGGCACGCTGCGCAGGCCGCGCATGCTGCCCTCCCGCGACCAGCGGCGGAGATTCGCCGGCGAGCGCTCGTCCAGCGGGTCCAGAGTGCAGATGCCCGCCGTCCAGTGCGGATTCTGGCGGGCGGCGGCGAGAGTGTAGCGGTTGTCGAAGCCGTAGAATCCGCTGACTTGCACGAGAGTCACAGCGCGAACCTCGTGGCGCTCGACCTGCTCGGTCAGCCGCTCGAGCGTGCCCGTCCCGGGCGGTGGCCGCGACGGGTTCGGCTTGGGCGGGTAGGCGTCCTCGTCGTCCGCGAACAAGTGCGCGTGCGTGTCGATGATTAGCATGCTCTGGGCCCCGTACTCACCCGGTGGCTCGGCCCTCAGCGCCGGGGCTCGCCTCCGACCCAAATGGGGGAGGAGTATGCTCGGGCTCCATCCAGTTGGTTGACACGCACATAATAGTAGTCGCCCGGCTGCATCATCCCGGCGTCGGTGAAGTCGATGTCCGCCT
>CBDBZZ010000017.1:0-46766 GCA_965213745.1 Bryobacterales bacterium | reverse complement strand
CGCACACGCAAGTTCCACGGAAACCACGATTTTTCAACAGGCTCCTAGCGTGGCGCGGATCCGGAAGAGGTCCGGTTGCGGGGCATTCCCCGGGGGGACGCCGCGGTTCGCGGAACACGCTACTCGCTCCGGGAGTGCTCGCCGCCCCGGGCGAAGCATCCTAGATGCCCAGGCAAGGATTCCGGTTGCTAGCCGAAACGTGTTTGTGCTGCCATGGCTTAGGCGGTTCCCCGGGGTGTCCGAGTCTTGCCCTGTGGGGGTGCCTCTCGATTTTTCTGGAGGCCTTCCTGGCCCGGGCTCCCGCCAGCGCTCCCACCTTGGCTGGCGGCGTCTGCGCCGACCACTGGACGGGCTGCGGGCCGCCAGCGCGGACTCCTGCGGGGTGCTGGTGAGTTACGGCTGGCAGCGGGGCGGAGAGGATGCCGGGAGCGTGACCGATCCGCGCTAAAAGGCCCCGATTCTGTGTTGGGTGGCCGCGAGGGAGTCGCGGGAGGACGAGGGGGAGCCCCTGGACGCGGCGGGGAAGGAGCGGGCGAGTGCGGTGGCGTACCGGCCCGCCCGGGGGCCGGAGGAGCAGGTGGGCGGAGTGCTCCGGCGCACCGGGACCGGGGAGCAGCGGTTGCTGGTGCCGGTGTGCATGGTGATGCTGGCGAGCCACGACCGGCCGCCGCTGGCGGAGTTGGGGTGGCGGCACCGCGGCCATCAGGGGCTGGAGTATGCGCTCCAGGGGGCCGTTGCCGGACCTGGGCCTGGAGCCTCCGCCGTGCCGCTCGCACGCAGTGCAGCAGGGCTTCTACTGATCGCGTCAAAAGTCGTGTCCTCAGAATTCAGCCAGAATATACTTGCAGTCTGCCTCTCGAAAGAAGGCTCGCATCTGTTCCGGGGCTTTTTGCAAAGACTGGCAAGCAGCTTCCAGGTTGTCACGAAGATGTTCTTTGGTCTTGCTCAACTCGCGACTGACCCGCCGCTGGACCAAGGCCCCTAGCAGTTCCACCGGATTGACTTGCGGCGAGTAGGTCGGCTGAAAATACAGCTCTATCGCGGCTTGGTTCGCTTTCAGCCACTCCCGGATTGTCCGGGCGCGGTGAATCCTGCAATTGTCCACCACCACCAGAATCTTCCGATCCGCTTCCTCGGCGATCCGCTCTGGAAACTCCCGGAAGACCTCCGCCGTGACAGGACCTTCCCGCACTGTGTAATGGAGCTGGCCCTCCGGGCTGCTGGCCGCCAGCCGGGGGAGGCGGAAGCGCCCGCCGGCCACCCGCCCGACGGGGGTCTGACCGCACGGGCCCCAGGTGCGCCCGGACACGCTCTGCGCAGCTAGGCCGGACTCGTCGGCGAAGGCGATCATGGCTCCCAACTCCTGGGCCCGGCGAAGGAGCTAGGAGCCTGTTGCTAAAGTCGCTGGGGTACGATCCCCTTCGCGAAATCGCGTCCGAAGCACCGTTTTGCGACTGTTCAGGACCTTCAGGAGTCGTTTTACGGTCATTTCAGTGCCGCTTCACGGTCGCTGAGGACTTTTTCAACAGGCTCCCAGGGGCGGGGATGCATTGGCACCGGCCGGTGCGCATGGGGTAGTCGAGGCGGACCGGCGGAGCGCAGCCGGGCGCGTTGCCGCCCGCGCCGCGGCAACTGCGGCGGCAGGTCTCCTCGGGACGGCGAGCGGCACCTTGTGAACATTGTTAATTGACCTGCCTAGATTCCTGCAGTACAATAGTGGGCATGAGCAACAGAGAAGAAACTTCCATCCGCCGGAGCCGGCTGCCGCCCGCCCCGGGCCCGCCGCGGGAGAGGCACGACGCGGGGTACAAGTCCCTGTTCGCGCTGCCGGGGCTGGTGCGGCACCTGCTGGCGCTCCAAGCGGACGCCTGGGACCAGCTGCTGGTGTGGGAGTCGGGGCGCAAGCTCGACCCGCGCTTCGTGGTGCCGGGCCTGCGGCGCAGGGAAGGCGACCTGGTCTGGCGCTTCGACCTGCGCGGGCGGCCCGGGGAGTCGCTGTGCGTGTGGCTGGAGTTCCAGTCGACGCCCGATCCCCTGATGGCGGCGCGGATGAGCGTCTACGCCGGACTGCTGCAGCTGGACCTGCTGGCGAGCGAGCGGGAGCGCCCGCGGGCCCCGCGGGTGCTGCCGTTGGTGCTCTACAATGGGCGCAAGCCGTGGCGGGCGGCGCGCAGGCACGGGGATTTGCTGCTGGCGGAGCCGGCGGCGTTGGAGGAGCAGCAGTCGTGGGCGGCGCACCAGGTGCTGGTGGTGCGGGACCGGCGCTGGCGGGCGCCGGAGCTGGCGCGGAACTGGGCGGCGGCCTTGTTCCGGCTGGACAGCGCGGCGGACTTGGCGGAGCTGGATGCGGAGCTGGAGCGGCTGGAGGGGGTGCTGGGCGGGCCGGAGGCGGAGGAGATGAACATCCGCTTCGCGGACTGGGTGCAGCTGCAGGTGTGGGTGCGCTTCGGGGTGACGGACTACGTGACAGGCAGGAGGATCGGGCAAATGCGGACGGGCTTGGGGGAGACGATCGAGCGGATCCTGCGCGACAGGACGGCGCGCGCCGAGGAGCGGGGCGTGCAGAAGGGCGTCGCGCAAGGCCTCGAACAGGGTATCGAGCGGGGTATCGAGCGGGGCCTTGAGCGAGGCATCGAAAGGGGGCAGCGGGAGCTCCTGCTAGGCCAAGTGCGGAAGTTGTACGGCGAGTCCGCCGCGGATAGGTTCGCCCAAGCCCTTGCCCGCTGGTCGGACCGGGGTCGGCTCAGCCAGGTCGCGGAGTGGCTCATCACTTGCCGCAGCTTCGACGAGTTGCTGGAGCATCTGCGGACGGTCTAGGCTCTTGATGAGCCAGTTGAAGCAGTTCGGCTTCGGGGCCGGTCTGGAGGGTTGGGTAGGCGGGCCTCAGGCCGCACCCAGCCCCCCGGCGAGGCTGCCCAGGCCCGCAGCCGCCCATTCCGGGCCGCCTGAAGGGCGTTGCGGAACCCATTTGCGACGCCAAGGGGTGCGGGGCGGCGGTCCTGCCGGTTCCAGGGCGCGCCTCTCCATGGCAGCGACCGCAGCAGCACTCCTAGGTTCAACCCCCAGCCCACCCGCCGCAGTCCCTGGGGCCCTCGACCGCGCTGCCAACTCCGCCCGTTGCCGCACCACCGTCCCGCTGGGCTAGCCCTTGTCCGCCCCCACCGTCCGCGGGCGGCTCCCCCAATGTCTCCTCCGCTGCCGCCAGTGTCCCCTCCAGGGTCTCCGTGCCCCCCGGTCGTCGTCGGCAAAGCCGGCCGCTGCGACCGCCAATAAAAGCAGGGCTATGCGGCGGGAACCCCGAAGCCACCGGCGATTCCGGACTGGAGGCTGGGGCCACCGGGGCTGCCGAGGGCAGCTCCAGGAGTTCCGGCAGGCTCTGTCCCTGCGGGACCGGATTCGGTTTTCAGGCGCGGACAACTATCGTATAGAATTACTGACTTTGCCATAAGTCCTTGCAGAATGCGACCAGAAACAGTCTCGGCGCAGTCGGCCTCGCGAAAGAACCCCGGCACCTTGGCGGGGTCGGCCTCGAGGGCTCGCAGAGCCTGCTCCCAGCGCTCCCTGAGCTGGCGAACCGTCCGGACCAGCATCTTCCCCCGGCGCTGGACTACCGACCAGACTTGCTCCGTAGGGTGCCATTCCGGAGAGTACGCCGGCAATACTGATCGCGCCGAAAGTCGTGTCCCTGGAATCCCTTCGTCGATTGATCTTCTGGATGGGTTCACTGTATATTATTAGTATGATAAAAAATATTCTTTTCTTCCTATACATTACTGCGGACCAGAACTTCAAGTTCCGAAAAAACGTGGTATTGCAGTTCATCGTGGGAAAGTTAATGGCCCAGATGAAGTCCTGCGTCCCTTGCTCCATACGCACGATCTATCGCTGGGTATCACGCTTCTTCCTGGGAGGCATGGAGAACCTGCGGGATCGCTAAAGAACGGGGCTACCGCGCCAATGGACAGACTGGAACGCCGCTTGGATGCGCATCGTTGTCGGAGACCAAGACCCCACTCAAGGCCCATGCGAGTTCGCTTGGTGGACCGCACTGCGAGTGCGCCAAGCCTAGGAGCCTGTTGAAAAAGTCCTCAGCGGCCGTGAAGCCTGTCCAGCAACTCCTTGCAGGGCCCTGAAATGACCATGAAACGACTCCTGCAGGCCCTGAAACAGGTGCAAACCGGTGGTTCGCACGCGATTGCGCGACGGAAATCGTATCCCAGGGACTTTACTGATTTTGCCATAAGTCATTGCAAGGAACAACCAGAAACAGTCTAGGCGCAGTCGGCTTCGCGAAAGAACCCCTGCACCGTGGTGGGGTCGGCCGCCAGGGCTTGCAGGGCCTCCTCCCAGCGCTCCCTGAGCTGACGAACCGTCCGGACCAGAATCTTCCCCACCCGGCGCTGGACGACCGACCGGACTGGCTCCGTGGGGTTCCATGCCGGAGAATACGCCGGCCATAGGTGAATCTCCACAGGTGCCTCGGTCCGCTCCTTCCAGGCTTCTATAGGCTTGGCTGTGTGGATTCTGTGGCGGTCCACTAGCACGTGAATCGGTCTAGCACCCGTCCGGTCCGGAATCTGCTGCAGGAACTGTTCCAACGTATCTGAGGTGGCGGTTCCGGCATGGATCCTGGAATAAATCTCTCCCGAGGGGCTGCTCGCGGACAGCCTGTGCAGCCGGAACCGCGCCCCCGTTGGCTGGACGACGGGCGTCCGGCCCCGGGGCCCCCCTGGAGTGCCCCGGTGGGAGTGCGAGGTCCTGCCGGCCTCGTCGGCCCAGAGCAGCAGGGCTCCCCGCTCCTGCGCCTGCCGGGCGAGGGCGGGGTAGGTTTCTTCGATCCCAGTCCGCACCGCGTCGGCGTTCTGCTGGGAGGACCGGAACTGAGGGCGCTGCGGGGTGAGGCCGAGACGCCGCAGGATCCGGCGCACCGGGGAGACGCTCAGGACGCTGCCGAGCTTCTCCCCCAAGGCTTGGCGCACCCGCTGCGCGGTCCACCAAGCGAACTCGAATTGATATTGATTGGGGTCTTGGTCTAGGACGACGGATCCAAGCAAGGTGCCGATCTGTCCATTGGCGTGGTCTTCCCGTTCTTTTGCGATCCCGAAGACTTTCCAGGCTTCCCAGGAAGAAGCGTGAGATCCAGCGATAGATCGTGCGTATGGAGCAAGGGACGCAGGGCTTTATCTGATCCACCGACTTTCCCTCGAGGAACTATAAGACTACCTTTTTTCGAATCTCGAACTTCTGGTCCTTAGTAAGGCGCAGGGAGAAGAAGAATCTTTCTTTTGTCATACTAATAGAGTACAACAAATCCACCCTGCAGATCAATCGACAAAGGGATTTCCGAGACACGACTTTTGACGCGATCAGTACGCCGCAGCGGCCCCTGGGGTGCGCCACCCAGCCCGAGCCCGCTGCCGTGCAGCGGTGGCAAGCCCCAGAGTTCCCTAAGCTCGTTCGCCGGGCTCAGGAGATAGGGGGCCCTGCTCGCCTGCGCCGCCGAGTCCGGCTTGGCTGTGCAGAGCGCGTGCGGACACCCTGGGGCCTTCGCGGGCAGGCCTCGCCGGGCGGGTGGCCAGCGGGCGCTTGCGCCTCCACCGGCTGGCGGCCAGCAGCCCGGCGGGTCAGCTCTAGGGCATGGTGCGGGAGGCCCTGCGACGGCGGACATCTTCCGGATGTTTCCGGGGCAGATCGCTGAGGGAGCAGACCGGAAGATACTGGTGGTGGTCGACAATTGCAGGATGCACCGTGCCCGGATCATCCAGGAGTGGCTGGCGGCGAACCAAGCCGCGGTAGAGCTCTATTTTCAGCCGGCCTACCCGCCTCACGTCAATCCTGTGGAACTGCTAGGGGCCTTTGGTCCAGCGGCGGGTCAGTCGCGAGCTGAGCAAAACCGAAGCACAGCTTCGCGACAACCTGGAAGCTGCTTTCCAGTCTTTGCAAAAAGCTCTGGAACAGGTGCGAGCCTTCTCTTGAGAGGCAGACTGCCAGTCTATTCTTGCCTGCATTCTGAGGACACGACTTTTGAAGCGATCAGTAATTCGAGCGGCAGGGCAGCTCCGTCTCGGCGCTGATGCCGCGGACATCGGTTGGAGAGGGCAGTTGGAGAATCACCGGCCGAGGCGCAGCGCGGAGCCTGCTGTGCAGGGCGCTACAAATGGTTGCCCACCAGACCGACCCCGCAGAATTGCTGCCTTGCGCCTCGCCGACCCCGGAAAATCCGGCCGATCTGAGCCAACGCCGATGAACCTGACAGGCTCAGTTGTGGCATTGCTTGCATGCTTGCTCCCGCGCTACGACCAGCAGCTTGGCGGCGCTAGCCCCGTGGGCGTCGTGGCACATGCCGCAACTCGCGAGCTCGTGCAGCTCATGGCTGTGGGTCTGCACGAACGCTTCCCGGGTGTGGCAGGTCTGGCAGCCGCCGCCGAAACGGAATCGACCGCGGCGGCTGACGGTATGGCAGTGCGCACAATCGATCCGAAGCGGCGGGTGGTCGACATACGGCGGGCCGGCTTCTCCGTCCGGAGGGCCGCCGGCGTGGAAGCTCGCCTGCTCGGCACCTTCGGGCGACTCCAGCCTGAGCAGGTGCTGCCCGGGTGCGACCTCCGCCCGGGCATGCAACACCCCCGGAAACGGCTCGCTCGCTTCAATGGGTCGGCCGTCCAGAAGCAGGAGGCCGTCCGCTGCGCGGGCGATGATCTCGACGCTGGTACCTTCTTGCCACGAGCCATCCCGGGGCTTGACGATCCGCTCCTCGGCGAAGACCGCTGAGCCGCAGGCCCCCAGGACCCCTATCGCGATCGCAACGAGCCTAGAGATGGATGCGGCAGATCGAGCCAGCATGCTTGCTCGCGTTGTCCTTGTGGCCCGGCGCGATGCCGGCGTCGCAGTAGTACAACGACCCTTCCCACCACGTCATGCCGTGCGGGTCCGGGTCGGTGCGGTCGAGCAGCACTGCATCCAAGACGTCTCCGGTGCGAATGTCGAACTTGAGGATGCGGTAGTCGTTGGAGAACATGCACCAGATGTGCTTGCCGTCCCAGCCCAGCCCGTGCGCCCGCTTGAGGGGCACGTCGAAGTCGTGGTAGGTGTTCAGGTCCGCATCCGCCCGGATGATCTTGTTGGGGCCGAACTGGGTGATCCATAGGGAGTCCTTGGCCCACAGCAGGCCATGGAGCCCGCCACCGTTCGGCGTCTGGTAGTTGACGATGTGCTCGCCGGTCTTGGCGTCGAGCTTGACGATTCGGCCGCCGTTCACGATGTCGTGATGGCGTCGCGGGCGGAGATGCGCGGGGCCGTTGGCCGCCATGAAGACGAAGCCGCCTCCGGCGGCAATGCCGCTGGTGTTGGACGACTGGGTCTCGTAACGGGTCAGCACCTGCCCGGTCTGCAAGTCGAGCAGGTAGGCCCGATCCGTGATTTGCTCCCCCACCCACAGGCCGTCGGTGGTGGCCTCAAGCCCGTTCGGGTTGCCGTCAGGCGATTGGTAGAGGATCTCGACCTCTTTGCGACGGCGGGTCGGATACCCGCCCGATTCGTCTGCGGCGGCCTTCCAGGCCCCTAGCAGGGCGGGGAGGCCCGCGCCGCAGGCACCGGTGAACTCTCGTCTCGTCATGGTTGCAGTTTCCCTTCATATGACCAGTTGCGCCAACGCACCAGGCTCGGATGGATGTCGGCGATGCGGGCTACGCCGGACATCCCCATGTCCAACGCAAGCTCGGTCTTGAGCAAGGTCCAGGATCCGCGCCACGCCGTCCCGTCCGTAGCAGGCGAAGGCCCCAGAGGTACGGGCGGGCGACGCCCACGGCGGGTCGCGCCCATCGCCAGCGCCTTCAGGATGTCCGTGCCGCGGCGGAATCCGCCGTCCACCAGCACGGGGGATGCGCCCGGCGGCGGCGGCCACGCACTCTGGGAGCGCCTCGATCGTCGAGCCGGTGTGGTCGAGCTGCCGGGCGCCGTGGTTGGAGACGACGACCGTATCGGCACCGATCCCAACGGATTTCTCCACATCCTCGGCGATCATCAGCCCCTTGAGCATGATCTTCAGATCAGTCAGATTCCCGGAGCTGCTTCACCGTTTCCCAGGTCGGCGTCGGCGTGGCGCGGCTCGGATATTCGTCCGTAACCCAGGTCCGGTCGTTCTCTTTATAGATCAGGTTGCCGTCCTCGTCGCGGGGAATGCCGCCGAGATTGCACCACGTGCGGACCAGCCCATTGTGAACCGAGCGCTCGCGGTGGGAAACCAGCATATTGTCGACCGTGAAGCAGATGCCCGTGCAACTGCTGTCCTCGAGGCGCTCGACGAAGTCGAGCATCATGTCCCGGGTGCGGAACTGGCCGCCGGTGGTGTACTGCCACCAGTGCTCGGGCCCCTTCGTCGCTGGCGAGGAAGTGCTCGACGCCCCCCATTGCTGATGTACATCGCGTTCGCCAAGGCCGCTCCCCGCGCAGTTTCCTCCCTCGCCGTTGCGGTAGAAGCAGCCCTTGCCTCCTGCGGGGGCACACATACACCGGAGAATCCAGCTTGCGGGCCGAGCAGTTCGGTTTCGACGGTGATGCTGTGGACATCGGTCAGGAAGCGCGGCCGGAGGATCGCCCTCCGGAAGGCGAGGCGGTTCTCCGCCAGGGAAATCTCGTCCTTGCCGCCCTCGTCCATGTAGTCGAAAGCGACCGGGTCCAGCAGCTTGCGGGCTAAATCCCGGAAGTCGAAGATGTTCGCGAGCCTGCGCGAATCCTTGAGGGCGGGCTTGTCGGGGGCGGCGGAGCAACGGCGACGCTGCAAGGAAGCCGGCTAGGTGGAAGAGCGCCTCACGGCGGTCTAGGCGGCGGTTCATGCCGACCGCAAGGTACCATTGCGAGCCGCATATGTCAAAGGCCGCGAGCCGGACGGCGAAGGGGGCAGGACTCCGCTGCTGATGCACGGCGCAGTCGAGCCCTTGATTGGGCCGGAAAGCAGGCTGGTTGTCTCGTACGGCAGAGCCAGGCGACCCGCCCGGAAACGCCTAGACGGCAATCGCAATCAGGGGGCCGCGACTCCCGCAAAGTTTGCAAAGCCCGAACCCTAATCGGCCCAGCCTGGGGATTGAGTTCGGGCAGCATCTGCTTTCGCTGCGACTCGAATCGGCCTCGCGGGCGGCCAGGGCCGGCTCCGGCGAGCCACATCCTCAAGTTCGAATCAGTGCAGCACCAGAACGCGCCGCTGTACGCAGCCTACACAACCCGTTTGGCAGAGGCCGTCGGACTCCCGGTTGCCTTGGTCTGGGCCTTCATCGGCGGGCGACAGGATGCCTCGTCGAGCGCTACGTGCCGCATCCGCGGCGACTAGGGTAAGGGCGTGCGGTTGCACCAAAAAGACTTTTCCCAAGCCCGCGGTGCGTAGGCGGGAGGAAGTATGAGGGTGGCGGTGGGCCCGTGTTCGCCCAGTGCTTTCAGCTCGTGCGAGAACGTCTCGACCAGCCCGGCCATCGACACCTTGCGTCTCTTGCGCCGGCTGATCTTCAACTTGCTGGCCGGCAACTCGGATGGACCCCCAAGAACCTGCCCCTGCTGTACCGCGGTGGGGCCATGTCCGCCTAGCGCCGTTCTACGACTTGGTTTTGCACGAGAGCGATCGCGCCTGTTGGCAAGAGGCTAGCCTTGGCGGTGGGGCCGCACTCGGAGCCCCAGCGAGTTCCAGCGCTCCGACTGGATTCAACGCTGGCTCGGGCGCACTGCCTGACTTCGTGCGGCCACTCCAACCCAGACGATTCGGGCCGTTAGGTCCGAATCGAACCCGGCTCGCGGGCAGCGAGCCAGGATGCTCGCCCGATGCCGACTACGCCGCCTTGCGCCCTCGCGGGTCGATATTGACCATCACGATGTCCGTGTCCAGATACTGTTGGTGGCGCACCGAAGATGCGAAGTGCCGAAGCAGCTTGAGGGAGACATCTTCTTCGACAGGCGTGTCGGGGGTCCGGCTGTCGAGGACCGTGATGCTGTCCTCCAGGTTTGCCCCCCCCAGGCGCTGCCACGAACTCCAGCTTCGCGCCGCGGCCATTCCGGCGCACAGTGACTCGCAAGCGCCGAGCGTTGCTCGGCTTCATTTCCTCGTCCCGCTGAACTAGCGAAGTGAGCACTTCCTCGCCGACGGCCCGGAGGCGGAGCTCAGCCTCGCCGGCGAAGGCCGGATTGCTTGGCGAACTTGCTCAGAAAGTCATCGATCCCTTGGAGAGCGTCGAAGCTGAGGGAGGTCTCATGGCGCTTTTGCCCGAGCCCCGGAGAGCTCCATGAACAGCGTCAGCAAGACGGCCGTCAGCCCTCCGGCAGTCATGCCGTTCTCGAGCAGTGCGCCCCACCACGGATTTAGGTGGTCGGAGAATATTGCGCCCTGCTGGAACCCGGATCCAATCCAGAAGGCCGCCCCAATCACGGTGGCCTTGCGGTAGTCTACTCCATCCCGGATTACCACGCCCATGCCTAGGACAAATAGAACCGCGACCAGCACGGTGATGTAGGCCGCGCAGACTGGGTTCGGAATCGCCAGCAGTAGCGCGGCAATCTTGGGGATGAACGCGGCGACGATGAAGACGGCCCCCGATACAGACTCCGACCGAACGCGCCGCGACCCTCGGTGATCTCGGTGATCGCCACAGTACTCGAATAGGTCGTGTTGGGCATGGTGCCGGCGAGCCCGGAAAGGAAATTCCCCAGACCGTCCGCGGCCACCGCTCCCTGAACGATTCGGAAGTCCGGGGCGCGGGGCTTGCGCCAGGACACGCGCTGCACCGCGATGGCGTCGCCGATGGTTTCGACCGCCCCGACGAGCGTGACGAAGACGAATGCCGGCAGCAAGCTCCAAAAAACAGGCCCGAAGCTCAAATCCAACCCTGGCCAGCCGCCCCGGGGCACTCCAATCCACGGTGCCGTGAACACCCCGGATAAGTCCAGAAGACCGAAGAACGCGGCACTGCCGCAGCCGGCGACGATCCCGATCAGCGGTGTCCAGAACCGCCACGCACCAGACGCCCGGAGTGTGAGAACGAGGATCACGCCGATGGTCACCGCAGCGCTGGTCGGGGCGGCAGCTGCGGGCGTCCCCTCGGGCACATCCTCGAGAAGGTCGAATACGACGGGCATGACCGTCACGGCAATGAGCATGATCACCGTGCCGGCTACGGCCGGAGTCAACACCCGTCTGAGTAGCGATAGCCGCGTCGAAAGCAGGAACTGAACCAGCGAGGAAACCACGATCAGCGTCGCTAGCAGCGCCGGTCCGCCCTCCCGGAGTGCGGTGACGCACACGGCGATGAAAGCCCCCGATGTACCCATGAGGAGGATATGCCCGGCACCGAAGCGCCCGACCCGTATGGCTTGGACCATGGTGGTCAGGCCGCTGATGGCCAGCGCCGCGAAAATCGCCCAGTTTAGGTAGGCGTCGCCCTGGTGGCCCGCCGCACGAATCACAATGACGGGCACCAGCACGACGCCGGCAATGCAAAGTGTGGCCTGCTGGAAGCCGAGGCCTAGGGCGAACGCAAACGGTGGGCGCTCGTGCGGTTCATAGCGCAGATTGGACTCGAAAGGCGTGGATTCGGTTGATGCCATAGAGCTGCTCGCTCGACAGTGGTTTCTAAGCCCTGCGAAGCCCCGCTATCGGACGCACTAGCGTCGGGCGATCCGATTCGAGGTTCTGACAATGCTAGCGCAAAACCGCCTCAGAGCTAGAGGATCGCAGGGCGCTTCTCACAACGGGATGTCGGGCCGGGTGGACGAGCCCGCCATGGTGCCAGTGGCCATTTTCAGTGGGCAACTTTTCTCGCTTCCGGATGCTGTCTGTCACCGGTGCCGCCCCGCGTCTCGTTATTGGGCGTGCCTAGCCGCAAGCTGTGGCGCGACCGGTTCGCAGTCCAGGCGCTGTCGGCGCTGACGATTGCCCTGGGAAAAGACATTCCTGCGCTCCTTGCCTTGCCCGGTGCGGGTCTATACCTGCGCTTCCGTGCTAGGCGTGCGGGAACACGGCGGCGGGCCGGCCACGTTGCCCATGGCCCTGGAAACCCAGGAGGGAACGGTCCGATCCGTCCCCCACAGGGCGGGAAGGGAATGCCTGCCGCGGCAAGGGGTGCCCCTAGCTGCAGCGTAGCAAAATCGGGCTCCGGGAAGACCCCGGGATGGGCTTCCAGAGCACTCTTCCCAACGGAAAAATTGGTGTCAACGCAATCCTCCAACTCAAGGCGAAACCGTTTGACTGCGGGCAGCCAAGCGGCCATCCGGCCCTTGTCGGCGTACACCTCGCACTCGATCTTCAGCACGTATGCCGGGTCTAAGCGCAGGCATCCGTCTTACGCTTCTGCCCTGCATGGGCCAGCGGGCCCGCTGGCGCGAGAGCGGGAGCAAGGTGGGTCAGCGGCGCAGGCACGGCGATTCTCCGCCTCTGCCGCAACCCAAGCCGCGTCGGGCCCGGCAGTCTGGCCGACCAGCCAGCTTCAGGAGAGGCTGCTGCGCGTGCTTGGCGCAGGAGCGCTGCCAGGTGCCGGGGTCTCGCCGCCACCTCAGGCGGTTTGCTTCCGGGCCTCCTCCAGCAGCCTCCTGGCCCTGGCTGGGTTGTACACGCCGCAGGGGCAGAATCTCGCGAGGGTGGCTACCGCTTGCTCCGGCGTGCGCCGCCCTTCGCGCACCATGTCAAGCATCTTGCGGGCCATGTTGAAGGACACCATGCCGTGGCCGCACATGGTCGACAACTCCAGGACCTGGCTGTTCGGCAGATGGTCGTGCGGATCCCTAAACCCGAGCGAATACTCCACGCTGTGCCGACGGATGTCGCAGTCCTCCGCCACGGCCTTCGCCCCGCAAACCGATGTGCTGAGGTTGACCGAGAGCCCAAGGTCGGCCGCGACGACCTCGCGCAGGCAGGCCCGGGCCTTCTTTTCGGAGTCGAATACCGCGGCCACGGTACCGGGCTTGGCCACCTCTGCGATGACGCCCTCCCAGTCCGGCTTCAGGTCGCGCCTCCAGTGCGAGCGCGGGTCAAGATGGCGTTCCGGCTTAAAGCTGCCGCGGTTGCCGTTGCCCATGTTCACCGGCTCGTGGCGGGCACAGATCCGCAGGAATCGCTTCTGCTTCTCGACCGCGCCGCGGTCGTTTTTCCCCGGGGACGGGATGCAGAAAAGGATGAAGTCGTCCCGAAACGACTCGGATTTGCCGTAGCGGTGCAGGGTGTTCGTCATGCCGCCGCCTCCAGGTTGGTGACCCGTCCGAGGCCCATGTTCGTCTTGGCCCGCTCGGCACTGTAGCCAAGCTCCTCCAGCAGTTCCGCCAGCCGCTTCTCTTCGCCTTCGGCGTCGCAGCGGGTCGAGATCCCGACTGCGGTCACGGTATCGATCCCGCGGTTGACCTCCTCCACGGTGGCGAGGACGGCCTCGACTTGGTCCAGGTCCGTCTTGATTTCGACGATGGCCGAGAGGATCTTCTCGTCGAGGATGTCCTCCCTCAGTAGGCCGTTCTCCTGGTCCGTCATCAGGTGGCTAATCGGGTTCTTGGCCTCGAATTCCACCCGGAGCTCCGCTAGGGCCTGGGTCATTTCCTGAATGTCCCGGAAGCGCACTCCGACCCCGGGGCGGCCGAATTCGATGGTGTAGCCCACCTCGCCTAGGCTGACGCGGGGATTGACGTCGTTGGTCTTGACCTCCTCCGTCCCGCGGCCCTTGATCCCGGTGGACTTGTGCTCCACCACCGGATCGGAGAAGATCTGCCGGATCAGGCGCGGCATTTCGAGCTCGTTCATCACGAAAGCGGCGGTCGGGCAGACATCGGGCTCGGGCTCAAAGCGGAACCGGAATAGGCGCGCCATCCTGCGCACCGTGCGGACGAGGGTAGGATTCAAGTGCTCCTGACTCATGCCCCGCAAGCACGTGCCGCACTCAACGCATTCGTCCTGGTTGATCGTGGCCCGCTGGATGTTCGGGTCGATGTAGATCGCGCCCATGGGGCACACCGGCACGCAATTCGCGCACGCCACGCATTTGCTCGCATCAATCAGCATCGCTAGGTTCCTATCCTCTCGGCGGCCCGGCGCGACCCTTGTGCGCCAGCCCCTTGCACCGGGCGAATCCTCTTGCTGGTAGCTTACCAACTTCCTCCGGCGGTCGAACGGCGGAGGCCGGCCGCAGCCGACCTCTCTGGAGCCCCATCCCGCATCAGCGGTGGGGAGTTGTCCGGTCCGATCGACCTCGATGCGCTGCCTCAGTGCAGCCCGCATGCCGATCTATCGCGGAAAGCCGGTCGTGTCCGCGACCTCCCGGCCCGTGATAGTATTCGCTTGTGACCAACCTACGTTTGTGGGGCACCTTGGGCCTCATGCCGTTCCTTGCCGCCGCGCAACAGCCGGTGGCCTTCCAGCACGTGACCTTGATCGACGGAAGCGGCGGAGCCCCTCTTCATGACGCCACCGTCCATATCGCAGCTGGGCGCATCGTGATGATCGGCGAGGGCGGCTCGCTGGAGGTGCCTCAGGGTACGAAGGTCATTGATGGAACCGGCAAGACGCTCATTCCGGGCATCATCAATCTTCACGGCCATGTTGGCCTGACGAAGGGCCTCACTCAGGCTCAGAAGCACTACACCCGGGAAAATGTCATTGAAAACCTCCGGACCTACGCCTTCTACGGCGTGACCACGACGACCAGCCTCGGCACCGACATGGAGCCGGTACTGGGCGTGCGCGACGCAGTGCAGGCGGGCCAGCTCCCCGGCGCGGCGCGGGTAGTCACGGCCCTGCAGGGATTCACGACCCGCGACGGCTACCCGACCCATGTGCCGGGCGTCAAGGGCCTAGCGCTTGAAATCGCCACGCCTGCCGAGGCGCGCGAGCAGGTGGACAAGCTTGCCGACCGCGGTGCTCAGATGGTCAAGATGTGGGTCGATAGCCACCATGGAAAGTTCCAGAAGCTCTCCGCGGACCTGTGCGGGGCGATCATCGACCAAGCCCACAAGCGAGGGCTGGTCGCTGCCGCCCACCTCTATGAACTGGAGGACGCCAAGGGCCTCGTCGACGCCGGTCTGGGCCTGATTGCGCATAGCGTGCGGGATGCCGAGGTCGACGCGGACTTGATCCGCCGCTTGCTGGCCCGAGGCGTGGTGTACGCCCCCACCCTAACGCGGGAGATGTCGACCTACGTGTACGCCGACTCGCCGACCTGGCTGGAGGATCCGTTCTTTTCGGCGAAGGTGGACGCCTCGGTCGTCGAGGGGCTGCGAACAACACTGCGCGAAAGCCAAGCGCGGGATCCGGAGCAAGAGATCAACCGCGAGAATTTCCGCGTCGCCATGCGGAACCTCAAGAAACTGGCGGACGCCGGCGTGAAGATCGGTTTCGGGACGGACACTGGGCCGCCTGCTCGGTTCGCGGGCTTTTTTGAGCACTGGGAAGCCGTCCTGATGGTTGAAGCAGGCCTCACCCCCATGCAGGTGATCGTGGCGTTCTCGAAGAACGCCTCCGAAGCGCTCGGCATCGACCGCGACTTCGGCACGCTTGCGGAAGGGAAGGTGGCGGACCTGATTCTGCTCAACAGCAATCCCTTGGGGAACATCCACAACTTGCGCGACATCAACACGGTCTACCTAGCGGGTCAGGCTGTTGGCCGCTAGATCGCCTCTAGATTGGGACGCCACCTGATCGAACAACTCGACAGGCCGACTCGCGGCTCTGCGGGCCGGGGCCTCCTTGAAGAGGCAGTCTAGGCGGTCCGTGCTTCAGGGGTACCGGCGCAATGTGCGTCCTAGCCAGACGACGCGGCCGACAATGGCGATGGAGTCGTCCATGACCTCCACCGGGAACGCAAGGTTGTCGCTCACGATTAGCCACAGATCGCCCTGCCGGCGCAGGCGTTTCACCAGCAGGTCCTCGCCGCGCCGCAGCGTATAGACATCACCGTCGCGCAGATCCTGCGGGCTCATGTCCAAAAGCACGATGTCCCCGTCATAGAGGGTGGGCTCCATTGAGTCCCCCTGCACTTCGATCACAGCGAGCTTGTCGGCTGAAAGCTGTTGGTCGCGCAGCCATTTCCGGTTAAAGCCAAGGTGTCCCTTGACCACCTCCTCCCCGACGGGCGCACCGCTGCCGGCCGCAGCAAGAACTTCGTACCGTGGAGCGGAGACATAGAGGCCCTGGTCAATCACCGCCGGGGTGGGAGTGCGCTCCTCCGCTATGCGGCGAGCCTCCCCCGCGAGGCGTTCCAACTCGTTGGCGAGCTGCTGGGCGTCAATACGCGCGCCCGCCGGCACGCGGGGAGGTCCTACATAGAACTCCAGGCCGAGCGCGTCGCAGACCTCGGCAAGGCGCCGAGTGCCCGGGGGTCGACCTTCCAGGATGTAGCGGACGGCATTGACTGATAGACCGTGCTCTTTCGCCACCCGGCTGGGGTTGGTCCCGCGACGCTTCATCGCCTCACGGATGGCACCGATGATATCCGGCTCGGGCACGCTCTATTGATAGCATAATCTCGGCCCTGAGTCTATCTGTTTGTAACGATGGTTCGTGTGGGCCGAGGCGATCCGAGCACTCTTGGCCGGAATGGAGGCGAGGCGCGTCATGCGAGCTAGGAGCCTCATCGACACTCAAATTTTCAAAAGCCCTGCGATCTGACTCCGGACCTGCTAGGCCCGTTGGTCAAGGAAAGCGCGGGATACCGCTGCGCCGGGGGCAGCATCAACGGCGTCGGTGCAAGGCTCGCTTCCCGGAGGCCAGTGATGCTTATTCAAAAGCCCGAAGCGCCGGACTGCAGGACGACGATTAGGTCCGTCCGCCTTTAGGAAGGCGGCGGCGTGAGGTAGACTCGTAGCCCAATGCCTGCTTCGTACCGCACTCTCGACTTCACCGTTTCCGGGCATCTCGCCAAACTGGTGCTGAACCGACCGGACCACGCCAATTCGATCGATGTCGAGACCGCTCGCGAACTCATGTCTGCGGCGATTCAGTGCGACGAAGATCCCGGAGTCCGTGCCATCCTGCTGCGGGGGGAAGGTCCGATGTTTTGCGGGGGCGGAGATCTGAAGACATTCGCCCAGCAGGGCGAGGAGTTGCCAAGTTATCTCAAGGAGGTGACAACCTACCTTCACGCCGCGATTTCCAGGCTCTGCCGCCAGGCGGCACCGACGGTCTGCGCCGTCCATGGATTCGCCGCTGGTGGCGGCTTCAGTCTCGCCGTCGCGTGCGATGTTCTAGTCATGGCCGAATCCGCCAAGCTCACCATGGCGTACACCAAAGCCGGCCTGACTCCGGACGGATCGTCGACCTACTTCCTGGCGAGGCAGGTTGGATTACGCCGTGCTCTCGACCTTGCTCTCACGAACCGCGTTCTGACCGCTGCCACCGCCTTAGACTGGGGGCTTGCCTCGCGGGTGGTGCCGGACGGCCAGCTGCTGGGTGAAGCCGAGGAGATCGCTCGGTCGCTCGCTGCCGGGCCAACTTGGGCGTTGGGGATGACCAAACACCTGCTGCATGCGGGCCAGACCGAATCGCTCGAGACCCAAATGGAACTTGAGACGCGGGCGATCGCTGACGCCGTCCGCACGAGCGACGGCCGCGAAGGAATCCGCGCCTTCGTCGAGAAGCGCCGGCCCAAGTTCCAGGGCTCCTAGCGGCTGCCCGCCCGCTAGGTCTAGCCGGGAGTGCGCTTGGCGGGGCGCGAGAAGCCCTTCCGAGCCGCTTCGACCGCAGCCCGAGCGCAGCAGCCTTCGATGTGGTCGTTGACTAGGCCCATCGCCTGCATGAATGCGTACGCCGTGGTCGGACCGACGAACCGCCACCCGCGACGCTTCAGCGCCTTCGACATGGCGGCGGACTCGGGGGTTTGTGAGAGTTCCTGTAGCGTTCGGCGGTCGATCCTCGTTGGGCGTGCGGTGGGCGACGGCTCCCATTGCCAGAAGAATGCGGCCAACGATCCGAACTCTTCGACCAACTCCCGGGCCCGGCGTGCGTTATTGACGGTGGCTTCGATCTTGCCCCTGTGGCGCACGATTCCCGGGTTCTCGAGCAGCCGTTGTACATCCGAGTTAGTGAACTCGGCCACGCGTGCGAAGTCGAAGCCTACGAACGCCTCGCGGAAGCGCTCCCGCTTGCGCAAAATAGTTAGCCAGGATAGCCCCGACTGAAAGCCCTCCAAGCAGAGCTTCTCGAACAGCCGCAGATCGTCCGCAACGGGGTGCCCCCATTCCAAGTCGTGGTAAGCGATGTAGTCCGCGGCTTGGCCCGCCCAATAGCAGCGGACGGTTCCGTCGGCGGCCTGACTCAGTCCGGACTCCCGTTCCGCTAGCGTTGGCTTCGTTGGCACCATCGACCTCCGGAAAAGCCCCCTCCCCGGCACGATTGGGGAGCTTGAAGGGATCTTACCAGTATGTAGATGTGCTCGGTGCTACTTCCGCGAGCGCCGCGTCGCGGCGGTGATCTAGCCGGTTGCGGCGAGCGCCTGCGCGACGCCCTGCTGCGAGACTTCGAGATGGGTAACCGCTCGGATCTGCCCTCCCGCACAGCTTACCCGCACGCCGGACGCAGCCAGCCGATCAACGAACTCCCGGTTGCTCAGGCCTAGACCCGCACGCCGAAGAACACCATGTCAGTGCGGCCGTGCGCCCCTCGATGGCGGCTAGCCGTCCACCAGCCGCCGGGCGCGCTCGTGATCCTCGGCCAGCCGGGCGGGGTAGTGTAGAGGCAAAAAAGCAACCTGCCGCAGCGATTCCCGGCTGCCGCATCGCCCCGCCGAAGCGCTGCTCGTAACGCCCCGGCACTGCGATGAAGTCGTGCGATCCGGCTCCAGAGGGTGTCCACCTCGGCCGCAAACGCCGCTACTGAGACGCCGCTCGCCACGAAAGCGTTCAGCAGCCGCACCCCGTCCGTGTGCAGCGGCGTGCCCGGGACCCGTGCGCACGCCGCAACTGCGCCGAGTTTTCGCATGTCCAGACCATGCCGTTGCCGAAACTGTGGATCTGCCCGACGCACACGAGTTCGGCCGGCTGGCTGTATAAACTACCCAGTTCGTCGCGTCTCGCGCTCGGCCGCGGTGAAGATGCCCCGCTCGGCGTGGATGCCCTGCACCATCACGCCGGAGGCAAGCGGCATCTCCGTCCAACTATCCTCGGATGACGGGTACCATCGCCTCGGTCACCAGCGCAGCCCCCGGCCGGGTGTGCGTCTTGACCGCCCCCAAGTTGCACATCGTTCCCGTCGGCAGCCAGAGCGCCGCCTCCTTGCCGAGGAGATTCGCCAGCCGTTCCTGCAGCCGCACGGCGGTCGGATCCTGCCCTTTTGCTCGTCGTCCACCTCGACCACGGCCATCGCTGCCCGCATGCCGGCCGTCGAGTGTGTCTCGGTGTCGCCGGGAAGGGAGACGATGTAGTCTGCCATGGATGGACTCTATCTTTTGGTTATTTTGGGTCCCACGTAAACGACATACAGCGGCTCCCCGGCACGGATGGGCCACGAAAAATGAATTCGAAGCTGCGACCAATTGACTTTGCCATGCCACGGGCAAGACAGCCATTCGCCGCACACGGATGGATGCCGGAACGTCAGTTCGTTTCTGAAGTCTCTCTTCTCCGACATCGATGAATCCGAGAACCACGCTTTCTTTCCAGTGAAGTGCTTCTGATAGAGCTTGTGTCCCTCGGCTGTGCGCCCGCCGCGGCCATCGAAGCAGCTCCTGATTTCTTGCAGCGCAATCATTCTCCGCAGGATTTGAAACGCCGCTCCCTCATGGAAGGGGTGTCCGAGAAGAGGCTCGAAACTGGCCGGCGAAAACGTCAAATCCTGACAACGGTTCTGGGCCGCAACCTTGAGGTCCTGCCAGGACCTGAGCGAAGGCTTCTCATCGCCTAGGTCAGCTTTCAAACGATCTGCATCCCAGTAGTTGCGAACCTTGATGCTACGGACGCCTTCATCCTCGTGCAATTCGACGGGCACGGGCGAAAATCGCCAGGACGATGGGATCAGGCTGACGATCCCGCTTGGCAGTCCGTGAAGCGTGCAGAACGCCGCCTCTCCTACAGCAGTGTCCGTTACTATACGATCTTTGTATTTGAAGCAGTCCAGGTAATCGCCTCCTCCATGTTCTCGTGCGTCTTCCCAGAAGGGGCCGTGTCGAGTCAACCACAGCATCAACGCACGTCGGCTGTTCCGGTCGAGTGCCCGGACCGCCTGGGGCATCGGCGTGCCTTGCATCACCTGGCTGTTGGCAAGGCTGCGATGGCAGTACAACTCCCGACCGAACCGCTGTATGATCTTGCGCATGACCATGATCCGGCCGATGGCTGTCCTGAACGTCTCGAGGTCGGCAAACTGTCCGTGGACCGAAAGTTCATTGAAAATAAACCACACGTCAGTCTCCCCACCCGGCGAAGTAGTTCATGTCTTTGTCGAACTGATCGAAAAAACCTTCCGGCCAGACATCGATGTTGCCCTCTGCATCAAGCGTCGGACTATGTACCTGCGCATCGTCGTCCGAGCGAGGTCTGAAGAAGTGAATAAAAACCTGTTCCGGTCTGAGATGCTTGGTTTTGACCGCACGGCGTATTCCGTTAAGGACATGATCGCTGTGCGTCTCGACGATGACCTGGACTCCGGCGCGAGCCAAGTCCGCGAGAAATCCCCCCATCGATGCCTGGCCCGCCGGATGTAGATGCACTTCCGGATTCTCAATCAACATCAGGTCTCCCGCCTTCGCTGATAGCGCGGCGACGAGGATAGGGAGAACCTGGGTCGGGCCAAAGCCCGAGTGTATCGGGCGGTGAAAACCCGTTTCATCGGACATCCGCAACCCAAGGGTGACCGCGTTCGTCTGCGGCACCTGCTGCAGATCGACGCCACACCCGGGAAAAAAAATTCTCATACGTGCTTCTACCTGTCGCAGCAACGCTTTGGGTGCGCCCGGGAGCGCCAGTTCGGGCAGTACCTGCTCGTCGCGACCCCAGTGCAAGACGCTTACCGCATGTTCGCCCCTGGCCCCGATCGCGACATCGTACGGATCTTCTAGCGGATAGACCTCCTGCGGCCCGACGCGCTCGGCCGTAATGTACGTCAATCCGCGCAAGCAGGCGGCCAACGGCGCGATGCCGCCATCGGCAATCGGGGGCAACAAGTGCCTCAGATTCGTGGGCGCTTCGCTGACCCGGCCGTCGACAGACACCCGCCGCACTTGCATCGACATCTCACGCCGGCCGCCGCGGAACTCCCAGTCGCACGACGATTCCTCAGCCGTTACGCCGATCTCAAATCCATGGCGTCCATGCACTTCATCCACCACGTCGACGACTGCGCCCAGACGCACGCCGGAACCGTTGAGTGCGAGCCGCGTCGACCATTCGTGCTCTCGCATCGTCTGATGCAGCAGCACAAGCACTTGGAGGACGGATGACTTGCCGGAGGAATTCGGGCCGGACAGCAACGTGAGCGGTGCCAACGGCAGGCGCAACAACTCAAAGCACTTGAACAACCGTAAATCAAGCCGCGTCAGCATCGAACACCTCTTTCAGAACGGTCCTCACGGCGGAAAAACGATATGCGACTTTTTGGGGCGTGTTCGTTCCTGAGGAAATGGCTGCGAAAAAACCCTCGTCATCCAGAAGTCCATAGAATTTTTCCCTCAGCGCATCCGCGTGGAACTTCACCAATGGCTCTGCATAACGGGACAACCCTGTCGACATGACATCCCAGAGCGACGCATTCAGTACGGACCGCCCATCCTGATTCCGCCTGAGTTTTCTGAACGCATGCTTGCCGAACAAGTGAAGGTTGTTGCTGAGTGTCGTCCTCAATTGGCTGGACAGAATATTCAGCTCGATGGAACCGCTGTTCATGCGCTTCAGCGCCATCGCAAGGAGGTCGTCCATGTCTCCCTTGTACTCCCTGATATCGATTGTCTGAAAGGCGCAGAACCGGTTCACGAACTCGCGATCCCTCATTGTCCTGGAATCGAGACTGTGCCCGGTGGCGGCCTGGAACAACTTGGTCTGGGCCTCGTCTTTCAGAAAGCGTGTGGCATCGCCCATGAACAGGCAGTTCCTCATCTGTTGTCGTGTCAGAGCTACGCCTCCGTTGACGCGCTCGAAGATATCGAGCCGGGCGCGCTCCGGGACCTCTGAGTCGATCATATACATAATGAGATTGCAGTCCTCTATCCGGTTCTGTAGCTTAGGTACCAATTCATCAAAGAGTTTTCCGTTGAGCTCGGGCCGGTCCTTCAATTTGAGCTTCAACTTGTTGTCGAGGAAACGCTGAAAAGTCGAAAGCCGTTGAAGGCCGTCTACGACGATCATCCGCCCTTCTTCATCTTCGGCGAGGTAAAACACAGGAAGCGGAATCCGCATGATGACGGACTCGATGAGCTTACTTTGCTTTTTCGTCGCCCCAGATGAAGTCTCGCTGAAAATCCGGATTCATAACGTAGCGGCCCTCCTTGATTCGTCGCAATACGTCATACACAGTCCGGGTCTCATTACGGATCAGGAACGAGTTGATCGAATCCGCGGGCCAGAGCGCCGGTTGGCGATCGTCATCCAATCCCTCGATACGGTTTGTATCGGTATCCTCAGGTTGTGTGGCCATACATCCTCCTCAATCACATTGCAGGCGATCCTCCCGATGTGAGGCCGCGACAGTCTTCTTGCCGTTGGTTTTCGGGATCAGCCGTAAAGTACCGAGTATATCAACCAATGTGTGTCCACGCAACGGCGGGCTAGTATGTGGGCTGGCCCCGGTAGCGCCGGCAGACTTGTTCCACCGGCAGCGCGAACGTCGCGAGCGGATGTTGGGGACCGATACCTTGCCTTTGGGCTGCGCCGACTGCAAGGCCGATGGCTCGGAAGCCCCTAGATTCCCGGTTAATTTCCCAAAATGGCGGTTGAGGGGGCCGTAGGGCTTGAGCGGGGAGCCCGGCGTACCCGGCGGGGGCCCCGCAGCCCGTCGCCGAGCGACTTGGGTACCCCTGCAAGCGCCCTGCGCCGGCCTGCGCCCGCACCGCGGCCGCTGCGCCCCCGGCTCCGGGCGCACGGATCCCCCCGCGGACTCCGCGTCGGTCCCCTGCGACTGTGCCCGGCGCGGCTCCGGCCGCGGCGCCCCAGCCCTAGCCCGGCTCCCTCCGGCTCGCCGCGTGCAGCAGCCAGTTCACCCACAGGTTGCTCTTGCTGAACAGCAGCCGCCGCGCGCTGCGCGTCAGCCGCCCCACACTGCACACGCAGTACCGGATCAGCGGCCGCAGCCCGTGCTGCCGCGCCGCGGCCGGCAGCGTCTGGTACTGCAGCAGCCGCAGCAGCAGCTGCGCGATCTGCCCGCCCAGGTAGAAGCCCTGATTCGCCGCATGCGAGCGGCACGGCGGATGATGCAAACCCAAGTCCGTCAGCGGCCCCTGGAACGCATTCTCCTGCCCCTGCTGGCCGCGGTGCCGTCGCACCAGCTCCGCTACCGGCAGTCGGTCGTGGCTCACCGGAATCACCATGCACACCGGCTCCAGCAGCCGCTGCTCCCCGTCCCCGTCGCGCCGGAGCACCCCGCACACCGGCTCCTCCGGCCAGCGGGCCGGCCGGTACGCCACCACGATCGCCCGCTCCTTCCCCACCGCGTCCGGAGGCTCCCACTCGTCCTCCCGCAACCCCCTCGCGGCCGCCAGGCGCAGAATCGGGGCCTTCTGGCGCGGATCGGTCACGCTCCCGGAAGCATCCCAGCCCCGCTGCCGGCAGGAGCTCACCAGCGCCTTGCAGGAGTACGCGCTGGCGGCCCGCAGCCCCACCGGCTGCCGCCCGGTCAGCCAGGGCGCCACATCCTGGCCCAGCTGCTCCCGCCAATCCCCCTTCACGTCCGTGCCGCCCGCATGCAGCCGGGCGCTGACCCACGCCACCCCCACGCACACCGAGTGCAGCCAGGACTGCTTCTCACCGTTGTAGCCGCGCCCGGCGTTCTCGCACAGCTGGCCCTCCACTTCGATCCCCGTGCCGTCCCCGCACACCGGCACGGACCCCCACCGCTGCCCGCACGCCTGCGCCCCCAGCGGCACCAGCCGCCGGCTGACCGGCCGCATGCACTCCCGCAACCCCTCCAGGGCCGCCGCGTGCATCCGCTGCAGGTCTGCGCCGAGCCGCCGGCTGGCGGGCACGGCCCGTAGCCCGCACGCTCGGCGGGCGACGTCATCGGCCCCAGGGCGTCGACCGCGTGGAGGTGCCCCCCGCCGGCGCAGGCCGCGTAGAGCAGCGCCAGCAGCATCTGCACAGCGCTGCCACCGCGCCGGCGGCGCTGGAGGCGGACCGAGGCGGCCAGCTGCTCGGGCAGCCCGAGGAACCGGGCCAGCCGGGCCACCACGCCGAGCCCGGCTAGGCCCGTCAAGTCGTCGTCGCAGACGCCGTAAGCCAGGGTGGCAGCACTGTCGGGGGACAGGGGCAAGGGGGCCTCCAAAAAGAATCGAGATGCACCCCCGAGGTGAAATCCGCGAACACCCCGAGGGCCATCTAAATCATTGTAGCACAAAATGTTCCGGCTGGTGCCGGAATTTTTAACCGGGAATCAGGGGGAAGTCGAGTTCCGCCAAGTCGGGAGTGTTGATGAGACCATGAATCCTCTGGAGCCTGGCAGCGGTTCGTTGGCAAGAGCTGTTAGCTGGGCGAAGGTCCGCCTGCCGGACGACGCCCGCTGGACGAGAGTCTGCTCCGCCCGCCGGATGCGCAAGTCGCAGGGCCGGGAGCTTGTCTCGGGAGGCCCCGGCGAGGGGGTCACGACACGCCTGCCAACAGTGGTTCGGCGGGGCCGCAGTTGATCTCTACCGCGGTCTCGCGACGGCCAGCCGTCGGGGATTCGTCGACCATATAGAAAGACAGCACTATGGATGCTTGGCATCCCATCAAGCATCTCGCCCTCGCCGTAGCCTGGAGCGATCGAGCCCCATGGCCGAGAACGGAGAAGGAGAGGAACGAGATGCGAGCACGGTGAGCGCCGGCTTGGCCAGCGCAGAACCGGGAACGGCTATCGGTTCGCGGGTTGCTAGTATCGTCGCGATGCGGCGGCGATTCGCAAGTCCGCTTGACGGGTGCAACGGCACTGACATCGGCTGGGGAGCCCCAGCCCGTAAAGCCCCCTAGGTCGCTACTGCATGGCCGCCCTCGGCAGCGCCTTGGCTCTGCTCGTAGGCTGTACAGCAGATTCCGGGCTGCCGTCCTCCTTGACAGTTGTGCGCGGTCCCGTCAACGCCGCCGCCATCCAGGTCGATGGCTCGCAGGTCGTTTTCTATGGAAACGCCGACGGGGCCTTTCGCAACGCGGAGCGGGTGTTCCTGACGCACCATCGGCGCGACGTGGTCTGGTCGGCGCTCGGCTTGGCCAGGGAGGGGGCCCGGGTCGTCGCTCCGGCGGCCGAACTGCCGTACCTGGAGAATGCTACCCGGTTCTGGGAGGAGTTCCAGGGGACGCGCTTCCACGACTACGCCCAGCAGTCGACCAAGATCCTGACCGCTTCTCTCGCCGTTCAGGAGCCGGCTCGCGGGGGGCGGGATATTCCCTGGCGCGGGCTGAAGATCGAGGCCCTCGACACACCCGGGTACACCCGCGGCGCGGTGTCCTATCTCGTGAATCTGGACGGCCGCCGCGTCGCATTCACCGGGGACTTGATCTATGCGGGCGGCCGAGTTTTCGACATCTATAGCCTGCAGGACTCGATTGAGGAAACCGAAACTCGGGGCTACCACGGCTACGCAGCCCGAGCGGCTGACCTCATCAGCAGCCTGCGCAGGTTGGCTGCGGAGGAGCCGGACATTCTGGTGCCGGCCCGAGGGCCGGTCATTTTCACTCCCAAAGAAGACATAGATCTGCTTACCCAGCGCCTGCAGCGTCTATTCCGGGCCTACTTCCGCACGGACGCGCTGCGATGGTACTGGGGCGAGGAGAACCTCGCCAAGCGGGCCCGCCGGGTGCTCGGCAACACGCCCGTGGAATGGATGCCCCTAGCCACGAAAGTTCGCCAGACTCCGCCCCGGTGGTGGCACAAGTTCGGCACCTCCAGGCTCCTGGTCTCGGAGTCGAAGGCGGCTTTCCTGATCGACTGCGGCAGTGACGTCGCGATGCGGCAAGTCGACCGACTGCGCCGGCGCCGTGTTTTCGACAAGCTTGAGGGCATCTTCGTGACCCATTTCCACGACGACCACACTGATTTCGTCCAAGCCATGGCAGCCCAGGCCGATGCGCCGGTCTACGCGGGGCGCGAACTCAAGGACATCCTCGAGAACCCCGCCGCCTACCGCATGCCGGCCATGACCGAAAAGCCGATCCGTACAGTGCGGGCGTTGGAGGAAGGCCAGGTGCTCCGGTGGCACGAGTTCGAATTCCGCTACACCTATTTCCCGGGCCAAGCGATCTATCACGGAGGCCTGGATGTGCGCCGCGACGACGGCCAGCGCTATTTTTTCATCGGCGACTCCTTCAGTCCGTCGGGCCTCGACGACTACTGCCTGCTAAATCGGCACCTCTTGCATCCGAGCTTGGGACACTTCCGGTGTCTGGACAGAATTCGTGCCATCAAGGGCGACTATTGGCTGGTGAATCAGCACATCGACGAGGTCTTCCGGTACGGCGACGAGCAGCTGGCGACCATGCAGGAGGTCCTTGAGGAGAAGAAACGGGCAGTTGCCGAATTGGTGCCCTGGGAGGATCCGAACTTCGGCATTGACGAGCAGTGGGTCCGCTTCTATCCCTACGGGATGCAGACTAGGGGCGGGGAGGCCTTCGACTTGTATGCGGTAGTGCTGAACCACTTGGCCGAAGCGGAGACCTATCGTGTCGAGCCGAATCTGCCCGTCGGCTGGCGGTCTGTGCCAGCCTATGCAGAACTGCATGCGGCCCCCCTCGAGGAGGCTCGGGTGCGATTCCGGATCACCCCAGCGGACCAAGCTGCTGGGCTGCAGGTCGTGACGGCCGATGTGGCGTTTCGCGATTGGGACCTGCGAGAGTGGATCGAGGCCATGGTGCGGGTGTCGCGGTAGCCGTCGACTCTCGGCGAGTCCCGAGCGCCAGCGCGAACAACCCGGCCCCATACGGTCCGGGTTCGTGGTCTCGGCTGCGTGGAGCTGCTAGTGCGCCTGCGGCTTGCGGCTTCGCCTCAGGCCTAGCAGCCCGCCTGGATCACCGCTGGGGCACTGCAGGCCGATTTGCTCGTGTCTGACCCGGCTTGCAGCGGTCCGCCAGGGTTTGCCGCGGCAAGCCCCACGCTCCGCCGGGGGGGCGGGTCCAGTTAGCCGGACGAGCCCCCCAGCGGTTTCCGGCGCAGGTGCGCCAGCACTTGGGCGCAGAGGGCGGCGGAGGGGTAGGCCGGGAGCACGACAGCTACACCCACCGGGTCGGGCTGCGGACCCGGGTGCCGACCTGCCACAGTTGCAGCCGCAGTGTCGCGCACCGGGCGCGGGCCCGCTGCGGGCCCCGGTCACCCCGCCGCCGCAGGAGGAGCAGTCCCCGCGCAGCGGGTGCGCCCGCCGCGCGGGGGTGCGGGGGAGGTCGGCGCACAGAGCGAGCTGCTGCTCCTGGGTCCGATTCTCCAGCTCCCCCCGTGCGCTGGAGAGCTTGGCGTCCAGCCGCCGGGCCGAGGCCGCGGCCAACGGGAGATGGGTGACCCAGAAGCGCGGGTACGGCCCCCGGGCCCAGTCCTCCGCCTGGCCCCCACTCGCCGGCAACGGCTCCAGGACTCGGGCGTGCGGCCCAGGCCGTCGCGGCATGTCTCGCGTTTGCTGCGACTGGGCGTCCAGGGCCTGGACCAGCCGCGTATTGCGCACTAAACCCAGTCCCTAGCCGCTGGCGTTCGTTTAGCCCATTGCAGGGTGGACTCGCGGAAGAACCCCGCGTCAGCCCGGCTGGGGGTCCGCGTCCGGTGCCCGCGGCGGCGCAGCTGCCCCCCGCGGGAGTTCCTCAAGGCTGCTGTCCGCGGCCTCCCGGTCCGCCGGGCGCAGACGCGCCCCCAACAGGTGCGCACCGCAGAAAATGTCCAGCGGCCAAGAGCAGTAGCCACCGTAGTAGCCGTGCAAGAACCGTCCCTCCTGCTGGCCGTGCAACGGGTCGTCGGGCGTGGCGAGGTTCCGATAGAGCTCCCCCGCTTCTGCCCCGGCGTTTCCGCGTCGAGCTCCAGCCGGTGCAGCGTGCTCGGGCGCGCACCCGCTGCTCGCCCGGCGGATCGCTCTGGCCCACCAGCAGCGGCAGCCCTGCGTCGCTCCGCAGCTCGGCCCAGTAGGGGAGGTCTTCGCAGCCCAGAGCGAGGGCCTCCCGGCACCGCGCTGCCAAGGCCTCGACGCTGGGCTCCCCGCTCGCCGGGTGGCGGTGGCCGCCGCAACCTGGGGTGCTCCGGGCGGCCGGCCCGATGCGCTGGCTGGCCTCACGCAGCAGCCAGCCCCCCGCGGCGGAGCGGAGCCTGCCGTCAGCGCACCGACCCGTGACCGCACACCGTCCCAGAGTTTGGCACTCCAGCTGCTCGCCGGGACACCGGGTTGGCCAGGCTATTTCCTCCTCGTGTGGCTTAACCAACTGATTCCATATTTATTATACTGATGTTTTCATAAGTAATTGCACGAGAAGGCACCGCAAGCCATTGATTCTATTGGGAGGGGGGGTGCTTGCAATTGCTTTTGGCAAAACTAGTACCACTAGAAACAGCCCCTTCCCACCCCTGTGGCGAGCTTTCCGGGCCAGCTTCTGTCCAGCGTCGACACCTCTGGGTTTTTGGGACAGCCTGGAACCTAGTTTGTCGCGTAGTAGGGCTGCTAGGACTCACCTACTTGCGGTTGCGGCCCGCGCCATCCTATTGCTGCCGCAACTCATAGCAGCGGTGCGGGCTGTCTTGCGGGGGTTCCCGACGGCGGTCGCAATGCTCCGAATCGGCACCTCCCTGGCGAGGATTGCAGCAGCGCGAACGAAAATTCGGCGGGTCGGCCATCCGGCGCCGAGTCATTGCCGGAGGAACTGATCCAATCTACTGCCCCGGCTTCGCCCGCAGTGCGGCGAGCTGGGCCTCCAACTCCTGCCGTCTCCGGGCCTCCTCCCGCCGCGCTTGCTCCGCTTCGTGCCGCCTCCGCTCCGCTTCCCGCTGCGCCTGCTCCGCTTCGTGCCGCCTCCGCTCCGCTTCCCGCTGCGCCTGCTCCGCTTCGTGCCGCCTCCGCTCCGCTTCCCGCCGCGCTTGCTCCGCTTCCCGCCGTCTCCGGGCCTCCTCCCGCCGCGCTCGCTCCGCCTCCTCCGCCGTGGGGATGAGCAGACCCGTCACCGGGTCCCGGAACCGCAGCAGCTTGCCGTCCACCACCCCCTCCAAACCGAGCACCGCGCTCGGCAGCACGCCGCCCTCCCCCGGGATCAGCTCCACGTACCGGCCCCCGCGCAGCTCCAGCCCGCGCAGCCGCCGCCCCAGCCTGCGCCCCAGCGTGTCCCCCGTCGGGTCGAACTGCCAGTACTCGCGCACCCCCAGTTCCTCGTACAGCTCCCGCTTCTGCCGCAGGTCCTGCAAGTGCGTCGACACCGACGCCACCTCCAGCACCCATTGCGGTGCCGTGCCCTCCTCCCACAGCAGGTACTGCGTCCGGTCCCACCGCTGCACCCCCAGTACCACGAACACGTCCGGAGCGACCACTTTCCGGTTGTCGAACTCCTTGTAGTACAGCAGCAGGTCGCACGCCACGAACACATCGACCCGCTCCTGGAAGCGCAGCTCCAATGCGCCCGCCGCCACCCGCATGGCCCGGTTCTGGGCGACGCTGTCCGCCATCGGCAAGCCGTCCGAGACGGGATACTCGACCCGCGGGGCTGCGACCGCCCCCCGGGGCTTCTCCAAGGCCGGAGCCGCTGTCGGCACTGTCCTATGCCCCCTCGTGCATCCGTTCGAGGCCGCCTCATCCTACCACAGCACGGGGCGGGCGGCTCGCAGGGCAGGCGGCCCCGCGCCGGAGCTTCGCCCGCCGGAACAGGCCGACGTGTTGATTCCACGCTGGCTGCGGATCTTGGCGCAGGCCCTTGCTTCGCCCCAAGCTAGAGCTTGCCGGATTCGATGTCCAGATTGGCGACAGCCCGCCGGTTTCCTGCCACGAAGGCGAAACCATTAACCCGCCGTCCTCGGCCCCGAACCGGGCGACACCGGGCTTCGTGTGCGATGCTAGGTAGCTTGGGGAGCGCATCTTGACCCTCAAGCGCTGGATCCTACTGACAGTCGTTGCCCTGCTGGCGGCCATCCTGGTCTATGCCCTCCTGCCGGTGCTCTTGGTCGCCGCGGTCAGCGCCGTTGTGGCCACGCTGGTTACGTTCGCCTTGACGCGGTACTTGGACCGCCGCTCCAAGCCGGCCGCGCCGGAGAAGCCGGACCCGCGCGCGGAATTACTCGGCATGCTGGACGGCTTGGTCGAGCTCAACCTCGGCATTCGGGAGCAAAGCGTACCCGCTGGCGTCCTCGGCCGCGTCGAAGGGATCATTGACAAGCTGCGGGCGCTGCTGGGCGAGATCAACGAACGCTACCCCGGGCACGAGTTGACCTGGACGCTCAACCAGATGGCCAAGGCCTACCTGCCCAAGGTCGTGAACCCGTACCTCGCTCTCGCGCCGCAGGCCCGCGAGGGAGCGGGTGCCGAACTGCTCCGGAGCCTCGACGGCGTCGAGGCCGAGATCGACAACGTGGCCGAGCTGGTGCAAGGGGACAAGATGGGTGACTTCAAGGCCAAGGCAGCCTTTCTGCGCGCCCGTTTCGTGCCGAGCCGGTAAGGCCTGCACAGGAAGGAACCATGAGCACCACCGATTCGACTCCGGCCGCCCCCTCCTCCGGCGTTATGTCCGACCCTGCGCAGACCGCGCTGGTCCCCACCAAGCCGAAGGGCCTCCCCGAGGGGGCGGAATCGCAGCTGGCGGCCAAGGCGGACCAGCTCGCTTCGGACGTCCTCGCCGATCCGGGCGACCGCAGGCTGGGCCGCCAGGTCAGCGCCATGGGAGTGCGGGAGCAGCAGCGGGCCTCCAAGGAGATCGGGCTGCTCAAGACCCGCGTCGGGACCATGCTCAAGCAGTTGGAGGGGGAGGGCGGAGAGATCCCCAAGACGTTGGTCGAGCTGCGCCACACGATGGACGAGATCAATCCGCAGGTCCTGGGCCAGCCGAGCGGCGTGGCCAAGTGGCTCGGCAGGGCCCCCGGCATCGGCAAGGTCCTGAAGCGCATCGCGGTCAAGTATGAATCGGTGCAGACTCAAATCGACCAGATCATGAACGGCCTGCGGCACGGCAAGGACAAGCTGCTCATGGACAACGCGGACCTGGAGCAGCTCTATGCGCAGGTCCACCGAGCCCAGCAAGGGGTGCAGCAGAGCGCCTTTGTGGGCGAGCTGCTCTGGCAGAAGCTCGAGGACGCGGCCGCGGAAGTCGCCGAACCGATGCAGCGCCAGAAGCTGCAGACCATGATGCACCGGGTCGCGATGCGCGTGCAGGACCTCAGAACGATGGAGCAAGTCAACCTCCAGTTCTTCGCCTCCATCGACATGACCCTCCAGAACAACGACACGCTGTGCGAGCAGATCGACCGCACGGTGATGGTTACCCAGAGCCTGCTCACGGTAGGCCTCGCGATCCAGGCGGCCCTGGCCAACCAGAAGCAGATCGCCAGCGCCGTCCGGCAGGTGCAGGACAGCACCGCGGCGATGCTAGAAGCCAACGCCGCGGCCATCGGCAGGCAGACCAAAGAGATCGGCGAGATGCAGAACAACCCGGTGATCGCCCTGGACCGGGTCAAGAACGCTTACAACTCCCTGGTCACGGCGATGGACGAAATGGAGCAGATCCGCACGGCCGGCACCGAGAAGGCGCGCGCAGGGATCGCCGAACTAACCCGGATGTCCGCCGCGCTGGAGCCGAAGGTCGAGGCTCTGCAAGCCGCCCGGGAGCTGCCTCCCGCCGACATTCCCGGAGCTCTTCCGGCCCCAGAGGCGTGAGTCTGTATCGTACAGTGGAACGGACCCTATGAGCTTGCTGCAGCCTGCCGAGCGCGCCCGGTACGACGAGCAGTTCGCTGCGATTCGGGGAATGCCGCCCCCGATCCCAGCCTCCGAGCGCTACCGGGCCACGATCGAAGAAGTCGGAATCGGCGGCTACCTCCGCTTTGCAGACAAGGCCTACTTGGTCAAGGGCATGAACGCCTACGAACGCGAAGGGGCCCGCTGGCCGGAACTCATCCTCTACTGCCTGAACGACGGAGAGACCCGGTACCTGGAGTGGGAGAAGGAGGACGAAATAGCGATCTACGTCTCCCGCGAGACCCTGAGCTTCGCGAAGGTGGGACTTCGCGGCAAAGAGCACCTTTGGGAGATCTCCGAGGCTGAGGCGGGCGCAGTCTCGTACGACGGGGCCCGCTTTCGTTACCACGAGGATTCGGCAGTCACCTTCTATCGCGACAGCGGTGAGACAGGCACGCCCTTCCACCAGTACCTCTTCAAGAACGACGAGCGGCGGGCCTACGTGAGCGTCGAGGAATGGGGCGACGACGAGGAGGGCTACGAGCACAACGTCATTCTCAGCGCCTACCTGGATCCAAGGTCGGTAGAGGTCCTGGTCCAGAAGGGGACCAGTGGCTAGGCTCGGCTACAAGGATGAGTCGGCGCTGGCCTTGCGTCTGCGACTCTACGCAGGTGCCGTGGATCGCTCCCAAATGATCGTCCTGGCGCATTCGCGGGCCTCGGCAGGGGCTGTGGGGGTTGACGGCGCCGTCATCGGCGCGAGCCACCTTCTCGAGATTCGGACCCCCGACTGGACGCTGACCGAGGTGTTGGCGTGTCGCGGCGCAGCCGCCGGACGGCCTTTGGCCATGTGGCGGCCGGGGGACGCCGGAGTGGACCTGGAGCTTCGGGAAGGGGATCGGTACCGGTTCGAGGCCCGCTTGGCAGCTTGGCGCGAGGCGTTGCCTGAGGTGGCCCGCCTCCGGCAGCGGATCGACGCGGCTGCCCGATCCGCTGCGCAGATCGGCCTCCGATACCGGTTTCCCTCCGCGGCGGGCGGCGCTTCGACTCCCGAGACGCTGGTCTGGGTGACCGCCCACCCCCGCGGCGTGACGGCTGCGACCGCCCATTCGTACCCCTCGGAGGGGCTCGTGGCTCTGAGTTTGACGGAAATGACGCTGGAGTCCGCGGTTGCCGATCTCAGGAAGGCCGCCCTCCTCGTCGGAGTCTGAGCCCCGGAGGTACAGCAGGTATGGCCCGTTTTCTCCATGTGCAAAGTGCGGCGCTGGCCGCGCCCGCCCTGCTCCTGGCCGGCTGTGGCCTGCCCGAGCAAGTCGTCAGGTCGGCCGAGCATTCCCGCGAGCTGATCGACGCCGAAGCCGCCCGGATCGAGTCCCAGTCCAGGGCGTACCGGGAGTTTCAGGAGTCGGACGCCTTCGTCATGCTTGCGTCCTATGCTGAGCGCGAAAAGTGGGATTCCTTCTTGGCCGAAGCCCGGGCCAAGCGGGTTTCGGCGGACAGTATCTTCCGGAACGAAGTCGAGCCCCTCCTGGAGCGGAATTCCCCGGACGACGCCGAGCAGACGCTGCAGGCGCTGGGCAAGATCCAGCCGCTGCTGGACGGAGCCCGCGAAGCGTCCGGAAAGTGGAGCGCCCGCAGAGACTTCCTGGCCCGCGTCGCCGAGGAGCCCGACCAAGTCCTGGCCCAATGCGCAGCGGGGCTCGACGGGCTCCAAGCAAGCTCCCCGAAGCTCGAGACGGCGGCAGCCAAGGCGAAAGGCGAGCACCCTGCGCGCAAGGCCGACATCGACCGCCTCGCGGGGCCGTTGCTGGAGCTCGCCTCCGGTGCCGAGCAAGCTGTCGCTGCCGCCAGAGCCGAACACCAGAAGATCAAGGCCGGAGGCGAAGCGGACCTGGCTCTCCTCGGCGACTCCTGCGAGCAGGTGAGCGCTGACTGGGATGCTTTCCGAAAAGCGGGGCCCGAGCTGAGCGCAAAGCTGGCCGAGCTGGATCGCAGCTACTCCCGAAATCTGATCGACATGAAGGTTGAGTACGGCTTGGTGGTCCGGCGGCAGACCTGGGACGACAGCCGGGACAGCCCCACCCTGCACAATCTCGACTTTCGAATTGGAGGCCTGCCGGAAGATACCTTCTTGCATCTGGCAGGTGTCGGCGGTGCGCTGGCGAAGCTGTCCCGGGGCTTCTTCGGCGAGCGGTTCCGGTTAGAGTCGGGAGTCGAAGCAACGCACTGGAACTTGCTGGGCATTGACCCCAAAGCGCAGTGGCCAGCCGGCGACACGGCGGGGGAGTTTTGGGTCGAGGACACCGATGTCCACTACTTCCACAAATATTTCGTGGTGGAGAACGGGCAGACATCCGAAACGGACTGGACCGAGGTGACCGAGGCGTTCTTCCTCGCCAATGTGGATAACCTCGGCATGGATGTCGAATCGAAACCCTACGGGGCATTCGACTCGGAGAAGCTGACCCACGCGGCACCACCGGGCATGGGCTATGTCGGGAACCCGCGCTACGGCCGGTGGGAATCCGACGGTTCGGGGGGGATGTACTGGAATTGGCTCGGGCCGTACCTTTTTTATTCGACCCTGTTCGGTTCTCCGGCAAGGTACGGCCGGGGCGACTGGGACACCTGGAACGGCAGCTACCGCGGATCGCGGCCGTACTACGGAGGCACGTCCGCGGCGCCCAGGTGGGGCAGCCGGAGCAAGACCGTCCAGACCTCTCCCCGCACGCAGGCGTCCACCTTCGCCCGCCGAGGAGGCTTTCAGAGGCCGCCCTCGTCGGTGCGCACCGCCGGCTCGCTGAGTCGCGGCGGGTCGTTCGGCGGCAGCGGCAAGTGAGATCCGAGGAAACGCACCGATGGACATCCTGGAGACCCTGATTCACGGTGCGGTGGACACGATCTTCGTGTTTGCCGTGCTGCTGCTCGCCAAGAAGGTGCGCGACCGCGCCTTCCGCTCCGCTCTCGTGCGGGCGGGAGAGGCCGAATCCCCGCAGCTCACGGTCGACCACCAGATTGAGGAGGAGAGCAATTTGGCCGTGGCCCTGCGGCTCTGCGGGCTCAGCATCGGCTTCGGGCTGGGCCTAGCTGGCGTCGTGAGCGGCGGCGTGACGCATTTCGCGGCGGGCTGGGAGGCGGTGCTGCAGAACACCGCCGAACTGCTGGGCTACTGCGCCCTGCTGCTGGTGTTCTTCTTCGTCGCGGAGGTCGTGGCCGAGCGGGTTGTGCTGCACCATGTGCATAACGTCCAGAGCTTGCTGCGAGGCAACACGGCAGTCGGCTTTGCGGAGTTCGGCCTGTTCATCGCGACGGGCCTAGTCGCCTACGGGTCGTTCCACGGCGAGGGCGGCGGGTGGCACACGTCGCTGGCATTCTTTGCGATGGGGCAGGTGACCTTGATCGCATTCGCAGTGCTGTACGAATGGGCCACACCCTTCAATTGCCTGGAGGAGATCAGGAAAGGGAACTCCGCCGCCGGCCTGATGCTCGGCGGCACCCTGGTAACCCTAGGAATCATCTTGGGCTTCGCCATCTCCGGACCCTTCACTACCTGGGCCGAGGGGATTCGCGGATTCGCCGTCAGTGCGGCGGTAGGGATTGCACTGCTCATCCCTTTCCAGCGGTTGATCGCCAAGGCGTTCCTGCCGCACACCACGCTGTTGATCGAAGTGGAGCGAGACCGCAACCTGGCGGCCTCCTCTGTCACGGTTTGCGCCCAGATCGCGCTGGCGATCATGATTGGCGCCTTGGTGGTCTGAGCGCCTTCGCCAGACTGAGCCGCTGGTCGCCCGTCCCCAGCTGCGTCGCTCGGACCGAGCATTGCGGTGAGGACATGGCGGGCGGGGCACCTCGCAGTGCGGACCCACGGCAGCGGTTCGGTCGGATGGCGAGGCTCGGCAAGGGCTTGGACCGCGCAACCTCGAGTTGGCCCCGAGACGCTCCCTAGGCTTCCCGCCAGTCCTCGCAGGCCGGCAAAGCGTGCGACGAGTTGCGCGCCAGTCCAACTCAGGCCGCTTCAGTCTGGGCGTATTCCAGATTCCGGTAGCCCAAGCGACTCAGCACCCGCTCCGCAGCGCGCACGCCGCGGTACTGCGCCTCCTCAAATATCGAAACACCGCTCAGGTCGGAGTTTGCAAGCTGCACGGGCCCGCCCCAGTTCGCGAGCCTTCGCCTTGCCTCCGAGGTCACGAATCCCGGGGTCGGACGGATCATGGCATGGCCTAGGCGCATGATGTCAATTCGGGCGACACAGTCCCGGATCGCTGGGTGGGCCGTGGCGAGGTCGCGCAGAACCTCGTCCTTGCGCTCCTCCCAGCCCAGCGCGAGCAACTCCTGGCGGGCAACGCGGGGGGCCGGATCCGTCAGGGCGCGGTAGTACGTCCACACGGTGGGGACCGCTCCGGGACCGGGATGCTTGTGGGTCGCGACGACATAGCCGAGACCCGGGGAATCGTAGAGAATGTTCTCCCAGGCGGGCGGGGCCCCCGCCTCGCGAGGCGGATCGTCGATTACGAGGTTCGCCGTGTACCACGGCGCATACGTGAAGCCGACCGGCAGCGGCAGCTCCGCTTCCCAGCCGCGCAGCAAGTACGGTGCTAGGAACGAAGGCGCTGCGAATACGACCGCTTCGCAGTCGTAGGTGACCCGTTCGGTGCCGACTTCCAGCCGTTCGCCGGCCTTGCGGATCCACCGCGCAGGCTCGGCCGTGCGCACCCAAGGCCGGAGCCGCTCCAGCAGGCGGGCCACGATCCAGCCGTTGCCTTCAGGCCAAGTCAGAATATCTTCGTCCTCCTCCGGGCGGGCCGCGAAGTAGTGGATGCCGGCCCACGCCGAAGCTTGCTCGTAGGAGCAGCCGTAGTCGTCCCGACAAGCGTAGTCCACATACCAGCGCAGCCGCTCGTGATACAAGCCCTCCGCGACCATCCAGGCCTTCATCGAGATCCGGTCCAAGTGCGCCGTGTGCTGGGGGGGCCGGATGGGAATCGTGAACTCGCCCCCGTGGCGGTAGTAGTCCATCCGCTCCCAGAATCTGTCGAACTGGTCCCGCTCAGCCTGCGGCGAGGAACTGTCGGGCTCCAGGCCCGGACGCCAAGCGCCGTCCCGAAACAGGCGGTCCAGCGGCGGCGGGCAGAGGTGGGCCTCGTCCCAGCGGCCTTGCCGCAGGACTCCGAGTTCGGTGAACAGCTCCTCGACGAGAGGAATGCGGCGGTCGGGGACGGGAACGTAGTGCGCCCCCCAGGGGTATGCGGTGATGTTGTCGCGGCCCGCTCGGGAATTGCCGCCTGGGACCCGCTCGAGCTCCAGGAGCACGAAGTCCGTGAAGCCGTGGCGCTTCAAGCGCCAGGCCGCGGACAGGCCGGCGATCCCGCCGCCCACGATCACCACCGGCATGCGCACCCGGTCGGTACTCGCGACCTGCCGCCGACCGTCGCGGATCGCGTGGCCGACGATGTGGCTGTCGTCGACAAAAGCCCCTTCGACAGGTCTCGGAGACCGCAGCAGGAAGGCCGCCCCCGCCCCGCCCGCACCACCTCCGACGGCTGCTGCCCGCAGCAACCGCCTGCGCGAAAAGCCCTCCGCCATGGCCCGATTGTAGTGGGCGACGAGGATCGGAGAAGGCCGCCAGGGCAATGCTAGGATGGCCTCACCGAGCCCCGGATCGGGAGCCGGCTCGTCTACCGTTCCGCGCCGAGGCACCGTGGGCCCCAACCTCCGCTGGGGACGGAGCGGTGGATATCCCGGCACCTGCCGCTGCCCCGCATGGACCCCTCTGAAGCCCAGATCGCTCCGGTTGCCTTGCGTCCGCGGGTCGCTACGTTCCTGTTGGCCGCCTCGATGTTCCTGACGGGGGCCAGTGGCTTCATCTTTGAATGCATCCTGAGCTCCGTCGCAACGTTCATTCTCGGCAACAGCATTGAGCAGTTCTCCGTCACGATCTCGCTCATGATGCTGATGATGGGCTGTGCCGGCTTCTGGCAGCGAAGGCTCAGCGACGAGAATCTCGTCTCCAAGTTCCTGCTGGTCGAAGTGGCCTTGGCCCTTCTCGGCGGGTTCGCGCCGATCGCGGTCTACGCGGCGTACGCCGGCCTGGAGGCGCACTTCCTGCTGGTGCAGTATTTCTTCATCCTGGCCATAGGCTTCCTCATCGGGCTCGAGATTCCGCTGGTCCTCCGCATCAACCGGAGCTACGCGCCCCAGCTGAAGGCGAACATAGCCTCGGTGTTCGGCATGGACTACCTTGGAGCTTTCCTCGGGGCGGTGGTCTGGGTCTATGTTCTGCTGCGTTACCTTCCGTTGACCGAGATCAGCTTCTTCGTAGCGGCGATGAACTTCGCGGTTGCTTTGGCCACGTACGCCTATTTTTCCTACCATCGCGTCGCGCCGCACGGTTGGGGCCAGCTGGCGCTCATTGTGCTCACCGCGGCTAGCCTCGGGGTCGGCTACGCTCGCAACCGCGACTGGGATCGCGCCCTCGAGCAGCGCTTCTACAGCGAGCCGATCGCCTTCTCCGCAACCACCCGGTATCAGCACATCGTGCTCACCGCGAGACCCGAGCCGGTCGACTACCGCTTGTACCTCAACGGCAACCTCCAGTTCTCGAGCGTGGACGAGCATATCTACCACGAACTGCTGGTCCACCCGGCCCTGGCCCTGGCCGACCGCCGCGAGCGCGTCCTGATCCTCGGGGGAGGCGACGGGCTCGCCCTGCGGGAAGCCCTGAAGTGCCCGGACATCCGGTCGGTCACGCTGGTGGACATCGACCCCGCCATGATTGAGTTTGCCCGGAGCCACGACGTGATGAATGAATTGAACGGCGGGTCCCTCCGCAGCGCCCGCGTCATGGCGCACGCTGCGGGCGCGGAGGACGCCGGGCAGGGAACTAGGCCTGTCTACGGATACGCGAGAGGTGCCGGTGTCGCCGGGGGCGAGGCGCTTGCGGAAGCGGCTCGGGTGCAGGTCTTTGCGATCGATGCCGACAAGATGCTCCGGGAATTGGACGGTCCCTTCGATGCAATCCTGGTCGACCTGCCGGACCCGAACTCCGTCGAGCTGGTGAAGCTCTACAGTCGCGAATTCTATTTGAAGCTGCACCGCGTCCTGCGGCCGGGCGGCATGGTCGCCATCCAGGCCACATCTCCCTACCACGCCAAGGAGTCCTTCCTCTGCATCCTGCGGACAGTACGGAGCGCCGGCTACGGTGCGCTTCCGTACCACGACAATGTGCCGAGCTTCGGCGATTGGGGCTGGATCCTGGCCTGGGCCTCTGATGCAACCGCGGAGGATCTCCGGAACCGCATCGCGGCCCTGCGCGAGTTCGCCGTTGCCGCCGAGTCCCTCAGGTACCTGACGCCGGAGCGGCTCAGAGCGAGCCTCGCCTTTGGCAAGGGGGACTTGAACACGGACCGCACGGAGCTCAACACGCTGATGGCCCCTGTGCTGCTGCGCTTCTATTTGAGCGAGAGCTGGCTCCGATAGTGAAGCCCGACCCGCGAGTCCGGGCCCTCGCAGGCTCGGTTGCGTGGCATCCGCCGCGAACCGGCCAGGCGGCGTGCGCCTCGGCCCTGAGACCTGCGCAGTTTCCGCAGTCCGAGCCTGCCTCAGGGGTTCTCGACACCCGGATCTACGCGATGCGCCCTCGCCCCTCTACGGCGGACCCGCGTCCGGTCGGATGGCTAGCTCAGAGAAAATAGATCGCCAAGCGATCGTCCTCCAGTGCCGCACCGCCGAGCGCGGCATCAAGCTGCGCCCGGATCGCGGCCATGCGCTCGTCAGGGATTCCGCCCAAGCGGAGCTTGCGCTTGCGTCCTAGCAAGTCCCCTGGGGCCACTTGCCGAAGGACAGCTGCCCGGTAGCTGTCGGCTCGGTCCTTATGCACGATGACCGTGCGAAAGCCGAGTTGCCGCAGCCTCACCACATCGATGCGCAAGTCGTTAGCGGGCACTCCAGCGAGCTGCCGCAGGGCTGGTTCCTGTTCAAGGCCGCGGAGAGTCTCCGGCGGGTAGCACGAAAGATATCCACCGCCGATAGGCCTGCCATGGACGGTTTGGGCCACCATGTTGGGCACCGTTCGACTGCGCTGATGGAACGGCAGGTCCAGCACGGCCCCCGGACGCTCGGCGACCTTCTGCAGCAAGGGCGACAAATCCACAGCTTGCACCGGGAATGGAGCCCAGCTGAATTCGAGCAAGATCAGCGCCGCCACCATCGGCAAGGCCCATTTCGGTCTGGGGCGAAGAGCCTTCCAGCCGTAGCCGGCCAGGACTGCCAGCGCCAGGGCGGCAAGCAGTAGGAAGCGGTTGGCGACTCGCAGGTTTTCCAGGAGCGGTGCGCCCCGAATCCAAGCGAACGGGAAAACCACGGACTCGAGCAGCGTCCCGTCCCACAAAGGGGGCGAGCCGCAGGCGAGCAAAATCGCCGCACCGCCCAGGACGAGCCACCCGAAGGTCCGGCTGCGGTTTCGCGAAAAACCCGTACAGTGCGAGCCCTAGCGGGATGAACCCCATGTAGCAGACGAACCCCGCGGCTTGGTAGGCCCGATCCAGGTAGCGAGCCTCCCCCCAGCTGCCCAGCAGCGGATTGGCGTACGCCGGCGTCAGGAGGTAGCTGGCGTCGATCCCTCGCGGCACCGGCGGCTTCACATAGTAATCCGCGCCGGACGCAATCAGGACGACCATTGGAACCAGCATCGGCAGCACTAGCAGCAGCGCCGCGGTGCCGCCTGCAGCAGCGCCGCGCAGGTGGAGCCGCCACTCCGAGCGACTCTTCCAGCCGAACCAAGCGAGCCAGGGAAGGGCCACGAGCGCCAACTTGACTCCCAGGTGCCAGCTACAGAGCGCATTCAGGCCGATGCAGGCTCCCCACGCCAATGCGTCGGCCGTTCGACGAGACCGGGCCCACCGCACTAGGTAGTAGAGCGCGAGAGGGATGAATTGCGCCGAGAACAGGTTGAGGTGTTCTAGAGTCTGCTCGACCGTCTGGGGGAAGTAGGCGAACACCAAGCCAGCCACGAATCCGGCGGAGGGACTGGAGGTCAGCTCGCGGACGAGCAGATACATGCCGAAGCCCGACAGGGTCAGGGCGAGGATCAGGCAGAAGTTGTACGCCGCCGCCCCGCCGAACAGCAGGTTGATCGGCATAGCCGCGACCTGGTTGAACGGCGAAGTGCGTGTGGAATACCAAATCGGTCCCGGTCGGGTGGAACAGCAGCGGCGTTTGGAGCGGGTTCCAGCCCTCCAGCAGGCATTGCTTTCCACCACCAGAAATTCCAATAGTTCTGCCAAATATCGCCCGAACCCGCCGGCAAGGAGGTGCGCCACGAGAGCGCCAGCGGGAAGGTCATCGCAAGCGTCAGGGCCGCGAAAAGCAGCAGCACCCAGCGGGGGCGCGACAGTACTCCCTCGTTTTCGTCCGGAGACGCGATGGCGGCTTGGTGGGTGGCGCTCATGGAGTAGGAGTTCGCGGATGGGGTCTAACTGCGTTCGGACACCGCGGTGCGCGCTTCCGGTGCCTGATGCTGGAAGATACGTCTAGGCAGAAATCACCCAACGCCGGTCCACGGGTGCTCTGGCTGGCAGTGCTGGGCCTGATCCTGCCTGGTCTGGGCTGCGGACCCTCCGCCGAGCGCCCGCCGAACTTTGTGGTCCTAATTCATTGACGCCTTGGGCTACGGCGACATCGGTCCGTTTGGCTCCCCCAGGAGCAGGCCGCCCCATCTCGGCCGCATGGTGTCCGAGGGGCTCAAGCTCACTTCGTTCTATGTCGCAGCGCCCGTCTGCACGCCGGCCCGGGCGGTGCTCCTGACGGGTTCCTACCCCAAGCGCGTTGGACTTGCGACTGGCCCCGAGCTGGGCGGCTTGTATCCCGGCGAAGCTTGGGGGCTGCATGCCGATGAGCTCACCATCGCCGAGATCCTCCAGGAGAGGGGCTACGCCACTGGTTGCTTCGGCAAGTGGCACCTCGGCGACCAGCCTGCATTTCTGCCCACCGCCCACGGCTTCGACGAGTACTTTGGGATCCCGTATTCCAACGACATGTGGCCGTGCCACCGACGAGCCGGCGAGGGCGGTGTGTACGCCTTCCAGCCGCTGCCGCTGATGCGCCGGCGAGCGGGTGTGGTCGGGACCGTGGACGACATGCAGGACCAGGCCCAGCTCTGCAAGTCGTTCACGGACGAAGCCGTCGGCTTCATCCAGCGCAACCAAGGCCGTCCTTTTTTCGTGTACCTGCCCCACGCCTTCGTTCACCATCCGCGCTCGGCCCGTGACGCTTTCCTGCTGGAAGCGAGCGGGCGGCGGCCCACGAACTCCAAGCGCGTAGCGGTCACGGTTGGATCGGGCCCTGGTATTGCGGCCCCGGCGAGGAGAGCCGAGCGGCCTGGGCTGCGTTGATCCCCGCGTCGGCCCCAGGCGCAGATTGAGGAAGTCGACTGGAGCGCTGGGGAGATCCCGGGCACGTTGCGGTGAGCTCGACTTAGCGGAGAACACCCCGGTCGTGTTCACCTCCGACAATGGCGGGGCGTTCGGCTGCGTGAACGATCCGCTCCGAAGCGGGAAAGGTAGCGCCTGGGAAGGAGGCATGCGTATGCCGACGCTGGCTTGGTGGCCCGGCCAAATCCCCGCCGGCGCAGTGACCGACGAGCTCGCGACTACCATGGGTTTGCTGCCAACCTTAGCCGGCCTGAGCGGTGGCGGCCCGCCCTCGGATTGAACCGCGGACGGTCGCGATATCTCCAGTTTACTGCGCGGCCGCCCGGCGGCTGTGTCTCCGCACAGGGCGTTCTTCTACTACAGGCGCCACGAACTGGAGGCGGTTCGCTCGGGCAGGTGGAAGCTCTTCCAGGATTCCGGGGCATTGTACGACCTGGATGCGGATGTGGGGGAGAAGTGGGATGTCGCGGACATGCATCCCGAGATCGTGAGCCAGCTGAAGCGGTATCTGACGGATGCCCGCAGCTGATCTCGGCGATGGCGTCGACTAGGGCCCGGGATGTCGTCCGGGAGGAATGGTGGACGCGCCTCGCCCGCTGGTTCCGCGCAGAGCTCCAGAATGACCGGCGGCTGAGCCCGCCAGCCAAGTGAGCCCGCAGAGTTCTGTCGTGGGCCGGGCCGCCCGGCTCCGGGGCGTGGCTGCGGAGGCCGGGCTTGTCCGGCAGGCGAATCGTGGCAAAAAATTCGTTTTGGCCGCTGAACGCGACGGGACGAGTTGCTCCTGGATGATGCACCGGCAACTAGGGCTCGGACGTCCGACTCGCCCGAGCCCGCCCGGACGCCTGTGCGGGCCACTCCGCCGGCAAGCCCTGCTCAAACACGATGTCGACTGGGGATCTCGGCCTCCTCGATTCGGGCCAAGTCGGCCTCCAGGGCTGTTCCTACCGTCCCCAAGCGGGCCAGGAAGGCCGTGGCCCGATCGTAGGCACCGTCGCCCTGCAAGCGCAGGATCTGGCCGGACAGCGAATCGACGGCTGCCTGCATTTTCTTCGGGTCCACTCTGTAGGTGCCGCTCGAAGGTTCGCGCTCAATGGCTCCGGCTTGCTGTAAGTAGTTTGAAAGTCAGAGAGTTGGCCTTGCCGTGCGCACTGGAGGCCCCGAACCGTGTGGAGCGGAAGATGCCGGCCATGAAGGCGGCATAGTGACTTGGCAGGGACTCTCGCGGAAGTTCTCCGGCTTCGGCCAAGCGGCCAATCAAGTGCAAGGCCCCAGGATATCGGCCTTGGCCTCTTCAAGGGCCGGGGAAGCCTCCTGCATGAGCCTCTCGCACAGTCCCGCTCACCGTCTAGCGTGTTCTTGATGCCGAGGCCATGGGCGACTTCATGGAACATGATGTTGCCGAAGAATGCATCGAAGTCGATCAGGTCGCGCTGGTCTTCGGCCACGAGGATGTCGGAGATCGGCAGGAGGATGTGCTCGAACTTCGCCCGCATGGCGTTCTTGAGTTGGAGGCGCCGCGAGCCGCGCTCCAAATGGACCTGCTCGTCGTTGGGCAGGTTGATGGCGATGGTCTTGGCCCCTGCGTTGCAGTCGCCTGCGTAGTACAGCACGTCGTAGGCGTTGAGCTGGGACCTGCCGCCCGGCTCCTCGGTCCTGTACTCGGGTGGCACCGGCAGCCCCCGCTGGAGTGCGGGCAGCATGGCGACGTACTTCTCGAGCTTGGCGCTCCAGGCCTTGTCTTTGATCAGCACATAAGCCTCGAAAGCCGTTTTCGTGCCGAAGAGCCTGTCCTCGTACGGCTCGATGGGCCCAATCACTAGGTCGATGGCGTTGTCCCGCATGTCCATCCAGGCGAAGTCGCTCGCTTGGTACTTGCTCGTCACGAGGGCCTCGGCGCGGGATTTGAGGTAGTTTCGAAAGCCAGGGTCCTCGGCCATCCCCGCAGCCTCCCGCAGTAGGCCCGCAGCCCGGCTCAACTCCTCGGGGAAGGCTTCGTGGTACGGCACCGCCACCAGACTGCCGTCCTGGTCTCGTCGCACAAGACTGTATTGGCTTCGAAGGCCCGGGCTCTTGTCCGCCGCGGCGCTGAACTCCTCTTTGGCCATGTCCTCGGGATAGAACCGAGCTCCGGCAGGCTTCGGGCCGACCCCGGCTAGAAAGGGGGTGTTGCCCTCCAGGCGGTCCCAAGGGCCGTAGTTGATCTCAGCGAAGCGGCGTGCGAAGGGATCCTCGATGTCCTGGAGAAGCTGGTCTTTGTCGCCGTAGGCCTGCCGCCAGAACAGGTCGTCCATGACTTCGGCCGCTTGGATCAGAAGCGGCAGCATTCTCCGCTGCGCGGCGGAGAGGCCGTCGAGGTCGGCCTCCAGCCTGACGGAAACGTATTCTTCAACCTTCTTGCGATAGCCCATCGTCGAGAAGTCCGCTTCGGGTGGGGCGGCCCCGCAGCCCACTAGGCTCGCAACCGCCAAGACTGCAACCATTTGGCGCATGGCTCCACTGTACCGCGGCCGCGCCGCCGCCACGGCCTTGCGGCTACGGCAGGATCCGGAAGGGGTTGCCTTGGCGCCCGGCCGGTCGGGCCGTGCTGGCGGGCCGTGCTGGCTTGCGCCCCTGTAGATATAGTGCTCCGATGCGCTGTAAGCCCTTGCGCCGCTCGAGCTCCGCCGGGGGCTTCTCGGGCGAGATGGGCGAATCGTCGGGGATCCGCTCACTCGTGCCGCCCTCGAAGCCGGCCGTGTTGAGCAGTTCTCCCCATTGCGTGGCGCTGAGACGGTGGAGTTCAAGCCCCGTCTCGTCCTCCCAGCCGGCCGAGTACGGGTTCTCAGCGTAGTAATTGATCAGGATGTGGAGCGAGCCTCCGTGGGCAGCTACTCGATAGAGTTCGCGGGCGGCCAAGGCAGGCTCCGGCCAATAATATGCCGACTCAATGCTCAGGATATGTGTGAAGTAGTCTTCGGCCCACGGAATCTCCTCCGCGGCGGCGGGCGCGAACAGGACATTTTCCAGCGACGCACAGGACCGGCGTGCGAGGCGCACCATCTCCGTTGACAGGTCTATGCCGACGAAAGCCCCCTCGGGCAGGCGGTCGGCGAGCAGACGGGCGGTCCAGCCGTCCCCGCAGCCCACATCGAGCACTCGGGCATTGCGGGGGAGATCAATGCGCCTCAGCATGAGCTCGGCTAGGCGCCTGTGGCGCCTCTCCAGGCCGGACGCCTTCCCGTCGCGAGCCCACCGGTCGAAGACTTGGCTGATCTCGGCCTCGCGCTGCTGCCGGGATTGGCTCGAGAAGACATCCATGCGCGAGGCTTAGACCGCTATCGTAACCGACACCGGCCGCGGCGGCTGGTACAACGGGGAGCCCTGACTCTCGGGTAAGGATTCCGGTTGCCAGCCGGAAGGTGTTTGTGTTGCAACGGTTTAGATGGTCCTCTGGGGTGTCTGCGCGGCCTGCGCCGGCGGGGGGCACCTCCCATAAGAGCTAACTTACTAATTTTGCCAAAAGTAATTGCAAGCAAACCACAATAGAATCAATGGCTTGCGGAGCCTTTTCGTGCAATCACCTATGAAAACATCAGTATGAGTTGACGACGATGGTTTGGCTGGGTATGCTGCGAGTGGGCTGGCTGGCGAACCCGCCGCGAAGGCCCAGCCGCTGAGCGAAGCCTGGGATCTGGTGGTTTCCTTCCTGCCCGCCAACGGGGAGGCACTGGCCCGGACAACGGGGGCTCTGCGGAAGCTGCGCAAGGACAAGTCCCCAGACAAGCTGCTGCGGACTCTGCTGCTGCCTGGCGGCTGCGGCCACGGCGTGGCGGGAGACGGTGGGGCGCGCCCGTCGGGCGCGGTGGGCCGATCGGTCGGACGGGGCCTTGCGCCAGCGCCTGCGGCAGTCGCGGGACTGGCTGCCGGCGCTGGGCGGGGCCCTCTTCCGGGGGCCGGCGGAGGCCGGCCGCTTCCCAGTGCGGGCGTGCGCCGCGACGCTGGGGCAGGAGCCCGGCCGGAGCGGCTCGCTGGGGCGCAGCGCCCCCAGCGTGGGCCGGCCGTCGCTGCCGGGCGACTTCTGCCAGCTGACCCAGACGCAGGGGGCGGGCCCGGGCGAGTCGCGAACCCAGTTTCCGCTGGCCCCGGGGGACGGCCTCCTGGCGGACCGGGGGTGTTCGACCGCGCAAGGCATCCAGTCTGGGGTTGAGGCTAGCGGTCCAGTGACCGTGCGCGTGCATAGCGGAGCCCTGCGTTGGGCTCGGGAGGACGAGAAACCCCCTGGATCTTGGAGAGTCGCTGTAGCTCCTGCAGAAGCCGGGGGTTCTCGGGGCCGTGCGGGCGCAGGCGGTGGTCGCTGCGGGCGTCAAGGTGCCGGGACGGGTCTGCGCGTTGCGCAAGACCGCGGAGGCCA
>CBDBZZ010000016.1:0-38421 GCA_965213745.1 Bryobacterales bacterium | reverse complement strand
CCTGCAGAACGGGTCCATTGGCCCCCGAGGTCGGGCAGCGCGATGCCCACCAGCACAGCAGCGAAGCCTGTCAGCAGATTGGCCGGGATGTGCTCGGCGAAGTACAGCGCACTGAGACCGACCCCGCTGACCGGCGTTAAGAACGAGAATGCGACGACTCTACCGGGCGTGTGGCGGCGGAGCAGGAAAACCCACGCCAACTGGCCCGCCCCGCCAACCACGACCCCTTGAAACAGGATCGCGGCCCAAATGGTCCAGTCGGGCTCCCTGCGGTGGAAGTCCTCCGGTAGCGCCGCACCGCCCAACAAGAGAACAGGCAGCGAGCCCACGAGCGGCCAAAAGACCGCCTTGGCGTAGCCAACTCGCAGCACGACCTCGCGGACATAGACCAACCGTACGGAAAGCAGTGCGGCGGCCAGCAGGACCAGCGCGTTGCCGAGCATCGGATTGGGGGCCAGGACGCTGTCCGTGCGGGCCAGGATCACCCAAGCCACGCCGCTAAACGCCAACCCGAGCCCGAGTAGGCGGCGGAGGTTCAGGCGGTCTTCGGGCACAACCAACGAGAACAACAGATTGGCGAAGATCGGATAGGTGCTGAATAGGATGGCGACGAGCACGGGCGAGGTATAGTCGGCACCCGTCTGGTTGGCAGCGATCTGCAGCCCGTAGAGCAGGCTTAGCAGGGCAACCGGGCCCAACTCATCGCGGCGGAGGCGGAGGGGTCCGCTCAGCGCCGGCGCCAGCAGCCCGACGCTCAGCGCCCCGACGGCGGCGCGTGCGAAGGCCCCCTGCATCGGGGACAGGGAGCGCAAGACGATCTTCATGGCAACCGGGTTGCCGCCGCGGACCGTCGCAATCGCCAGGCACGCCAGCGTCGAGGCGAGCCCTAGGGGCCGCACACCCCGGGCGCACCCGGAAGACATAGCTGCTCCGGCTCCGCCGCCTCTCCGAAGGGAAGCGGCTGGTTCAGGTCCGGCCCCACACGGCCCGCAGGAATTTGGTGCCGTCGATGGCGATGTCGTCCATCGAATCCGCCAGGTCGCGCCAGATGGCAGTCGCCGCTGAAAGTTCCGGGATGTGGGAGTTGAACGACTCGATGGTGAGCCAGCGGTCGTAGCCGGTGTCTTTGATGGCCTGCAGCACGCCCGGCCAGTCAATATGGCCGCTGCCAGGAGTACCTCGGTCGTTCTCACAGGTATGAACATGCATGAGGCGGGGCCCGCACGTGCGGTACGCCTCTGGCACGTTCTTGTCCTCGATGTTTTGGTGAAATGTGTCCAGTAGGATGCCGATGCGCCCGCTGCCGATTTCCTCAACGAACCGGACGGCGTCCGCCGCTGTGTTGAGGAAGTACGTCTCGAACCGGTTGAGCGGCTCAACAGCCAGCGTCACACCCGCATCGGCGAGATCGTCATCCAGAGCTTGGTGGAACTCCACGCCCCACTTCCACTCGTCCTCGGTGCGTCGCCGTCCCGGCAGGTAGCCCACGGGCGAGTGCGTCGGGCCTGCGATCTGGTCGGCACCTGCCTCGGCGGCAGTCCGGATCACCGTCTTCCAGTGCTGGACCGTCTTGGCCCGGACCCCAGCATCGTCGCTGATCGGATTCATCCCGTCTGGGTTCACGGAGCAAAAATGCACGTTCAGGTCGTGCTCGGCGCAGGTCCGGCGCACGGCCCCGGCATCAAGTTCGGCGGGCACGAAAACCGGGATCTCAAGGCCATCCACCCCGGCTTCCTTCAACGCCGCGAAGGGATACTTCTCCGGCTCGAACGCACCGGACCAGATCATCGTGTTAACGCCGAATCGCATCGCGACGCGGACCTCCTGGCCGCTGAGCCCGCCATTATGCCAAAGTGCGCCGGCCCGTCGCAGGCCGCCACGAGCGCGAGGACAAGACCCCGCCGTTGAGGCCGAGCTGGGAGAGCCCGCCAAAGAACCGGGCGTGCTCAACCTTCATGCATTGATCCATGACCACCTCCAGGCCGGCATCAAGCGCCCGCTGCGCGGCCGCCTCGTGGATCACCCCGAACTGCATCCAGACGACCTTGGCCTCCACGGCGACAGCTTCATCCACGATCTCCGGAACGAATCGGGAAGGCCGGAAAATGTCGACGACTTCGACCGGGCGGTCCACGGCACCGAGCGACGGGAAGCAGCGCCGACCAAGGATGCGCTCTGCGCCGGGATTGACAGGCACGATGTCATACCCCCGGTTGACCAGATAGACCGCTGCGAAGTGGCTCGGGCGCATGGGGTTGGCTGACAGGCCCACCATCGCCACCCGGCGGTACTGGCGAAGGATCCGCAGGCGAGCCTGCGGACCGGCCGCTAAGCGCTCCCAGGCACGGCCCTCGGGAGCGCCCACACCACCGCTCGCCAAACTGCACATCAGTTGCTCCATGTCCCGGCTCGCAGCAGCTTCCAGCGTAGCGGACGAGGCCTTCCGCCTCGGACACATGCACGACTCGGAGTTACACTCGGTGGACTGAGCCGCACATCTGCTCGGAAAGCCACAACGATGGCCAGGACAGTCCTGTGTTTCGGCGACTCCAATACGTGGGGCTACGATCCCGCCACCCAGGAACGCTTCCCGGCAGACGTACGCTGGACGGGTGTGCTGCAGCGGGAACTCGGCGCGGGCTTCCGGGTCGTTGAGGAAGGCCTCAATGGCCGCACCACGGTGTGGGAGGATCCGATCGAGGGGCACTGCAACGGCAAGGCCTACCTGATTCCGTGCCTGGATTCGCACCGGCCGCTCGACTTGGTGGTGCTGAAGCTCGGAGTTAACGACCTGAAGCGACGCTTCTCGGTGTCTGCCTTCGACATCGGCCGCAGCATAGGCTTGCTGCTGGACGCCATCGGGCGCAGCGCGGCGGGCCCGCGAGGCGGGCGGCCGGAGACATTGCTGGTTTGCCCGCCCCCCGTGGCCCGGCTGACCGAGTTCGCGGAGATGTTCGAGGGAGCCCAGGAGAAATCCTTGCGCTTGGCCAACTACTACGCCGAACAGGCGCGCCTGCACGGAGCCCGTTTCCTAGACGCCGGCAAGGTCATTCGGTGCAGCGACCTGGACGGGATCCACTACGAAGCCGCAGAGCACGCCCGGCTCGGGGAGGCCCTGGCCGAGCGGGTGCGGAGCATGCTGGGCTGAGGCACGGACCGGCGCGGTCTACAGCACACGCCGGGCGTCGCCATGCCGGATCGTCACCTTTTGGCGATCGAAGTGCTCCAAGAGCGGGATGGCGTACTTGCGGCTTACGCCGGCGAGGTTCTTGAATTCCCCGACGGTGAGATACCGCCCGCGCAGTGCGGCGAGCCGTTCGCGCAGACCCCCGACGGCGCGGCCGTGGAACACGAGTTCCTGGCTTACCCGCACGAGCACCCCCTCGCGCAGCAGCGCCGCCAGGATCCGTTGGGCACGCGCCGCATCGATGGGCAGGGTCGGCAAAAAGTCCTTGAGGGCGGGAACCCGCAGCCCGGCCTGCTCAAAGGCCGCCACCAGGCGGTCTCGCGACTCCTGCTCGTCGGCGCGCATGCGGATCCGGTGGCTCGCAAGACGCACCAACTCGCCTGCGACTACGACCTCGCGTGCGTCCCGCAGACGCTGCACAAGAACGGGCGCGAAGAAGTCCGGGGCGTCGCCGAATTCGCCCGTGCGGACGGCCTCAAGAGACACCCCCGGCAACAGGGGGTTCCGCCGGTGGAAGCGAGCCAGCGCCCCCAGCAGCCGCTCTTCTGCCAGGCCCAACTGGGCTAGCGAGCAGACCCAGAGTGGCTCATCGCGGAGGATCGCAGCAGTCTCAAGGCACCGCGCAATCTCGAACCAGGTCTCTTCCCTGCAGCCCGTGATCGAAGCGAGCTCAAAACCTCCGACGCCGTACTGGCTGCTGTCGCACAGCAGCTCGAGGATCTTGGGGGCCGAGCCTGCCCGGAAGGCTTCCAGCAGGGGCCGCCAGTCGTCCTTCCGCTTGTGGCGCGGAGCGTGCGGGTGGAGCACCTGCCCCCCAGCGATCGTTGCCAGCGGCGAGAACTGGCGGAGGATGAAGCGATCTCCGGAGACGGCAAGGAGCGGGTTGTCGAGGCGCACTTGCGCGAAGGCCGCCGCGCCCGGTTTCAGCGCTGCTTGGCGGCCGCGGTCTTCCAGAAGGTAGACCCGGCCGACCGTCTCGGCGGTCGCTAGGTGGACATGCACCGGCGCACCATACCGCAGAGGCTTGGCGGAGGGCAGCAGTTCCACCCAGGCATCGAACTGCTGCGTGGGACGGAAGAGTTTGGGCTCGACCAACGTCACCCCCCGCTCGAGCGCGGACTTGGGAACCCCACCCAGGTTGACTGCGGAGCGCTGGCCGGCGTGGGCGGCCCGCACGGACTCACCGTGGACCTCGACGCCGCGAACGCGGCAAGACTGGCCACCCGGCTGAACCTCCACCTGGTGATTTGCGCCCAAGGTTCCGGCGCTGAGCGTGCCGGTGACAACGGTCCCGAAGCCTTTCATCGTGAAGACGCGGTCGACCGGCAGCCGCAGCACCCCGTCGGTCTGCTTCCGCTGCACAGCCGCACCTGCCGCCGACAGCGTACGGCGCAGCGCAGGCAGGCCGTGGTCCGTGACGCTGCTTACCGGAATGACCGGGGCCGACTCCAGGAACGAACCGGCCACGAACTCCTCCACCTCGAGCTTGACGAGCTCTAGGATCTCCGCATCCACCAAGTCCGCTTTGGTCAGGACCACAATCCCCTGACGCAGGCGCAGGAGACGGCAGATCTCGAAGTGCTCCCGGGTCTGCGGCATCACGGATTCGTCGGCGGCGACAACGAGCAGAACGATGTCGATCCCGCCGACTCCGGCCAGCATGTTTTTCACAAACCGCTCGTGGCCCGGCACGTCGACGAAGCTGAGCACGAGGCCAGGCTCGAGCTCAAGGCTGGCGAAGCCGAGGTCGATGGTGATTCCGCGGCGTTTCTCCTCCTCCCACCGATCCGTGTCGATGCCCGTCAGGGCGCGCACGAGCGCGGTCTTTCCGTGGTCGATGTGCCCACTGGTGCCGACGATCACATGGCGCTGCTGGGCGGGCATGGAGAGCTCCGCTCCAATGTAGCGCGGCGTCCTGCACAGGCTGGGAGACGACGGTCCGTCCCGGTCCGGACATGGATCAAGCTGCAAGCGACCTAGCCGGCCGCCGTCGGCCAAAATGAATGCAGCTGGACCGTCATGCCGTTGCTCCTCTTCGTGCTGCTGGCTTGCGGAACCTCCGCTGTCGCCCAGCCGGTCGAAATCGTCAACGAGCACGGTTCCGTCAGCGTCGAGGTAGTCGCTGACAATCGCCTGCAGATCTGGCGCGAGGGCCAGACACCCACCACGAGCGAGGGCATTGCCGTGAGCCGCTCGCCGACCAGGCTGCTAGTCGAGGCACTCCCCCCGAAGGGCGACAGCCCGGCGATCCTGGCACACGTCCCGCTCCACATTGCTTTCTCGGTTCGCACCACCGACGGAGACATCGCTGTGACCGGCATGGCCCGGCGGGCCCGGGTCCAGTCCCTGCGCGGCTCCCTCACGCTGGCCGTACCGCTGGAAACCACGGTGTTGAACCTGGAGTCGACCGAGCGCCCCGCCCACCTGGACCTAGGAAACACGCACCGGCCGACGCTGATGCCGCTCGCGATCCGTCCGCGGCTCCGCATCTGGAAACTGGTCCACAACCTGCGCTCGGACGATCTGGCCTACGGACTGATCGAGGGGCAGCTGCACTCGCCGCCGTCTCTGATAGTCCGCGATTGGAAGCTTCCACCCAGCTGGCCGGTGAAGCCCCACACGCATTCCGCAGCGGCCATCGAGCGGCTCCTGGGGCTTGCGCGCAAGCGCAAGGAGCCGCTCGCCCGCAAGCCGGAGGTCCAGCGGCCGCCAAGGGGGGCTCCTGCGGAAGAGGGCGCAGCCGATACCGCGCTGTTCACCTCCGATGTCCGCATGGTCAACTTGAGCGTGGCCGTGAGCGACAGCGGCGGACGGCCGCTGATGGGCCTCGGACGGGAGGACTTCGCCGTGGAGGAAGACGGCGACCGGCAAGACATCCGCGTGGTCGACCCCGAGGAGTCGCCGTTTAATCTAGCGATCCTGCTCGACCTCAGCGGCAGCACCAGCGTCGATCTAGAGCACATGCGCCAAGCGACGCTGCGGCTCATCCAACTGGCCGAGGCAAACGACCGAGTGGCGATTTACGCTATGGCGGGAAGCATGTTCCATCGTCTGACCTCTCTGACGCAGGATCGGGAGACGCTGCTGGAACGCGCTCGGCGGCTGCTGTATCCGTCCGGCGGCTCGCCGCTGTGGGACACGATCGCCCTAGCCTACGACGACGAGTTGGCCGGGCACCCAGGGGAGCGCAACGCGCTGGTGGTCATTAGCGACGGCATCGACAATCGGATCAGCGGACAGTCGGTTCCGTCCAAACTCCGCTCCGCTGGGCTGATCAAGGCGGCTGGAGAGATGGACGCGCGCATCTACCCGGTTTTTCTGCTGTCGGGGGAGCGGTTCGGGCGCAACTGGTCCGTCCGGGCGCGGAAGCGCATGGAGGCCTTGGCCAGGAAGTCGGGAGGGCGCCTATTCACCGCACGGTCGGTGGCCGATATCGAGCCGGTATTGCCGCAGTTGGCTGAGGAAATGCGCAGCGTCTATGAAATTGCCTACTACCCCAAGAACCAGGACTTCGACGGGAGTTGGCGGCGCGTGCGTGTCGAGGTGCGCCTGCCCGGCGCCCAAGTGCGGGCGCGGCCGGGTTACTTCGCGGAGTAGCCGAGGAGGAGCACTCTTTCGGCGTGAACTGGCCGTCGACTGCTCGCATCAGCGTCCCGCCGCGGGCACCCAGCTGTAATTTCCGCGCTCTCGGTGCCACGGCTGATCCCACTCCGTCCGTCCCAGCGGCGAATAAGTCAAGGTACCCAACCCAAGCCTTGCTCGATTTGCCGACCCGTCCACAATTCGTGGGCACATCCTTCATGCCGTGACCGCACCGGGCCTACGGTTCGTCCGTGGAGGCCACCGGCCACTCGCACGGCCGCCACTGAAACCCGGCCTGCAACGCTGACCTCGGGCATCGTCCAAGGGCACCTACCCATGCGAGGTGCTCGTCCTCTCTCGTCGATGCCCCGCTTCCGCCGAAGCGCTGCACCTATTGGCGAGGTCGGCGTTCGGAGCTCCAGCTATCGAGCCCAGATCCAGCGAGAGCTTCACCGACCTCGGCACACACGACCCTCCATAACCCAGCAGGGACTATAATACTTTCGCCGTATGACTTTGGAGTCTCCCTTCAGCCCTCGCCCGGGCCCGGCTCTCTCACGCCGGGAACTGCTGCGCACCGCCTCCACGGGCTTCGGCATGGTGGCCTTGGCCGGTCTGATGGCTGACCCGGCGTACTCCGACCCCGCCCTCGGCAGCCGCCGCCCGCCTGGCCCCCACTTCCCGCCGAAGGTGAAGAACGTCATTTTCTGCTACATGTCGGGCGGCCTTTCCCACATCGACTCTTTCGACCCCAAGCCCCGCCTCGCCGCTGAGGCCGGCCAGCCGATGCCCTTCGAAACGGCCCGGACCATGTTCAATCAGGACGGCAATATCATGCCGTCCCCTTGGGACTTTCACCGCTACGGCGAGGCCGGCACCCCAGTCAGCGACCTCTTCCCCCACCTAGCTACCTGCGTTGACGACCTCGCCGTCATCCGCTCCATGACCGCCAAGTTCATGGAGCACGCCCAGGGCAACTTCTACTTCCACTGCGGCCAGCCCTTCACGGGCTTCCCTTCCCTCGGGGCCTGGACCGCCTACGGCCTTGGATCTGAGTCCCTCGAGCTTCCCGGGTTCGTCGTTATAGGCACAGGCGGCATCCCCCTCGGTGGCGTCAACATGTTCAGCAGCGGCTTCCTCCCCGCCGAGCACCAGGGCTCCATGCTCTACCCCGGCGCCGAAGTGCCCCTCGCTAACATCCGGCCTGCCGAGTCCGACGCCGCCCAGCGCCGCCGCCTTGAGTTCGTGCGCAACCTCGACAGACTCTACCTTGAGCGCACCGCGGGCCACCCGCAGATCGAGGCCGCCGTCAAGAACTATGAAACCGCCTACCACATGCAGACCGCCGTCCCCGAGCTGGTCGACATCCGAGGCGAGTCCGCCGCCACCCGCAAGCTTTACGGCCTCGACTCCACCTTCCCCCCCAAGCGCGACTACGCCCTGCAATGCCTAATCGCCCGCCGCCTCGTGGAACGCGGCGTCCGGTTTGTGGAACTCACCATGGTCGACGGCCGCAACCGCGGCCGCGGCAACTCCTCCAACCCCTGGGACCAGCACACCGACCTCATCCTCGGCCACTCCCGCAACGCCTACGCCGTCGACCAGCCCGTCGCCGCCCTGATCCAGGACCTCAAGGCTCGCGGCCTATTCGAGGAGACCCTAGTCATCTTCTCTGGGGAGTTCGGCCGCACGCCCTTTGTGCAGGGTGCCAACGGCCGCGATCACAACCCCTTTGGATTCAGCCTCTGGCTCGCCGGCGGCGGGGTCCGCGGGGGCACGGTCTACGGGGCCACGGACGAGTACGGCTACCACGCCGTGGAGGGCATTCGTACCGTCCACGACCTGCACGCCACCGTACTGCACCTGCTGGGCATCGACCACACGCAGCTGTCCTACCGCTTCGGCGGGCGCGACTTCCGCTTGACCGATGTCCACGGCCATGTCATCGAAGATGTCCTGAGCTGAATCCGGCCCCGCTACTGCCCGTACCTGTCCGGCCTCCCCGCCTCGACATGCGGCGCGGGAGAGCCAGAGGCGGACTCCCGCGAGGCAAAGCACATCGCTGTGCGAGAGCCCATTGCCGCACCCTCCGCAACCTGCCGGCGGAGGGGCCAACCGCACCAGCTTGGGACCGCCGCAATAGTCTGGGGCGATAGCTCGCCAGCAGTCGCCCAGATTTCTGGACTAGCATTGCGACAGCCAGTTTCCAGGGCAGCGCCGCTGTTCCATGCGCGTTTCTGGCGTAGGTGGCTGGCGGCAGAGAGCCATTCAGCGGCGAATCGCTCAGTCACGCTTCCCCGGCTGCGTTGAGCCGCGCCACCAGCGCCAGCGGAGTCGACATCTTTGTCCGTTTACGGCGCGTGCAGTACGAAATCTTGCTCGAGCCGGACCCCCCTCAGGATCTCGTCGAGGCCCAAGCCCTTACGGGGCGGAATGCGGTAGTGCCCCGCAGTCAGGCCAGGGCCTTCGGGGTTGCCTGTCGGCGCGGCCGTCCTAGGCGCGGACCGGCGGCGTTCCGAGTCGCGTGATGCTTTAATCCATGGCAGCGGATCTCGGTCAGCCGTTGCGCCGCGTGGCCGCGAGCCTCGTCCGCGCCCTCTCGGTCACAAGCCGGTCGGCCTCCTCCAGGGTTGCGGCGCACGCTGTCGCGATGTTCGCCCCCGGCGAGACGTTGTCTGCCTTGGCGTGCCAGATCGAGCCCAATCGGTACGTGGTAATGCGCACCGGCCATCCGGCCAGCTCTGCGGCACGCACGGAATAGTGCTCGGCCTTCATTCGCCTCGTTCGACCGGAGCGCCCACCAAGTTACCCCACTCGGTCCACGAGCCGTCGTAGTTCGTCACGCCGTCGAGTCCGAGCAAGTACTTCAGCACGAACCACGTGTGGCTGGACCGCTCGCCAATGCGGCAGTACGCGATGACCGGCCTTGCCCCGGAAATCCCGGCGTCCCGGTAAAGCCTACGGAGTTCGTCCGCGCTCTTGAAGGTGCCGTCCTCGTTGCAGGCCTTGCCCCACGGAATATTGCTGGCTCCCGGGATGTGCCCTCCGCGCTGGCAGGTCTCGGGCAGGCCCGGGGGCGAAAGGATCTCTCCGCTGAACTCGGCAGGGCTGCGTACATCCACGAGTTCGACGGCACCCGCCATCACAGCCTCGCGCACATCCGGCAGATAGGCTCTCAGCGAGAAATCCGGATCCTTGGCGGCGTAGGGGGACCGATTGACTGCCGGCGGATCGGCGGACAGCTCCTTGCTCTCGGCAAGCCACTTGGCGCGACCGCCGTTCATCAGGCAGGCGTCCTCGTGGCCGTAGATCTTCAGCTGCCAGAACGCCCATGCGGCGAACCAGTTGTTGTTATCCCCGTATAAGACAACCTTGGTGTCGTTGGCAATCCCGCTCTCCGCCATCAGATTTTCGAAGGCCTCTTTGGGGACGATGTCGCGGCGCACCGTGTCGCAGAGCTGGCGGTTCCATGCCCAGCCCACGGCCCCGGGGATGTGGCCTTCGTCGTAGGAAGCGGTGTTCACGTCGACCTCGACCACCCGCACGGAGGGATCCCCGCGGTGAGCGGCGACCCAACCAGTACTGACAAGCGCCTCGGGATGTGCGTATCCTGCCATCGAAAGACTCCTTCCTCTCGGTTGGCCGACGCCAATTCCTGAAGAGATCCTATCACGCCGGGGCTCGGACGTTCCGAGTCGACGGATCCAGATTCCCAAGGGAGGGGTCTCGATTGCAGAGGATCCGTCCGGTCGGAAGCCGGAGGAATCATATCAAGACGAATAGGGCCGGCAGCCACGATCGATTCTTTTTCTACTAATTTTGCCAAAAGTAATTGCAAGCAACCCACCAATAGAATCAATGGCTTGCGGAACCTTTTCGGGCAATTACTTATGAACACATCAGTATGTCGGGAGCCTGTTGCGGCGGCGCGTCGACCGCTGCGGGGCGGGTCGGCTGGCCGCTGGGACTCAAGCACCAAGCCGTGCTCACGTCCGGCTGCCTTCCGGGCGCCTCCGCAGCGCCGCGTTGCCGGCTGGGCAGCGGCGGCCAGTCCGCGGGCGGCACCGCGACCGCCGCCAGCTCGCGGTGCCTGGGCCCGCCTGCCGGCGGTGGCTGGCGCGGCGCGCCCCGGGCCCGGCCACGTTCGTGTCCCGTGCGATCAGGTCGTAGGCCGCGCCGGCGCTGCGCTGGATCGTCGCCAGCGGGGTGCCTCAGCAGCGGCTCGGAGCCCCAAACGTCTCGGCCCGCTCCAGGCGGGCCCCCAGCCCGGACGAGCCCCGGTGCTCCTAGGAGCCTGTAGCTAAAGTCGCTGGGATACGATCCCCTTCGCGAAATCGCGTCCGAAGCACCGTTTTGCGACTGTTCAGGGCCTTCAGAAGTCATTTTACGGTCATTTCAGTGCCGCTTCACGGTCGCTGAGGACTTTTTCAACAGGCTCCTAGGCCGCGCCCACCTCCAGCACCAGGAACTGGGTGTTGTGCGCCCTCAGGTGCAGCTGCCGGCACGGCAGCTCCCGGGACCAGCCCACCCACCCCTCGCGCGGCTGGCACTCGAACTCGCCCGTGCGCCAGCCCCCCAGGGCTAGCCACCTCCCGCGCTCCTCGGGCCCGGAGAGCAGGCCGCGTCCCGCGCACTGCTGGAAGCCGAAGCCCCGATCGTGCCGCTCTTCCATCAGGCGGGCCCACTCCGGCCGCTCGGGTGGCCGCCCCAAGCACCCTGGCACCTCGCCCAGGTGGGAGACCGCCGCACCGGGCGGGCAGGGCTGCCCTGCCGGTGCCAGCCCTGATCCTGACCAGCAAGCGACGCAAAAAGCCACCCCCCTGCGCCTCACTCTTCCACTGCCTGTCTCCTAGGCTCAAAAAAGCAGCCGTGGGCCGGCAGCCGGTCGGAGCGCACCGTCGGGGATCGCGCCTAGAGCTTGGAGGAAGTTTGCGGGTAGCGTCTTGCCTGCGTCGGTCAGGGTGGACTCGGGATGGAACTGCACCCCCTCGACCCGGAGCTTCCTGTGACGGGCCCCATTATGATCCCGTCCTCGGTCCACGCCGAGACTTCCAATTCGTTCGGCAGCGGCTCACGCTCGAGCATGAGCGAGTGGTAGCGCGTCGCGACGAAGCCCTGCTCAAGACCCTCGAGCACTGTCCGCCGTCGTGATGCACGGGACTTGTCTCGCCGCGCATCAGGTGGGGCACCCGGATGTACGTCGCCGCCGAAGGCCTCGCCGATTGACTGGTGTCCCAGGCAGCATCTGAAGATCGGTACCGTGCCTGCCGCCGACCTGACGAGGCCCCCGCAAATCCCGGCTTCCTTCGGCGGGCAGGGGCCGGGCGAAAGGACGAACCGACCCGGGGCCATGGCCGTGATACCAGCGACGCTCACCCCGTTATTGCGCCGCATCGCCAGCGACGCTTCCAGCTCGCCGAGAAACTGCACGCGGTTGAACGCGAGCGAATCGTAGTTGTCGATGACAAGGACCATCCGATTCCTATTCCCTTCCTCTGCGCCCGGGCATTGACTGCGCGGATGGCTGGGCACCCGGATTCGCCGGGCCCCGGGCTGGCATCTGGCGTCAGAAGCTGAACCGCACGCCGAGCTGCTGCTGTCGCGGCAGGCCCAAGGTGCTGGTGATCTTGCCGACGTCCGGGCTCGAGAAATTGGTGTTGGGAGTCCCGTAGGACGGATGGTTGGTAACGTTGAAGACCTCCCAGCGGAACTGCAGCCTGAAGCGCTCGGTGAGCTGGAAGTTCTTCATCAGGCCGACATCCCAGTTGAAGATGCCGTCCTCCTGGAGGGCGTTCCGGCCTAGGTTTCCGAAGGTCGGACTGCCGCTCGAGTCCCGAGGAATCTCGAAAGCGTCCGGGTTCAGCCAGAGGTTGGGAGTCGGGCTGGGCAGCCTGTGGTCGCCGATGACGTTCGGCCGCCACGCGCCCACGCCGTTCGTGCCGAGTTCGGCCGTGGCGTTCGCAATCGTGAGGTCGTAGTACTGGCCCGTCTGCAGGGACAGGATCCCGGTCATCTGCCAGCCGCCGAAGAGGGCATCCAGGAAACCGCTCCGGTTGAGGAATCGCTTCCCCTTGCCGAACGGCAGGTTGATCATGTAGCTGTTGACCAGGCGGTGGCGGGTGTCGTTCGAACTACTCCCTCTCTCGCAGGCGAAGCACGAGATGTCCTGCGGGCCCCCGTTGTCGCCCGCCACAAACAGCTCGGCCGTCTGGCTGATCGCGTGCGACCAGGTATAGGCGGTCGTGAAGGCTAAGCCATTGGCGAGGCGCCTTGTCAGGGTCGTCTCGAGCCCGTGGTAGGAGCCGTGGGCCGCCGGGGAGCGGTAGGTCAGGCCGTTCAGCCGAGGGAAGTAGGGGCGCCGCTGGCGCTCGGTGTCCGAGGGGCCGATGCCTGGCGCGTTGATGTTGTAGCTGAACTGCTGATAAAGCGAGGACGATCCGACGTAAGCGGTGGTCAGCGCCATCGAATCGCTCAGCTGGCGCTGGACGCTGAAGTTCCATTGGTAGACCATCGGCATCGGGAAGTCTTCCGCCCATGTCCGCATGACCGAGTTGTTCGGCAGGTCGTCGACCGTTTCCACGGGGGCGTCGAGGTTGCCGAGGAAGTCCGCCGGGAACCCGTCTTGCAGCAGGAAGACGGGCCGGCTCGAGCTGCCGCGCTGCTGGACAACCGCGACGAACGGGAAGTTGCGCAGCATACGTGCGCTGGCACCCAGGCCCTGCGAGCCCCCGTAGAACACGCCGCCGCTGCCACGGACGGTCCAGCTTTGCCCCGGCTGCCAGGCGAAGCCGACTCGCGGCGCCACGTTGTTCTTGTCGAGGCTGATGAGGGCCCGGTCTTGGTAGGTGCTTCCCAGCTCTCCCGCGCGAATGATCCGCCCGAAATCAGGTCCAGGCTCGAAGGCTACCCGGTTCATCCGGTCCTCCCTCTCCACCCAGGGCGTGGTCAGCTCGTACCGGATGCCTAGGTTGAGTGTCAGGGTGGGGGTGAGCTTCCAGTCATCCTGGAAGTAGGCCATGTAGCTGTCGAAGGTCATCTCGGCGTCGATCGTGGTGCCGGAGGTGCCCCGGTCGACCCAGCCCAGCAGCGCATCGCCCAGCGCAATGCCGGTGTAGCGGCTGTTGAATCGAAAGGTGCCCGTGGCGCTCTGCGAACCCAGGATGTCCGAGAAGTCGTGACGGATGTCGACGCCCATCTTGAAACTGTGGTTGCCGCGAATCATCGTCACGTTGTCGAGGAACTGCCAGGTGCTGCTGATCTTGCCGTTTGGGAGGTTGTTGCTGCCCCCGAGACCGATGTGGGCCAGTCCGCCCGTCAGCTGGATGCGTGGCAGGCCCAGGATCGAGGGATCCTCGTTCAAACCCCTCAAGCCGTACTGCGCGTTGAGCTCGGATTGCGGTGCCGCCTGCTGCACTTTGTTGACCTTGAGGTACTTGTAGCCGACCCGGACCTCGTTGATCAGGGTCGGCGAGGCGACATGCGACCACGAGGCCGTCAGGTGATCTCCGTCGTTGTCGTCCAGAGCGCGATCGTTCCCGACGCCGCCGCGGGCGATTCCCGGCAGCGGGGGGGCGGAGGTTGTCATACCGGTAGTGGCTGTACCGCACGAAGAACCTGTCTTTCGTCGACAGGGTTTGGTCGAACCGGAGGTCGATCTGGTCCCGGTCGGTTGCCCAAGGCGGGTTGTTCGTGAAGTTCCGGCGTGTGTTGTCCGCGAAGTTGGGGTCCGGGTAAAGGCCGGCCAGCCCAGCGAAAACGGGGTCGAAGCGGCTGCTCGGAATCGTGGCGTTCGCGAACGGCTCGCCGGCGGGGTCCTTGAGCTGGCCGAGGCCGGCGGTCTGGCTGAAGTCTCCCGAGCGCTCGAGCGGGGTGGGAACGACGACGATGTCGGACTGCGACTTGCGCAGCTTCCAAGCCTCCCAGCTAGCGAAGAAGAACGCCTTGTTTTTCACGACCGGTCCGCCGAACGTCGCTCCGTACTGGTTCTGGCGCAGGACCTCCGGGTCTGCGCGGCCGTCCCCGTCGCGGTCGCTCCGCGCGAAGGCCTCGCGTGCGTCGAAGTAGTCGTTGCGCATGAATTCGTAGGCGCTGCCCCGGAAGTCGTTCGTCCCGCTGCGGATCGTTACGTTGACGACCGCGCCGGCGTTGCGCCCGTACTCCGCCGAGTAGTTGCTGGTCTGAACCTTGAACTCCTGGACCGCGTCCATCGAGGGGATGATGGCCTGCGCCTTGCGATCCTGCTGGCCCATGATCGTCGAGTTGTTGTCGATGCCATCGATCAGGAAATTGTTCTGGCCGACCGCTTGGCCGTGGCTGACGAAGCCGCCGCCGAGGCGGGAGTCACCGAGCGGCCCCCGGTCGCGGCCCCCAATCTCGGGTGCGACGCCGGCGGTGAGCAGCGCCAGCGACTGGTAGTTGCGTCCGCTGATCGGCAGGTCTTCGATTTGCTGGCGCTCGACGGTGTAGTCGAGCGCGGCCGATTCGGTCTTCAGCAGCGGCGTGGACCCGGTGACCTCCACGACCTCGACCACATTTCCCACCTCGAGCGTGAAGTCAATGCCGAGCCGATCGCTGGGATGAATCTCGACTCCCGACCGCACGGACTTCTTGAAACCTTCGGTCTCTACCGAAATCTCGTAGACCCCGATCCTGAGAGGGCCTGCGACGTAGGTGCCGCTGGCATTGGACTGCCATTCGCTCGAGACGTTGGTGTTGACTTCGCGGACGGTGACCGCAGCGCCGGGTATCACGGCCCCGGTCGAATCGGAGATCGTGCCGGTAATGACACCTTGGTCAGACTGTCCCCATGCCAGGGTTGCCGCGACGAGTGCTGTAGCCAGAGGCCCGGCCAATCGAATCATGAGTCCTCCTTGGGGCGCGCGATGCCGCGACCGACTGCCGCAGGGCAATTTTGCATTATAGCCGCCACTCCGCCAGCTCTTGCGGCCCTGTCCCTACGGCAAACTCGGCACCGGAGGGTGGTCTCCCACAAAGCGGTACTGATTCCGCCCAAAGTAGCTGCAAGCAAACCACCAGTAGAATCAATGGCTTGCGGAGCCTTTTCGTGCAATTGCGCATAAAAGCATCAGTAAATGTGGGAAAGTGTCAGACGCACGGGTGCTGCTCTGCGTTTAGCCGCTGGAATCGGTGCCCGCCGTCGGGAACGGCTCAGGCATGGAACTGAAGTGCCCGGAGTCCGAGCAGGCGAAGCGGGCTGCAACGGGATGGCAGCCGCCTCGGCTGCGGCCGGTGTTCGCGAGCGGCTTGATCTGGGCGGTGCCTTGGATCCCGACCTAAGCATTCGCTATAGTTGCTGGCGATGGCATCCTTGGGGTCTCCTGACAGCACCGCTTCCCGCCGCAGCTTCGTCCGCACGGCCGCAGCAGCCGTTCCCTTCATGACCGCCCCGGCTTTGGCCGCTAGCCGCAACTCCCCCAACGACCGCATCCGTGCAGCCGTAGTCGGCCTGCGCGGCCGCGGGCGCTCCCATCTCGCTTGCGTAGACGCCCTAGCCAACCGCAACGTACAACTTGCGGCCGTCTGCGATATCGACGAGTCCGTGCTCGCCGAACGCCTCAAGGGGCGTCCCGGCCCGCAGCCGACCGTGTACCACGATCTGCGCCGCCTGCTCGACGATCAATCCATCGATGCGGTCTTCTACGCCACGCCGAATCACTGGCACTCGCTGGGCACTATCTGGGCCTGCCAGGCAGGCAAGGATGTCTATGTCGAGAAGCCCCTCTCGCACAACGCCTTCGAGGGCCGCCAGGCCGTCAAGGCCGCTCGCCGATACGGGCGCGTCGTCCAGCACGGCACCCAGAATCGTTCGAGCCCCGAGATCATGGAGGGCGTCCGACGCCTCCAGGAAGGTGTCCTCGGCAAGGTCTACCTAGCCCGCGGCCTAGCCTACAAGTGGCGTCGCTCCATCGGCGCGCACCAGGAAGGCCCCGTTCCGCCAGGCATCCACTACGACCTCTGGAAGGGCCCCGGCCCAGACCGCCCGTTCTCCAACCTGCGCCTGCACAACAAATGGCACTGGCAGTGGGACTACGGCAACGGCGAGCTAGGCAACCAAGGCGTCCACCAGCTCGACATCATGCGCTGGGCACTCAAGCTCGACGAGCACCCCAGCCGCGTCCAGTCCATGGGCGGCATGTTCGTTCACGACGACGCCCAGGAGACTCCCAACGCGCAAACCGTCTGCTACGAATACGCCGACCGGGACCTCTACCTCAACTTCGAAATCCGCCCTTGGATCAGCAACTCCGAGGCAGGCATCGGCGAGGCCTGGCCGACCCACGGCGTCTGCACCGGCCTGCTCTTCTACGGCTCAGACGGTTACATGGTAATGCCCCACTACGGGGCCTACTACACCTTCCTCGGCCAGCGGAAGGAGCCCGGCCCCTTCGCTGAGCACCCCACGGACAAGATCCGCAACCAGCCGCACTTCGACAACTTCATTGACGCCGTACGCAGCCGCGACCCGGGCACCCTCACCGCCGATGTCGAGGAGGGCCACAAGTCCTCGTTGATGGCCCACCTTGGCAATATCTCCTACCGAGTCCAGCGTCAGATCGCGTTCGACTCGGCGTCCGAGAGCATCGTCGGGGACGACGAGGCTAGCCGGCTCCTGACGCGTACTTACCGCGAGCCATTCGTGGTGCGCGACGAAGGATGAGATAGGTCGGGGAAGCCACCCCGGCGACCCTTCGGGGGAGCCCCGAGACCCCACTTGGCCAAAGCATCCATCGCCGTAGACCGCGGCATGCAGGCGCTGTTCGGCACCCGCGACGAAAACCTGCGGCTGCTTGAGCGCTCCCTAGGCGTGACTGCCCACCTAGCCCCCAATAGCCTCGAGCTGGAGGGGGATGAGGCGCGGATCCGCCGCGCCGACGCAATCCTCGCCGACTATGTCGCGCTGCTCGGCGAAGGGCATAAGTTCAGCAACGGGGAAGTACGCGACTTCCTGCGCGTTGCGGCAGCCGACCCTGCGATCAGCTTCCGGGACCTCGTGCGCCGCAGCCGCCAGCGCGTCTGCGGCCGCAAGCCGGTCACCCCCCGCAGCCTCAACCAACTGCGCTACTTCGAAGCCTTGGACCGCTCCGACATGGTCTTCGGCATCGGCCCCGCAGGCACCGGCAAGACCTACCTGGCGGTGGCCTACGCCATCTCGGCCCTGCTCGCCAAGACAGTCCGCCGCATCGTGCTGGCCCGCCCCGCGGTCGAGGCAGGCGAGCGCCTCGGCTTCCTGCCCGGCACCGTGCAGCAGAAGGTCGACCCCTACCTCAGGCCCCTGTACGATGCCCTGCAGGACCTGCTCGACCCCGAGCGCGTCGAGCGCTCCCTAGCCAACGGCACCATCGAGGTCGCGCCCCTGGCCTTCATGCGCGGGCGCTCCCTCAACGAGAGCTTCATCATCCTGGACGAAGCCCAGAACGCCACCGCCGAGCAGATGAAGATGTTCATCACCCGACTGGGCTTCGGCTCCAAGGCTGCCATCACCGGGGACGTCACGCAGATCGACCTGCCGACCGGCAAGCGCAGCGGGCTGCTCGAGGCCGTCGACGTCCTCTCCGAGGTGTCCGGCGTGGAGTTCGTGCGATTCGACGAGAGGGATGTGGTGCGGCACAGCCTCGTGCAGCGCATCGTGCGTGCCTACGACCGGTATAATTCTAGGCAGCTGCCGTCGGCGGTCCCCGGCGGCGAGCGGCAGGGTGAGCGGAGCCCCACCCCACGGCAATGAACGACGACTCCGGCGAGCCTTGGTATTACTTCGAGAACCGCCAGCGCACGGTGCCCTTCGACGAGCCTAGGGTGCGCGCCTTCCTGGGCCGCTTGGCGGCGGACCTAGCCAGCGGCAGCGGCTTCTCCGTCGTGGTGAGCTCGGACGCCGCCTTGCGGCGGGCCAACCGCCAGTACCGGAACGTCTCCGGCGCCACCGATGTGCTGTCCTTCCCGGACGGGGAGGACGGCTACCTGGGCGACTTGCTGATCTCGGCGCAGCGGGCCGCCCGCCAAGCCGCCGAGCACGGCCATCCGGTCGAGGAGGAGCTGCAGACCCTGGTGCTGCACGGCCTGCTGCACCTGCAGGGGTACGACCACCAGACCGACGGCGGGGAGATGCGCCGCGCCGAGGAGCGCCTGCGCCGCCGGTACGGCCTCGCTGCGGGCCTCATCGAGAGGGCCGCCGCATGACCCTCGCCCTCTACGCAGCGGCCATCCTGCTCTGCGGTGCGCTAGCCCTGGCCTCGGTTCTCGTCCGCCTGTACGGCTGGGCGTCGAACCTGCGCAAACGCCCCGCCGGAGGCACCTTCGCCCGCTTCGCCGAGGAGGTGGTGCCTCGGCTGGGCTACGCCCCTGAGAACGGCCAAGCCCGCTTCGCCCTGGTGCAGTTTGCCAGCCTGACCCTGCTCAGCATAGATCTGTTCTACGTGGGCTCGCTCCGCTCGGCCCCTTGGTTCGCGGCGGCCGAGGCCCTGGTGCTGTCCGGCATGGCCGTCGTCCTCTGCGCGCTGGTCGTGCCGGCGGTCGCCTCGGTCCGCGGGCACGGGCGCTGGCTGGTGCGGCTCACTTGGCCGGCCCGCCTGCTCGGCGCGGCTGCGCAGCCGTTGCTGCTCCTGGCCGACTTCGTGGAGTCCATCGCCGGCGTGGGGGCGGACCCGGCGCGGAAGGGCCGCCCTCAGCGCCCGAACGGGGAGATCGACGCGCTGCTCGACGCCGGCCAGCAAGAGGGCCTCATCGACGGCGAGGACCGGAAGCTGATCCACTCCGTCGTCGATTTCGGCGACAAGACCGTCCGCGAGGTAATGACCCCCAGGCCCCGCATCGTCGCCATCGAGGCCGCCTGCAGCCTGGCGGACCTCCGCTCCCTGCTGCGGGAGGGAGAGCATTCGCGCATCCCGGTCTACGTCGGCAACATCGACGCCGTGACCGGCTTCGTCCATAGCCGCGACACCCTCGGCTACGGCGACGAGGAACTCGCCGCCGTCCCTGTGGGCTCCATCGCCCGCCCGCTGGCGCTGGTTCCGGAGACGAAGCGCATCCACGAACTGCTGCGCGAGATGCAGGAGGCCAGCTCCCAGATGGCCCTGGTGATCGACGAGTACGGCCAGACTGCCGGCTTGGTCACCATGGAAGACCTGATGGAGGAGATCGTTGGGGAGATCCGCGACGAGACGGATCCGGCGCACGAGGTGGAGCCGCAGCCCGACGAGTCCTACATCGCCCAGGGCGGCCTGGACCTCGACCGGCTGGAGGAGCTGGTCGGCTACCGGCGCGCCGAAGATCTCGAGTCGACCACCGTGGGTGGCTTCGTGTGCGAGCAGCTGGGGCGGGTGCCCGCCGCAGGGTCCAAAGTCCGGCTGGACGGCCTCGAGCTCGAGGTGCTGGCCGCCGACGACCGCCGGGTGGACCGAGTGCGGTTCCGGCGGATCGAGCCCCCGCCGGCCGCGCAGGACGCCTTGCCGTGAAGGCCGGGTTCGTCGCTATCCTGGGCAAGGCGAACGTCGGCAAGTCCACACTGCTGAACGCCTTGGTGGGCGCCAAGGTGGCGATCGTCAGCCGCCGGGCGCAGACCACGCGCGACGCGATCCAAGGCGTGCGCACGGAGCAGCGCGGGCAGATCGTGTTTGTGGACAGCCCTGGCGTCCACGAGCCGGCGAAGGAGCTGGGCCAGCGCATGATGCGCGAAGTCGGCCGCGCCGCAGACGCGTGCCATCTGGCGTTGCTGCTGGTGGACGCGAGCGCACCTCTGGACGCAGCCGACGAGCGGGCCCTGGACATAGCCAAGCGGACGGGGGCCCCGACGCTGCTGCTGGCCAACAAGGTGGACAAGCTGCCCCGCAAAGAGGCGCTGCTGCCGCTGCTGGACCGCTGCAGGCAGCTTCACGAGTTCGCAGAGTACCTGCCGGTGTCGGCGGCGAAGCGGGTCAACCTGGACCTGCTGCTGGAGAGGGTGTTCGCTCAGCTGCCGGAGGCACCGCCGTTCTACCCGGAGGGAACGGTGACGGACCAGCCAGAGCGGTTCCTGGCGGCCGAGCTGCTGCGAGAGCGGATCCTGCGGGAGACGCACGACGAGCTGCCGCACGTGGTGGCGGTGCAGATCGAGCGTTGGGAGGAGCAGGAGGCCGGGAAGCTCCGGATCGCGGCGAGCGTGACAGTCGAGCGGGACGGCCAAAAGGCAATCTTGATCGGCAAGCAGGGCGGCAAGATGAAGCAGCTGGCGAGCAAGGCTCGCCAGACCCTGGAGGCGCGGCTCGGGCGGCGGGTGCATCTGGAGGTGTTCGTGAAGGTGCGGCGGAACTGGCGGAACAAACGGGAGTTCGTGCAGAAGCTAGATTTCCGGACGATGCTGGGGACGGGATAGACGCACGCTCCGTCACAGCTGCCCACCGCGTGCAAGCACCCTGCGCTCCTCGCGCCCTCTGCTTCGACCGAGTGGCTCACCCAGTTGCCCAGCCCGAGCGCCGCCCGTCCGAACGGCTACCGACCGACACCGCTGCAGCCGGGACACCCCAACCCACCATCGAAAGTAGTGGACGCCCCCGGGAAGCCGTCCGGCGGCTTGCGCCAACGAATTGCGCCGGCACGAAGCGCTTTTGTGGCGACCGGGCCGCCCCGGGCAACGGCGCGTAGATGGTGCGGTAGGGATGCTAGACTGTTGCCCGCCATGCCATCCCGCCGGTCCTTCCTGACCGCCCTCGGCGGCACCGCGCTGGCCGCCCGGCCGATGGTTCCGCAATCCAAGGGTCCACTGCGGATCGCCTCGGTGGAAGCGGTGCCCGTGCAGCTTTGGTCGCGCTCCAGCCAAGGGCGGCTGCCGGAATTCCAGGGGGCCTACGATCCTCGCCGCTGGCGCTACAGCGGACCGTATTCCCAGCTCGCCAGCGCGATCGTGGTGTCCATCCAGACCGATCAGGGCCTGGTGGGCTACGGCTTGGGGGCCGGCGGCGCCGTCGCCTGCCAGATCATCCAAGGCCACCTGCAGCACCTGCTGGTCGGCGCAGACCCCCCTGAACGTCGAACTGCTCTGGGACCAGATGTACGCCTCGGGGCTCTACTACGGTCGACGCGGCGTTTTCGTCATGGCGCTCAGCGGCATCGACAACGCCCTGTGGGACATCGTGGGCAAGTACGCGGAGTTCCCCGTCCACCGGCTGATCGGTGGCGGCAAGCGGGGGCAAGGTGCCAGGCTACGTCACGAACGCCGATCCGGATGTCGGCTTGGCGCTCGGATTCCAGCACTTCAAGGTCCCTATCCGCGATGGCGTGCTGGAGGGGCGCGAGGGCATGGCGCACACAGAGCGGATCCTGGCCGAGGCGCGCGACGCCGTGGGCCCGGAGCGCACGCTCATGATTGATTGCGGCTGCCGCTGGGACGACATCGGCTTCACTTTGGAACTCGCCCGGCGGCTCGAGCCCGTGGGCCTCTACTTCATTGAGGAGCCGTTGTCGCCGGACAACATCCTCGGATACCAGCGCTTGGTCCGGGAAGTCGGCAGCACCCTGATTGTCAGCGGCGAGCACGAGTACACACAGCACGGCTACGCCATGCTGCTGCATCACCAAGCCACCGAGATCCTGCAGCCGGACGTCAGCTGGTGCGGAGGGCTGACGGCGCTGCGCAAGATTGCCGCGATGGGGGCGGAGCGGGGGCTGCCGATGATCCCCCACCGGGGCAGCAGCCTGTACGGCATGCCGGTTGTGCTGACAGCCGATGCGCCGCTGGCTGAGAGCTTCGGCACCGGGGACGACGCCACAGACCTCATGCTGGCCATGGCCTCGCCGTATCGGGACGGTTACTACTACCCCAACGAGAAGCCCGGCTTCGGCACGGAGCTCACCGAGAAGATGATCCAACAACATGCCGGCAGCAGCGCTTTGTGATCCGATCCACCTTTCGCGGCGATCCCTGCTGGCCGTCCTGGGAGGAGGTGCCCTGGCAAGGCACGCGCCAGGCGAGGCGGACGACGGCTTCCGGGGCATCTTCCCGATTGTCGCGACGCCCTACGACGAGGGCGGCGGCGTCGACCTAGCGACGTTGGCCGAGGAGGTGCGCTTCCTCGACCGCGCGGGCGTGCATGGCATCGTCTGGCCGCAGCTGGCAAGCGAATACGCCCTCCTGACCCAGCAAGAGCGGTTCGCCGGTGCGGAGGCGATCGTCGAAGCGGCGCACGGCTTGCGGCCGAAGGTGGTGATCGGCGTGCAGGCCGGCGACACCGCGGGCGCGGTGCGCTACGCCGAGCACGCCAAAGCCCTCCGCCCGGATGCCGTGATCGCCCTGCCGCCACGGCGCGAAGGGCAGTCCCGGTTCGACCTCGAGGAGGTCGCGGCCTACTATCGAACGGTCGCCGCGGCCGCCGACCTGCCCCTGTTCATGCAGTCCATGGGCAACATGAGCGTCGAGTTCGTGGCCCGCATGGTGCGGGAGATCCCCAACCTACGCTTCGTCAAGGACGAGGCGGGCCACACGCTCAGCCGCCTCACCGAGTTCCAGGCGCTGCCCGCAACGGATCGCCCGGTATCGTTCACCGGGGGGCACGGCAGGACGCTGCTCGAGGAGTTGGACAGAGGCTCCGCGGGAACCATGCCGGCCGCCTCGTGGGTCGACTTGTACGTGCGCGTCTGGGACCTATGGCACAGGGGGCACCGCCACGAGGCGGTCGACATGTTCTCGAAGGTGCTGCTGCTGGTCGGCAAGGCCACCGCCCACGGCCTGCCGGCCCTGGCGTACGTGCTGCACCTGCGCGGCGTCTTCCCCAATTGGAAGGTGCGCAATCCGCAAGCTCGCCCGCTCGACGAGGCGGCTCGCAGCAACCTCAAGCGAATCCTGGACTTCGTGCGCCCCTACCTGCGCGCCTGACCGGTAGATCCGGCTCCGCCGCCACGCGCCCTCTGCGCTAGTCCAGGGGCAGTTCCGTGCGGTCGTTGCCTCTCATCCGCCGCCGCAGGGGCAGTCTCACTGCGAACCTTTCGGCACCCATACTCCAGATGGCGTTCGGGTTTCCGGTGCTCACGCCGCGGCGGCTCATGGACGACTGGGCGGTCTATCTGGCCGGTGGCCAGGTAATTAGGCCGTCCGGCCCAGCCGCGGCCAGACGGCCGGCGTGGCCGGCACACGGGCCACGGACGCCGCCACGCACCGGTCTCATGCCGGGGTCGAGTCGAGGGGCGAAGCCCCTCGCCGGCCCAATGTCGGACATTGGACGAGCTCTCACGCCAGCTTACCCACCTGTGCGCCGCTTCCGGGCCGCTCGTTCGTGTCCCTCATCGTCCATCCGATCGTCACTGCCCGGAATACCTTTCGGCGTCCGCCAAAGCCTCTCCTTCCCGGTGCTCTCGTCCAACAGTCCTCCGTGCTGGATCTCCGTCATGTACTGATGTCCGCGGCCCGTTCGCGCCCTGCCCCGTGTTTAGGGCCGGGTATCATCGGCAGGGCCGAGGGTCCGGCATCGTCGGACAATTGCTGTCGCGGAGCCGGGGGAGGGGCTGCCAGCCGCGCGAAACAGGGCGCGGAGCGTAGCGACCGCGCCTTGAGCCCTGCGAGCATGTGCGGATTCTGTGCTGGCCGAAGATACCGTCTGGCGTCACCGCGCGGCACTCGCACGGCGTGAACGAGGGCGCGGGAAGCGAGAACTACGACGGCATCCGGCGTGCCACCCCGCTGTCGCGGGTCCTGCGCTTCGCTACGACCCATCCGGGTGGCACACCGGCCACCGTCGCGACCTTTACTGATGTGTTCATACTGATGTTTTCATAAGTAATTGCGCGAACAGGCTCCGCAAGCCATTGATTCCATTGGTAGGTTGCTTGCAATTACTTTCGGCAAAATTAGTATGGACGGACGCAGGTGCCCGTCCCGTAACCGGGACCAGTAGCGACCACGATCCGGACCCCACCGGCCGGGGCCGCCGACGGCACGGCCACTGGGTCTGGTGGCAGCAGGTCGGACGCACGGAGAACATACAGGGCGAAAAAGGTGAGCGGCATAGTACGGTACGACACGGACTAGGGCTCGGAAAGATACCGCGAACCGGACGGGCTCGACAGGAACCGTTACCGAGGCGCAGGAGATCAGAGCTGCCAGACAGGAAGAGGGCAGCACAGAAGCGCAATGGAGACGGGGGACGAGGGCAGAGGGCGCGATCAAGATCCGCCGCCCGATCACAGCAGGACGGCCCTGATTCCCGGGTAAGGATTGCGGTTGCTAGCCGGAACGTCTTTGTTTTGCAATGACCCAGACGGTTTTCTGGAGTGTCCGGGTATTGCCTTTCGGGGGTACCTCTCGATTTTTCTGGAGGTCCCCTTGCCCCCTGTCCCCCGCCTCCCCCGCCAGCGCTCCCACCCTGACTTGCGGCGTCTGCGACGAGCCCTTGACGGGCCTGGCCGGGCTCGGCGGGGTGGCGCGGCTGACCCGGTTCCTCGGGCTGCCCGCGAGGCTGGCCAAGGCGGTCCGCCTCCGGCGCGGTGGCAGCGATGGGCAGAGGCTACTGGCGCTGATCTACGCGGCCTGCGCCGGCGGGGGGCACCTCCACGCGGTCGACGCCCTGGGGGCCGATCATGTCGCACGCCGAGCGTGCGGGCTGCAGGCCGTGGCTTACAGCGGGCAGCTCGGCGCAGACCTGCAGCGGCTGCACGAGGCGGCGCTAGAGGGGTTGCGGCAGGGTGCGCGGCTGGTCAGCCGGCGGCTGGTGCCGCTGGGGGGGCGCAGCGGTGGGGGTCCGTGCCGGTGTGCGGAGACGGCCCGGGGATCGAGGGGAGGGCCAGTTGTGCGAGAACGCCGTGCGCGGCTACCACGGCTAGCAACAGTCCTGGCTGCCCTCGGTGTGCGTGGGGGCGACGGGGGTCAGCGCCCGGCTGCAGGCGGGCGGCACGGACATGCAGGAGGATTGGCGGGAGAAACCGGACTAGGATGCGGTGCCCTGGCTGACAGGGGGGCAGCCGGTGGGGCTGCGGGCCGCCAGCGCGTGCTCCTGCGGGGAACTGGCAAGCTCCTGCCGGCAGCGGGGCGGGGATGCTTCCGGGAGCGTGACCGATCCGCGCCCAAAGGCCCCGCTTCTGCGCCTGGCGGCCGCGAGGGGGTTGCGGGAGGACGAGGGGGAGCCCCTGGACGCGGCAGGCCAGGAGCGGGCGCTCGCGGGGGCGTACCGGCCGGCCCGGGGGCCGGAGGAGCCGGTGCGCGGGGTGCTCCGGCGCGACGGAGACGGGGAGCAGCGGCTGCCGGTACCGGTATGCACGGTGATTCCGGGGAGCCGCGACCGGCTGCCGCTGGCGGAGTGGGGGCGGCGGCACCGCGGCCAGCAGGGGCCGTTGCCGGACTTGGGCCTGCAGCCTCCGCCGTGCCGCACGCCCGCGGTACATCAGGGTTTCTCATGATTTTGCCGAAAGTAATTGCAAGCAACCCACCAATAGAACCACTGGTTTGCGGCGCTTTTTCGTGCAATTGCTTAGGAAAACATCAGTAGACTAGTCGATGCATGGACGACAAGTTCTGTATCCTACAATCCCCTTTCCTGGAGCGGGCCGCCCGCGACTGCTCGCTGCTCGACAACCGGAGCAACCGGGAGGGCTGGGTGGAATGCTGCACGCGACGCTTCCTGCCCCTAGCCCGACACCTCGCTGCTGGCGACGACCTCGCCCGGGAGGCCCTCCAGGAAAGCTGGGTCCGGGTGCTGCTGCATGTCTGCGAGTATCGCGGCACCTCCCCGGCCTGTGCCTGGGTCCGTACCATCGTCCACAACTGTGCCCTAGACCTTCTTCGACATCAACACCGGTCATCTTTTAGGAGACTCCCCGCCGATGTCGCGGACCCCGCCCTAGGCCCGGAGGCACTAGCCGCCCAGCATGAGTTGCACCGGCTGCTGCGCGAAATGGTCGCCGTCCTGCCTGCTGCCTACCGGACCATCTACGAAATGCGCATCGGAGAAGGTCTCTCCACAGTCGAGACCGCCCGCCGCCTCAGCATCTCTCCGTCCAACGTCTCCACCCGGCTCAACCGTGCAGTCAAGATGCTTCAGCGCAGTCTCGACGCACGCTTGCAGCACCATACCGGTTCAAAAGGGCCAGCTTAAGTCTTGCAGGTGCAGCATCGGAAAACATCACCAACAGGTCCTCGGCAACGAAGCCGATTTCCGCCTAGGCCTGCATGATCTCGACAGGCGTAAACCGCTGGCGGTTCAAGCACATCTCGTCCTGGCACTTGACGATCAGCACGCCACGGTCGCAAAGCACGCGCCAAGCCTCCCGGTCGGTGTTGCGTAGAGTTCAAGGACAGTCTCAGAACAGTCTAGTGGCACTTGGCTCCGGTGCGGTTGCCCGTGCCATTGTTGCGGTAATGCCTCTCGAAGGCGTCTAGACCGCGGTGCGCGGTGCCGTCCGGCGAAGGCATGTAGGGCGGGTCGAACACGCCGCAATCGATCGCATCGGCACCGTCGGGGAGGGCGCGGCAGTCCACGCCGTCGAGCAAGTCGGTGGCCAGGAGACGGTACCGGTCGGTAGGGCCGTGCCTCCAGAACACTCCCTGCCCATAGGTCATGTCGGCCACGGTGCTGCCTGGAGCGACCTAGATGCCCAACATTTGGGGGAACAGGTCTTCGTGGCATCCGGTGGCCGCGCTCAGCACGAGGTTGCTCGACGGACTGCCGTTCTTGACGATGCGCTTGGGAGCACGGCGCAAACCGTGCGGGCTACGCGGCGTGGGCCTCTTTGCCGCAGACGTGTCAAGCATCGGGGCCTCCTTTGACTGGGTACTTGGCATCGCGCATGACGACGCGTCTGGGGTCGCGTTCAAGAGCCTCGGCGATCGTGGCGATCCACGGGGAGCCGTACCGAGGGAAACAGCGATCGGGTGCCTTCAAGGGGAGACGGCAACGCCGCGGTGTTGCCGTTGAAGGCCGCTCCCAGCCGTCGTCGGGGAGGGCACACGGGGGAGGGCACACGGGCATCCAGATCCCTAGGAGCCGCTGAAAAATTCATCTAATTCTTACTAATCTTGCCAATAGTAACTGCAAGCACCCACCAATAGAATCAATAGATTGCGGAGCATTTTCGTGCAATTACTTATGAAAATATCAGTCTGGGGGCTGTTCTGTCTGGAGGTTGACGCTTGGATTGCGCCCCGCGGTCTGCGCTCCTAGGCTCCCTGGCGCTGGGCAAACGCCAGCAGCTGCAGGAAGGCACCTGCCTGTTCCCGAGGATCTGCCCCAGGCCCCGACCCTGCCGTTCTTCGAACGGCTCAACCCGGAGTTGGATACAGCCGGGTTCGACGCCTTGGTCGAGGACCTCTGCAGGGAGTTCTCCGCGAGCCCCTGCGGGCAGCCCTTGCCCCCCGGAGATCTCCTGCTGGAGGCTGCTGCGGGGCTACCTGCTGGGCCTCGAGTCCGTGCGGGGTCCCGACCTGCGCGGGGAGGACAAAGTGCTACTGCACGCTGTTCTGCAGAAGACCTAGCCATCTTGGCTCGCACGATAATACGTCCCGATGCATCCTGCTGGGGACGACCCGCCGCCGTCAAGGGCATCTCTGCTGATCGCGGGGCCGGTTTTCCGACTCTGTATGCAAGCTCCTAGGGGTTCCGCTCGCAACTCGCACACAGATCGTCGCGGGCCACGAAATTGTCCGGGAGCCTGACGGCGTCGGCTTCCGGGGCGCGGCCCAGCTCGAGATTGTAGAGTTCGGTCTTCTCGCGGATGATCAGGCCGCTGGCCTGGGTCCGATCCAGCACTTGGTAGAGATGCAGGTCGTACTCAGAGGAGTAGCACCCCCGTCCCGCGAACGTGTCGCCTCCGAACACCGTAGGGGGCACGGGCACCACGAAGCAAGGGACGCCTTCGACTATCTCCACTTGCCGGCCTTGACCGACCAAGCCCTCGTGCGACTTGGACGGGTCCACCCGGCCCGGAAGGTTGTTCTGGATCATCCTCGCCGTGCGGAGGGGGAAGATCAGCCGATACGCTTTCTTGTTGGGCCGGTCGATGAAACTCCCTTCGACAACCGGCTCAGGCGGAGTCGGCCGGACCAGTTCCAATTTGCGCAGCTCCGAACCGTCGGCGCGCCGGAGGTGGATGCCGTCCCAGGTTTCCGTGATGCGGTGGGGTCGATCGTCCGAAACTTCGGTCACCGTCCGGCGCACCTGCGAAACGAACGGCATCCACATGTCTGCGGCAGCAAGGGCACCCCACGAACAGGGGATTACGCTCAGCAGGATAACGAAGAGCCGGCTGATGGGCTTGGACTGTTTCGAGTGTTGCATGTCGGTTTCTCCTTCAGGGGGTCCAGCAGCAGAACGAACATGTCTTGAACCGGTTCAATTCTGCGTTGTAGTACAGATACGCACCACTCATGTAGTACGGGGACAGATCGTGGAGTCGCGACAACCGTAGTGCCCACGAGAAAGTAGCCGGGAGTCGGACAGGCCGCCGTACGTGCTGGCAGCACCTGCCGGATCAACACGACTGCCCCTAGGGTGGCGGTAATCAGCACCGAGATGAGAGGCAGATGCCGCAGGCAGCTTCAGTTGCATGACTTTCCTCCTGCCTACTAAGACTGCTCAAGAGGCAATCGGTCACAAAAAAGATCCGCAGCCGGAAGTGCGAGAAATGGTCGAGCAAACATTGCGATGGGTCTCCAAACACAGAGTTGACCGCACGGTACTTGCCCACATCTTCGCCTCCGGGGGCAGTCGAAGGCTATCGGATAGCTGCGGTCCCACACTTGGCCCGACGGAGCTCCAGGCCCAGGCGAGCTGCCTGTAGTCCTGCCCAAGCCGTCGGCCTGCCTTCTCAGCACGGCGTGCCTCTGCTATTCCGCCTCGTACTGCTTGGCGAGCGCTTGCAAAGCTGCCGTCAGCCGCCGTTCCGGTTCGATCGCGGAGCATCCCTCTCATCTAGCCCGCCGGATGAAGTGTCATGTATGCGTGTGAGAAAAGGGATGTAGTTCCCAGACCGTGTGCTAGTTCCGTGTGAGCGCCACCTCAACATCTCGGCCTGGGCGAGGATGCCAGCCGCAGCCGCACGGGCCCCGGCCCGGCCGGCAACACGGCGCTGGCTCTGCTGCCTAGCGGGCAGGGCGAGACGCTCCCGCTGGCGCAGGTAGCTTGACGCCCAGGATTCTGGCTGCCCTGGTCGTCAACAGCGCTCCGGAGCCCAACATACGGCGGATGAGACTGAGCAGGCTCTGCCCGACCCAGTGCTGGCGCACCACGTAGTAGCTGGGACCGCCCGTGGACTCACGCCCCCTCGCATGGTACCGGCTACGATACTTACGAAAATTTGCCTGGAGCCGCTCGAAGGTCGGCCCATCTATGCGATTGGCCCGCAGGAGCCGGTAGGCGACCATGGTCTGGCTCAAATTTCGCTCGCGGGCAAACTGGCCGATATGCTGCTGTTGTCCGACGATTCCCTACCCTTGCGCGATGTAGATCTCATCAAGCGTCCGCGCGGGCAGCAGCCACTCGGCGGCAACATTGTCGCAGAACTCCTCAATCTCGGTTTCCGCGTTCCCACCGCCGAAACCCGATTGGCCAAGCAGCAGGTGGGTCAACTCGTGCAGGAGCGTGCATGACCGCGCCGCCCTGGAGTGGTTGGCGTTGATGACCACGAACGGGGCAACATCGTCCGCGACCGCAAGACCACGAAAAACCTCTACGTCGATGGTCGTGTGGTAGCTGCCGAGATCTCCCTTGAGCAGAACGCATACGCCGGAATCTTCCGTTCGCGAACGGAGCAACCGGGATGCGTGTTCGGCATCCGGCTCTGCGTAGCATCTCGTGGCGTTCAGATCGTTGCCGAGCACTTGGCCCAGCACATCCGCCGCGCACCGCGACAATCGGGCGGCCTCCGACTTGCGTCGGAGTACGCGACGCAACGACTCGCCCCCCACATCTACGTCCTCAGGCCTCAAAACAGCACCGACGAACGGCAGAGGCTCGGCTTCGTCCTCAGCCTCCAGCGCGGGCCCGAACCATGTTCCGACGGCTTTGAAGGTTGCAGCCCAGCGCGTCAACCAGGGCATCCGTCTCCGAGTCGACCAGGACATCTATCCCCGAAGAGCGAGCCCCAGACTGTGTGCGGAAGTCCGGGCCACGGTCATCTCGCCGCGGCGGTGCGTTCAGATAGAAGGCGAGCAGCGGGCCGGTAGTGGTGCGCCAGCCTGACAAGGGTCGGCCGCGTGGGCTTCTCCTCGCCGCGTTCCAGCGCTGCGAGCCGGTCGATGGCGGCCACGCCCCGGGCATCTTTGATACCGACCTTTGCGACAGCATTTTGAAGAGTCAGACCCGCGGTCTCGCATGCCCAGACGAGGATCTCGGGATTGACTGCTGGCATCGTTCCGATCGTGTCCCACGCGTGGTGTAAGAGCTTGGCGTCCATCGCGGTATCTGGCGGGTAGGGCCGGAACGCTCAGGCTGCCACGGCAGGCAGTTTGACGGAGTTATTGTCGCTCACGGGAGCGACGGATTCCAGGGCCCTGGGTCTCGCTTTCGGGGCGGCCCATGCGGCGTTCCGCTCGACGAGGATCGCGCCGATCAGCCGCGCGGCGACCGGGGCGGCGCGGGTCTCCCCGACCCGGTCGCGCTAGCCGTGGCGGGAGACTCCGCTTCGGGGTACGCTCGTCGTACGCCAAGCAGGCCAAGCCCTCCTCTGCCTGCTCCAGCAGCCGCTCGGCCGGGAACCCGAGCATCTCGCGCAGCAAGCCCGCGTCTGAATATTGTATAAGCTTGGGGGGCCTCGGGGATAGCTCGGAAGCCGAGGCCGGCAGGTGGCGCGATGGATCGCGCCTGCAGCGGTGCGCGACGATCTGACGGCCCGGGAACAAGCGCCAAGGGCGGCCCCTGTGGCATGATGGGGCCGTCATGCCTGCGGTGCGACCGTACTTAGCCCCAGCCCTACTGCTAACTGCGCTGCCGGCCTTCGCGGGCGGCCCGTCCCCCGAAATCCCTTTCCAGAAGCGCGTCATCGATCTCGGGCGCAGCGAGGCCTGCGCCGTAGCCGATCTCAACGGCGATGGCTTTCTCGACATCGTGTCCGGCGAGAACTGGTTCCGCGGGCCCGACTTCCAGCGAACGCGGTTCCGGACGCTGCGGTTCTGGAACAATTACCTCGACGACTTCAGCGATCTGCTCTTCGACGTCAACCGCGACGGGCACATTGATGTCGTCAGCGTGAGTTGGATCAGCCGGAAGATCGCGTGGTGGCGCAACCCAGGTCGCGCGATCGGCGAATGGCGCGCGGGACTGGTCCATGAGGGGCTGCCGGTGGAGTTCGCTCTGCTGGTCGACCTCGACGGTGACGGAAAGGCACGGGAGGTGCTGCCGCAGTTCGGCGGCCGCAATGCGGCGAAGACATCCTGGTTCGAACCGACAGAACACAGTGCGGCATGGGTCGAGCACACCGTGCAGGCTGCAGCGGACGGTCACGGCATCGGCGCGGGCGACGTGAACGGCGACGGGCGTGTAGACGTGCTGACGCCCAAGGGCTGGTTGGAGGCTCCGCCGGACCCTCGCCGCACGCCGTGGCCCAAGCATGCTGAATTCACCATCGACAAGCACGCCGGGTTCCTCCATGTCGCCGATATCGACGGCGACGGCCTCAACGACATCGTCACATCCCACGCCCATAGCTACGGCATCTTCTGGATGCAGCAGGGCCGTGGACCGGAGGGTGCCCGGACGTGGAAACGGCACCTGATCGACGAGGCTTGGTCGCAGGCCCACGCGACAACGCTGGCCGACCTCACCGGCGACGGCCGACCCGAGATCGTGACCGGCAAGCGGCTCTACGCCCACAACGGGAGGGACGACGGCGGCCGCGAGCCGCTAGGACTCTACTGGTACGAGTATGTCGACACCGGCGCGGGCTGGGAGTGGGTGCGCCATATCCTGCATTACGGGGGCCGGGTCGGGGGCGGCATGCAGATCCCCGTGCTCGACCTCGATGGCGACGAAGACCTGGACGTCGTTGTCGCAGGCAAGAGCGGCGTTTTCCTTTTCGAGAACCTCACCCGCTGAGCAGCGCTGCCCGCGCTTCAGCCGGGGAGCGCAGCCAGCACAGCGTCGTCGAACGCAAAATCGGGGGCGGGCCAATGCATCCGGTCCGCCGTCTGGTACCAGTTCCAAGTCTCGCGGAGCCCCTCGGCGAAAGCCCTAGGGACGAAACCTAGCTCCCGTCGCGCCCGCGACACGTCCATGGTGATCGGGGGCAGATCGAAGTACTGTCCGAAGTAGTACGGGGCCTCGAAGACCCGGCCCCCGAGTTGCACGAGCGTCGCACGAGGGACGTACCGCAAGTTCGGCTCAATGCCTGCTGCTGCGGCAAATGCGCGGATCGCTTCGTCTTGCCGCACAACCTCGGCATGGGCCACGTTGTACGCCCTGCCAACCGCTGCGTCAATCTCGGCTGCTAGGAGGGCAGCCTCGACGAGATCCGCAACCGCCACAAACTGCATGCCCCGGCCACCGTCGCCGGGGATCAGAATCGGGCGGCCCGCGACGAGCCGGTCCCAAAAGAACGCTTCGCGGTAGAACGGGTTGAACGGCCCATAGATGAAGGGCGGGCGCAACGTGGCGACAGGGATGCCACGCTCGGCGTGCAACGCCAGTAGCGCCCTCTCGGAATCCGCCTTGTTCCGGCAGTAGGGTTCGGGATGGTCCGGGCTCGCAAGCGGACCGTCCTCGGAACAACCCAGACCATCACCGTACGCGGCGCAGCTCGAGACAAAGACATAGCGGCGCAGCGCCGGGCCGCAGGCCAGGGCTGCGGCCTTGACTTGAGCGCCCGTCGTTCCGCAGCGCCAGTCGTAGACATGGTCGAAAACGTAGTCGTAATCCCCTTCGCGCAGGACCCGGGCCGTGGCCTCGACATCGTTGCGGTCGCAGCGGATTTCCAGCGTCCGTCCGGCATGGGGGTTTGCGCGCCCCCGGTGCAGAATAGTGACCTCGTCGCCGCGCTCGAGGAACCTGCGGACGAGCTCGCGGCCAATGAATAGGTTCCCGCCGATGACCAGAACGCGGCGCATGGTTCGATCATAGGCGGCCGAGGGCCGCTCCGGCCTCAGGCACGCCGAGTTAGCGGCGACTCTTGGGGGCGGGGCGCTAGCGTTGCAGGCGGACCCGAAGCCCCAGGCCTAGCTCGTGGAGGCTGCGCTCCGGCACGGTGTTGGGCGCGTCGCACATCAAGTCGGTGCCCTTGGTCGTCTTGGGGAACGGGATGACGTCCCGAATGGTCGATTCGCCGGCCAGGATCATGACCAGCCGGTCCAGCCCCAGGGCGATGCCGCCGTGCGGTGGCGTGCCGTATTGGAGAGCATCCAGGAAGAACCCGAACCGGTGGCGCGCTTCGGCCTCCGAGAACCCCAAGGCCTCAAAGACCTCGGCCTGCACTTCCTGGCGATGGATTCGGATAGACCCCGAGCCGAGCTCCACGCCGTTCAGGACGAGGTCGTAGGCCTTGGACCGGCAGGCTTCGGGATCGGCGGTCAGCTTGTCGACGTCTTCTTCATGCGGCGACGTGAAGGGGTGGTGGGCTGGGGACCAGTTCTTTTCAGTCGCGTCCCACTCGAACATCGGGAAGTCCGTCACCCACAGGAAATGCAGGGCGTTGTCGCGCAGCAACCCGTGGCGATCCGCGAAAACCGCGGCAATCTGAGTCCGGAGATTGCCAGCCGCCGCCAGCACGGCCTCGCCGGGGCGGGGCGTGTCGGCAGGCCGCAGGCCCGTGGCGATCACGAGAAAATCTTCTTCCTCCGCCCGCAAGCGGTTCCGGACGGCCTCTATGGTGTCCGGCATCTTCTTGGCGAGCCCGCGAAAGTCGTCGAACAGACGCAGGTTCCGCTCTGCGGCGTAGGTCCGGAACTGCTCGCGCTCGCGTCGCGTGAGCTTGCCGACGCGGGGCGTGCGGATTGCGACCAGCGGACCCTCATGGGGCAGGTCACCAGGCCGGAAGAGGTCGGTCACAACCGCCATCTGGGGCAGGCGCAGGTCGGGCTTGTCGCTCCCGTACCGCTCCATAGCCTGGCTGTAGGTGAGACGCGGAAGCGGCAGCTCCGGCGGCGCGGCCCCGGCGGCCTCGCACACGGCCGCCAGCAGCCGCTCGACGACCTCGAGGACGCCGTCGGCCTGCACGTACGACAGCTCCAGGTCAATCTGCGTGAACTCCGGCTGGCGGTCCGCCCGCAGGTCCTCATCCCGAAAGCAACGCACAATCTGGAAGTACCGGTCGTAGCCGCCAATCATCAATAGTTGCTTGAAGAGCTGCGGAGACTGAGGCAAGGCGTACAGCCTGCCCGGCTGGATCCGGCTGGGCACCAGGAAGTCGCGGGCCCCCTCCGGCGTCGAGCGCGTCATGAAGGGCGTCTCGATTTCCAGGAACCCCTGCTCATGCAGCGACTCCCGGACCGCCCTGCTGACGGCGTGGCGCAACTGGAGGTTGCGCTGCATCCGCGGTCGGCGCAGGTCGAGGTAACGGTACTGGAGCCGCACGTCCTCCCCCACCGTGGCGTGCTTGTCCTCATCGAGCGGAAAGGGGGGAGTCTCGGCGGAGTTCAGGACATGCAGCCGCCGGCCCACCAGCTCCACCGTGCCCGTCTCCAGATTCGGGTTGTAGGTGTCCTCAGAGCGCCGGACGATAGGCCCCTCCACGGCGATCACATACTCGCCGCGCAAGGCCTCGGCCTTGGCATGGGCCTGCGGGTGGGTCTCGACATTGAAGACGACCTGCGAGATGCCCGTGCGGTCCCGGAGGTGCAGGAACAGCAGCCCGCCCAGGTCCCGCTTGCGGTGAACCCAGCCCATCAGGACGGCGTCCGAACCGATGTCGCGGTCGCGGATCTCGCCGCAGTAGTGCGTCCGCCGCAGATCGCCGAGCGCGTCCGCGACGGCCGGTTCAGGGCTGCCGGCCTGCATCAGGTCGCTTCCAGGTATTCCCGGCCCAATTCGACATAGTGCTCCGCGTTCTCGCGTGTCCGCGCCACTTCCGCTTCGCTGACGGACCGCCGCACCTTGGCCGGCACGCCGGCGACGAGGCTGCGCGGGGGAATCTCGGCACCCCCAAGGACCACCGCCCCGGCAGCCACGATGCTGCCGGCGCCGATCCGGGCTTTGCTGAGAATCGTCGCGCCCATGCCCACGAGGCAGTCGTCTTCCACATCGCAGCCATGCACCGTGCAGGAATGGCCCACTACGACCCTGTCGCCAATGCGCAGCGGAGCGTCTGCATCTTCGTGCAGGCAACTGTTGTCCTGGATGCTGGTGTCGGAGCCGATCCTGACGCTGGCGCTGTCCGCACGCACGGTGACGTTACACCACACGCTGGAACGCGCGCCGACCCGGACATCTCCGATCAGCACAGCGCTGGGGTCTACATAGGCACCCGGCGCAACAGCGGGCCGAGCGCCGCGAAACTCTCGAATCATGCTGGAAAACAGGGAGCCTGCTACCGGTCAGGCTGCAGCCCGCAATACTGCGTCAACGGCTGGGGGGCCAAAAGCTCACCATAGCATATGCATTAACGGTCCCACGTGAATTTCAGCTTGGACTCCACCCCGCTGTGGCAAGGTGTAGTGTAGCGTAGCGCTGCGGCTGCGGTCGCCAGCCGTTGCCGACGACGCACAGCTAGTTCCAGCCGAGTTCCCGGCCGAAGTCGGCAATCCGCGCCGGGTCTGGCGGCCGGCAAGCCCGGACGCCAGCGGGCAGCGCTTGCCCCTCATTCCAAGCACATCCGCGACGCAAGCGGAAGAGTCGCGCACCAAGGGTTGTGTCCCCGGGCGTGGCGTAAGAAGACTGGCTTCCAGCGGAGGCCAGCGCGGTGCCGGTTGGGGTGGGGCTGGTTAGCTCTCCTAACCGCAGGAGCACCACGATGACCACCAACGCCAGGCTGACTTGGCGGGCTCTGGGGGACAGGAGCTCCGCCGCGGACCTGCTGCGCGAGCTGGTCGGGTTCCCGGCCGAGCGCCCTCTGGCACTGGCAGGGGAGGGGCTGGCCGGCGCTGCGTACGGCGAGCGCTCCCCGGAGCGGAGCAGGTGCTGACCGCAGTGCTCCAAGAGGCCTGCTGCCAGGGCGCCCCCCCGCTCGGTCGCCGAGCTGGTGCGGGCCTAGGCCTGCACGGCAGCTCCCGGCACCAAATCAAATCTCGCGGCTGGGGGGAGCTCGACGCCAAGATCCAGGGCTTTCTCGCACGGCCGCTGGCAGGCAATTGGCCGGATCTCCGGCTGGACACGACCTCTGCGAGGATGCGCCGGGAGGGGCGCAGCGTCTCGGTCTCGGCGGCGGTCCACGACCAGGGTCGCCGCGAGGTGCTCGGCCTGGCGCTCGGCACCTCGGAAGCCGAGACCTTTCGGACCGCGTGCCTGCGCTCACTGGCCCTGCGCGTCCGGCTGACGGTCTCCGCCGACCACAAAGGATTGAGGCTCTGCGCCATACGCTCAAGAACAAAACCCTCGTCGCTCCCGGGGACGCTTGCCGCAGCGTGCGCTCCAGGCCCCGCGGCCAAGTCGCGGCCGGGCTAGGAGCTTGGCACCAACTCGGGCTTGACCGACTGCTCGCCGCCCGGCCCTCGCGCCAGCGCGAGCTGGTGGTGGCCCTGATCGCGGCCGCATTCTCGAGCCGCGCTCCCAGCTGGCCACCGCGCACGGCCTGTGCGGCGAGACATTGAGCCGCACGCTGGGGCCGGTGGACGCGGACAAGCTCTACAGCGCACTGGGCTGGCTGCTGCGACAGCGGCATCTCGCCGCCGGCACCCTGGCGCTCTACGACGTCACCTCGACCTGGGGCGAGGGTCGCTGGCGCACCGCGGCTGCTTTTTACACTACGGGAGGGCACAATCTCTTGTCGCAGTTCGTATGACCACGGAAGCGATACCCAAAAAGCTGGCGGCGGCCGTCTTCCGGGGGCAGGCCGACCGACTCACTGACCCGGTCCCTTGGCCCGTTTGGACACTATCAGGTACAATTCCAAAGGTTGAGAGACAGAATCGAGCAGCGGTGACGGCAATCCCCTTAACGCCGAAACAGGAGTAACCGATGAGCGACGAAACTGCCGAACAGTTGCCTAGTAGGCGGCGATCCTTGCCACTCGACCGCCTTTACCTAGATCCGAACAACTATCGGTTCGTCGACCATCCGGATTACCAGCGCGTCGCAGAGGAGCATCTTTTTGATACGGACGTGCAACGACGCACGATCGGATTCGTTCTGGGTCGTCATCAGGAAAATGTCAGAGATCTTATCGCAAGCATTAAAGCAAATGGATGGCTTGATATCGATCCGATTTTAGTCGAATCAAAAACCAAAAGACGATTTCTCGTTGTCGAAGGGAACCGCCGTGTTGCGACGCTCAAGTACCTTTTTCGGCGGTACGAAGAAGACGCGATCGATCTCGGTAAGCTCGACATCAACACGTTTTTCAAGCTACCCGTCATGCTTTACAAGGGCGCGAAAGAACGAGATCGCCTAGTGATGATGGGACTCCACCATATCTCCGGAAAGCGACGTTGGCCTGCTATTAACCGTGCACGAGCGATGGAGCGTTTGCTTCCGCACTTTCAAGGAGATGCAAACGCCGTCTGCGAGGCTCTCGGCGTGAGCAAGCGCGAATTCAACTTGTCGGTGAGAACGTTGGCGCTGTTAAATACATACAAGGACAGCGATTACGGAGATCAGTTGCAG
>CBDBZZ010000015.1:0-16420 GCA_965213745.1 Bryobacterales bacterium | reverse complement strand
TCCATGCGCTCCCAGTCGAGCCCGGCCACCCACGGCGCGTCCAGGCCGTCCTCCAGCAGGCTGCGGGCAACCGCCCGGTGCCGCGCCGCGAACTTGTGCGCGGCGTCGTACGGCAGCCGCCGCCCCTCCTCCGGCTGCTCCTCCGCGAGCAGCTCCCCGAGTTCGACTCCGAGTTCCAGCATCGCTCCGATTATCGTCTTCAGTTCCTATTTTGTCAAAGGAGAAATCTTGATTCTGCATGAACAAGATTTACTGTGCAAAAATTTCCGGCTCGGGAACGGCCCGGAAGGAAACTGACGGGGGTGGGCCGGACGCCCCAGCCTAGGCCGAACTCCCGGCTAGCCTGCCGGGCCCGGAAAGCGAGCCACGGCCGGGATCAGCTTCGCCCGCCCGAAAGCACCCGCCCTGGAAGCGTCAGCACGGCCCGCAGGAGGTCGAAAACCCCGTCGACCACGATCCCGGCCAAGCGGAACGGCAACAGGAGCAGCCAAACGAACGGGTAGGCGAGCAGGGCGAGTAAAGCCAGCGGCCAGCACACCGCAAGCAACAACAGCCACAACAGAAACTTCAGCATCGCTCAGTCCCCTGTTTAGCTTCGCACGGAAGGCAAGCCACATCGGCACCTGCAGAATCGGCTGGTACCGCCCGCCTATTGCCCGGCCCCCTGCTCCAATATGGTGGTCTCCCTTACAGGGGGAGCAGGAAACACCTCCCGTTCACCGTCCGGCCACCGCACTTCCACTGCCCGCACAGCACCGAACCCTCCTAGCCCAAAATGCACCGCCGCTTCACTAGAGCTCAAGTAGCTCCCGTCCCGATGCATTCGCCTCCACAACTCCGAGCCGTCCGCGGCGTGCAAGCCGACCCCGAGCCCCGAGCCCATCACGGTTGCCGCCCTTTCCGCGCAGCTTGATCCCGCAGCCAGCGACTGGCGTCGGCGGCGTTCAGGTACAGGCGCGCCGGACCGTTGTTGTTCGAGACCACAATGTCGGGGTCGCCATCCAGGTCGAGATCTCCTGTGGCGATGCCCCGGCCAACCAGCGGATCCAGGTCACCCCAGGCCCGGGCACCGTCGATCAAGTCGAATCCTTCCTCCACGCCGCGGAAGAACTGGTTCTCCTGCTGGAAGGGATAAGGCTGCCCCCGCAGCGCCTCCAGAATCGTCACGGCGCCGTTCGCAACGAACACATCCAGCCTGCCGTCGAGGTCAAAATCGCCCCAGGCCAGCCCGAAACCCGTATAAGGCATGCTGAAGCTCCCCAGCCCGTACCGATTCGTCAGGTCCAGGAACAAGCCCTTCCCGTCGTTGAGGTATAGCGTGTTGGTCTCCGCAGTGTTGTGCGTGAGGAGCAGATCCTCGTCGCCGTCGCTGTCGAAATCCGCCGCGACCACCCCCATCCCCGCCTCCGGCCGGCCGTCCGCGTTGACGGCCGCACCTGCGAGCAGCGCCCGGTTCTCAAACCTACCGTCCCCCAAGTTGACCCACAGCTGGTTGGCCGTGCCGTCGTTGGCGACATAGATATCCATCGAGCCGTCGTTGTTGAAGTCGGCCGTGGCCACGCCTAGCCCGTTCCCGAACGCCGCACCGAGGCCAGCTGCGCCGGAGACGTCGATGAATCGGCCCCCGTCGTTGCGAAACAGCCGGTCGGGAACCGGATTGTAGACCGTGGGGTTGCAGTAGTCGCGAGCCCCGGACGGCGAGAAGCAGTGCTTATTGTTGCTGACTGTGAAATCCACGTAGTTCACGAAGAACAAGTCGAGGTCACCATCGGCGTCGTAATCCGCAAACGAAGCGGAGGCACTCCAGCGCAGGTCCTGCGGCCCCTCGACGCGGGCGAACGTCCCGTCGCCCTCATTGCGGAACAAGGCATTCGGGCCCAGGGCAGTCACATACAGATCGGGGTCGCCGTCGGCGTCGTAGTCGCCCACGGCTGCTCCCATGGCGTAGCCTTCGAAGCCCAGGCCGGAGCGCTCCGTCGCGTCCGCGAACCGCAGGTCGCCGCTAGGCACCACCAAGTTCTCAAGCAGGCGGTTGCCGAGCCCGTCTCGAGGCGGCGGGAAGCGAGACGCCTCCGGGGAGGCCCCTTCGTCGAGCATCCTGCCCTGCAGGAAATAGACATCGAGGTCGCCGTCCAGATCGTAGTCGAGCAAGGCAACGCCAGAACCCATGATCTCCGGCAACCGAAAGTCACCCGTCGCGCCGACGAAGTGCCGGAAGGCAAGTCCGGCCTTCGAGGCGGCTTCCCGGAACAACGCCGCTGCTTCGGGCCCGGGGCCCGGTTCCGGCACGCAATGCACCAGCAGTAGCAACGCGCCGCTGACCGCGAGCCGCATCATTGTAGAGTGTGCCACAGACTCGGTGCCGACCCTGCATTGGTACCATGCGGGGCATGCCGCGCACGAGGGCCCTCCGGCTCGCCCGCTTGGCTGGGCTCGCGCTGCCGCTCGGCCTAGCCGCCGATGGTTCGCACGCTCAGGAGCTCAGCCTCTTCGTTACCGTCGTCGACGAGCGGACGGGTGAAACCCGGACCGGCCTGGAAGCCCCCGACTTTGCGGCGCGAGACGGCGACACGCCACTACAGGTCGTGACCGCGAACCCCGTGCTGAGCCCCGTGGATATCGCGCTGCTCGTGGAAACCAGTGTGCTCGGCCAGCAGGTCCGCTCCCTCGCCAACGCCCTGATCGAGGAACTCGGCGAGGGCGAAACTATGGCCGTGGTCGGCTACCACGACTCCGCCGACCTTCTGCAGGACTTCACGGCGGAGAAACGGTTGCTGCGGGCGGCGCTGGACCGCGTGGAGTACGGCAATGTCCCGCGCGTGCATGACGCGCTCTTCGCCACGATAGACGGGGGCTTCGCCACCAGTGCCGGCCGGAAGGCGATCATCCTCCTCTCCGCAGGGATCGTTGCGGACAGCCGCACTCCAGAGACTGAAGTCCTCGCGCAAGCGCGCAACAGGCAAGTGGCCGTCTACCCGGTGTTCGTCAAGAACCGGGCACGCAGCCTGCTCCGGCGCTTCGCCCTGTGTACCGGGGGCGCCGCCTTCGCCACGGGCAGACTCAAGCTGGAGCCCCGGCAGCTGGCCCGATCGGTGTTCCACGCGGTGCGCAGCCCCTACCGGCTCGGCGTCAGCGGAGTCTATAACTTCGGGGACCGCCTGGAGGTGACGATCCCCGGCCACCGGAAGCTCACCGCGTCCGCCCGGGCGCTCGACTAGTCGCCCGCCCCTGCGACGCTCCCGCGGGGCGTGGCGAGCGGCGTGGACAGGTAGCCTTCGATCAGGCCGCTGTCGATCTTGTTGACCACCAATTCGTAGGGGATCCGAGAGCCGGCCACGTAGAACTGCACCGGCTCGAGCAGCGTCTTGCGGTTCTTCACTATGCGCTTGTCGTCGGCCCAGAGCTCGATCGAATAGCGGTTCCGCTTCCGGTCGGTGCCGGTCAGCTTGACGCTGACGGGACCCACCCGCTGCGGCCTCCTGGTCCGGCGCAGGTTGAATTCGTAGTAGTTCCTTTCGCCAAGGCGCTTGAGCGCTGCCAACTCCTCACCGTTGGTAGCGATCAAGCCGCTCTGCACGCCCAAGTCGCCCTTGACGCTGGTGAGCTCCGCGATGGTCTTCTCCAGTTCGGCGCGGGTGGCGTCGACCTCCTCCTTGACCGTTTCGACCTCGCCTCCTAGGGCCTCGGTCTTCTCGGTCGCTTCCTGGCGGAATTCCGCCAACTCGCCGCCGACCTGGCGGATCCCGGCCACGCTGGTCGCGCGGGTGGCCTCGATCTCCTCCTGCAGGGTCTCGGTCAGGGTCTCGGTGCGTCCGAGCACCTTGCTCTCCACCTCCCGGGCGCGAACATCGATCTGCTTTTCGGCGGACTGGACGAGGGACTTCACCTCGCCCACCTGGGAGACCAGCTCGGAACTAGTCTGCTGGACACTGCCGTCGAGGACCGCGAGCCGCTCCTCATGGGTGGCGAACTGAGCGGCGGTCTGCTCGCGGAAGTCTTTCAACTGGACGATCGTGTAGACATTGGTGCCGGCCAGCGCGACGATCGCCACGAGCAGGACGACCGCCACGGGGGGCACCGAACTCGCTCCGGCCATGCGACGGAGCCTAGGGACTGGGGACTGGGTTTGGACCGGCATGATTGGGGGAACCTCGCGTGCAGGAGTGGACAAGGGCGCTCTGAGTATCCTACTATTTCTAGTGGAACCTCGCACTTGCTTGGACGCAGAGCCGGCGCTCAGGGGTACGCTAAGCCGCCGACCTGCATTGACTTTTGTGGACGGATCACGATGAAACTCTTTTGCTTCTGCGGCCTGACAGCCGTGCTCCTCACGCTCTCGGCCCCAGCCATCCTCCACGCGGAGGAATGGATTGACCTATTCGACGGCCAGACGCTCAACGGCTGGATCCAGCGCAACGGCTACGCGACTTACGAAGTCGTCGACGGCACCATCCTGGGCCGCACTTCTCCCGGCAGCCCGAACTCGTTCCTTTGCACGACCCGCAACTTCGGTGACTTCGAACTGCAATTCGAGGTTCGCGTCCACGACAAGCTGAATTCGGGCGTGATGATTCGTTCCAGCCAGAAGACGTCGGCCACCGGCAAGGGGCGGAACAACGCCATCGGTCGCGTCTACGGGCCGCAGGTCGAGATCGAGGCCAGCGGCGAGGACGGGGCGGAGTCCGGCTACATCTACGGCGAGGCGACCGGCCGGGGCTGGCTCACGCCGGACGACGAACTCATCCCACACAGGGAGATGCGGGACGGGGCCTGGAACAGCTTCCGCATCGTCGCCCAGGGGCCGCGCATCCGGACCTGGATCAACGGCAAACCGATCGAGGATCTAGCGGACGAAGAGATCTACAGGACCCACGCCGGGGGCTTCATCGGCTTGCAGGTCCACGGCATCCGGCCCGGCAGTGGCCCGTACGACGTGGCTTGGCGCAATATCCGGATCCGGCTGCTCAATTGATCCGCACGCTTCGCATAACCGCTACCGGGGGAGTTCCGCCGTCCCGCCGCGGCAGCGGGCGTTGCTTGGCGAATCAGCCGCGCAGGCGACGCCAGTAGGACGACCGGTCCGGTGCAGTCCGCATCGAAGTCGCGCAGCTTCCTGCCCCACTTGCTGCGCGTGAAGGCGGCGGCATGCGTCGGGCGGCGCATCACGCCGCCTTTCGTGACTCTGTACGTCACGACCCGCTGCGACGAGCGCTGCATCCACTGCTATTACTGGGACGAGCTCAATCCGAAGCCGAACCGGGACTTCAGCCTCGCCGAGTTCGACCGGACTCTGGCCTCGATGGGCGAGATCTTCAACCTCTTCGTCGGAGGCGGCGAGCCTTTCCTGCGCCGAGACCTCGGCAAGGTGCTGCTCGCCGCGTACGCTCGCAACCGCACAGCGAACGTCTACGTGCCGACCAACGGCCAGCATACCGCCCGATGCGTCGAGGTCCTGGAAGAGGTGCTCGGGCAGGCCCCCGGGCTCCGCTTCCACCTGAACCTGAGCGTCGACCATGTCGACGAGCAAGCGCACGATCGCATCCGCGGCAGGCGCGGGGCGTTCCGGCGGCTGCTGGCTACGGCGGCCGCCGTCCAGCCCCTGCGCCGCAGCTACCCGAACCTGATCTTGCACACGCTGACAACCGTGATGCGGGACAACCAGGCCGAGATCCTGAGGATCCACGAAGAACTGCTGCGGCGATTCGACCCGGACGGCACTTCATACAACTACTGCCGCGGCAATCCGCTGGACCCCACCCAAACGGAAGTCGATCCGCAAATCTACCGGAAGCTGGCGGATCGGGTCCAGGAGGACCGCCGTACGGGGCGGCTCAGGCAGGGCGCCTTCGGGGCGCTGAACCACAGCCTTGACGAGCAGGTCCGCGACAGCGTGGAGCGCACCGTCGTCGAGGGACGCGCGCAGTTCTCCTGCGTGGCCGGGCGGCTGGCGTGCGTGATCTACAGCAACGGAGATGTCACGGAGTGCGAAACCAAGAACTCGCGCATCGGCAACCTCCGCGAGGCGGACTACGACTTTCCGGCCTTGTGGTTCAGCGAGGCGGCTCGCCGCACGGCGGCCGAGGCGGCCGCTGGCTGCTACTGCACGCACGAGTGCGGGCACTATGCTACGACCATCTACTCCGCCAAGCTGCTCGGGCGCGTTGCGGCACGGGACTGGGTGGCCAGTCGCAGCTGACTCTCATGCAGACAGCGCCAGGGGTCCGGGGAGGATAGCCCGCCGCCGTGCCCCTGGCGTCGCCAAACTCCCGCCCATCGAGGCGCGGGGCCGACCCGGGCCTGCGGCAGGAACGGTCGCGCTGGATTCCAGAGGCGACGCTCAAGACCTTCCGCAGGCCGACAGCTTGCAACTCGGCCGCAAGCAGCGATCCCCTGAGCGCTGCTCGGGCTGGCAGGCTTCTGGGCGGTGACCGGACAAGTCCGCAACAAAGCCCTAGCTCTTGCGGCCATGGCCGCAAGAGCGGCCCGACTCCGTCATCAGCGCTGGGCGGCCTGCAGCGCGACCGTCGGTTTGACGTTTGGGCGCGGGATGAACTACCATTTGGCAGTCCGCCCGCGAGCCTCTCTCTGCGTGCCGATCTTTCGGTCCACTCCCTGTTGCTGTCCGGGGCCGGCTTAGGTCCGGCCTCCCCCGCCACCGCCGGCCAGCGGCTGAATTCCTATTCCCGGAGGCTCGGGTGCTCCACGGAATCCGAGAACAAATCAACGCCGTCTTCAAGCACGATCCAGCGGCCAAGAGCACGCTCGAGGTGCTTCTGTGCTACCCCGGCGTACATGCCATCCTGCTGCACCGCCTCGCGCACCGCCTCTACCGCGCCCGGCTGTTCGTTCTGGCTCGGCTGCTGTCCCAAGTGTCGCGGCTGCTTACCGGCATCGAAATCCATCCCGGCGCGACAATCGGCAAACGCTTCTTCATCGACCACGGCATGGGCGTCGTGATCGGCGAAACCAGCGTCATTGGCGACGATGTGCTGTTGTACCAGGGAGTCACGTTAGGCGGCACCGGACACGGCAAGGAGAAGCGTCACCCTACCTTAGGCAACCATGTCGTAGTGGGCTCGGGAGCCAAGGTGCTCGGCAATATCGGCCTCGGGGAGTGGGTCAAGGTCGGAGCCGGCTCCGTCGTCGTGAAGCCGGTCCCAGCACATGCCACCGTGGTGGGCATCCCGGGCCGGGTAGTGGCCGTCAAAGGCGTTGCGGTCGCCCAAGACGAGTGGCAGATGCTCGAGCACGGGGAACTACCGGACCCGGTCGGCCAGACCCTGGCGAATCTGAACGAACGCCTGTCGCTGCTCGAGGCGGAGCACGCAGTTGCGAGGGACCCGGGAACCGACGACCACACCAACCTGCCGAGCGGCTGACTTCCGGTCAACGGCAGCGTGCGGCTTCCCCTCGCACGCCGTCGGGCCAGCGCCCCCTGACTTCGGCTGCGCGAGTCACGCTGAAGCGGCTGCCTCTGTCGACTCCTCCTCCAGCGGGGGCAGGCCCAAGTCAACTGGATCGATGGCTTCGATGGGAGGACCACTGCCGTCGGTCACTCGCTCCGCCTTCCGCTGCTGCCTCTTCTCCTCCTTGTCGCGGCGCTTGCTCGCACGCGCAAGTTCCTTCAGGCGTTTCTGGAATCTCGTGTTCGATCGACTGGCCACGGGACGATCCTCCTGGATTCGCGAATCTCTTCGGGCACCGTGGTCCTGCCAAGGCTAGGGAACCCACCGGCCCCGCTCATTATTACAGACTGACACAAAGCGCTTCAGTTGCGTGGCCATTCCGAGCCTCCCACGCCTAGCCCCCGACGAGGGCCCGCGTGGCAGCCGCACCGCAGGGGCGACCAAGGAAGGAGCGGGCGGCTAGCCGCGCCGCGACCGACGGGCCGGGCGCTTCGCACGGATTTCCTTCAGCTTGGTCTTCTTGCGCTTGGGCTTGGTGATGCGGAATGTGCCGCTGCCGACATACTCCGCCTGATAGACGCTGCGCTTCTCCGGCAAAAGTACAACTCCCGGCTCCCAGGATATCGCATCGGACGCCGCGTGCGCTCCGGCTCGGCAGGACGCACCGGGCCTGGCGCACAGCGCCCCTCTCGGCCAGCCCATGCGACAGGCGTCCGCGACGGCCCCGAACTCCCGCGAAGCCCGGCGGCAGGCCCCCAACCTATACTGGTTGCTTCCTTCGCATATGGCCTACCCCCGCATCGCCAGCATGCGCTCCGTCGCCGATTTCCGGGCCTACTGCGCCAATCTCGGCCTGCCCATCCAGGCTGAGGACCAGATCGAGACCGCTCCCGATTCGCCCCTCGCCCAGCCTCTGAACGCTGGAGGCAGGACCGTGGGCAACCGCTTCGTGATCCACCCCATGGAGGGCTGGGACGGAGAGGAGGACGGGCGGCCGAGCGAGTTCGTACGCCGCCGCTGGCGGAACTTCGCACGCAGCGGAGCCAAGTGGATCTGGGGCGGAGAGGCTATGGCGGTCACGCCAGATAGCCGCGCCAATCCCCGCCAGCTCGTCATTCAGCCATCTACAGCGGACTCACTCCGAGCCCTCCACGACGAACTGCTGGCCACGCATAGGGAGGCGTTCGGCACAACGGACGACCTGCTGACGGGTTTCCAACTCACGCACTCGGGCCGCTTCTCGAGACCGGACTCCTCCGGCCCCAGACCCCAGATCCTCTACCGCCATCCGCTGCTCGACCGCAAGTTCGGGCTGCCGGACGACTACCCCGTCCTCACGGACGATGCGGTCCGCGCCGTAATCGAGCGGTTCATCGAGGCGGCGCAGATTGCTGAGCGCTGCGGGGCGGATTTCGTGGACATCAAGCACTGCCACGGATACCTGGGCCACGAGTTCCTCGGTGCCGTCACGCGCCCGGGCCCGTACGGGGGCTCCTTCGAGAATCGCACCCGCTTCCTGCGGGAAGTCGTCGCCGGCGTGCGGGCGGCGACTTCCCGCATCCAAGTCGCCGTGCGGCTGAGCGCCTTCGACTTCGCACCGTTCCATCCGGACCCGGCCCGCAGCGAAGGGACGCGCCTCGGCCTCGGAATCCCGGAGGATTATTCCTCCTCCCTGCCTTACCGCCACGCGTTCGGAGCCCGGGCGGACTATCCCGTAGAGTACGACCTCAGCGACACGCTGCGCTTCCTGGAGCTCCTGGAGGAGCTCGACATCCATATGCTCAACGTCACGGCGGGCAGCCCGTACTACAACCCGCACATCCAGCGCCCCGCCCTGTTCCCTCCGTCCGACGGGTACCAGCCGCCCGAGGACCCCCTAGCAGGATGCAGCCGCCAGATCGATGCAACGGCGGAGCTGAAGGCTCGCTTTCCCGGCCTGGTCATGATCGGCACCGGCTACAGCTACCTGCAGGAGTTCCTGCCTCACGTAGCCCAGTGGGTAGTCCGCAACGGCCGGGCGGACGCTGTGGGGCTGGGGAGGATGGTGCTTGCCTATCCCGCGCTGCCGCGTGACACCCTAGCCGAAGGCCAACTGAACTCGAAGCGCATCTGCCGCACATTCAGCGACTGCACCACGGGCCCGCGCAACGGACTCGTCTCCGGATGCTACCCGCTCGACCCCGCCTACAAGCGGCTGCCCGAGGCAGCGGTCGTCAGGAAGATCAAGGCGTCGCTCTGACGGGCTCCGCCGCACCTTACGGGCGGAGCTCCTCAAACGGTATCCAGCCGACCCTCTCGCCCCACGCGAGCCAGGCAGCCTCCATCGCAGCGACTCGGTCGGGCATGTCGCCAGCGAGGTCGCGAAGCTCGCTGCGGTCCGTCTCCAGATCGTAGAGCTCCCAGGGTCCGGCGGCCCGCGTGGCCGGGCCGCTCTTGGCCACCAGCTTCCAGTTGCCCATGCGAACGGCACGATTCCCCTGATGCTCCCAGAACAGCGCCTCGTGGCCGTCTCGCCGGCCGGACTCAAAGATTGGCCGGAGACTCCGGCCCTCCAACGGCACGAGGGGCGAGCCGCCGCGGACTTCCGGGTACTCGGCCTCAGCTAGGTCGATGCAGGTTGCCAGTAGGTCGATGACATGTCCAGGCTCGTCGGTGACCGAGCCCGGGGGCAGCCGAATGCCGGCGGGCCAGTGGCACACAAGCGGCGAGGAAATCCCGCCTTCATGCACCCAGCTCTTGAACATCCGGAAGGGTGTATTGCTCGCGTTGGCCCAGGGCCGGTCGTAGCCGTCGAAAGAGTCCGGGCCTCCGGGCATGGCGTTTGGATCGGCCCAGGTGTTGCGGGGCGTGCCCTGCTCAATGTCCGCGCTCTCGTGGCAGCCGCCGTTGTCGGACAAGAACAGGATGAGCGTGTTGTCCAGCTTGCCCAGCTCCTCCAGCGTCCCGACAACCCGGCCCACGCCTTGGTCGAGGCAATCAACCATCGCCGCGTAAACCTCCATGCGCCGCTCCCAGCGCGGCTTGTCGTCCGCGTCGACCCAAGCCGGCACGTCCGGGTCGCGGTCGCTAAGCTCCCAGGAGTCAGCCCGGATGCCGGTCTCCGCCTGGCGGGCGAAACGCTGCCGCCGTAGCTCCTCCCAGCCCATCCGGTAGTTGCCGACGTACTTCTCGATGTCTTCGGGCTTGGCGTGTAGCGGCCAGTGCGGAGCCGTGTAAGAGAGGTACAGAAAAAACGGCCTGTCCTGGCCGGCGTACTGCTGGAGGAAGTCGACGGCGTGGTCGCTGAAGGCATCCGTCATGTAGAAGGAGCCGTCATCCGGCGGCACGTACGGCTCATTCCCAAACGCCATCTGGCGGGCCCCGTCCAGCTTGAAGTAGTTGGAGCCCCCGCTGATCAATCCGAAGTACTCGTCGAAGCCGCGGTCCAGGGGCCAGTGCGGCCGATTTTCCCCGACATGCCACTTGCCCGACATCAGCGTGGTGTAGCCAGCCTCGCGCAGGAGCTCGGCGATCGTGACGCACTGGTCGTTGAGATAGCCCTGGTAGGCGGGGCTGCCCAAGTCGCCGACCATGTGCCCGACGCCGGCTTGGTGGGGATATAGGCCGGTCAGCAGCGACGCCCGCGTCGGGCAGCACCTGGCGGCGTTGTAGAACTGGCGGAACCGGAGTCCGTGCGCCGCTAGAGCATCGAGGTTCGGCGTGTCGATCTCGCCGCCGAAGCTGCCGATGTCGGAGAAGCCCATGTCGTCCGCCATGATGATGACGATGTTGGGACGGTCGGTGAGGCCGGAGCCAGTGTCGGCGGCGCAACCTGCCAGAGAGGCACCGGCAAGCGCCTTGCAGAAGGAGCGGCGGTTGACGTCTCGGATCATGTGCGACCAAGTATCGCGGAACGCGGCGTGGCGGACAACACTACCGGACGGAACCTCCATGTCCAGCTTCGGAGCACGGGAAGCTCGAATTGGGGACGGATGGTAGCGGAACGGCAGGGTTGAGAGCCGAGAAGGCGGACCCTCAGGAGCCTTTGGAAAAGCCCGCCAAGCGTGGCCAGCTGGTGTAGCAGCGAGCGCAAACCACCGATGCCGGCCGATGGCGCGGTCCTGAGGGTCCGTTCGGCGACCGTTGCGGGCCCGTTGGAACGCCGCGTACGCAAGCTCCACGGCGCCCACGCCTCTTGCAGCGGGCTCCTACCGGGCACCACCGGTCGGTGGCTATAATCATCTGTCCATGCGATCGCAGCCTCCGTTCCGCCTCGACGGCAAGATTGCCTTGGTGACGGGCGGCGGGAGCGGTATCGGCGAGCGTACCGTGCGCGTGCTAGCAGCGAGCGGGGCAGGGGTCCTAGTCGCCGATGTCAACAGCCAGGCGGCGAACTCGCTGGCGCGACGTGTCGCCGGGGCCGAGCCGCTGGAGCTGGATGTGACCTCCCCGGAGAGCATTGCAAGAGCAATGGAGTCCGTCGGCCGATTGGACATCCTCGTCAATAACGCGGGGGTCGGTCATGTCGGCACGATTGAGGAATGCAGCTTGGCCGAGTGGCGCAATCTCATGCGGGTCAATCTCGACGGCCCGTTCCTGATGACCCAGGCTGCGCTGCCTTTACTGCTGCGGACCGCGAGCCCCTGCATTGTCAACGTCGCATCGGTCGCAGGCCTAGTGGGCGTCAAGCGACGCTTCGCCTACTGCGCATCGAAGGGAGCGGTCGTCAGTATGACCCGGTCCTTGGCCGCAGACTATGCGGGCCGAATTCGCGTGAACTGCGTTTGCCCGGGCACCGTTGACACTCCGTTTGTCGAAGCGTACTTGGAGAAATACCACCAACACGAGAAAGCCGAAGTCCGGGAGCAACTCAATGCCCGCCAGCCGGTTGGCAGGCTCGGCAAGCCCGAGGAGATCGCGCACTTGGTGCTTTACCTGTGCTCGGACGAGGCGGAATTCGTCCACGGCGCGATGATGGCCATCGACGGGGGCTGGACGGCCCTGTAGGATAATGGACCCGCCATGAAGTCCGCAGTTCTCTGGTTGCTGCACGCCGCGCTCGCCGTCGGCCTCTGGGCAGAGGTCAAGCTCCCCGCCCTGCTGAGCGATGGCATGGTGCTCCAACGCGATTTGCCGGTCCATGTCTGGGGGCGGGCCGATCCGGGGGAGGATGTGCGCGTCGAATTTCGCGGCCAACTTGCTGTAGCGGAGACGGATGCGGAGGGCCGCTGGGAGGTGTATCTCAAACCGGTCGCGGCGGGCGGCCCCTTCACTCTCACCGTGCGCGGCAACAACGAGGTCGCTATCGCCGACGTGCAAGTCGGGGAAGTATGGGTAGCTTCCGGCCAGTCCAACATGGTCTGGCCGATCCAGCGGTCGCACGACGCCGAGAAGGAGATTGCCGCCGCCAACTATCCCGGCATCCGTTACTTCAAGGCCGAGCTCTCGACTGCGGACGAGCGCCAGGAAGACATTCGCGGCGCATGGCGCAAAGTCTCGCCTGCAACCGCCGGCGAGTTCTCCGCTGTGGCGTATTTCTTCGCCCGTCACTTGCACCAGCGGATGGATGTCCCCTTCGGCATCATCCAGTCGGCCTGGGGCGGCACGCCTGCCGAAGCTTGGACGAGCGGCGGCACGCTGCTGCAGGATCCTGCGCTGGCCCCGCTGGTGGCAGACTACGACCGCCAGGCGGCGGAAGCGAAGCCCGCCTACGAGGCCGCCCGGAGAGACTGGGAGCAACGCGCAGCGGCAGCCCGCGCCGCCGGTGAAGAGGCCCCGCGCCAGCCGGTGCCGCCGCGAGCCTTGAGGCCGCAACACCAGCCAGCTGCATTGTTCAACGCGATGGTGGCGCCCTTGCTGCCCTATCCGATCCGCGGCGCTATCTGGTACCAGGGCGAGAACAACGCCAGCCGCGGCCAGGGCGTGCTCTACCGGCGGCTCTTCCCGGCGCTGATCCAAGACTGGCGTCGGGAGTGGGGCGTGGGCCCGTTCCCCTTCCTGTTCGTGCAGCTAGCCAACTACGGCCGCGTTGGAGAAGACGCCACATGGGCGGAGCTGCGCGAGGCCCAGGCCATGGCCCTGGACCTCGTCGGAACCGGGATGGCTGTGACGATCGACATCGGCAACCCTACCGACATCCACCCGCGCAACAAGCAGGACGTCGGCCTGCGGCTGGCGCTGGCGGCCAGGGCGAAGGTCTACGGCGAGAGCAACCTCCACCATTCGGGGCCGATTTTCCGCCAAGCGAGCTGGGAGGGCTCTGCCGTGCGGCTGTGGTTCGACCACCTCGGCGGCGGCTTGAAGGCCCGCGGAGGCCCGCTCGAGGGATTCGAGGTGGCTGACGCAGACGGCGAGTTTGTCGCCGCCGACGCTCGCATCGCAGGAGAGACCGTGATGGTGTCTAGCCCCGCGATTCCGGCACCCCGCAAGGTGCGCTACGCATGGGCTGCAGACCCCCAGGGCAACCTGTTCAACGAAGCCGGACTTCCGGCATCCCCGTTTCGGGCGGAGCGCTGACCGGGCACAGCGCCAAGCGACCCAGGCCTGCGTCGCCGATTGGGCATTGCGGACTGACTCCCTCCCGCACTAACCCGGATATCAGGGGTCAGCCAGGGTTTTAGCGTCGCCCACCACGATCAGCCGGCGTGGGGAAGCTAGGGGAGCGTCTGCTGCTCAATCCGAAGGGCAGTTCAATGCGCAGTGGCGAGGCTGCACGCGGACAGCGGCCTCGGCTTGCACCGATTTTCAGGCTCTGTCCGTCAGGGGAACGGTCAATCCAGCCGGACCAGTTCCCCAGCGGTTCCTGGTGCAGGTTCGCCAGCACCTAGGTGCAGAGTGCGGCGTAGGGGTAGGCCTGCGAGAACGACAACCGCACCGGGTGCGTGCCCCCGGCGCACCAAGCTGCAGCAGAGCCTGCCGCGGAACCTAGGTGTGATTTTCAATAGGTTGTTTACTCGGGCCCGACCAAGGAAACTCAAGATGCACACCAAACAGTTTTCTAGAGTGGAACTCGAGTGGACATCCATCCCAATGCCAAGTTGACTCCGCAGGGTCGAGCCGACATGGTGCGGCGGGTCGTCAAGCACGGCCAGCCGCGTATTGCGCGCCGAGCCTAGCACCTAGCCGACATCGTTCTCCTCGCGCCACCGCAGGATGGACTCGCGGCAGAACCCCGCAGCAGCCCGGATGTTGGTCCGCGCCCGGGCCAGCGGTGGCGCAGTTGCCCCACCACGCGCTCAAGCTCTGCGAGGCTGCCGGCCGATGCATCCTGGTTCGCGGGGCGCGGCCGCGCCCCCAGCAGGTGCTCGCCGCAGAAAATGCACAGCGGCAAATAGCCCTAGCAACCATAGCGGCCGTGCAAAAACCGTCTCTCCTGCTGGCCGTGCAACCGGTCGTCGGTCGCGTCGAGGTCCAGACAGATATTCTCTGGCTTCCGCCGCTGCGATTCCACATCCAGCTCCGCCAGCAGCCCATCGCCCGCTGCCAAGCGCAGTGCGCTGCGCTTGGCAGCGGGCACAGACCATTTCCGCCGCAGCGCCGAGCTCCAGCCGATTTAGCGTGCTCGGGCTGCCCCCAGGCCTGCCCGCGGGCGCGAACCCGCTTCACGCCCGGCGGATCGCTCTGGCCCGCCAGAAGCGGCACCCCCGCATCGCCACGCAGTGCGGCCTAGTCGTGGAGGTCTTCGCCGCCCAGCGCGAGGGCCTGCATGCGCTGCGCCCCAAGGCCTCGACATTGGGCTCCACGCTCGCCGGATGGCGGTGGTCGACGCAGCATTGGGCGCTCCGGGCGGTCAGCCCGAGGCGCTGGCCGGCCTCGCGCAGCAGCCAGCCGCCCGCGGCGGAGCTGAGCCGGCCGCCAGCGCAACGACCCGCGACCGCACATCGTCCCAGAGCTTGCACCTCAAGCTGCTCGCCCGTCTACTGGGTTTGCTAGACTGCTTTCTCTTCATGCGGCCTAAGCAACTGATTTCACGCTCATTATGTCGACGGAAGCAGCCCCTTCCACCCCTTTGACGAGTTTTCCGAGCTAACCTGGGATACGCTGCTGAGGGTCGAGGCCCTAGGGTGCTTTTTGTCTGTGGGAGGAGGCCTCGGGTGCCTGAGCCCGGCCCCGACCGGCGGGGACCGCTACAACCTCCAAGCACGGATGAGATCGCGAACCTGATTAACCACGGGCACGATCTCGCTAGTACGTTGAGTCGCCTCATGGACGGTAACGAAACGGCAAATCTCATATTGATCTCGGCCGAGACTTTGCGAGAGGTCCCGCAATTTTTCCTTCGCGATTTGGGACGTCCTTGCCGATGATTGAGCATGGATCGCGTTGATTTGCTCGAGCTGCTTGACGAACGCATCGGGATCGACCCCAAATTTTGGGGAGAGATCAGCCCGGTTTCGATCCAAGCACAGACAATTCCAAATCCAGATTTCCGGCGCTCCCTTGCCCGGCAAAAATACCGTCCTTTCGGTAATGTCACTCAGCTTCTGAGCACTCGGCTTGGATCGCTGATCTCCATCCAGAACAAACACGAATTCGCTTAGCAAGCCAAATCGTTTGAAGGCGCGAGCGTGTCCGGCAAATTCGGCTGCTCCAGCATTGCGTCCAACTTGGACATGGCTCCGCCTGAATTGCTCCAGCGGCACTACATGGTCCAGCACGCCGGCAAGGATCGCCTCCGAAATAGCATCTTCGCAAAGGAACTTCAATTTGTCTAGAGACCGTCCGTAGAGCGCGTCTTGGATTAGGTCCCGATACGGTTCCTTGACCTCAACCGTGCCGTCGGCAGAGCGTTCAAGGAAGATCCGACCCTCTTCCGGAACACAGTCGAGCACGGCTGGACTATGGGAAGTGACCACAACCTGAAGGTCGTTCCGCAATGCAATTCGCTGAAGATGCAGCATCAGAAGCTGCTGCGCCAGGGGGTGAAGTCCAGCCTCCACTTCGTCGATCAACACAATTGCCTCACGGATTTGAGCGACCTCAAGTGCCAGTCGCAATGCAACTCGCTCACCTGCCGCCATGTGCAGCTCCGAATA
>CBDBZZ010000014.1:0-441004 GCA_965213745.1 Bryobacterales bacterium | reverse complement strand
CTCCGCCGGACGGGCGAACGGGCCGCCCCCCACGCTGCGGGACCCGTTCCCGGAGCGGCGCGAACTCATCCGGGGGGCCGGCGTCCTGACGGCCAACGGCTTCGACATCGATCCGCCGACGGCGTATATGCAGAACTGGAACCTCACCGTCGAGCGCGACTTGGGCGGCGGCCAGGCCCTTGAGGTGGGCTATGTCGGCTCCAAGGGCAGCCACCTCCAGCGGCGCTACGACGCGAACCAGCCGATCCGCGAGCTGGAGCTTGCCGTCGAAGCCCCCAACGGCAACCTGACGTTCCCACGCCCCATAGACGGCTTCAACCGGATCAACTACACCGCGTTCGGCTCCAACTCGACATACCACGCCCTGCAGGTGTCCCTGCGGCGCCGCAGCCGGGGCGGCTTCTTCTACCGGGCGAACTACAGTTTCGGCAAGTCCCTTGATGACGCCTCGTCTGGCGGCGGGGGAGGAGCGGGCGGGAATGCGATCGATTCGCGCAACCTGAAACTGGAGCGGGGCCGCTCGAACTTCGACCAGCGGCATGCGGCCACCTTCGCCGCCCGCTACGAACTGCCGATCGGGAGGAGCCGGCTCCTGCTCGCGAACCTGCGCGGCCCGGCGCAAGCGATCCTGGGAGGCTGGCAGCTGGCGGCGACGCTGCGGACTTACTCGGGCCTGCCCTTCACGGTGAACTCGGCGAGCGTCGACCTCAACGCCGGGGAGTCGCCGCGGCCCAACCGCATCGGCCACGGGTACCAGGAGCCGGACGCCTTCCCGGGGCTCAAGGGCGTGGACTTCCCGTGGTTCGACCTCGGCGCTTTCGAGCGGGTCCCCTGCCTCGGCGAGGAGAACCGCAACGGCATCGAATGCGTCCAGAGCGCCCACGGCTTCGAGCCGTTCCAGGTCGGCAACGCAGGCCGCAACATCCTGGACGTGCCGGGCCGGTTCAACCTCAACCTAAGCCTGCAGAAGAACTTCCCGGTTTGAAGGCCGTCGGCGGCTGCAGGTGCGGCTGGACGCTTTCAACGCGCCCAACACCACGCAGCTGGGGCGCCCCACGGCCCAGTTCGACTCGATCTTCGGCGGTCTCATCCTCAATGCCGCCGCGCCCCGCATCATCCAGGCTTCGCTGACCTATAATTTTTAGCCGTGCGATCCGATGCTTTAGCCGCCCCCGCCCCCGGGCTTTGTTGCCGTACGATGCTGGCGGCGGCGCTCGCCTGCGGAGCCGCAGGTGCCCAGCCGCGGACCGACATGCGCGGCGTAGTCAACGGCGTGAACTTCCAGTCCGCGCCCGCAGCCGTGGCCCGGGGGGGCGTCCTGGCCGTGGTCGGGGCGGGGCTGGCCGACAGCCATGTCCCGGCGCCGGCAACGCTTCTGCCGAACTCCCTCGGGACGCCCGCCGTAGAAGTGCTGCTCAACGGCGCCGCCTGCCCGCTCTACTTCGTTTCGCCGGAGCAGATCCGCGCCCAGGTGCCCTGGGAAGCGGAACTGGGACGCGCCTCGGTGGTCGTGCGGCGCGACGGGGTTGCCACCGGCCCCATGCCGGTCGTCGTCGCCGCAACGAACCCCAACCTGTTCACCGGCCCCAGCGGCACCCTGCTCGCGCAGCGGTCCGGGGCGGAGCGGCCGAGCGCGGCCGCGCTCGGCCTGACGGGCCCGGAAGAACGGGTCACCGCAGCTGGCGCGGCACCGCCATTCACCGCCGGGGAGGCGCTGGTAGCCTACGCCGTCGGTCTCGGCGCCACCAGCCCGGCGGCTGCCAACGGTGCCGGCGGCTCCGAGAGCCCCGCCGCTTCGCAGCGGGCCTATCTCGGGGGGTTGCCGATCGATTCCCCGTCCGCCACCCTGGTCGAGGGGGTGGCGGGCCTAGCCGAGCTCAGCTTCACCGTGCCGGAGTTGGCGGACTCGGGCGAGGTCTTGCATTGGTTTTCCGGGGACGCCCGGGGGGCGGCGGTGCTCGGGCCCCGGAGGGGGTGCGCCAGCCCCCAGGTACATGGATGTGCCGGCCGCAGCGGTTGCCGTGGGCCGCATCGACATGACCGACCTCAACCCGTATTTCGTCGCCCTCAGCGGGGTGCTCGACGAGGTCGAGTTCTGCTATCGGGATGTGCAGTTGCTGGACTTCCGCCGGAATGCCGTGACGCCGGTGGCGCAGTGCCTGCTGCCCTCCTACCCGGAGGCGCCGAACTCGAACGCCTACCGTCCCTTCGAGCGTTCCCTCAACTGCTCGAAGCTAGGCGCGCTGGCCGCGCCCGCTGCCGATCCGCCCAGCGGGTACACCGACCAGCTGATTGTGGTGGACGGTGCGGCAGGCACCGTCGAGCAGGTCGCTTTGCCCCGGGGAGCGGACCGGCTGCAGCCTGGGACGGGAGCCAGCCGGGACCTGCGGCTGCGCCGCCCGGACGGGTCCGGGGCCTTCGACCTGTACACACCGAGCGGGGCCTTCGCCGAGCTGCAGGGCCCCGCTCCGCTTCCCGAGCCGCTCGATGACGCCTTGACCCGGACGGTCGCCCGGGTGGTGAACTTCGGCGACGGCTATCGGATGCGCTTCCTGGCCTCCGAATCGGAAGCCACGCCGCCGCTGCCGAACCTGGAGTCCAGCGTGGCGGTGCTGTTCGGCCCAGCCGCCAGGCGCTTGCAGACGATGCGATTCCCGCCGGACTGGCGCCCGCTGATCCCGCCGCAGCAGGTCAACGCCCAGGGCGTCGCTGTGGGTGCCCCTGCAGCTCCGGCCCAGGTCGGCTTCGGCCCCGACTCCACCGCCTATGTCCTGGTGGAGTCGGCCGATGGAGCGAGGCAGGGGATCGCGGCCTTCAGCGCATCGCTCCCCGCCGCCGAGTCCGCGCTGGGAGCAGCTCCGGTGTCGCCGCCCGCAAGCTCGGTCTCCGTCGCCCGAAGGGTGATCGAGCTCCCTGCGGGCGTCTTTGCCGCGACCTGCGCGCCCCAGGTGCGCTGGCTGCGGCTCGGGCTGACGCAGCAGCTGGCCATCGTGGCGGCCGGCGAGCGGCTCACCGAGGCGGCCCTGCCGCGGGACGGCAAGACTTGCGGCGGCGACCGCCTCGCCGTGTTCAACCCCGACGATGATTCGGTTGCCGTGCATCAAGCCCCGGGTTCGCTGGACAACGCGACGCCGGGCGCTGTCCGGGACTTCCTCTACTTCGGCGACGCTGGGCGAGCCGTGGCGCTGGAGGCTCCCGAGAAACTGTACGTGTTCGACGCCGTACAAGAGCAGTTCGCCGCCGTCGAATTCCCCGAGGGCGTGGGCATCACGGTGAACGCGCTGACCCAGGCGCTGCCGGGCCAGGCCCGGCTCGTCGCGCTGGCGACGGGAGGGCCGCCGCGGACCAACCGGGCTGGCAACATCCTGCCTCCGTTCCCGGGCAATCGCGGGCTGCTCGTAGTGGACCTAGCGGCGGCGGCGGCGCAGCATCTAGCTCTGCCGCCTGGGTACGTGCGGATCCTACCCGGCAACCTCCGTCTGATCCAAGAGGGACGGCGCGGATTCGGATTGATTCCGATGCTAGGCCGAGCCTTCGCACGGGCGGCGCAGCCCGGCGGAGGGCCGGGCAATCCTGCCCAGACGCGCATGCTCACGTGGGACACGGAGACCGGGCATGCTGCTGAAGTGCCGGTGCCTGCGGGCGGCTACACCGTGGTCCAAGCCCGGCCGCAGGGCGGCGCGGCACGGCCCCTGATCTGGGACTACCGGCCCAAGACCGCGTCGTTCGCGTTCGGCGTGTTCAATCAAGCGGGCGACGCGATTTCGATCGGCGTCGTCGGACCCTAGGCGGGAAGCGGGCCCGGTCCGACAGCATTCGGCTGTTGCCCGACGGGCGGCCGAGGGTTCAGGCGGCCCCGTGCGGGTGCCTCAGTTCATGCCGCACATGCCGCCCATGCAGGCCGGGGCGCCGCAGTCGCCCTCCGCAGGGGCCGCGCAGGGTTCCGGGGCGCTCGAGGCCGACTGCGCCGAGAAGGTCGAGTAGATTTTCTCGATCGACGGGCTGCCGCAGGAGCACTCGTCCGGCTCCGCAGCGGACCCCAGGACTAGGGCCTCAAAACGCGTATCGCAGTCGCTGCATTGGTATTCGTAGATCGGCATGCCGTCATTCTACCGTTGCGGCTGCCGCGCGGGCAAGCCGATCGCGGACCGCGTTGCGGCAAGCGGCGAGGGCTCCATCTGCCGCCGGCACCGGGAGCGGCTCGGTCGGCATGGGACCCTCGGCGTCGCGCCCGAGCAGGACTGGCACAACCGGCACGTCGGCCGCACGGGCCGCCAGGAAAGCCTCGGCGCGGAATCGCGTCCTCGCCGGCGGCTCGCCCGGCGGGTTGTCCGCGAGGGCCACGACCGTGTGGCCTTCGGCGAGGGCCAGCTCAAGCCTGTCCAGCAGGGTGCCGTCGGCCGGTCCGCGGCCGTTCGCTGCGGGTCTAGCGACCAGCGGCTCGAGTAGGAAAGCCTGCGCCGCGCTCAGGCCGCGGAAGCCGGTATCGTCGGCGAACACAAACGGAGCGCGGGCCGAGCTAGCCAGCACCAGCGGATCGATTGGGCAGGCACGGTTCGCGAGCAGGACGCGTCCTCGGTTGCCGTTGTCCTCCAAACCGCCGTGCGTTGGGACGCCCGCCAAGGCCGTTAGCAGCCGAGCTCCCGGCGCGACAATTCGCCAAGCGGCACCGGGCGTGGGCGCTAAGCGCGCCGCAAGGCCGAAAGAAGCGGCGACACCGTCGCCCAGGCCCGCTCGGGCATTGGCTGCGGCGCTACGGGCTAGCAGGGCAGCCCGCTCGGCACTCGCCAGGAGCGTGCTGCGGAGGCCGATGCGCGCCATTTGCACCCAGGGAGCGGTTGGGGCCTGGCCGCGGATCTGGTCTGCCTCGTAGAGCTGGCGAGTCGCCGACCGCTGGATCTTGCCGCTGGAAGTCTTGGGAACGGTGCCGGGCCGGGCGAGGGCTACGTCGTCCGGCGGAATCCCGACCTGGCTCGCAACGGCTTCGATGACCTCCGCTTGGATGCGCCGGCGGTCTCCGGGCTCCGCAACCCGGGTCTCGGCCACAACCACTAACCGCTCGGTGCCCGACGCGGGTTCGATGGTGCCGAAGGCGGCGACGCAGCCTTTGCGCACGCCGGCCACTTCCCATGCCGCCATCTCGACATCCTGCGGGATGATATTGCGCCCTCCCTTGATGATGCAGTCCTTGAGGCGGCCAGTGACATAGAGTTCCCCCTCGGCGATGTAGCCTAGGTCGCCGGAGTCCAGCCAGCCGTCCGGATCCAGGACTTCGCGCGTCGCTGCGGGGTTGCGGAAATAACCGTCGGTGCGCGATGGGCCCCGGAACAAGATGCGCCCGCGGACGCGCTCCGGTACGTTGGCTCCGTTCGCGCCGACCACACGGACCTCGTGCCCGGGCATGGCCTTTCCGTTGCTCACGAACCTGAGCGTGTCGCGCGGCGCGGAGCCGTTCGTCGGAACCGCTCGGCCCTGCTGCTCGAAGGCGGAGCGCTGCACGCTGTCGACTCGTGGTCCGCGGCAGGGCGGCAGGCAAGTCAAAGCGACCGACGACTCGGCCAAGCCGTAGAGCGGGAGGAAAGCCCGCGGATCGAAGCCCCACGGCCGGAATCGCTCCGCGAAGCGGTCCAGGGTGGCGGGCAGAACCGGCTCCCCGGCGTTGATCGCGACGCGCCACCGGGAGAGGTCGACGTCGGCCAGCGCTTCGTCGCGGATCTTGCGGACGCAGAGTTCGAAGGCGAAGTTGGGTGCCGGGCAGAGTGTGCCCCCGGAATCGCTGAGGGCCCAGAGCCAGCGCTCGGGGCGGACTAGGAAGTCGAGCGGCGACAGAATCGTGATCGGGAAACCGTGGTAGAGGCTAAAGAGCCAGGACCCGATCAGACCCATGTCGTGATAGAGCGGCAGCCAGGACACCACAACATCCGTCGGCACCGCCCGGACGCCGGCTCCGATGCCCCGGACATTCGCCAAGACGTTCGCGTGGGTAAGCACCACCCCTTTGGGGTCGCCGGTGCTCCCGGACGTGTACTGAATGAAGAAGGTGTCCGCGGCCGCCGTCGCGGGCGGCCGCAGGCCGCGGCCGCGAGCCGCGAGATCCGCGACTCCGAGCGCCTCCCGGAGCGAGGGCAGGCTGCCGCCGAGGATGTTCGCCACAGCCCGCACTTGGGGGAACGAGATCAGGAAGCGCACGCCGGCGTTGCGCAGGATGAGCGACTGGCGGCGCAGGTACTCCTCGAGCTGGGACGCCCGCGCCGGGGGGTAGATCGGCACGGCGATGCCCCCGGCAAGCGCCACCCCCAGGAAGCTGTAGAAGAAATCCGCGCATGTGGGCAGCATGATCGCCACAGTCTCGCCAGCCTGCAGGCCGGACGCGGCCAGCCCAGCCGCGATCTCGCCGGCGCGGGCGTACAACTGGCCTTGGCTGATGTCCTGGCCGCGGTCCCCCTCCAGCAGATGGATGTGGACGCGAGCTGGGTCGCTCTCCGCCTGCTCGCGGAGCACTTCCGCGAACGTCGTGCTGGATCGGGGTGCTGCGCGCGCCTCGCGGGCGGGCTGCAGGATCGGCCAGCGCATCCCAGTGCGCTGGCCCTCGACCGACTCCAGCGCCGCCCGGGCCCAGGCGGCCGGAGTGTCGGCGGTCTGCGTGAGGGATCCGGGAAGGGGGCGCGCCAGGGTGGACTCCAACCGGACGAGCAGTTCGACGCGCTCGAGGCTGCCCAGCCCCAGGTCCCGGTCCAGGGAGGCAGCGGGGCTCACCCGGGCGGCGGCCTCCGCCGAGCCCAGTTCGAGCAGCAAGTCGCGCACTGTATCGAGGACGGCGCGCTCGATGGCGGGGCGGTCGCTTGGCTGGGGTGGCGGCATCGGGATTGCCTTCCAGGGTATCGCGGGTGGCGCTGCGCGGTCATGCGCAAGGGCCGGGGAGCGGGCCTGTCCGGCTGGGCTGGCGCCCGGGCGGTCTGCCGGGGCGCCAGCCGGTGCGAGAATGGGGGTCGCTCTGGACTGGAGCCTGCATGCGGCCCTACTTGGCGCGGATCCGGATCTTCCCCATCAAGTCCCTTGACCCGTGCGAAGTCGACCGCGTGCGGGTGGTCGAGGGTGCTGGGCTGGCCGGCGACCGCGAGTACGCCCTGTTCGGCTCCGCCGGCCGCTGCCTCAACGCCAAGCGGCTCGGTGCGTCCCTCATCTCCATTCGGGCGGACTATGCGGCGAACGGTGCCCAGGTGGCGCTGGGGGCGGGAGCCGACAGCGGCGCGTTTGACCTCCGAAGGGACCGGGCGGGTCTGGAGCAATGGTTCTCGGGGCGACTGCGCCAGCCGGTCTCGGTGCGACGCAATGCGGCGACGGGCTTTCAGGACGATCCAGAGGCCTCCGGGCCTACGGTCGTCGGCAGTGGGTCCTTGGTGGAGGTCGCGGCCTGGGCGGGCATGGAGATCGAGGAGTGCCGCCGTCGTTTCCGGGCGAACTTGGAAATCCGCGGCCTCGAGCCGTTCGAGGAAGATGGGCTGTTCGGCCCGCCTGGCCGACCGCAACGCTTCTGGATCGGTGCGGTTGAGTTCTTCGGGATCAATCCCTGCCGACGGTGCGTCGTCCCGAGCTTCGACTCGCGGACGGGCGCGCTCCAGGACCCGCAGTTCGCGAAGCGATTCGCGGGCTGGAGGGCGGGGCAGCCCCAGCCGAATCCAAACCTCGCCGCCTACGGCGGCTTCTACAGGCTGGCGGTCAACACCGTGCTCGCTTCCGGCCAGGGGGGCAAGGAGCTCGCCGTGGGCGATGCGCTGAGAGTTGGCGGATCGGGAGGGTAGCGCGAAGCGCCCCGGGCCCACCGCCTCCGGGGGCCATGCCCTGGTGGGGACTGCCCGCGATAGACTGGACTGCAGCCCGCCGTGCGTATTCTCTTCATCGGCGACATCGTCGGTCGCCCGGGGCGGCGGACGGTTTTCGAGCGGCTCCACGAGCTCCAGGCCGAGGAGCGGATCGACCTGACGGTCGCCAACTGCGAGAACGCCGCAGCTGGGTTCGGCACTACCGTCAAGATCGCCGAGCAGCTCCTTGCGTCCGGGATCGACGTACTGACCTCCGGCAACCACATCTGGGACAAGTCCGAGATCGTGCCCCACTTCGACCGCCAGCCTAGAATCCTGCGCCCGGCCAACTATCCCGACGCTCCCGGATCGGGCACGTATGTGGGACAGACCGCCACAGCAGTGCCGTACGCCGTGCTCAACCTGCAAGGGAGGGTGTACATGCCGCAAACCGATTGCCCCTTCCGAACCGCCGACTTCCTGCTGGACGAGCTGGATGCCAGCATCCGCGTGCGTTTCGTGGATTTCCACGCGGAGATCACGAGCGAGAAGAATTCGTTCGGGCAGTATTTAGACGGACGCGTGAGCGCCGTCGTCGGCACGCACACGCATGTGCCGACGGCCGACGAGCGGGTGCTGCCGGGCGGGACCGCCTATATCACCGATGTCGGCATGACCGGCGCTGTGCATTCGGTGATCGGCATGAGCAGCCAGACATCTCTCCGGCGTTTCCTGACGGCTCGCTCGGCTCGGTTGGAGCCGGCGGCGGGGCCGACCCGCCTCAACGCGGTGGTCGTCGAGGTCGACGATAGCTCGGGGCGGGCCGTCTTGATCCGGCGCCGGACAGCGGATTGGGCCTGAACGGTATACTGGTTCCTCAGGCTGGTCGGTCGCTGGAAGCGGCACGTGAGCGCCCGCAAGACACTGCTGCGCAAGGTCGGCAAGGCCATTGCGGAATTCGGCATGATCCGTGCCGGGGACCGCATCGCAGTAGGCGTGTCCGGAGGCAAGGACTCGCTGGCTCTAGTGGATGCTCTGCGCCTGCTGGCCGAGCGCTCGCCGCAGAAGTTCTCCCTGCACGCCTTCACCATCGAGCAGGGGAAGTTCGTCCGTCCTGTGGACTCGCTCGGCGAGTTCCTGCAACAGCGCGGCGTCCCTTGGACCTACTATCGCGACGAGCCCTCGCTCCAGCTGCTCGAGACGCAGCCGGGGCATGGGTGCGACCTGTGCAGCCGGTACCGTCGCCGAGCCGTCTACGAGGTCGCTTCCGGGCTCGGCTGCAATGTGGTCGCTCTCGGCCATACCGCCGACGACCTGTGCGAGGCGCTGCTGCGCAATGCCCTCTTCACCGGCCGCCTCAGCGCCCTGCCGGCGGTTACAACATCCCGGTCCGGTGACTTCCGCCTAGTCCGGCCGCTCGTCTACGTCTCGGAGGACGTTACGGCGGCCTACGCCGCGGAGCACGGCATGCCGCTCACGCCCTGCGTGTGCTCGTACCGGACGGACACGGTGCGGGGGAAGCTGCGAACCTTCCTGGCGAACCTCAAGCAGGATCACGGCCAAGTGATGGAGAACCTCCTGGCGGCCCTAGGGAACATCGACGCCGGACGGCTGCTGGACAAGCGGTTCCTGCCGCATGAGGGCGGGGCCGAGATCGGTGCAGCCAGTCTCTCCGAGCCCGCTGCCGACCCCTTGGTGCAGCTCCGTCCCGGCGCGGGAGACGCGTCCCGGCAGAAATCTGCATGCGCAGGGTGAGCGCAGGTCGGCGGAGAGGCGGCCCGCCCGATGCCTTCGTTGGCTCAGTTCCGGGCAGCGCCTGCCGGCTCTTGATCCTGCGGAGGCCATGAACACCGCGCCGCTCAGCCCAGTCCCTTCGCGGTCCGCCACCGCGCAGCTGCTGAGCGGGCTGGCCGTCTTGCTGCTGCTGGTGGTTTTTTTGGCCGGAGTGCGAGGCTTGGGCGACGGCTTCAAGCTGCTCGGCAGCGACTTGCTCGATGTGTTCTTCGACGCGACCGGAAATCCTTTCGTGGCGCTCATGGTCGGCCTGCTGACGACGACGCTTGTGCAGAGCTCGTCGGTGACGACTTCGATGGTCGTCGGGCTCGTCGCGGCTCCCGAAAACCCTCTGCCGCTTGCCAACGCGGTGCCGATGATCATGGGCGCGAACATCGGCACCACGGTGACGAACACGATTGTCTCGCTGGCCCACATAGCTCGGCCGGAGGAGTTCCGCCGGGCCTTCGCCGTCGCGACCTGCCACGATTTCTTCAACTACCTGAGCGTGCTGATCCTGCTTCCGCTCGAGCTGGCCACCGGTATGTTGGCGCGGACGGCTTCGCTGTTGGCGGACAAGCTCCATGTTGTTGGCGGCAGCGATTTCGAGAGCCCTTTGGCCGTCGCGCTGAAGGCGGCCTTGCTGCCGGTGCGCGCCCTAGCCGAGGCCCTCTTCGACGCGTCCCAGGCGCAGGGGGTGGTAGTTATCCTCGCGAGCGGCGCTTTGATCTTCGGTGCCCTGATGCTGATCGTCCGCACCTTGAAGTTGGTGTTGCTGGAGAAGGCGGGGCAGGCGCTGGAGCGGGCTCTGGGGCGCTCCGCCATCATTGCGATGGCAGTCGGTTGCGTCATCACCGCCATGGTGCAGTCGAGCTCCATCACGACCTCCCTGCTCGTGCCGCTTGCCGGTGTCGGAGCGGTCATGCTCGAGAGTGCGTTTCCCTTGACCATCGGGGCCAATGTCGGCACGACGCTCACGGCCCTGATGGCTTCGCTGGCTGCCACAGGCCCTAACGCGCAGGCAGGGCTCGAAATCGCCCTGACCCACCTGGCGTTCAACTTGGCCGGAACGCTCCTGATCTACCCTTGGCGGCCCGTGCGGGGGGCTCTGCTCCGGGGAGTGCGGGTGTTCGCGGGCATAGCTGCGCGCTCGCGGCTGCTGGCGATCGCCTATCTGCTGGGGCTGTTCTATGGGCTGCCGGCCCTGGCTGCCTTCTTCGGCTAGCGGCAGCAGCATGGGGGCTGGGCCGATCGATCCCAGGACGCGGACTACCCGCAACGCGAGTGCGCTGGAAGGCTGTCCGACTGGAACTACAGGGGGTCCGGGGCCACCTGTTCCGTCCGGAGCGGGGCGCTGCGGCCAGAGCTGACGAACGCATCGAGTTGCGCCTTCATGCGCGCTGTGGTTTCCGGCTCCCGGAAGTACAGGTTGCGTGTTTCCCCGGGGTCGTCCGCTAGGTTGTAGAGCTGGGCGGGCGCGCCGGGCGCGCCCTCGTCCACGACGAACCCGGCCAACTGCGGCCGGCTGTAGTCGTTTCCGCCCGAGCCGGCATGGTCCAGGTACTTCCACGGTCCTTGGCGGAGGGCCAAGGCAAGCCTGTTCGTTTGGTGCAGCGTGAACTCGCGCACCGCGGAGCCGTCGTAGGTGCCGGACAGCAGTCCCGAGAAGTCGAAGCTGTCCTCGGCTGCGTCGGGGGGCAGGGAGAAGCCGGTCAGGCCCGCCAAGGTCGCCATGATGTCGGTCAAGCAGAAGGTCTGGTCTGTGACGCTCCCGGCCGGAACTCTCCCAGGCCAGCGGAGGACGGTAGGCACGCGGTGCCCGCCTTCCCACTGGTCGCGCTTCATGCCCCGCCACGGCCGGGCTCCGTCGTGGTTGTGGTCCCGGCGCATATGGTAGGTCGTCGTCACCTCCGGGCCGTTGTCGCTTGTGAACAGCACGAGCGTCTCCTCGGCGAGCCCCAGCCTCGCTAGTGCATTCAGCAGTTCGCCGACGATGTAGTCGAGTTCCAGCAGGAAGTCCCCATGGGGGCCGGCCGTGGACTTGCCGTGGAAGTCCGGAGCCGCGAACGACGGCAGATGGACCGCTTGCATGGAATGGAACAAAAAGAACGGCTGGTCCGGAGTCTCGGCCGCGTGGGTTTCCAGGAACTGCACGCTCTTCTCTAGGAACACGAGATCCACCGTTTCCAAGTCGTAGTCCGGAGCGATCAGGCCGGGGCGGTTGTCGTTGGCGTAAGGGTGCTTCGGGAGGGGCCCGCGGTCCAGGACGGCGCGGGGCGGGACCGGTACGCGGTCGCCGTCGATCCAGGCGTAGAGCCAGTCTGTGGTCGGGCAGGCCACCGTGCCGAAGAAGGTGTCGAACCCGCGATGCAGCGGGCCATCCGGGATGGGCCGGGAGAAGTCGGTGAGGCGCACGCGCTCGACGCCCGCTGCGCTCCGCTCCTCGCTGGTTCCGGTCGGCAGCTCCACCTCGCTAACCGGCTGGCCTTTGTCTGTGAAGAAGCTCATGCCCAAGTGCCACTTGCCGACCATGGCGGTGGCGTAGCCCTGCTCGCGGAGCATTTGCGGGAGCGTGAGGCGCGTGGCGTCGATCAGGCACGGCCCGTCCACGCCCGTAAAGACGCCCGTCATGCCCGTCCGGAACGGCATCCGCCCGGTCAGGATGCCGTAACGAGTGGGCGTGCAGACCGTCGACGGGCTGTGCGCGTCCGTGAACCGCAGGCCCTGGTCGGCTAGCGAGTCGAGGTGGGCGGTGCGGACCTTGGCTGCGTCGTTATATGCGCTGACATCGCCGTAGCCGAGGTCGTCGGCGAGGATCAGGAGCACATTCGGCAAGCGCTCCGAGGGGCGGTCGGTCCCGCAGCCCGGGGCGATAGCCGCCGGCAAGGCGGCGAGGGCCAGGAAGTAGAGCCGCGCTTCTCGGAGAGGCACCCTCAGCCGACCCTCGGCGGCGTGTCGGTGACCTCTTCGAGGTCGGGGTCGAAGTACAACACCTTGCCTTGGCGCAGGGACATCACCCCCATCGAGATCGTCACCTGGGCCCGGTAGGCTGTGCTGGCGTCGAGATTCGGCTTGTCGCGCGTCCGCATGCACTCGAGGAAGTTCTTCATGTGCGCGTCACGGCCGCGGTTCTCGACCTTGATCTGCACGGTCGGTGTGCCGTACTTCTGTACGAATGGATCCCTGAAAATCGGCTCGGACTCCACCGTGATGTAGTCGGTGCGCCCCTCGAAGCGTCCGTGCTCGACCATCACGATCGTCCCTTCGTGGCCGCGAATCAAGCCGGGGATGTGGCGGGAATTGGCCATGGTGGAGCTCAGCACCAGCGAATGGCCGCGGGCGAAGTCCGCCAGCAGATTGAACGTGTCGGGGACCTCCCGGTCCCCGGGGGCGTTGAAGATGTATCTGCCGCCGGTTGCGGTGACGCGGTAGGGGAACTGCGGCTGGCCCCAGCAGATGTTCAGCGGGGCTACTACGTGGTAGAACAGGTCGGTGGCGATGCCGCCCGAATAGTCCCAGTACTTGCGGAACCGGAAGAAGCGGTGCGGGTCCCACTCGCGCTTCGGGGCCGGGCCCAGCCACATGTTCCAGTCGATATAGTTCACGCCTTGGCCGTGAGGTCCGGCGTCGGGCTCGATCACCCACCCGCGGCCCCGCTCGGGGGTCCAGTTCCATTCCCCGCGCAGCGAATTGCGGTGGTAGGAACCTTGGCTCGAGATGAGGGTGCCGATCATGCCGTCGGCGATCGCCTTGCGGGCCTTCCACCACTGGTCGGCGGAGGTGGTCTGCGAGCCGACCTGCAGCACGGCCCCGGTCTCGCGAACCTTGCGCGCGACCTCCTTAGCCTCCTCGATCGTGTGCGTCATCGGCTTTTCTAGGTAGACATCCTTGCCGGCCTCCATCGCGGCGATGGCCATCGTGCCGTGCCAATGGTCCGGCGTTGCGATGACGACCGCGTCGACATCCGGGCGGCCGAGGATTTCGCGGTAGTCCAGGGTCGAGAATTCGGCTTTGCTGTTCTCCTGGGCGAGGCGGCGCCGCTTCTCGTACACATCGCAGACGGCGTTGATCTTGAAGTTCTGGCCCGCCTCGATCATTCCCAGCATGAGCCGTTGCAAGCTGCTGCCGCGCCCGCCCACGCCGATCTGGGCGACATTGATGCGGTCGTTCGAGCCGAGCACCCGGCGCCGGGAGGCGGCGTCCTGGCCGGAGGCGGGCAGCGCTGCGGCTAGAGCGCCCGCCGCTCCGGCGGTGCGCTGGATGAAGTTGCGACGGTTGACGGAACCTTGTTGCGGCATGGTCGGCTAGGTTGGATTGTACCAGCACAGTTCGGCCGCTGCGCCGCGCCTGCGAGGGCCGCCGTGCGGAATTGGAATTCGACCGCAGCCTGCCGGGGGCCCGCGGTGAAAGCCGAGTCGGCATGGTGGAATGGGCAGCCCGGCCGCCGCGAGCAAAATGCCGAAGAGGAGACGGGCGCAATTGCGTCGCCCCAGCAGGCCCTGCCTCGCGGAGTACTCTGGGAAGGCGCTACGGGGCGGCGGAACGGGCCGAGCGATAGGCCCCCTGCCTCGGTGACGGCGGTGCCGCCGGGTCTGCGCGGATTCGATCAGTTGGGCCGGGCCAAGTCGGTCAATACCCCGACGCCGCTTGGCACGGAGCACAGGCCAGCCGCCGACCGGCCTCGCCACCCTACAGCGAACCTGAAGCAACAGTACTCGACCGGGCGGCCCGGAGCCAAGCGGAGGCAGGGGGAGCCGTGCAAGGTGGCTGCGACCGGAAGAGTTCTGCGCTATTCGCTATGCCGGTCGTGCGCGTTGGCGGACTGCCGAGAGGATGTGCCTATCTAGGGCCTGTTGAAAAGTCCGACAGGCGCGGTCAACTGGTGCAGCAGCGACTCGCATCGCCGCGGCTGCCGGTGGCGCGGTTCGGAGGACTATTCTGCGACCACTTCGGGCGCGTTCGAGCGCCGCGTACGCAAGCTCCACGGAACCCACGGCATTTTCAACGGGCCCTTGGGCCATGAGAAATGGTGACGTTTCGTCCAAAGAACCTAGAGGAGGATTCAAAATGCTTCATTCGGATCGGCCCGGCGGGAGCCTGCCGGGAAGCTCGCTGCGAACTCTTGCAGCTCTTGCTGTTTGCTGCGCGATGTTCCTCGGCCGCGCACCCGATGCCGCGGCACAGAACACCGCAACCATTTCCGGCATCGTCAGCGACGCCACGGGTGCAGTCATTCCCGGTGCGCAGGTCACGAGCACGTGCGGAGAGACCGGTGCAGTCGCGACGGTTTCGACCAACGAAGTCGGCTCGTACACAATTGCGGTTAAGTCGCCTGGGTCCAAATCGTTTCGTAGTTCGGGCCTTGTGCTAAACGTGCGGGGCAGAGCTGTGATTGATGTGGCCCTCGAACTTGGCGAAGTGACCGAAACCATCGAGGTGACGGACACCGCCGTGCAATTGCAGACCGAGAAAGCGACCGTCGAGGAGGTCGTTCCGGCAAGCAGGTCGAGAACATCGCCATGAACGGCCGCAATTTCATGCAGCTAGCGGCTCTGGTGCCCGATGCATCGTCGACGAACAACTTCGGCTTCAACCCCCTGGCCGGTGTAGGCTCGGGCGGCGCGGCTAGCATTTCGTTCAACGGTATGCGCCGCAACCACAACGTGTGGCGCGTTGACGGGCAGGAGAACTACGACCGCGGCTGCGGAGGCTGCGTGGAAGTGCTGCTTTCCATCGGCGCGATCCAGGAATTCGAAGTCTCGACCGCCCATGCCGAGTCGGACGCCGGTTTCGGTGCGGGCGGCCAGCTCAACATCGCCATCAGATCGGGCACGCAGGACTTTCACGGAACGTTCTACGAGTTCGTGCGCAACGACGCGTTCGACGCCAACAACTTTTTCTGCAACCTCAACAACCGCGACAAGCCCAAGCTACGCTACAGCAACTACGGCTACAACATCGGCGGACCGGTGTCGTTCGGGGGCTACAACCGGGAGAAGACCAAGACGTTTTTCTTCTGGAACCACGAGTGGCGCTCGATTCTGCGCAACACGTTGTGCAATCGCAACGCGGCATCGGCGGCCATGCGCTAGGGCGACTTCAGCGCGGAGAATGCGATCAGCGACCCGGACACGGGCATGCCCTTCCCCAATGACGGCATTCCGGCGAGCCGGATCGATCCGAACGCCACGATCCTCGCCGATCTCAACTTCGTGCTGCCCCTGCCGAACACCGCGGAGGGCGCCTTCGTTGGGGTCGGTGGGTCTCCGCTGGATGTGCGTCAGGAGATTTTGCGCATGGACCGCAACGTCAACAACAAGAACCGGGTGCTGTTCCGGTTCATCATGGACACAATAAGCAGATCTTTCCGACCACGCAGGGGTCGAACCAGAGCTATCCCACGATTGGCACCGAATTCTCGAACCCGCCGAAGAAGTATATGGCGCAGTGGACTTCGACGTTTTCCCCCAGCATGGTGAACGAGACGATGGTGGGTTTCTCGCCCCAGCCGCTGACCCTGGACCCGGCCGGCAGCTACGAGCGGCCGAGCTCCTTGAACATCCCGGAGCTGTATGCGGACAACCGGGCCGACCGGATTCCGAACCTGCTGTTCCGCGGAGCCCGGAACGTCAACATCAACACGGGGTCGTGGCCCTGGACCAATGTGCTCGAAACGTGGCAGTTTCGCAACAACACGTTGTGGGCGCGGGGCAGCCACACGGTCCGTTTCGGGGCCGAGTACATGCCGTTCCTCAAGCAGCAAGACCTCTTCGGCGCAAGGAAGGGTCAGTTCACGTTCCAACGCGGCGCTGCCGGCCACGAGGTTGGCGGCTTCCTTTTAGGCCAAGCCTTCCAGCACAACGAGCTCGAGCTGCAGACCTCGCCGGTCTACCTGACGAGGTCAGGTGGGATGTGGGTGAACGACACTTGGCGGATCAACCCCCGGGTCACCCTGAACCTGGCCGTACGCTACGACATGCTGCCCCATTCGTATTAGTAGAACGATCAAATCGCTGCGTTTTCCCGGGGCTCCCCGCCGAGCCTGAGCAATCCGAGCGACGGCGCGCTTTCCGGGAAGCTTTCGCACCTACGAAGGCATCTACAAGATTCCGCAGATTCAGAATTGGAGCCTCGGCATCCAGCACCGCCACCGTGCGGGGATCCTCTTCAATGTGGGTTGCTAATTTTGCCAAAAGTAATTGCAAGCAACCCACCAATGGAATCAACGGCCTGCGGAGCTTTTTCGTGCAATTACTTCTGAACACATCAGTATGTCGGGAGCGCCGGTTCGTACCTCCAGACGGTCCGAGACCTCAACCAGCCCGAGGCCCAGCATGCGGCGGAAGTGCGTGCGGGCCTGCGCATCGTGAACCAAGCTAGGCCCTACCAGGGCTGGGAGCCGATTCGTTCGTTCGAGAATTCGACAAACTCGGTATACCACTCGCTCCAAGCGAGAGTGTGGACCGAGAACTGGCATGGCCTGACCCTGCACACGTCGTACACGCTCTCCGAGGGCATGGACTATACGAGCGGGCATGTGGGCGGCACGAAGCATCAAGACTCGTACAATCCTCGTGCGGAATACGGCCCGTCGGACTTCGACCGGTTCCATGTCCTGCTGTTCAGCTATGTGTATGACCTTCCGGCCCCGTCGGGCTGGACGGGGGCCCTCAAGGCGCTGCTGGGCAACTGGACTCTGCCGGGGATCAGCGCCTTCCAGACTGGCACTCTGCCCAACATCGGAAGCGCTGGCGATCCTCACGGAAGCGGGGGCTGCCCCTGCCGTCCGAACGCGAACGGCGAGCCCAACCTCAGCGGCGGCAGGACTCGAAATCGGTTCTTCAACACCGACGCCTTCTCCGCTGTAACGCCCGGCGAGTTCGGAGACCTGCAGCGCAACGCGGTGCGCCGGGCAGAGACCAACAACTTTGACATCTCGCTATTCAAGAACATCTCGATCGGGAAGATCGCTCTGGTGCAATTCCGCGCCGAGGCGTTCAACGCACTGAACCACACCCAATGGACGGGTTATCGTGCGACCTTCGGAGGGGGAGGGTTCGGCAGCGTGCCTTTGGCTCGGGACGCGCGCGTGTTGCAACTCGGGCTGAAATTCAAGTGGTAGCGTGATTCCAAGCGGCGGCCGGGCTCGTCTACGCTCCAGCGGTGTGCGGTCGCTGGAGCTCTGGCTGTCTTGCTTGGGGGGCCTCGGCCAGCTGGCAGCGCAGCAAGACCGCTTGGCGGTGCTCACGCGGGAAGGCTCTGAGCTGCTGGCTGGCGGCAAGCTGGACGAGGTGCTGAGTCGGTTCCGGGACACCCTGGATTTGAAGCCTGACGACCCGGCGCTGGGTTTCAACGTCGGCTTGACGTTCCTCCAGCTTGGGCGCTTTGGCGAGTCTTTACGCCTTACGCCCGCTACTGATCGCGTCAAAAGTCGTGTCATCGGAATTCAGGCCAGAATATACTTGCAGTCTGCCTCTCGCAGGAAGGCTCGCACCTGTTCCGGAGCTTTTTGCCAAGACTGGCAAGCAGCTTCCAGGTTGTCGCGCAGCTGTGCTGCGGGCTTGCTCAGCTGGCGACGGACCCGCCGCTAGGCCAAGGCCCCGAGCCGTTCGAACGGATTGACTGGACGAGTAGGCCGGCTCCAAACAGAGATCCGCTGCGGCTTGGTTCGCTTCCAGCCGCTCCCGGATTGTCCGGGCGCGGGGCATCCTGCCATGGTCCACCACCAGCAGAACCTTCCGATCCGCTTCCTCCGCGATCCGCTCCGGAAACTCCCGGGAGACCTCCGCCGTGGCAGGGCCTTCCCGCACTGTGTCCTAGAGCTGGCCCTCCGGGCTGCTGGCCGCCAGCCGGTGGAGGCGGAAGCGCCCGCCGGCCACCCGCCCGACGGGGGCCTGGCCGCACGGGCCCCAGGTGCGCCCGCACACGCTCTGCGCAGCCAGGCCGGACTCGTCGGCGCAGGCGAGCAGGGCTCCCCACTCCCGGGCGCGGCGAAGGAGCTGAGGGAACTTTTCGTCTTGCCAGCGCTGCACAGCCGCGGGATCGTACCGGGTGACGCGCCGCTGGGGCCGCTGCGGCGGGAGTCCGAGCCGCCGCAGGCTCCGGCGCACAGGGGAGACGCTCAGGACGCTGCCGAGCTTCTCCCCCGAGGCTCGGCGCACTCGCTGCGCGGTCCACCAAGCGGACTCGCATGGGTCTTGATGGGGGTCTTGGTCCAGGACGACGATGCGGATCCAAGCCAGGTGCCGGTCTGTCCCTTGGCGGGCCTTCCCGTTCTTTGGCGATCCCGCAGGCTTTCCAGGCCCCCCAGGAGGAAGCGTGAGATCCAGCGCTAGATCGTGCGTATGGAGCAAGGGACGCAGGACTTTATCCGGGCCACTGACTTCCCCCCGAGGAACTGCAAGACCACCTTTTTTCGAACCTCGAACTTCTGGTCCTTAGTAAGACGCAGGAAGAAGAAGAATCTTTTTTTATCATACTAATAGATCGCAGAAAATCCACCCTGCAGATCAATCGACGAAGGGATTCCCGAGACACGACTTTCGACGCGATCAGTACCGGCCGGCCCGGCGGCCGGAGGAGCAGGTGTGCGTGGTGATCCGGCGCGACGGGGGCGGGGAGCAGCGGCTGCTGGAGCCGGTGTCCACGATGATTCTGGTGAGCTACGACCGGCTGCCGCTGGCGGAGCTGGTGCGGCGGCACCGTGGCCAGCAGGGGCAGGAGCATGCGTTTCGGGGGCCGTTGCCGGATCTGGGCCGGCAGCCTCCGCCGTGCCGCTCGCCCGCGGCGCAGCAGGGTTTCTACTGACTTTGCCAAAAGTAATTGCAGGTCTGGCCGTTTTCAACCTCTCAGCAGCTCCCCCGCGCCAACACATACATAAACTGGTCTATAGATGTTTTTTATCTGAGACATTTCCACATGGAATCTGCCTGTGATTTCTGCTATTATCAGTTCATGAAGTTTCCAACCTTTCCCGACTTCCGACGCATTCCCCATCGCTCCCGACCTCCCCTTAGGAAGCTGGTCGTGATCCAAGCCCGCCACGGCAAATCCATCCAAGCCCTGGCCCAGGAATTCGGCATCGGCATCCGCACAATTCGCACCTGGATTTGTCTCTATGCCTGCTGTGGATTCCAAGCTCTCGGACATCAACCCAAACCCGGACGCCCTCCCTGCCTCTCCCCCGACCCAATGCAGATGATCCTCGCAACTCTGCGGGACAAATCCCCTGATCAACTCCAGTTCGAGTTCGCCTCCTGGTCGCTGAAAATTGTCCGGCCAGGGATCCTCGACCAGTTCCCAGTCCAGCTGTCCCTGGCGACGGTGCGCAGGGTCCTGCGGCGCCTCGGCCTCACCCCGCAGCGCCCTCAGTTCCGGGCCTGCCGGCAGAACGCCGACGCGGTGCGGACTTGGATCGCAGAAACCTACCCCGCCCTCGCCCGGCACGCGCAGGAGCAGGGAGCGCTGCTGCTCTTGGCCGACGAGGCCGGCAGGACCTCGCACTCCCACCGGGGCACTACCTGGGGACCCCGGGGTCGGACGCCTGTCGTCCAGCCAACGGGGGAACGGTTCCGGCTGAACATGCTGTCCGCGATCAGCCCCTCGGGAGAGATTTATTCCAGGATCCATGCCGGAACCGCCACCGCAGCCACGTTGGAACAGTTCCTGCAACAGATTCCGGACCAGACGGATGCTAGACCGATTCACGTGATAGTGGACCGCCACAGAATCCACACAGCCAAGCATATAGAAGCCTGGAAGGAGCGGACCGAGGCACCGGTGGAGATTCATCTGTTGCCGTCGTACTCTCCGGAATTGAACCCTACAGAGCAAGTCTGGTCGGTCGTCAAGCGCCGGGTGGGGAAGCTGCTGGTCCGGACGGTCCGCCAGCTCCGGGAGCGCTGGGAGGAGGCCCTGCAAGCCCTGGAGGCCGACCCCACCAAGGTGCAAGGGTTCTTCCGCGAGGCCGACTGCGCCTAGACTGTTTCTGGTTGTTCCTTGCAATGACTTATGGCAAAATCAGTAACTGGGCGGGCAGATCGCGTAGCTGCGGCTGCTGTGCAGCAGGAGCAACCTGCGGTGGGACTGGCTGCTGCACGCGGCGAGCCGGATGGAGCCGGGCTAGGGCTGGGGCGGCGCGGCCGGAGCCGCGCCGGGCCCAGCGGCAGGGGACCGACGTGGAGTCCGGGGGGCCCGTGCGCCCGGAGCCGGGCGCCTGCGGGGGGCCCAAGTCGCTCGGCGACGGGCTGAGGGGCCCGCGCCGGGTGCGCAGCCCTCTCCGCTCAAGCCATACGGTCCCGCAACACCCAACTCGGGAAATTATCCGGGAATCTACTGATCGCGTCGAAAGTCGTGTCTCGGGAATCCCTTCGTCGATTGATCTGCAGGGTGGATTTTCTGCGATCTATTAGTATGATAAAAAAAGATTCTTCTTCTTCCTGCGTCTTACTAAGGACCAGAAGTTCGAGGTTCGAAAAAAGGTGGTCTTGCAGTTCCTCGGGGGGAAGTCAGTGGCCCGGATAAAGTCCTGCGTCCCTTGCTCCATACGCACGATCTAGCGCTGGATCTCACGCTTCCTCCTGGGGGGCCTGGAAAGCCTGCGGGATCGCCAAAGAACGGGAAGGCCCGCCAAGGGACAGACCGGCACCTGGCTTGGATCCGCATCGTCGTCCTGGACCAAGACCCCCATCAAGACCCATGCGAGTCCGCTTGGTGGACCGCGCAGCGAGTGCGCCGAGCCTCGGGGGAGAAGCTCGGCAGCGTCCTGAGCGTCTCCCCTGTGCGCCGGAGCCTGCGGCGGCTCGGACTCCCGCCGCAGCGGCCCCAGCGGCGCGTCACCCGGTACGATCCCGCGGCTGTGCAGCGCTGGCAAGACGAAAAGTTCCCTCAGCTCCTTCGCCGCGCCCGGGAGTGGGGAGCCCTGCTCGCCTGCGCCGACGAGTCCGGCCTAGCTGCGCAGAGCGTGTGCGGGCGCACCTGGGGCCCGTGCGGCCAGGCCCCCGTCGGGCGGGTGGCCGGCGGGCGCTTCCGCCTCCACCGGCTGGCGGCCAGCAGCCCGGAGGGCCAGCTCTAGGACACAGTGCGGGAAGGCCCTGCCACGGCGGAGGTCTCCCGGGAGTTTCCGGAGCGGATCGCGGAGGAAGCGGATCGGAAGGTTCTGCTGGTGGTGGACCATGGCAGGATGCCCCGCGCCCGGACAATCCGGGAGCGGCTGGAAGCGAACCAAGCCGCAGCGGATCTCTGTTTGGAGCCGACCTACTCGTCCAGTCAATCCGTTCGAACGGCTCGGGGCCTTGGCCTAGCGGCGGGTCCGTCGCCAGCTGAGCAAGCCCGCAGCACAGCTGCGCGACAACCTGGAAGCTGCTTGCCAGTCTTGGCAAAAAGCTCCGGAACAGGTGCGAGCCTTCCTGCGAGAGGCAGACTGCAAGTATATTCTGGCCTGAATTCCGATGACACGACTTTTGACGCGATCAGTAGCATCGCGGGGGCCGATCGAGTGGCGTTCCAGTTGGTGGGACACTAATCCCAAGAGTCCTCAGAGCTAGGACGGCTTGGATGGTGCCCAAACCGACCTCGGTCCCCTACAACGACTGGCGGCAGGTGGAGGTGGAGCCGCTGGAGGCCTTCGCCCCCACCTTGCCGGTCAGCGTAGTCCTCCCCGCCTACCGGACGCCGGCCGCGACGCTGGCGCGGACGCTGGCGGCGCTCGAGGGGCAGACCTACCCGCGGGACCTGTGGGAGGTGGTGCTGGTCGACGACGGGTCGCAGCCGCCGCTGGAGCGGCCCCGGTCGGCCGCGTTGGACGTGCGGGTGGTGCGGCAGGAGCGCCGCGGGTTCGGACTCGCCCGGGCGCGCAACACCGGGGCCGGGGTCGCCGCGGGCGACATCCTGATTTTCCTCGACAGCGACATGCTGGTCGAGGCGGACTGGCTGGCGGCGCACGCCCGCTGGCACCACGCCGTCTGCGACGCCCTGACGTTGGGGGATGTGGTCTATGTGGCGGTGGACGACCTCGACGCCGAGACGATCCGGGGCCGGCCGGGAGCGTTGCGGGAGCTGTTCGCGAACCGGCCTACCGACCCTCCCGAGGTGGAGAGTACGATGCTCAGAACCCGCGCTCTGACGACGCGGGCCGACGATGTGTTTCGGGCGATGCGGGGCGGCAACTTCGGAGTCGGCAGGAGCTTCTACCGGTTGGTGGGCGGGATGGACGAATCGTTCGTCCGCTGGGGCGCGGAGGACACCGAGTTCAGTTACCGGGCGTACGCCCGCGGCGGGTTGCTGGTGCCGGTCCGGGAGGCCTCGGCCTGGCACCAAGGGCGTTGGGAGGAGGACAGAGACGCCAAGGAGCGGGCGAGGCGGATCCAGCAGGGGAAGGCGGCCCACCTGATTGCCTCTCACGAGTTCCGCGGTGCCCAGCCCGGTCGCATCTATGCGGTGCCCCAGCACGTGGTGACCATCGAGGCCGGACGCGTCCCGGCCGAGCAGGTCATCGGGGCCGCCGCGGCGATCCTGGCCGACCGCGAGCATGACGTGCTGGTGCGCATCGTCCTGCGGGCGCGGGAGGGCGACGAACGGCGGGCTTGGCTCCTTGACGTGTTCGGTCCCGACCCGCGCGTGCGCTTCGCTGCCGCCGGCGACGCGCTCGAGGAGTTCCCCGCGGCGGCGTTCCACATCGCGCTGCCGGCCTCGGCGGCGTTCGCGCCGAACCTGGTGCATCGCCTGCGCACCCGGCTGCGCAGCGCCGTCACGGCCGCCGCGGTCCTTCCCGACGGAACCCGGGTGTCGATCGCCCGGACGTGGGCGCTCCACCGGGCGCGCCGCACGGGGGGCGACCCGGCCGCCTACGGCGAGGCGCGGACGCTCTCGCCCGCTGCGCTGAAGCTGAAGGCCGGCGCCGCGGCGGGGGTTCCCGGCACGGGCTCGGGGGGCCTTCCCACCCCGTGGGAGCGCCTGCGCGACCGGGCGCGGAACCTCCACCTCCGCCGCGAGGCATGGCCGTTCCTGCAATGGCTGAGTCGCCGGGGCCTCCAGCTGCTGCTGCGGAGCATCCGGAGGTCCAGCGGCTGAACGCGACCGTGCGAACCCGTCAGCCCGACGAACGGCGGGGGCGCGCCGCTGGCCGCTCATGCCTAGGTTGGATTCCGGTCGGCGACGGCCGGATTGGACAGGTGCCTCGGTCGCGGGGGCCGCAGGTCGGTCCCTGCGCTGAGGCGGTGCCTTCCAGGCGGTCAGGCCGGCTCAGGCATTTTCTGCCTCGCAGGCCACGATGTTGCGCGTTTCCCGGCTGAACTCCACGCCGATAGGTGGATGGGCCCGCCCAGGCGGCGGTGCTTGGCGGCGTAGCCCTTGACCTTCAACTGCGCGTGGCCGCCCTCGCGGTGTCCTGCTCCACCACCTCGAACCCGAGCAGATGCACATGGCCATTGAACAGCACCGCCCTGTCCAGGCGTCCGCGGCGGCTGTCCTCACTCCTGAGCGCGTCCAAAGTCGGGCCCTCGGAATGCAGACCAAAATAGACTGGCAGTCCGCCTCTCGCAAGAAGGACCGCCCCTGTTCCGGAACTCCTGGCCAAGACTGGCCAGCAGCTTCCAGGTTGCCGCGCAGCTGTGCTGCGGTCTGGCTCAGCTCGCGACGGACCCGCCGCTGGACCCAGGCCCCTAGCAATTCCACCGAATTGATCTCCAGCGATTAGGTCGGCTGAAAATACAGACCTACCGCGGCTTGGTTCGCTTCCAGCCGCTCCTGGATGATCCGTGCGTGGTGAAATCCTGCAATTGTCCACCACCAACAGAATCTTCCGGTCCGCTTCCTCCGCGATCCGCTCCAGGAACCCCCGGAAGACCTCCGCCGGGACAGGGCCTTCCCGCACCCTGGCCTCGAGCTGGCCCTCCGGGCTGCTGGCCGCCAGCCGGTTCAGGCGGAAGCGCCCGCTGGCCGCCCACCCGACGGAGGTCCGGCCGCGGAGGCCCCCAGGCTGCCCGCACACGCTCTGCGCAGCTAGGCCGGACTCGTCGGCGCAGGCGAGCGGGCTCCCCACTCTTGGGCCCGGCGAAGGAGCCTGGGGAACTCTGGGGTCTTGCCATCGCTGGCCCATCAGCGAGCTCGTACGGGGCGGCGCACCCCTGGGGCCGCTGCGGCGGGAGTCGGAGCTGCCGCAGGATCCGGCGCACCGGGGAGCCACTCAGGACGCTGCCGAACTTCTCCCCCAAGGCTCGGCGCACTCGCTGCGCGGTCCACCAAGCGCACTCGCATGGGTCCTTGAGCGGGGTTTTGGCCTCCGACGACGATGTGAAATCCAAGCAACGTGCCGGTCTGTCCCTAGGCGCGGTCGTCCCGTTCTTTGGCGATCCCGCAGGTTCTCCATGCCTCCCAGGAAGAAGCGTGAGATCCAACGATGGATCGTGCGTATGAAAAAAAGAACGCAGGACTTTATCTGGTCCACAGACTTCCCCCGATGAACTGCAAGACCACAATTTTTCGGACCTCGAAATCTCTGGTCCTCAGTAAGTCGTAGGAAGAAAAATAACCTTTCTTTTATCATACTAATAGTGTGCAACAAATCCACCCAGAAGATCAATCGACGAAGGGATTCCAGGGACACGACTTTTGACGCGATCAGTAGAGCTTGCGGTCGCTCATCCTCCCTCGGCACTTCAAGCTCGGTTCATGCGCGGCGGGGTGCATTTTCAGCGTGGCGACTTCGATGCAGGCGGCTCCGGAACTCGAAGCGGCTCGGGCCCATTCGCAGCTCGGCGAGCAGGGGCTGTACTTGCTCGTCCAGATCTATCGCCGTAGGAGGCGATGGGGAGGAGGCCGAATCTCGCTACCGCCAAGCCATCCGATACGACAGCGGGCACGCTGCCGGGTACGCCGGCCTGGGGGGCTTTGCTGCTGAAGCAGGGCCGCTATGTGGAAGCCGCCGAGATGCTTCAGGAGGCCGTGTCCGTGGACTCCAGGAGTGCGGACGCCCATTACGGCCTCGGCCGTGCGCTACTGCGTCTCGGGCGCAAGCAAGCAGCGCAGGCCGCATTCCGGAGAATTGAGGAGACTCCACGCCGCCAAGCATACGACAGCTCGGCGTGCGCTGGGCTCCCCGGAACTGCTTGGCTCGACCGGATGCCGCGACCCGCTAGGGTGGTCGGCCGGCCGCGGGGCTTCGTAACGTCCTCGGTCCTTCGCGGGGTCCTAGATCTCCGAGGCAGCAGGTATGCCGAACCGCCCCTGCGCGGCCCGCACACCTGCCACCACCGCCTGTGCCAAGGCTTCGGCCGCTAGAACGCCGACGACTCCCACTATCTGCGCATTGGCTTCGCGCCCGCCTGTGCCTAGAGCGAAATACCGTGTCGCCCGTCGAAGGGCAGATGCGCCGGGCGGATTGCCCGGGCTAACCCGTCATGGGCCCATCTGGGCAACCTTGGCTGCCGCGGCTTTGCCCCAGGTCACGTTAGCCCGCCACGACTCCGAGCGTCGTGTTCGCTGGCGAATCGAGGGCGGCTCCCCACCGACCGGCCTTCACCAACTCCACGCTGTCGGCAAAGCCCCGGCCGTCCGGCCGGAGCGCTCCGGCCACGATCTGGCCCGTTCCGGGATCGACGATATCGCCTAGCGCGTTGACCGCCGCGAGGGCCCCCACGACGAGTCCGTCGCCTAGGCGTAGCGACGCCGAACCCAGGCCTCCGCGCATCGCCCTTGCTGGCCCTAGCATCTTCCCGATGGTCGCTCCTGCGCCAGCACCGACACTGCCCATGGCGACGGGTGCGTCCGACGCGGCTTCGGCCGCTCGCCGACCCGCCTCAGGGCCTGGCCTGATGTGCGACGCTCCCACGTGCAAATCGAAGAGGATAGCCGTGGGTACGATCGGGACCACCGTGCGGCCCACGCGGACGCCGACCCCCGCGTTGCTCGAGGTGTCGCATCACTCCGTCGGCCGTCGCCAAGCCGTAGGCGCTGCCTCCCGAGAGCACCACGGCGTGAACCGTGTCGACGGTCATCTCCGGCCGGAGCAGATCCGTCTCGCGGGTGCCCGGTCCGCCACCGCGCACATCCGCCCCGGCCACTGTGCCGGGGCCGACCAGGACAGCCGTGCAGCCCGTAGAGCCGCTCTTGTGCGTCCAGTGCCCCACCCTGATGCCCGGCACCGCAGTGAGCGTGGAATTGGCCGCGGGGTGGGCCTGGGTGCCCGGTTCCCCCAGGCCGGTGGTTGCCGCGACTTGCAAGAGCTGCCTTCGGGACAGGGGCCGGGCGTCGCCTCGAGCTTCGCATGGCGATGATTGTCGCCCCCCGGTGCCGAGCCGCGCCCTCAGGCCGCGTCGCTATAATCCTAGGCCATGGCCCTGCCGCGCATGTCTGGAACTCCACCGGAGCTTTCCGGATCGGTCGCTGGGACGATGTATACCGGGCCGTCCGCAGCGAGATCGGGGGTTGCCGACTGGGTCCGGGCGGTGCCGAGGGGAAGCCGCATTGCTGTGGGGGTCGGGAGCCGGGGGATCGCCAACATCGATGTCATCGTCCGCGGGGTCGTTGATGCGTGGGTGTCCAGAGGCGTGCGGCCATTCATCATTCCCGTCATGGGCAGCCACGGCGGTGGCACAGCCGAAGGCCAGCGCGCCGTGCTGGCGCGCTACGGTGTGACGCCCGAAGCGATGGGGGTGCCGGTCGTCAGTTCGCTCGAGGTGGTGGCCGGTCGGCTCGACGCCCCGGGGCATCGCCGTGTCGATGGACAAGGAAGCTTGGGATGCCGATGGAGTGATGCTCTGCGGTCGGGTCAAGTGGCACACCGGCTTCGAGGGGCGGCTGGGAGAGCGGCATCCACAAGATGATGGCTATCGGCTTGGGCAAGTGGGAAGGTGCCCAGCGGTACCACATGTGGGCTGTCCGCCTGGGGCCTCGAGCAGGTGATCCGCGAAGTTGGCCGGGTCATGCTCGACTCGGGGTCGCATGCTGGGCGGGCTGGCTATCCTCGAGGATGCCAACCATCGGACGGCCGAGGTCCACGCTCTCGGAGCGCGGGACATGGCCCCTCGCGAAGAGGAACTGCTTGCGCGCGTGAAGTCCTGGAAGGCGAACATACCGGTTCCGGGGTTCGACCTGCTGATCGTGGACGAGATCGGCAAGAACATTTCCGGCTCGGGGATGGATACCAAAGTCATCAACCGCTCCTGGATGGGCCGCAGCTGCTGGCCGGGCTTGCCCGACATCGCAAGGATCTACGCGCGCAGCCTGACTCCCCACGGCGGCGGCAATGCGGTCGGCATTGGCCTGTGCGATATCATCCACGACCGCCTGTATCAGGCCGTGGATTTTCGCAAAACCTGGATCAACTCATTTACAGCATCGAGCACCATCGGCTGCATGTGCCCGCCCCACCTCCCGTCCGACCGGGAGTGCCTCGAGGCGATCCTGGCGACCTGCGGCCGCGCTGATCTCGCTGATTGCACGGTCGTCTGGATCCGCAACACGATGGAGCTGGGCCGGATGCGGGTCAGCGAGAACCTTGTCGACGGTTTGCGCGGGCAAGCGGGCATCGAGATTGGCGGGCCCGCCCGGCCCTTCGAGTTCGACGCCCACGGACAGCTTGTGGGAGGCCTCCAGCTCCAGGCCGTCGCGTAGCGCGCATTTGCCCACCCTGCCCGAACTGGATAAACTTGGAATGCCCTAGGTTCGCTTCATGGAACTGGCTAGAGCCGTCCCGTTGCCCCGCGTCGCAGGGCTGGGCTTGGTCGCCGCAGACCTGCGGCGGGTCGAGGAGATCATCGCAGTCGACACGATCTCCTGCGTCGACGCTGTGAACGCGGTCAACCGGCACCTGCAGTCCAGCGGCGGCAAGCGCCTGCGCCCCGCCTTGGTTTTGCTCTCGTCCCGCGCCTGCGGGGCAATGGGCCCCGCCGCAGTTCGGTTGGCAGCCATCATGGAGGTCATCCATGCCGCTACGCTCGTCCACGACGACGTGATCGATGCCGCCGAGGTGCGGCGCGGGCAGCCCTCGACCAACCTGAGGTGGGGCAACCAAGTCAGCGTACTGGCCGGGGACTGGCTCTATATGCAGGCTTTCAGCCTCGCCGTGCGCGAGCGTGACTTCGCCATCCTCGACCTGCTGATCGACTTGACCCAGATGATGGTCGAGGGCGAATTGCAGCAAGCCGAAATCATCGGGCGCCTCGACGTGACCCAGGAGCAGTACCAGGATCTGATCCATCGCAAGACGGCCTGCCTGTTTGCCGCCTGCACCCGCGTCGGGGGCCCTGCTCGGCGGCCTCGGCGAGCAGGGCGAAGAGCGCCTGCGGGACTACGGCTGGAACCTGGGGATGGCGTTCCAACTCATCGATGACGTGCTGGACTTTGAGGCCAATGAAGCGGTGCTGGGCAAGCCGGTGGGCAACGACCTTCGCGAGGGCAAGGTCACTCTGGCCTTGATCCTCGCCCTGCAGTTCTGCACGCCCGCCGAGCGGGCGCAGGTGGAGACGGTGATCCGCGAGGGCCGCTACGGCTCGGTTTCGCTGGCCCAGATTCTGGAGATCCTCGACCGCTATGGGACTATCAAGCAGGTGCGCCGTCGGGCGGTGCAGTACTGCGAAGCGGCCGTGGACGGGCTCAAGCTGCTGCCCGATACGCCGTACAAGCGGGTCCTGGAGGATGCCGCGACCCACTGGGTCGTCGACCGCACGAGCTGAGGGCGTCTTTCAGCCCCACAGCTCGTCCACCGGCGCGTAGGCGTCGTCGTCGGCCAGGGGCACGTAGTAGAAGCCCCGGCCGAACGGGTCGTCGTAGCGCACCTTCGTCCAGTCGATGCCGAGGGCGGAGTAGATCGTAGCTTCGACATCCTCCGGCCGGATGTCGCGGTCCCGCGACCAGCCCGGCTCCGTGGTGAAGGCTCCAGGACCTCGGCCTCCCCTGTCGTTGGTCGCCCCGACCACCGTGCCGCCCTGAATCCCTCCGCCGGCGAGCACGAACACCATCTGGAGGTAATGGTCGCGGCCGTTCCGCCCGGACGAGAGCGGCCCCGGCGTGCGGCCGAACTCGCCGCACGCCACAACGAGGGTGTCGGCCAGTTTGCCCGAGGCGTCGAGGTCCTCGATCAGCGCCGCGAAGGCAGGATCGAACTCTGCGGTCTGGATGTAGATGTTGCGTGCGGTGGTCGCGTCGTAGATATCGCCGTGGTGGTCCCAGCCGCGGGAGTCGACCTGGATGAACCGCGTGCCCTGGTCCTGCTCGATCACCTTCCGCGCGGTGAGCACGGCGTCCCCGAAACCCGTCCCTCCGTAGCGTCGGCTCTCCTCTTCGGTGTAGCTGAACGCGGCTTCCACGGCCGGGTTGAACACGAGGCTGCGCGCGTTCTCGTAGAGCGCCGCCATGCCGGCCGCCTTCGCTCCGAGCGGAGAGCCCGGGCCTCGCAGTCCGGCGTCCATCTCCTGCAGCAGCCGCCAGCGCTCGTCGAAGATCTGCTGGCCCGGATCGTGCCCGGCGTTGGCCAAGCCGGTCGGGGACGGGTTGGTCGCAAACGGTCCGTGCTCCACAGGGAAGTAGCCGGGCCCGGAGACGTTCCGGCCCAGGAGCGAGATGAACGCGGGAAACGCTTGGTGCGGAAGGCGCTCCGGCTCCTTCTCGATCGCCACGACGCTGCCGATGTGCGGCGCGATGCGGCCGGTGGCCGAGGTCGGGTTGCGTCCGATCTGGACCCAGGTCTGCGCGAGCGGATGGGCCCGCGCCCAAGCTAGGCCGGAGCGGATGATGGCGACCTTGTCGATCACCCGGGCCGTGTTCCCGAGCAGCTTGGTGGGCAGCCGCACGCCGCCGAACGTCTCGGGGGCGAAGTCCCGCGGTGTGACGCCCGGCAGTTCTTTGAAGTCGAAGGTGTCGACATGGCTCGGGGCCCCGCGCAGAAACAGGAGGATGACGTTCTTGGCGGTGTTCTGCGGGGTGACCGAGCCCTGGCTCTGCGCTTGGCCCGAAGCGCGGGGACCGGCCAGGAAAGACCCGGCGAGGCCGGTGGCGGCGTGCCGGAAGAAGGTCCGGCGCGTGATGTGCGGCCGCTCGAAGAAGCAGCTGTGGTCGGGCTCTCTGCGGCGGATCAGCTTGTTGAAGCGCTCCCGTTCGGTCATCGCGGCTCCGGGGTTCTCTTAGTAGTTGAAGATGAAGTCGGTCTTGTTGAGCAGGACCCACATCAGGTTGGCCGCCTTGGTCCTGCGGTTGCCGTTGCCCACGTAGTTGACGCCGTGGTCGAGTTCGTCCGCGGTGGGCCTCCGGCTCAGCACGTTGAGGTACAGGTTGCTCACGAGTGCGCTGTCGTCGGCCAGGTCGAGCGAGCCGTTGAGCGTGGTGTTGGCCGGGGCTGGGCTCAGCCGGGCCATGATGAACGGGTGGTTCATCAGGTTGAGGGCCTGCAGCGGGCTGCCCTCCCGGCTCCGGGGGGATTCCTCCCGATCCCCCGGCGTAAAGGCCTGCAGAAGCACCCGGGCGTTCCGGACGTTGGCCCCGTTGCCCGGCGGCATGTTGCGGACATCGGGGAACTGCATGGCGTACCGGATGCCCCGGATGCTGCGCGTGGGGTTGTAGGTGTTGAACCGCCCGCTCGCCGTCATGATCGCGTCGTGCATCTGCTCGGCGGAGAGGCGCTTGACCTGATGCCGCACGAAGTATTTCTCGTGCAGGGGGCTGAAGGCGCCTTCGTAGCGGGAGGACAGCTGGTAGGTGTTCGACGTCGTGATCTCGCGCATCAGCCATTGCAGGTCGTGGCCGCTTTCGCGGAAGCCCTGGGCCAGCAGGCTCAGGAGCTGGGGATGCGAGGGCTGGATGTCCCACGGCGCATCCGGGGGCGCTGCGGGGTCCTGGCGCGCCAAGTCGAACTGGTCGGCAGGCTCCACGATGCCGCGAGAGAAGAACTCGCGCCAGATGTAGTTGACCGCTGCGCGGGCGAACTGCGGGTCCCCGGTTAGGTGGTGGCCCACCTGCTCGCGGAGCCGGAGCCCAGCCGGGACCGTCGCGGTGGTCCGGAACGGGTAGCTGGGCTCGACGACGCGTTGGCTGTGGAGGCGGTCGGGTCGGTTGCCGCCCTCGGTCTGCGCCAGGTACTCCCCGGCGGTGTCTCCCTGCCGCGTGGCTTGCGTCCGTCCGGGGGCCAGGTCCTGGATCTTGTAGTAGTTGGCATTGACCGGACGGTCGTTGTTGGGATTGATCGGCAGCCTGCGCCGCGGCGTCCTCCAGGTCTGGTGGCGCGGGAGGTCCGCGAAGAAAGATGCCAGCTGCCAGCCCTCCAGGCGCAAGGCTTCCGCGCCCCACAGGTTCAGCGCTTCCAAATGCCCCGCCCCGTCGTGGCACAGAACGCAGTCCATGATCGCAATGCCAAGAAAGTCCCGCGCGACTAAGGAGGCTAGCGTGTCGTAGGTGTCTTGAATCGGACCGCCGGTTGTCCGTCCGCCGACGACGTAGCCGACCGCCGTGGGACGCACGGGATTGCTCGCGAAATCGCCGACGACCCGCCGGAAATGGTTGTAGTCCGTATAGCTGTCGGGGTACGCGCGCCCGTCGCTGAAACCCTGGGCGCTGAGCATCTCCCGGGCCATCTGGTCGTACGGCTTGTTCTCCCGGAGCGAATCGCGAAGCCAGAGGTGGAAGGAGTCGCGGGTGTGCTGGTAGCGGTTAACCTGCGCGGTGAACTGCGTGTTGCGGAATAGGTCGCCGAAGAACATGGCCCAGCGATCCGCCCACTCGGATGTGCCCAGCAGCCGATCGACAAGCTTGGCCCGCTTGTCGGCCGAGGTGTCGGCTTCGAACGCGAGCACTTCCTGGGCGGTGGGGATGCGGCCGGTGAGGTCGAGGCGCACGCGTCGCAGAAACTCCTCGTCCGTTGTCGAGTGCGTCAGCGGCACTCCCGCCGCCCGGGCGGTCTTTTCGATGCAGTCATCGATGCTGGTGCAGGGTCCCGTGGCGGGTATGCCCGCAGCCGGCCGGTAGGTGGACTGACTGCGGATCGATAGCGGCACGTGCGGCAGCGCGCCGACAACCCGCAGGGTCTCCCAGGTCCGGGCCTCGGCCGCAGCTTGGTCCGCCGCCGCGCCGAAGCGGCCGAGCTCCTGGGCCCGGTTGCCCAGGAAGGTGCAGTCGCCGTGGAGGGGGAACGATCCGTCGGGGGCCTGGAGGTCGCTGTCCGTGTCGTTCGCCCGGGCCGCCGGGGCTCCCGCAGCCAGCAGCAGGGCCCCCGCGCAGCAGGCGCAGAGCAGGATGGACCGCCCAAACGCCCGCGGCCGGTGCGTGCCGGCTGCCGCCCCGCAGTTCCCGTTGAGTACGGCGCGATCTTGCTTCTGCATGCTGCTGGCCCAGTTCCCTAGCGTCGTATTGTAGCGCTATAGTAAACGATACGTGTTGAGTGGGACTGCTGCGCAGGGGCTTTGGTTGCGCCTAGTAGGCGTCGCGGGCGCGGTTTTTTTGCTCGCGGGCTCGGTTCCGGCGCAGGAGCAGCCTAACCGGTCGCTAATCGATCCTCGCAGCATCGCCCCGTTTGTGCCGACGCCCTGGGACGCGATCGACCGCATGCTGGAACTGGCGGAGGTCTCCGAGGCGGATGTCGTGTACGACCTTGGCGCAGGGGACGGCCGCATCCTGCTGAGGGCGGCCAAGCACTACGGTGCTCGCGGGGTCGGATACGAGATCAACGGCGGCTTGGTGGAGGATGCGCGGATGGCCATTCGTGCGGCTGGGGTGGAGGACAAAGTCGAGATCCACGAGCGGGATGTCTTTGAGGCCGACCTGAAGGGGGCGAGCGTGGTCACCCTGTTCCTCCTGACGTCTGCGCACCGGCGCCTCAAGCCGAAGCTCGAGGCCGAACTGCAGCCCGGCGCCCGGGTCGTCTGCTATAAGTGGGAGGTCCCTGGCTGGAACCCGGTCAAGTCGGTCACCGTGCCGGTGAGTGGAGCCGGCCAGCCGATCTACGTTTACGAAGTAGGCCGGCAACGCTAGCCCGCCTACGGCGGTGGTCGTTGCCCCGCCGCCCGCCAAGTGCTATAGAGAGTCATAGGACGATTCATGGCGGAGCCATCGCGTGCAAGGTCTCTAGTGGTCGTGGAGTCGCCGACCAAGGCCCGGACGATCACCAAGTTCCTGCCCAAGGATTTCGTGGTCAAGGCCTCGGTCGGCCATGTCCGCGACTTGCCCAACAGCGCCCAGGACATTCCGGCGAAGGTCAAGAAGCAGCCGTGGGCCCGGCTCGGGGTGAACATCGAGGACAACTTCGCCCCGCTCTATGTGGTGCCCAAAGAGAAGAAGGAGCTTGTCCGCGAGATCAAGGCGGCCGTCGGGCAGGCGGACAAGATCTACTTCGCCACCGACGAGGACCGCGAGGGCGAGTCGATCAGCTGGCACCTGATGAAGCTGCTGAACCCCAAGGTCCCCTTCCAGCGGCTCGTTTTCCACGAGATCACCCGCCAGGCGATCCGCAAGTCCCTGGAGTCCCCGCGGGACATCGACGAGCACCTTGTCCGTGCGCAGGAGACGCGGCGCATCGTGGACCGCCTTTTCGGCTACGAAGTGAGTCCGCTGCTGTGGAAGAAGATGGCGCCGCGGCTCAGCGCGGGCCGTGTGCAGAGCGTGGCCGTGCGCCTGCTCGTCGAGCGGGAACGGGCCCGCAAGAGCTTCGTCAGGGCGGCCTACTGGGGCATGAAAGCGCGTTTCGCCAAGGGCGGTGCCGAGTTCGAGGCGGAGCTCGTGGCGGTGGGCGGCCGGCGCGTCGTGACGGGCAAGGACTTTGACCCCAAGACCGGCCAGCTCCGAGAGCCTGCGGGCGACGGACGCGACTCCGCGTTCCTGCTGGACGAGGCGGCCGCGAAGCGCCTGGAAGCGCAGGTGCGGGAGGGGCCAGCGCAGGTCTCCGCCGTCGAGGAGAAGAGCTTTACGGCTGCGCCGCAGGCTCCGTACGTAACGAGCACGCTCCAGCAGGACGCGAACAGCAAATACAAGTTCCAGGCCCGGCACACCATGCGCCTGGCGCAGCAACTGTACGAGAACGGCTTCATCACGTACATGCGCACCGATTCGACCTCGCTGTCGGACGAAGCGAAGTCGGCTGCCCGGGACCTGATTGCGGAGCGGTTCGGGCCCGAGTACCTGTCGGATTCCGTGCGCTACTACCGCAGCCAAGTGAAGAACGCCCAGGAGGCGCACGAGGCGATCCGGCCCGCCGGAGGGCAGTTCCGGGCAGTGGAGGAGGTCCGCGAGCGGCTCGGCGTCGAGGCCGCCAAGCTGTACGAGATGATCTGGCGGCGCACGGTGGCCAGCCAGATGCGCAACGCGCGCGGCACCAACACGGTGGCGCTGGCCGAAGCCGCCGGGGCCCGCTTTCGAGCCACTGGCAAGACCATCGAATTCGCGGGCTACCTGCGGGCGTACGCCGCCGAGGCGACGGAGGCTCCGGCGGTGGGGAAGGAGCGCTTGCTGCCGCCGCTCCGGGTCGGGGACCAACTGGAGGTGGCGGGCGCGGAGGCATCGGAGCGCCGCACGCAGCCGCCGCCAAGGTTCACGGAGGGCAGCCTGATCCGGGAACTGGAGCGGCTAGGCATCGGCCGGCCCAGCACCTGGGCCACCATCGTCGACTTGGTGCAGATGCGGGCCTACGCCTTCAGGCGGAGCGGGGCCTTGGTGCCGACATTCACAGCCATGGCTGTCATTGGACTCCTCGAGAAGCATTTCGCGCACCTCACGGACTACACCTTCACGGCTCGCTTGGAGGACCAGCTAGACCAGATCGCCGAGGGGGGAGCTGGAAAGCCTGAAGTACCTGCGGGGCTTCTACTACGGCGACGGCCATGCCGGCCTGCGAGGCCTCGTGCGCACGGGAGAGGCCGAGATTGAGCCGCGCAAGGTCTGCAGCCTGCCTCTCGGCGAAGGGACTCAGGTCGAGGTGCGCATTGGCCGCTACGGCCCTTTTCTGTCCGACGGCACCTTGCGGTGCAGCGTGCCGGAGACGCTGGCGCCGGACGAGCTGGACCTGGCGAAAGCCCGCGAGATGCTGCAGCGGGCAGAGGCCGGCCCCGACCCCCTAGGCCCGGATCCGGAAACCGGTCTGCCCGTGTACTTGAAGCAAGGGCGCTACGGGCCGTACGTGCAGCGCGGCGATTCGGACAAGGACCAAGGCTTCAAGCGGGCCTCTCTGCTGAAGGGCATGGAGGCCGAGACCGTCGGGCTTGCAACGGCCCTGCGGCTGCTCTCGTTGCCGCGCGCGCTCGGCAAGCACCCGGACGGGCAGCAGGATGTGGTGGCGGCCAACGGGCGCTACGGCCCGTACGTGAAGGCGGGGGACGAGATCCGGTCGATCCCGGCCGAGCTGAGCCCGCTGGACATCGCCCTGGACCAAGCGGTGGAGCTGCTCAGGCAAGAGAAAAGAAGTCGCCGCCCGGCAACCCGTTCTGAGCCGCTGAAGATCCTTGGCAAGCACCCGGTCACGGAGAAGGAGCTGCGGGTTCTGTCCGGCCGCTACGGACCGTACGTCACGGATGGCGAGATCCACGCCTCCCTGCCGCAGGGCCTCTCCCCGGCGGACGTGACGCAGGAGCAGGCGGTCGACCTTCTGCAGGCGCGTGCCGCGCGAATCGCGGATCGCGCAGGCCCGAAGCCGAAGCGTCGCGCTCGCAGGCGGGGCTGAGCGGCCCCGCGCCGCGCCCGCCGCCCGGTCCCCGGACATGCTTGTGCTCGCCGTCGACACCGCCCGGCAGGAAGGCAGCGTGGCGCTGTGGCGCGCCGGAGCCGTTGCCGAGGTCGCCTCGCTGGGCTGCGGGCCGGGATTCGGGGAGGTTCTGTTCGGAGCGGTCGCGGCCTTGCTCGCCCGGCATGGTCTGGCCCTGGCCGACCTCGATGGATTCGCTGCGGCGACCGGCCCGGGGTCCTTCACCGGAATTCGGGTTGGCCTGAGCGCCGTCAAGGCGTTTGCCGAGGTTCACCAGCGCCCCATGGTCGGCGTGTCGAGCCTCCGGGCTCTCGCGGCGGCGGCTGGGGCGGAGGCGGGGCTCCGGGCCCCTTTGCTCGACGCCCGCCGCGGCGAGCTGTTCGCGGCAGTTTACGATGACCGGGGCGAGGCCGCATTGCCTGAGACGGTGGGTGCCTGGGAGAGCCTTGCGCCGCAGTTGCGCCCGCACCGCCCGCTGCTCGTTGTCAACGAGCGCCAGCTCTTGGGGATCGCCGGCTTGGTTGAGGCGGGCAGCGATTGGCCGCGGCGCATGCGCTCGGCGGCCCAGGCAGGAGAGGTGGCTGCGCTCGCCGCACGGGATCTGGCCGCAGGGCGCGGCCAGGCTCCGGAGGCTGTCGGAGCGAATTACATCCGGCGCCCCAGCGCCGTGCCTCCGGCCTGGGGGCCCGCCGCGAGGCGCCGGTAGGTGTTCTCGAGGAAGCCCTTGATGAGAGCTGTCTGCTCGCCGGCTTCGAGCAGAAAGGCGTCGTGGCCGTAGTTGGACACGAGCTCCACATAGGCCACATCGCGGTTGCGCGACCTCAGCGCCCGCACGATCTCCTGCGACTGGTAGCTCGGGTAGAGCCAGTCCGAGGTGAAGCTGAACACGAGAAAACGGGTTCCTCCGGCTGCGAAGCGGTCTTCGAGCGTGGTGCTGGCGGGAGCCAGGTCGAAAGTGTCCATGGCGCGCGTGATCACGATATACGAATTGGCGTCGAAGCGGCTGACGAACTGGCCCCCGCGGTACCGCAGGTAGCTCTCGACCTCGAAGAGGTCGATCTCGTCGTCGGTCTTCCGCCGCCGCCGCCCGAACTTCTCGCGCATCGAGTCGTCGCTCATGTAGGTGATGTGCCCGACCATCCGCGCCACGGCCAAGCCGCGCTCGGGGTACGGGCCGCCGTAGTAGTCGCCGCCGTTGAAGTCGGGATCCGCCAGGATCGCTTGCCGGCCCACTTCGTTGAACGCGATCTGCTGGGCCGAGTGGCGGTGGGTGGTGGCGATCGGGATCACGGAGGCGACGCAATCTGGGTACGATGCGGCCCATTGCAGCGCCTGCATGCCGCCCATCGAGCCCCCTGACACGCACAAGAGCCGACGGATGCCGAGCGACTCGGTGAGCATTCTCTGGAGCCGGACCATGTCGGCGATCGACACAGGCGGGAAGCGCGAACCGTAGGGGTGCCCCGTGGCGGGGTCTTCGCAGCTCGGGCCCGTCGTGCCGCCGCAGCCGCCGAGGACGTTGGAAGAGACGACGAAGTAGCGTTGGGTGTCGAAGGCCTTGCCGGGGCCGATCATGTTGTCCCACCAGCCCGGCTTGCCGGTCTTCTTGCTGATGCCGGCGGCGTGCGCGTCGCCGGAGAACGCGTGCAGGACCAGGATGCCGTTCGACTTGTCCGCGTCGAGTTCGCCGTAGGTCTCGTAGGCGACCGTGACGGGAGCCAGCGTCTTGCCGCAGTCGAGGTCGAGGCCCTCGAAGTGCGCCGTGGATCTGGAGACGATCATGCCGCTCTCCCTACTATAGGAGCCGCTTTCGCCGTCGATCTTGGGGCCGCGAGGGGCAAGGTCCGTCGCAGCCTGCGGGTTCGGTCCGGCCCTCCACTTGAGGCTTGGACCCGCCAGCGGGTTCTTGCGCCCGGATGGAGCAACCCGTGCGTCCGTCAGGGAGCGAGATATGCTCCCGCACCGCCAAGTTTGCCGCCGATTGGGGGGGGCCGACCCACGGGAAGAGCGAGACGCAGACCTTCGGCCGTGAATTCTTCGGGTCTTCGGAATCCGGCGGTGCTCGGTGGCTCGCTACGCAAAGCATGTGCGGCGCCCCGACAACCGTTCCGGGTAGATCGACCTGTTCTGGCCGGGAGTGCTGCTGGGCGAGCACAGGAGAGCTGGGCGCAACCTCGGGACCGCCTACGGCTAGGCCGGCGGCTACTTCGACGCCTTGGCTGAGCCCGAGCGGCTGCGCTGCATCCCCGTCTCGGACTTCCAGGCCTGCGAGCTGCACGATCTCGACGAACGCTGCCTCGGAGCCCGCGGTCTTGCCGGCCGGCCCGCCCATGGGGCGGAGTTCGGCTTCGTGCCGGGCCTGGAGCGGTTCCTGGTGCGGGTCGCCTTCTGCCTCTTCGCCGCCGACACGGGCATTTTCGAGCTGCGGGGCTGCGAACGACTTCGCCGGATTGCCTTAGAAGAGCCTCCCCGGGGCCTGCGCCTGCCCCGTGAACGCCCGTCTGGCGCGGTGCCCGTCAGAGCAGGCAGCTCGGCCAGCAGTCCGGATCCTCCCCACGATCGGCGGAGTATGATAAAAGTACGCTTCCGGGACCGCTTTTTCGCGTCCCGTCCGCCCCTGCGTCGGCTCCGGTGCCCCCGGGCGCTCCCGCTGCCGCCGTGCGTCGAACCCCGCCCCAGAAAGGCTGCTTGGCCCAGGACATGCCCACCCCGCTCCCCCCCACCACGCTCCAGGGACTTCGCGACAAGGCGACTCGCATGCGGATCAACTCCGTCCGGGCCACCACCGAGGCCGGTAGCGGCCATCCGACCACCTGCGCTTCGGCCGCCGAGATCATGGCTGCCCTCTTTTTCGGCGCGATGCGGTACGACCCGCAGGATCCGGCCAGCGAAGCGAACGATGTCTTCATCCTGTCCAAAGGGCATGCGGCGCCTGTGTTGTACGCCGCTTGGGCCGAAGCGGGCTATTTGGATGAGGACCAGTTGCTTACCCTGCGCCGCATCGACTCCGACCTGGAGGGGCACCCCCCCGTAACGCTGCCGTTCGTCGATGTTGCCACCGGCTCCCTGGGCCAGGGGCTGAGCGTCGGGCTGGGCATGGCGCACGCTTGCCGGCTAGATCAGACCGACCGGCGCATCTACGTGCTTCTGGGCGATGGGGAAGTCGCCGAGGGCTCGGTCTGGGAGGCGGCTGCGATGGCGGCCAACGATTCCTTGGGGAATCTGATCGCTACTGTCGACGTGAATCGCCTGGGCCAGAGCGCCCCGACCATGCTGCAGCACAACATGGACGCGTACCGAGCCCGATGGGAAGCGTTCGGCTGGAAGGCCTTGATCGTTGACGGCCACGACATCCAGGCGCTGATCGACGCCTACGCGGATGCGCGGGCCTCCATGTTCCAGCCGACGGTGATTCTGGCCAGAACCTTCAAAGGGCGCGGCATCCCCTGCGCCGAGAACAAGGACGGCTGGCACGGCAAACCCATTCCGGCGGGCGAGCTGGCCGAAGCGACCTTGGCCGCGCTCCGTGCCGAACTCACCGGAGCCGACTTCTCGTGGAAGCCGAACCTGCCGCCTGCGGCCTCCAACGGACACGCCGCGCCCCGGGCGGCGGCCGCGCCAGCCTACGCCGTCGGAGGTCCGGCGGTAGCTACGCGCCAAGCCTACGGCGCGGCCCTCGAGGCTCTTGCCCGCGCCGACAGCCGGATCGTCGGCGTGGACGGGGATGTGGGGAACTCGACGTTTACCACGGACATCGCGAAGGCCGATCCCCGGCGCTTGCTCCAGTCGTACATCGCCGAGCAGAACCTGGTGGGGGTCGCGATGGGGCTGGCCTGCCGGGGCAAGATCCCCTTCGCCTCGAGCTTCGCCTGCTTCCTGTCGCGGGCCTACGACTTCATGCGCTTGGCGGCGCTGAGTTCCACCAACATCAAGCTGGTGGGCACGCATGCCGGCATTTCTATCGGCGAGGACGGGGCTTCGCAGATGGGGTTGGAAGACTTGGCGATGACCTGCGCCGAACCGAACTACACCGTCTTCTATCCGACGGACGCGACCAGCGGCTGGCGCGCCGTGGAATTAGCCGCGGGCATCGACGGGCCGGTCTACATCCGCACTAGTCGCCCGAAGACCGGAATCCTTTACGGAGCCGACGAAGTGTTCGAGGTGGGCAGGGCGAAGATCCTGCGCAGCAGCCCTTCGGACCGCGTGGCGCTCGTCGCGGCGGGCGTCACGCTCTACGAAGCCCTCCAGGCTGCCGACGCCCTCGCCGGAGAAGGGATTGCGGCGCGGGTGATCGACCTCTTCAGCGTGCAGCCGATCGACCGCGACGCACTGCAGTCCGCGGCTGCGGCGTGCGGAGGCAACATCGTGACCGTCGAGGACCACTACGCCCACGGCGGCATCGGGGATGCGGTCCTCTCCGCCTTGGCGGAGGACCGGGTCCGGGTCCGCAAGCTGGCGGTGCGCGGCATCGCCCGTAGCGGCAAGCCCGCCGAGCTGCTTGACCGCTACGGCATTTCGGCCCAGCACATCGCGGAAGCGGCGCGGGGCATGCTGGCGTAGCGCGCCGCAGCCCACGCATCGAGCGGGCTCGCGCCAGGCGTCACAGCTTGGCTGGGCAATGCCCCCGGAAGTGAAGGCACCGGCGGCAGTGCTCGCCCGTCCGCAGGGGAAACTCGTGCCGGTTCTGGGCGTCGAAAAAGTCTGCCGCTAGCCGCCGAGCTCGCGCCAGGGCTGTCGGCCCGATGTCGATGTCGATGGGCGCAGCGCGTCGCAGGAAGAACAGCACCGCCCGGTCGGCCGGCTGGCCGGACAGGGCTAGGCCGGCGGCGTAGAGCTGGAGCTGCGGCGCGTAGCGCTCTGCTGCGGCCTGCAGTCGAGCCCGGGGCACGCTGGCCGTCTTGTAGTCCACCAGGATGCGCTCCCCGCCTTCCTCGAATAGCAGGTCAATCGTGCCCCGCAGCACCGGGCCGTCCACGGCAAACACGAAGCTCAGCTCTTTGGCGACGCGCTCCGCCCGTGCGGCCCGGCGGCCCAGCTCGTGGTTCCGGAACTTGTCCGCCAGACGGCGTCCGGCGGGCTTGACCGCAGCCGCCTCGAGCTGGCCTGCCAGATACCGGTGGACCTGCTCTCCGAACTCGGACGCGTCAAGCCCATCGCGGTCGGCGAGGCCTGCGGGATCTGCCGCGGCGTCGTGGGCGAGGGTCGACGGCGGCTCGTCGAGGCCCAGGAAGCGCGAGAGATAGTACTGGCGCGGGCATTCCGCGAACATCGCGATGGATGTGACGGCGGCGGTGAAATCGGCCTGGGCCGTGGCCGGCAGAGGCCGAAGGATCTCTGGACCGCCCTGCACCGGACCGGCATTCGCTGCGCCCGCTGGAGCAGGCTCCCGGTCTGTGCGCAGGTGCCGGAAGCGCAGCCCTGCGACGCCACGCGTTTCCGGCTTGCCTGTGCCCGGCTCCTTCGGGTCGAGCCCGAAGCGCTCGAAGAGAGGCTTGCACCAACTCTTCCGCCGGGGGGCGCTTGGGAACGAAGCGCTGAGAAGCAGGCGCTCCTCAGCGCGGGTCAGCGCCACGTAGAGCAACCGGTCAGCTTCCTCGCGCTCGCGCTGCCGCACATCGGCCGCCGCGAGCCGGTACGCCGGGTCTTCCGCGACTCGGTCGAACGGTCTCCGCCATCGTGCGCCGAGGCCGTGCCGGTCGGAGAAGTGCAGGCCCGTCGCGCCGCTCTGCGCATCGCTCTGGAGGGACGCCACCGCGACGACGGGGAATTCCAGGCCCTTGGCGGCGTGCATCGTCAGGACTTCGACTGCGGCGCCCTGGTCGCCTGGATTCCGCGCTTCCCGCTCGGTCGGCTGGTATTCGAGGGCGTCGTCCAGGGCTTCGGACAGCCGGTCCAAGCCGCCGGAGCCTTGTTCGGCCCGCCGGTCGATCCAGGCCAGCAGCCGGTCGAGGTTGGCTAGCGCACGCCTTCCATCGGCACGGCGGCCCAAGGCGGATCGGTATCCGCAGGCTGCGATGGCGCGGGCTAGCAGTCGGCGCACCGGCAGGGTGTCGCGGTCCGCGCGGCAGACTCCGAGCAACTCCCGAAATGCGTGCAGGCGACGGGCCGTCGCAGGGTCCCGCTCCACGGTCGGGGGCAAGGGTGGCTCCAGCGAATCGGCTAGGTTGCGGGAAGCCACCTTCAACCGCAGAAGAGTGGCGTCGTTGACGCCGCAAAAGGCGGACTTCAGGACAGCGGCGAGGCTGATCTCGTCGCGCGGGTTGCGCAGGATGCGGAGGAACGCGGCCAGTTCGACGGTCTCCCCGGCCTGGAAGAGGCTTCGGCCTCCGCCGGTTTGGCTCGGAATGCCGTACTGCCGCAGGACTGCGGCGAACCGGGCTGCCCGGTCGTGGGTGCGCACCAGGACCGCGATGTCGTTCCACGCCAAGTTGCGCGACGAGCCTGCCGGCCGGGTCCGGTCGGCGACCTGGAGGCTCGCCTTGAGCTGCAGCAGCCGCTGGGCTAGCCAGGCGGCTTCCCTCTCCAGCGCGTTGTCGCCGCCTTCCTCGACGATCAGGACTTCCACTCTCGGGGTCGCCTGGGGCGGGAATCGGTTGCTGCCCAGAAGGCGGTGGGCCTCGACCCCGCTGATGCCGCCCCCGGGCAGGAGCCTATGGACGGCGGCGAGGATGTCGGCGTGGCTGCGGAAGTTCTCCAGCAGGCGGACGACCTGCCCGCCGCGCTCCGCTACAGTCTCGCGAAACTCGCGAAAGACATTTTGGTCCGCGTGCCGGAAACCGTAGATGGACTGGTTGATGTCGCCGACCACGAACCGGACGGGGGGGGCCTCGCCGTGGGCCCGCAGCAAGCTGTCCACCAGCTGCACCTGCAGCGGATTCGTGTCCTGGAATTCATCGATCAGGACATGCTCGAAAGCAAGTTCCGGGGCGTCCTCCGCACGGAGCAGCGCCGCCGCCCTCGCGAGCATGTCGTCAAAATCCAGGCGGCCTGCAGCCGCCTTGGCCGCCCCGAAGTCCTCTAGGATGCGCCGGAGTACGGCGAGCAGCCAGCGGCGGGCCGGGCCGTTGGCGGCGGCGACGAGGGCCGCTGCGCAGGTCGGCAGGAGTTCGTCCTTCAGCTCCTGGACTAAGGTCTTGGCCTTGCCTTGCTTGCGCAGCCGCGCTGCGTGCTCCTGGGCCGTGGCCAACAGGCTCGCAAGTCCGGCGGTGTCCTCGGGCCGGGCCGCAGCCACGCGGGCCGCAAGGTCCCTCAGGTCCGGGCGGTCTTTGGCCTCGGCCAAGCCCCGCAAAGCGTGGGCCAGGGCAGGCAGCGGTGCCCCGGGCTCCTCCAAAAACGGCTCGCAGCCGAAGCTGCGGATTCGCGGAACGAGTTGCGCGAGCTCCTCTTGCAGGGCGAAGGCTGCGCCACGCGGGGACCGCAAACCCGCGGGCGCGTACGACGCGAGGAAATCCTCCAGGGGCCGCCCTCCCTGCGCCAGCGCGGCGTCGAGGGCTTGCTGCACAGCTTGGTGCAGCAGGGACCTCGATTCCGTCTCGTCCAGGATCTCGAAGGCCGGGTCCACGCCCGCCTGCAAGGCGTTCTCCTGGAGCAGCCTGCTGCAGAATGCGTCGATGGTCGAAACCTGGACATTCCGAAGAGCGCTCCGCTGCTCGGCGGTGAGGTTGCTGTAAGCCAAGAGGCGCGAGCGCATCTCGTAGGCCGCCTTCTCCGTGAAGGTGATCGCTAGAATCCGTGCGGGTGCGACACCGCGCTCGAGAACTAGCCAGCGCAGCCGCTCCACCAGCACGCGGGTCTTGCCCGACCCAGGGCCGGCGGTGACGCATATATCCCCGCGCTGCCAACTTTGGACGGCCTGGGCTTGCGCGGGCGTCAGCTGCACGCCGGGTCGCTCCTCGCCGCATCGTCGGGCGGGGTGCTCGCGCCCCACCGAATCCGACATACAGCGCCGTACTCGCAGGTGCGGGAGCAATAGCCGGGGTCCCGCGGCGCGACCGCGATCGAGCCTTGCAGAATGCCTTGGGCGGCGGCGGCGGTCTTGGATTTAGCTGCTTCCAGCAAGGCCCGCAACTCATCGGCCCCAATCGGCTTGAGGCGGCTCGCGGGCACCGCCGCAAGGCCCTCCAGGGTCGTTTCCTCCCGGAGGCCGCAGAGCGCCATCCCCGCCGGCTCGGAACCCAGCTCCTGCTCGAGCGCGGCCAGATAGATCAAGAGCTGGAGATTCTCCCCGTCCAAAAGCTCTCCCAGCATCGTCCTGACCCTGTCTGCCCGGGCGTATTTGTAGTCCGTCACGAAGCACCGACCGCTCTCGTCAATGTCGTAGCGGTCGATCCGGCAACGAACCGGCGGGCTGGGCGGCACGGACTCGCAGCGGTACTGCCGCTCGTTCTCAAAGTACGCCTGCTTGCCCTGGAAGGCTTGGGCCAGATCGGGCTGGGCCTGGGCGAATCGCTCTAGATCGGCGAGCAGCGCCCTCCGCAACTGCTCCGTGCGGAAGCCCTGGGGGATGTTGCGCCTGCGGAGTGTCTCCGTGAACACGGCGTCGAAAATGTCCGCGATCGGTTGGCGGCCCTTGTTCCAGACCTGCAGCGCTGCATGCACGAGCGTGCCCACCTGCGCGCTGTCCAGCCGCCTGTCGGGAGCCACGGGCCTGCCCCGCAGGCCCAGCGTGTGGCGTGCGTAGTACAGGTAGGGGCATTGCCGGTAGTCGGCGATGCCCGAAGTGCTGAGTGCCGGATTGCAGGCGCGGACGGCCTCGAGCGATTCACCGGGCAGACCGGCGGCGGGGTGCGTAGCGTCGCTGTCCCCGCGCGCGCCGAGCCGGCACACGGGTGGCGCGAGGGCTTCCGCCGCATTCTCGAGCAGCGTGGACGGCAGGAGCGGTTTGCCGAGGGCGTCGTGCAGGGGGAAACTGAGCAGCATCCGCTCGGTGGCGCGGGTCCGCGCAAGCCGGAAGAGCATCCGCTCGTCTGCCGCCCGATCCGCGGCAGTGCGCAGGTCGATTCCGCGGCTCCGCAGCAGCAGCCGATCTTGGTCATCGAACAGCGGGTCCTGCGCGAAGCGCCGGGGGAACCAGCCCTCGGCCAAGCCGCAGACGAACACGGTCGGCATCGACCACTGCCTCGCCTCCAGCACGGGCAGGACATGCACCACATCCTGGCGGTTGTCCCGAACATCCAGGGCCGTGGCACGCAGGACGTCTTGCAGGGCGTCGCGGAAGGTCGCGAGCCCGATCCGCTTGCGGCCGTCGAATTCCGGCAGGGAGGCGGCGTCTGTCACGGCTTGCCGTAGCGCCCGCTGGGCGCGCAGCGCTGCCCGCCAGTCGCAAGCCCTCCGGAAGGACGCTCCGTCGACAGGCACCGGCAGGCTCTGAACAGCATCTAGGAGCTCCAGGCAGGTTCGCGCCCATCGCTTGGCTCCGCAGCGGGCCCGTCCCAGGTCCTCCCACGGCCGCAGGGTCTCCAAAAAGCCCCGGACCCCGCCGAAGTGCTGGGCCGACCGGAGAAGGAAGGCCAGTCCCTCGCCCGGGAGGCGCTCCCGAACCGCAAAGTCGAACGCATCGGCCTGTGCTGTGCGTCCGACGGGCGACAAGGGAGAAGCGATCGCCTCCACGGTCCGATCGGCCGGAAAGCTGTCCGCGGCAGCTTGCAGCCAGAGGAGGAAGTGCCGTGCGACGCCGTGGTCCACCAACGCGGGCCGGGTCCACACGCGGAACGGGATGTGCAGGGTCTCAAAGATCTCATGCACTAGGGGCACATAGACCTCCGGCGATCGGAGCACCACGCCGTGCTCGGGGAAGGGGCGGCCGCCGGCCAGGATGCGTCGGGCGATCTCGAGCACCTCGTCGCGGGGCGAGGCGGCCCGGAGGATGTCTGCGGCGGCTGCGGAATGCGGGCGGGTCGGCAGCAGCCGCACGGGCGAGCGCGCCAGCGGGTAGCGCGCCAAGCCGTCGGGCATCGCGACCACGATCTCCTCCGCCTGCTCGGCGAGTGCCTCGAGCAGCCCTTCCTGCTGTCTGGTGAACCGTTCGAAGCCGTCGATGTAGACTTTGCGGACAGGCCCGAGGCCCTCCCGCCGGATTGCGGCGGCGGCCCGAGCGATGCGCTGGTTGGGATGCACTAGGCCCCGCGCAGACAGGCTCTCCTCGAATTCGCGGAACACTTCCAGAAATGCTCGTTGACGGCTCCCCCGGACCGCGGCTTCGAGTTGCAGATTGTCCGCTCCTGCGGCCCAGAACTCCCCCACCAGCGCCGCGATGCTGCGACGCAGCCCAGCCGCCCCGGGCGCGGGGCCGAACGCTGCCGGTGCGGTGCGTTCCAGCGCTAGCCTGAGGAGCCGGTCTTCGACCACCGGCGTTGTCGGCCGCAGGCCCGGAGTCGCCGCCCGCACGAATTCGGTCATGGTCGTGGCGAGACTGCCCGGCACAAGGAGGCCACTTCGGGCCAGTACCGCCAGCAAATGGTGCTTCATGCTGGCGGTCGGGACGATGAGCAGGACTTCGTCTCCGTGCCGCAGACGAACGGCCTTCTCCAGGGCCTCCACGACGAACGAGGTCTTGCCGCTGCCGGCGGGGCCGAGGAGTAGCAAGTTAGCCGCCTTCGGGGAACGGATCCACTCCCGAGGCGTCCGCGTCGGACGAGGCGTCGTCGTCGGGCCTGCCTACGGTTCTGGCCGGTAGGTCCCGCGTCAAGCTAGCCTCTCCGCGGAGCCGGGATCCGATGCCGGCTCCGCTATGCCGCTAGGCGGGACCCTGCGCTCACCGCACCCAACCTTCTCGGAGGGCCGATGCGCCTCAGCCGAAGTTCGCCGGGCCACGCATGCAGCCGACAACATTCCGATTCTACCCGCCGCCCCTCGGGCGGAACGGGATTCTGCTGCACCGCCACGCGAGCCGGTGTTTTGCGCGTGAGCTCTCCCCCGACGCCCGGCCGCAGTCAACCGGAGGGCAGCCGCCGGGTGTGGAACAATTGACGGTTGGGGCATCCCCGCCTCGCTTCGTCGCAATGCCGTCCGCTCTCTCCGTCCGCGACTTGGGCAAGGACTATCCGACCCCTTCCGGCTCGCTGGTGGTCCTGGATCGCCTCTCGCTGACGATGGCGCGGGGAGAGGCGTTGGCGGTGATGGGGCCCTCAGGTTCGGGCAAGAGCACGCTCCTCTACATTATCGGGTCGCTGGAAACCCCTTCCCGAGGCTCCGTCGAAATCGCCGGCGTCAATCCGTTTGCACTGGACGTGGCGGAGTTGGCGAGGTTTCGCAACCGCAGCGTCGGCTTCGTTTTTCAGGACCACCACCTGCTGCCCCAATGCACCAGCCTGGAGAATGTCCTCGTGCCGACCCTGCCCGGGGGCTCGTCCGGCCCGGAGGCCCTAGGCCGTGCCAAGAGGCTCCTTGATCGCGTGGGGCTTGCCGACCGCATGGACCGGCTGCCTGCGGAACTCTCGGGGGGCGAGCGGCAGCGGGTCGCCATCGCGCGGGCCCTGATCAACGAGCCGCCGGTGGTGCTGGCCGACGAGCCGACGGGGAACCTGGACCGGCGCAGCGCCGAGAATGTCGGGAGCTTGCTTCTCGAGCTGCAGCGCGAACGGAACATCCTCCTGATCGCGGTGACCCATAGCGCGGAGCTAGCGGAGCGTTTCCCGGCCCGCAGGGAACTCCTGGACGGACGCCTGCACGATGCCGCCGAGAGCTCCGCATAGCAGGCGGTCGATCAGCGGCCAGAAAAGCACCATGGAAAACGCCAAGATACTCGGCTTGATTCTGGCGGGGGGCAAGGGCGCTCGGCTCTATCCGCTGACCAAGGAGCGCAGCAAGCCGGCAGTGCCCTTCGGGGGCAAGTACCGCATCGTCGACTTTGTCCTCAGCAACTTCGTGAATTCCGGCATCTACTCGATCTACGTCCTGACGCAGTTCAAGAGCCAGTCGCTACTCCAGCACATGCGCAACGCCTGGCAGTTCTCCGAGCTGTTGACGAGCCACTTTATCCTGCCGGTCCCCGCGCAAATGCGCAAGGGGGCTAAATGGTACCAGGGCACATCCGACGCCATCTACCAGAACCTCCACCTCATTGAGCTCTCCAAGCCCGAGATGGTTGCCGTGTTCGGCGCGGATCACATCTACTACATGGACCTGCGGCAGATGATCGCCTTCCACCGAGACGCGCGGGCGAAGGGCACGGTCGCTGCGTTGCCGATTCCGGCAGGGGACGCGGGGCGATTCGGCACCATGGAGATCGACGAGGACTGGCGGATCCGGAGATTCCACGAGAAAGTTCCCGACCCGCCCCAGATCCCTGGCCGCCCCGGTTGGTGCCTGGCCTCGATGGGCAACTACATCTTCGATTCGGACATGCTTGTCGCAGAGCTGCGCAGGGACGCCGAGAAGACGGATAGCCAGCACGACTTCGGGAAGAACATGCTGCCGGAAATGGCCCAGGAAATGCCGCTCTACGCCTACGATTTCCTGACCAACGAGGTGCCCGGCGAGCGATCGGAAAACCACGGGTACTGGCGTGACGTCGGCACGATCGAGGCGTACTACGAAGCAAATATGGACCTGCGTGCGGTGCGGCCCGCGCTCAACCTGCACAATCCCGAATGGCCGCTACGCACGGCCCAGTACGCTGCCGCCCCGTCCCGCTACTGCGCCGACGCCGCCGGGCACTCCGGCTACGCTGTTGACTCGATCGTCTCCGAAGGCTGCGTTCTCCACGGCTCGGTCGTCCGTCGCAGCGTCTTGGGGCGCAATGTCCACATCGACAGTGGCGTCAGCATCGAGGACTCCATCGTCATGGCCCGCTGCCGGATCGGGGCAGGCGCCAAGATCCGCCGTGCCGTCATCGACAAGAACGCCCGGGTTCCTGCCGGCATGCAGATCGGCTACGACGAGGAGGCCGACCGCAGACTCCACCACGTCTCGCCGACAGGCATCGTAGTCGTGGAAGGCTCCCGAACGCAGATTCCGATCAATCCGGTCGCGATCTGACCGCTGCGTCGGGCCCGGGCCGCCCCAGCGCGGCCAACTCCCGTGGCAAGGTCTCCGCCATGGCCCCGCGTGTCAGCACGGCATCGCATCCGGCTGCCCGAGCCCGCTCCATTTTCCCCGCCGCGGTATGGCGGGCGAAGGCGACGAGGCGGAAGGGCTTGGTCGGCCGCAGGGCGCGGAGGTCCTCCACCGCGCCGACAGCGTCCAGCCCCGCCGCGTCGAGGTCCACTAGGACTAGGCTCGGCCCGGCGAGCGCCCTGGCCAGGAGGGCTTCGCGCGTTGTCGCGAATTCGACTGCGACGCCGGTCTGGCGGGCCGCCCCGCTCACCTTCGAGCCGAAGAAGATGTCGGGGATCGCCGCTAGAATCTGCGGAGGGTTCGGGGTAGGGGCAGGCACGGGATCGGAAATCGTCTGGTATTCTGAAGTCTAGCAGCGGTGATGTCGGCCAAGCGTGAATTCCGGATCGCCCACAGTCCGGACTCCGACGACGCGTTCATGTTCTATGCGCTGGCGGAGGGCAAGCTCGAATCCGACCTATTGGACTTCGTGCATATCCTCAAGGACATCCAGTCCTTGAACCAGGACGCGCGCGCAGGGCGCTACGACATGACCGCGATCTCGTACCACGCCTACCCGTACGTTGCCGACAAGTATGTGTTGACGGCCGCGGGCTCGAGCGTCGGAGACGGCTACGGTCCCCTCGTGGTGGTCTCCGAGGCGTTCGATGCGGGCAGCCTTGCCGGCAAGCGGGTCGCCGTGCCGGGCCTGCAGACCACGGCTTACCTCGCGCTCAAGCTGTACGAGCCCGGAATTGAACCCGTGGCTTGCGATTTCGATCGGATTCTCGCCGCCGTCGCCGCCGGCGAGGTGGACGCGGGCGTAGTCATTCACGAGGGCCAGCTGACCTACAGTGCCGCTGGCCTGAGGAGCCTCGTGGACCTCGGCGAGTGGTGGAAGAGGACGCAGGGGCTGCCTCTGCCGCTGGGATGCAACTGCATTCTGCGCAACCTGCCGCAGGAGGTGCAGAAGGAAGCGCGGCGGAAGCTCGCGGAGAGCATCCAGTACTCTTTGGACCACCGCGCCGAGGCCCTGGAGTACGCCCTCCAGTTCGCGCGGGGCTTGGAGCCCGCATTGGCGGACAGGTTTGTGGGCATGTACGTCAACCGGCATACTACAGCTATGGCCCCCGAAGTGCTCCAGGCCGGGCAGAGGCTGCTGGATATGGGCTTTGCGACGGGTCTGATCCCCCGGAGCGTGACGTTGGAGTACGTCTAGGAACGGCGCGGCCGGCGCCCGTAATTCCGGTCGGCGAGAGAACCGTGAACGCTTGGAGCAAGTTGGCCGGGTGTCTGGCGCTGGCCGCGGTGGCGGCAGGCGCCCAGGCGCAATTCGCAGGCTTGTCCGCCGCCGACCCCCGGACCCGCGCCAGCGCTGCGCGCAAGCTCGGGAATTCGCCGGACGGGTTCCGCCAGATCGAACTCCTCGAGCCGCTGCTCCAGGACTCCGTCGAGGATGTCCGCGTGGCTGTGGTCGAGGCCTTGGTCCGCATGCGCTCCATTGACGCCCAGCCGTACCTGATCGAGGCGACCAAGGACCTCTCCCCCCGCGTGCAGTCCTTCGCGGTGGACGGCTTGGTCGATTTCTTCGTGCCCGGCTACCTGGATTTCGGGCGCTTCGCCTCGATACGCGCCTTTGGCTCGAATCTCAGGGCGCGCTTCTCCAAGCCGAGCCCCCTGACGGTCTCGCCGTACCTCGAGATCGATCCTGAGGTGACCGCCGCAATGGCGGAAGTGCTCCGAACCGGACGCAGCGAGGAGGCGCGCGCCAATGCCGCCCGTGCGGTCGGCATCCTGCTCGCCCGCAACGCCGGCGACGCCTTGGAGGCGGGAGTCCGCTCAAGCAACGGCCTGATCATCCTGGAGAGCGTCCTGGCGATCAAGAAGATTCAGGACCCCTCGCTCGGCCCTCGCCTTGTGTTTCTCCTGCGGGACCTGGACCCGAAGGTCCAGGAGGCTGTGATCCAGACCGTCGGCCAGCTGCGCACCGCCGAAGCCGCTCCCGAACTGGTCAAAATCGCCCAGGAGGACGGCAAGATCGGCATTCGGCGTCAAGCTTTGATCGCGCTGGCCAAGATCCCCGACAATGGCCAGCGGAACTTGTTTCTGCGCTTTCTCAGGGACAAGGACGCCGGGCTGCGCGCTGCAGCTGCCGAAGGCTTGGGGCGCATCGCCAATGCCGAGGACCTGCGCCTGCTCGACCATCATTTCTCGCTCGAGCGGTCCGCATCAGTCAAGCTTTCGCTGGCGTTCGCCACGGTGCATTTGGGGAGCTTGGTGCGCCTCAACCACTTGATCGAGGGCCTCAACTCGCGGATGCATCGGCTGGAAGCGAGGCCGTTCCTGATCGAGCTGGCCCGTCGGCCCGAGGTGCTGGAGCGGCTCTACGTGCCCTTGGAGACGGGCACGGTGCCCCAGCGCCGCCACTTGGCCTTCGTGTTGTCCGAGAGCGGCACTGCTGAGAGCCTGCCCTATCTCCGCAATCTGACCGAGGATCGGAACGGCGAAGTGGCCACCGCCGCCATTGAGGCGATGCGGGTGCTCCAGTCTCGGCTGTAGCTCGCCCTGGGCTTATTCGTCCGCCTCGCTCCGCAAGCGATTCGCCGTCGAAATGGTGTAGTTCCGCATGGGCGCGTTGAAGGTCCGCTCGCCGACGATCAACAGGGCATCAGACATCATTCGCTTGGCGTCCCGGTCGTCCGGTCGCAACCGGATGACGTGATCCAGCAGCTGCGCGGCTCCGAGCGGATCGTCGCCGCGGAGAGCGGCGCGCGCCTGCTCCACCAAGCGGTCAACGCCGCCGGCTAGGTCGGCCAAGCGCTGGGACTGTTTCAGCGGGGGCTCCCGGTGCAGCGAGAGAACGTTGCCGTCGAACCAGCCGAGGTCCTGGGCGTACAGGTCGCGGACGGTGCCTTCTACGCTGCCGTAGTAGTCGCCCAAGTAATCCAGTTTCGCGAAGCGCTCCGGCAACCGGGCGTACGCGACGAGCTCGTCGGGCGTCATGTGCTCCCGCAGGCCCTCCAGGGTCCGGTCGAGCACCCATTGCAGGGCGTCCCGGTAGTTTGTGAGGACCGTCTTCGCGTCGTCCAGGATCGGGGCCGTGTGGCCGCCCACGACATGGAGTGGGTCCTGCCGGACCATCTTGTCGAGACTGGCAATCCAGTCGCGTAGCGACCGCCGGGCGGTGCCGCGCAGGGGGTAGACATTGGGCCAGGACTGATAGAAGTTGTCGCCGGCGAAGACGACCCGCTGCTCGGGGAGCCAGACGTACAGCTGATCGGCGGTCTCGCCTGGGGCGGCGACCAGCTCGAGGCGGACCCCCGCGATCGCGAGTTCCTTGCGCTCCTCCCCGAAGCGGTGCGTCGGCTGGACCCGAGCCGGAGCGGGGCCGGCCGGGCCGCCTCCGCGGCGCCGCATGCCGTCTTGCATCATGTTGCCTGCGGGCCGGCGCTCGGGCGGGATGGCGATGCCGATGCCGATGCGCTGCTCCGGAGGCAAGTCGAAGCCTTGGGTGTTGGCCGGCCGGAGGCCGCCCTGCAGCCCCTTGCGGCGGAGGGCATCGGTCTCCGATCCGTAGTTCTCGCGCGCCCAGACCTGGATGCCGCGGCCGGGTTCGTAGAATGCGGGTGCCCCGTTGGTGTGATCGCCGTGGCCGTGGGTATAGATGATGGCCCGGACGGGCAATGGCGAGATCTGTTCAAAAGCGCCGCGGACCCGCGCCGCGGCCGCTGGCAGCTGTCCGGGGTCGACGATGACGACTCCGTCGTCCCCGACGATCATTGAGTTTGCGGAGACTTGATAGCCGATGGCCGTGTACACGTTGTCGGCGACCTGGACGACCTGCGGCTCAAACATCCGGTTGCGTTCCAGCAGCCTCTGGGTGGCGGCGCTGGGCGGCGAGGTCTGCGCAAGCAGCGCCGTGGAGAAGGCCAGAAGAAGGCCGGGCAATGCAGCGGCGGGTTTAGGCATGGGTGCGAGCGTCCTCCCGTGGAGAGATGGCGTACCTGAACCCCAGTAGGTTGCCGCTGAGACGGGCGCCGGCAAACGCCGTGCGACTGGGGCCGTCTTAGCGGCGCCTCTGCTTCTGCTGGCCGATGCGGACCTTCTTCAGGGTGGCCTTCTGATCGGCCCAGCCCTGCCAGTCGAACCTCTTGGCGGCGTCGGCGAGATACGCGTTCACGTCGGCCCCCTTAGGCAGCACCGCCACCACCGTTGCCCGCTCATGCGTCTCGGGGTGGTAGATGGAGTACTTTCTTGCGTTCGGGATGGCCATGTCTGCTTCCACTTTAGCAAAGGCTCCCTTGCCTCCGAGAAGGGCCCGAGGCGGGCAGAGTGCAGCTTACTGGGGGTCGGGACGCTGCGGCCCGGTGCTCCGTCCAGCACGGGCGTGGGTCCGTGGAAATAACCCACACGGTTGTCGGATCCGCAGCTTCTCGTAGGGCACGTCAATCCGGATGCGGTGGTAGGATTGCCGCGCTCGTTGAGGTTGTTGGGTCGGTAGCTGAGGCCGGTATTGGCTGCGGATGTCCTCGCCGATGCCGATGATCGCCTCTTGGACGCCGCGAGTCGTGCGCGGGCTGAAGTCGCGCCCCCCGGTCCCGCGCGCCAGCACTTCCAAGGGATTGTCGAAGATCAGGTTCTTTACGCCCCGTACGAGGTCGATGATGATCGGGATCATGTTGGGGGTGATGCTGTAGGTGCTCTGCTGCTGCGCGGTGGGCGTGTTCGGCGTGCCGGGCATCGTAGGCCGGACGACCACGCCCGCCGGAATGCTGCTCGGCCGGTGCTCGGGCTTGCGCCGTAGCCGAGCCGAGAGCGTCGACAGGCGCACGGGGTAGATCGTGATGTTTGTACAGCTGCGCGGTCCGCAGGCTCTCGCCGAGCCCGATGCGGCTGCCGTTGTTCTGGGACTCCGAAATCACCACGATGATCTTCCGGTGATTCTGGGGCCGCTTCAGCAGGAGCCGGATCCGCGCTGTACATCGCATCCGCCAAGGCCACCGCCGAGGTTCCGATCCGCATGTTCTGCAGCGCCTTGTCGATCTTGTGGGTGTCGTTTGTAAAGTCCTCCAGTAGCTTGATCCGGCTGTCGAACGTCAGCATCGGCCGCCCTCGCCGAACTCGCCCAGCACCAATTCGGTGAACAGGTAGGCGGTCTTGCGGATATCGCCGAGGATGCCTTCCACCCGGTCGCTCGTCTGCACGCAGATGACCATGGAGATGGGCAGGAAGCTGACGTCGAATCCCACGATCCCCTGCTGGGCGTCGTTGTCGTAGACGGTGAAGTCCTCCTTGATCATGTCGTGGATATAGGCGCCATTCGGGCCCCGGACGGTCAGAGGGACCGTAACCTCGTCGATCTCCTCGAGGAACATGGCGGGCTGGTCCGACTCGAACAGCGTCTCCGGGTCGAACAGGTCTACGCTGTCCTGGCCGCGAAGGGGCTTTGCGGCGAGGAGCGCCAGCAGGGCCAGTCCCATCAGTACCGAGGCCCGGCTCCCGAGTGCTGGCAGCATTCCCATCGCTCTCCTCAGTGTGGCTTATGGCGAGGCCGGCCGCTTCGGCAACATGCGTTCACGCCCTGAAGTAAGCACCGCTTTTGCCCCCGGTCTTCTCGAGCAGGACGATTTCGCGGATCTCCATGCCTTTGTCCAGCGCCTTGCACATGTCATAGACCGTAAGGGCGGCGACTGCGGCCGCCGTCAGGGCTTCCATTTCGACGCCGGTTGGTCCGACCGTCGCAGCGCTGGCCGTCACCGCGACGCCTTCGTCCCGCACCTCGGCCTGCACCTCGGCGTGTGTCAGCGGCAAAGGGTGGCACAGTGGGATCAAGTCAGCTGTGCGCTTGGCAGCCTGGATCCCGGCGATTCTCGCGACCTCGAGGGGATTGCCTTTCGGGTTGCGGGGCAGCTCCGCAAGCACCTCCGGGCGCATCTTGACGAAGGCTCGGGCCCTGGCGGTGCGCCGCGTGGACGGCTTGGCCCCCACATCCACCATCGAGGCCGCTCCGGAGGCGTCGTAGTGCGACAGCTTGCTCATAGCGGCATCACTTCGATGGGCTGCCCGGCCTCCCAGGCCTCCTGGCTGGCGGAGGCGACCATGAGGCAATCCGCCCGAGCGAAGGCTGCCACATCCCCCGAGCCCTGGCCGCGGTCTGGGCGGACTGTGGCCCTTCCGTAGGCCCCCTCGAGCCGGGCCCCCAGGAAGCGGGTGAGGACCGGTTTGTGACGGAACGGCACCGCCAGCGCAGCGCGCAGGAAGGGCAGGGGGGACTCGCTCCGACCGCCGAGCAGGTCGACCGCGATGGATGCGAAGACCTCGAAGGTCACCATCGTCGACAGCGGATTCCCTGGCAGGCCGAACACTGGGGTGCGCCCGACCCGGGCGAAGACGAGCGGCTTGCCGGGCTGGATGCGGACTTGGGTGAAGAAGATCTCGGCACCCAGGTCGGCGAGCACCCGCTCCACGAGGTCGTGCTTGCCCATGGAGACTCCGCCGGACAAGAGCAGCAGGTCGCTCCGCAGGCCCGACTCAATGAGGCGCCGGGTCTCGCCGAGCGTGTCCCTGGCCACGGGCAGGATCCGCGGCCGCCCGCCCCGTCGGCGGACCTGCGCGGCGAGCGAGTGAGCGTTGGAGTTCCGGATTTGGTAGGGCTCCGGCCGGGCGTCTACGGGCAGGACCTCGTCGCCGGTCGAGAGGATCGCCACTTCGGGTCGGCGGTAGACCGGAACCGCGGCGCAGCCGACCGTCCCTAGCAGGGCGATCTGGGGGTACCCGATGAGCGTGCCTGCCCGCAGCACCAGCTCGCCCCGCTTGACTTCGGACCCTTCCAGAATGAGGTTGCGCCCGGCAACGATGGGAGCGTGCAACGTGACTTGGCTGCCCTCGCTGCGGGAATGCTCCACCATGACCACGGCGTCGGCCCCGCCCGGCCCGGGGGCCCCGGTCATAATCTCCACGGTCTGGCCGCGCTCCAGGCGGAACCTCGACGGCTCCCCTGCGTGCGTCTCGCCGATCAGGTGCAGAGTTGCGGGCGCTTGCGCCACATCGGCCGCGATGACCGCGAAGCCATCCCGGGCGGAGCGGTTGAACGGCGGATAGTTCCTGTCCGCCAGCACATCCCGGGCCAGTACCCGCCCCGCCGCCTCGTCCAGCGGCACGGATTCCTGCGTCGGGGCGGCACCGCTCTCGCGAATCCGGGCGAAGACGAGGTCGCGGGCATCGTCAAAGCGCAAAGGAGCCATGGGGATGGCCGCTCCTTCCGAGGAGGGGGCGGCTATTGAGAGTTTCGCACAGGCGGTCGAGGAGGTTTCCAGGGCTGGCAGCCTTTGCTCGCCGAGTCGAGGCGCGTGTCGGTCGTCGCTCAATCGGCAGCTGCCGTGGCGTCCGGTCCGTGGCCGACTCCGCCGAAGTGCGCGGCCAGGATGTCGTATCCGAAATCGCCCTCGAAGTCCCGCCACACCGCGTGGCTGTGGTTGCTCTGGTTCTGCGTGTTGGCGAATTCGATCAGGAACGTCGGAGACTGGATGCGATAGTAGTTGCCGGCGAGGTGGCGGTTCTCCGTCGTCTTGCTGCCGATCTCGATTGGCTTCGCGGACGGCCGCTCGATGTCTCCGGCCCAGCCGAAGAACAGCTGTTCCCGCGGCGTTTCGCGGGCCTCCTCCATCCGTCGCGCTGCGATCCTGGGGGGCATCGTGTGGGCGTACTCCGCGATGAGGCCGAGCAGAGCCTCGTACTGGGCAGCGCTCATCTCGAAGGCGGGCAGCCCTTGCGGTTGCCCCTCGAGCTGAGCCCGCTTGTCGGCCATCGTCACGATGTCGTAGGGCGCTTGGCTGTCGAAGACCGCCTTCTGCTGCAGCCGAGGCTCGAGGGATTTCACCAGAGCGCGGGCGAGATCCTCCTCCCGGGCGAGCGCCCGCATGCCCTTGTGCGGGCCTTGGGGCACTTCGTGCGGATTCGCGCCCAGAAACGTCGGGCTTGTCGCCACCAGCTCGCCGTTGCGGAGGGTGTAGTGGAGCGAGACATGGTGGCCCTCCACCCGCCAGCCCCAGTCCTCGGTCATCGAGGGCGTGCCGAACACCGTGAAATGGAACCGCTCCGTATCGCGATATCCCGTTTGGTCGTCCTCAATGGCGCGCACGACTTCCTCGAGGGCCATCACGTCCATGGCCTTGACGAATCCGGCGCGGCCCAGGCCCGTGCTCAGGAGGCCGTACGCCAGGTGCTTCTGTTTGGGGTCCAAGTCCTTGAACGTGACGCCGTTGCGCACGTAGCCATACTCGTCGGCGAAGCCCGGCTCCGGGAAGTAGTGCCAGTTCGTCCTCTCTGGCGCATCCATCGGGAATACCGTGCCCATGCGCTGCATGCGGTTCAGGGATTCAAGCAGCCGGTTGGCCGCTCCGACCATCAATTCTTCCGTCTTGAGCGGTTCGTAGGCGGCCACCGCCGCCAGCGAGAAAAGCGCCGCCAATGCGGCTCGCACGGTTCGGGAATGTTTCACGGATCACCTCTGTGGGGATTGAGGTCCCATGGGGATTATAGCTGTGAGGGGGCTGCTGACCGCGAATCGGCTCCTTGCCGAGCGCCCGAGCTCCGCCGCTTCTCTTACTAATTTTGCCAAAAGTGATTGCAGGTCTGGCCGTTTTCAACCTCTCAGCAGCTCTCCCGTGCCAACACATACATAAACTGGTCTATAGATCCTTTGTCTCTGAGACATTGTCGCATGGAATCTGCCTATGATTCCTGCTCTTGTAAATTCATGAGATTTCCAACCTTTCGCGACTTCAGACGCATTCCCCATCGGTCCATCCCTCCCTTAGAAAGTTGGTTGTAATCCAAGCCCTCCACGGCAAATCCCTCCAAGACCTAGCCAAGGAATTCGACATCGGAATCCGCACAATCCGCACCTGGCTTTGGCTCTATGCCTGCTGCGGATGCCAGGCTCTCGGACATAAACCCCAGCCGGGACGCCCTTCCTGTCTCTCCCAGTCCAGCTGTCCCTGTCGACGGTGCGCAGGGTCCTGCGACGCCTCGGCTCACCCCGCAGCGCCCTCAGTTCCGGGCCTACCAGCAGAACGCCACCGCGGTGCGGACTGGGAGCGCAGCAACCTGCCCCGCCCTCGCCCAGCGCGCGCAGGAGCAGGGAGCCCTGCTGCTTTGGGCCGACGAGGCCGGCAGGACCGCGCACGACCACCGGGGCACTCCGTGGGGTCCCCGGGGCCAGACGCCCGGCGTCCAGCCCACGGGGGAGCGGTTCCGGCTGCACAGGCTGTCCGCGAGCACCCCCCCGGGAGCAATGCACTCCAGGATCCATACCGGAACCGCCACCGCAGCCACGTTGGAACAGTTCCCGCAGCAGATTCCGGGCCAGACGGATGCTAGGCCGATTCACGTGATAGTGACCGCCGCAGCATCTACACATCCAAGCACATAGAAGCCTGGAAGAAGTGGACCGAGGCACCGGTGGAGATGCATCTATGGCCGACGTACTTTCCGGAATGGAACCCTGCGGAGCAAGTCCGGTCGGTAGTCCAGCGGCGGGCGGGGAAGCTGCCGGTCCGGACGGTCCGCCAGCTCAGGGAGCGCTGGGAGCAGGCTCTGCAAGCCCTGGAGGCCGACCCCACCAAGGTGCCAGGGTTCTTCCGCGAGGCCGACTGCGCCTAGACTGTTTCTGGTCCCATTCTGCAATGACTTATGGCAAAGTCAGTACCGACTCAGCCGCTACCTGATGGCCCGGTTGCGCCGGTGCCGGAACCCGCGACCGCCGCATAGTGGGCCCGCTCCGCCGGAAAGATCCGAACGCGCCCTGGCAGTCATACTTGAGGGTTGTCCGCGGGCTTGGGGGGCGGCCCGCCAGGAGTTGAGGGACGCGGTTTCGTAGCCGGGGCCGGTCCGGGCTATCGAATCCGAAAGCTCCAGTTGGAGATACTCCCCGGCTTCTTCGTCGCGGCGCTGCTATACGAACCCGAGGGTGCGCCGGTCACGACCCCGCCAGCCCCAGCGTCAACGGGCATATCTACGACCTCGGCAAGGCAATTGAGTACACGCAAAAACGCTGTACCAATCAAATTATTGAACTCGTCAAAAATCATATCCCTGGAATCAATCCGTCGATTGATCTGCTGGGTAGATAGTGGTCTTGTAGTTCATTAGGAAGAAGTCAGTGGCGAATATGAAGTCCTGCGCTCCTTGCTCAACGCGCACGATGGATCGTTGGGTCTCACGCTTCTATCCGGGAGGCGTGGAGCACCTAGGGAATCGCAAGAGAGCGGGGCGATCGCGCCCAGGGACAGCCCAGCACGCCGCTTGGATCCCCACCGCCGACGGAGCCAAAAACCCTGAGCAATGCCAATGCGAGTTCGTTCTGTGGACTGCGCAGCGAGGGCGCCAAGCCTCGGGGGAAAGTTCGGCAGCGTCCTGAGTGGCTCCCCGGTGCGGCGGCTCCCGCTCACGCCGCCACGGCCCCAATGGCGCACTGCAAAGTCTGAGTCCGCTACGTGCAGCGATGGAAAGACCCGGAGTGCCCCCAACTCGCTCCCCGCTCCCCGGAGTGGGGAGCCATGCTCGTCTGCGCCGCCGAGTCCGGGCTGGTTTCGCAGAGCGTGTTCGGACGCACTGGGGGCCTCTGCGGTCAGCCCCCCTCGGGCGGGCGGCCAGCAGCCCGGAGGGCCAGCGCTAGGACATAGTGCGGGAAAGCCTTGCCCCGGCGGAGGTCTTCCGAGAGTTGCTGGAGCAGATCGCTGAGGAAGCAGACCGGAAGATGCCGTTGGGGCCGACAATTGCAGTGTTCACCGCGCAAAGACAATCCAGGAGTGGCTGGCGGCGAACCAAGCCGCAGCGGATCTCTGTTTGGAGCCGGTCTACTCGTCCAGTCAATCCGTTCGAACGGCTCGGGGCCTTGGTCTGGCGGCGGGTCCGTCGCCAACTGAGCAAGCCCGCAGCCCAGCTGCGGGCCAACCTGGAAGTTGCCTGCCAGTCTTTGCCAGCAGCCCCGGAACAGATGCCAGCCTGCTGGCGAGAGGCAGACTGCCAGTCTATGCTTGCCTGCATTCCGATACTAATTTTGCCAAAAATAATTGCAAGCAAACCACCAATAGAATCAATGGCTTGGGGAGATTTTTCGTGCAATTGCTTATGAAAACATCAGTAACACGATTTTGGCACCGATCCGTAGGCAAGGGGTCTACGCAACCGTGGGCAGGCCTGCCGTTTTCCGCTCAGAGCTTCGGGCTGCCGGGGGTCACAAGAGAGCTTGCAGTTGGCAGTGAGCTGAAGACTGCTGCGGCACTCGCGCGGTCGGGCTGCCGGCCGACAACCTGACCGTGCTGGGTGGTGTGCGTCGGCTGGCTGATCGGAACCGAGTCCCGAAGGCCCCGCCCGATAGGCAAAACTGCGGCGGCTGGAGTTGCAGCAGAACGGGTGAGCCCAAGCGGGCGAGTGGTCGTCCCAGCTCTCATCTTCACCGGCGATATGCAGCTGCCGGGACATGCTCTGGAGCGCAGTGTGCAGCTGTCGGCTGCTGGGGTCGACCGTCCGTCAGGCGTTGAAATCGCTCAGCTGCTCACTCTAGCGGGCTGGTTGGGATTGCCGGTCAGGCTGGAGGTTCCAGAGCTCCGCAGCCAAGTGGCAGGCTTGGCCGCCGCAGCACTCGTCCCGGGTCGGTTCTCGGAGATGCTGGTGCGCGACCCGGCAAAGAGCCTTCGGCAACTGCGCGACGAGTCGACGATGCACCCGGACGCCCCGATCTTTCTACTGCGGGCCCCTGGGCCGGTTCGACCTCGGCGGCTTGCGGGCTCTGGCGGGACTTTGACGCCGTGTTACGACTCCATCATTTCGTCCCAAGTGACCTCGGCCTTGCGGTCAATAGCCATCTGCCCGAGCAGCGCCGTCAGGGTGCTCTCGGCCCCGCGGACGCCCGTGTTGGCTGGCTTGCCCTGCAGGATCCGGCCGAAGAACTCTTCCAGGGCGTCGATGGTGATGTCGTGCGGCGACTTCTCTTCGACCATGTTGTTGCGCCCGCGGAAGTGCTTCCAGTAGCCGCGGGCCGTCTCGATCACGCCATCGTCGCAGAAGTAGCGCTCATAGACCTCGCGGTAAAACGACGGCGAGAGGTAGGAGCCGACTAGGTTCGCTTGCAAACCGCTCGCGTAGTCGAAGGTCACGTTGAGGTGGTCGAGCAGGTCGCCGGCCCGCATCACGGCGCGGCCCCCGGTCCCGATGGCCTTGACGGGATGGGCCCCTACGAACCAGTTCATCGCGTCGATGTTGTGGCAGAACGTTTCGGTGATGATTTCCCCGTAGGTTGCGCGCCATTGCTTCCACTGCGCCAGCTTTTCCTGCTCGTTGGACGGCGGCGGCAAAACGGGCTCCTTGCCGGTCATGCCGCTCTTGAGGAAGTGCGAATGGACTAGGTTGAGCTGGCCCACCTCGCCCGAGTCGAGGAGCCTCTTCGCGGCGTGGTACACGGCCCCATGACGCTGCTGGTAGCCAAAGGTAATGTTGAGATGGCGCGGCGCGGCGTCCGCCAAGCGCATCACCTTCTTCGCTCCGGCGAGATCCGCAGCGGCCGGCTTCTCGATGTAGATGTGCTTGCCCGCTCGGATCGCCGCCTCAAAATGGGCGGGATGCAGGTAAACCGGAGTGGCGATGATCACGGCGTCAACATCGCTGGAGAGGATCTCGTCCATGTCCGCATGGATGCGGACGCCGTCGAGAGAGACCTTCTGCCTGGCCCGCTCGATCGAGGCGGGGGATACGTCCGCGACCGAGACGAGGCGCGCTTGGGGAAGGCCTGCCAGATGGCGGGCGTGGCTACTCCCGCGACCCCCTAAGCCGATGATCCCGACCGTCGCGGCCGAGTTGGCGGCGCTGGACGCCACGGCCGCCAGGGGAATGGCGGTGGCCGACTGCATCAGGCCGCGCCGGGTGATGGAACTACGCTGCATAGGGAAGCCTCCCCAGAAGTATAGCTGTCAGAGCGTTCCATCGGACATACGCAGTCGCGGAATCCGGGTGGGATGCTCGAGAATCGGCGGAGGTCGGGATGCTCATTCTGGAAGGAGTTTGACCGCTCGCGCGAGGTTGCGGACGGGAGCGGACGAGCCGTCCCTGGGACGGGCGAGGGCCGCTCCTGGGGCGCGGCCGGCCGGATTTGGTATTCTGTAGCGGCCGGCTAGGGTGGGTGCAGTGGGCGGCTAGGAGGCGTTTTGGACGAAGGCAAGCTGAAGGTCACCGACGCCCGAACCGGCCAGGACTACTCGCTTCCGATCAAGAACTCTTCGATCCAGGCTGCTGATTTGCGCCCGATCCGGGAGCACCCGGACGAGTTCGGCATGCTCAGTTACGACCCCGGGTACACCAACACGGCGGCATGCACGAGCCGAATCACCTACATCGACGGGGCCCGAGGCATTCTGCGGTACCGGGGCTACCCCATTGAAAAGCTAGCCGAGCATTGCACCTACACGGAGGTCGCGCATTTGCTGCTGAACGGCGACCTGCCGACCCGGCATGAGCTCGAGGTGTGGGACCAGGAGGTGATGGAGCACTCGCGGGTTCACGAGAACCTGAAGAAGTTCATGGACGGCTTTTTGTACGACGCGCATCCCATGGGGGTGCTGGTGAGCACGGTGGCCGCGCTGTCGACCTACTATCCCGAAGCCAAGGACATCTGGAGCCGCAGCAACCGGTTCCTGCAGCAGGTCCGCTTGGTCAGCAAGATTCCGACGCTCGCCGCCTACGTCTACCGCAAGAGCCAGGGCTACCCGTACGCCAACCCCGACTGGGAGCTGAGCTACAGCGAGAACTTCATCCACATGCTGTGGAGCGGTACGCGCAGGCAGCCGAAGCGCGAAGCGGCCAAGGCCCTCGGCAGAGCCCTCGACACGCTGTTCATCCTCCATGCGGATCACGAGCAGAATTGCTCCACTTCGACCATGCGGCAGGTCGGCAGCGCCAATGCGGACCCCTATGTGAGCCTCGCGGCTGCGGCCGCAGCACTGTCCGGGCCGTTGCACGGTGGTGCCAACGAGGCGGTCCTAGCAATGCTGGACGAGATCGGATCGGTGCAGCACATCCCCGACTTCATGCGCCAGGTGAAGGCCGGAGAGCGGCGCCTGATGGGCTTCGGGCACCGCGTCTACAAGAACTACGATCCCCGGGCGCGGATCGTCCGCCGCGTGGCGGAGGAGGTCTTCGAAGTCACCGGCAGGAACCCGAAGATCGATCTGGCGAAGGAGTTGGAGCGCATTGCCCTGGAGGACGACTACTTCGTCAAACGGCGGTTGTACCCCAATATCGATTTCTACTCCGGCATCATCTACCAAGCCATGGGCTTCCGTCCGGAGATGTTCACGGTGCTGTTCGCCATCGGGCGCACCGCGGGCTGGCTGGCGCACTGGGAGGAGCTGATGACGGATCCCGAGAAGCGCATTGCCCGCCCGCGCCAGATTTACCTTGGGCCTGACGAGGCAAAGTTCGTCCCCCTTGACGAGCGGTTAGGCATCGCGCAGGGCCAGGCGGCCTAGGCCGAAGCCGGTGCTCCTGCGGGCGCACCAAGTTGCTCCCACGGCAGTTGGCCATCGCACCGGTCGCGATACAGACGGCCAATATCCTCGATCTCCGCCACGACTCTGCCGGGTGCCCGCTGCATCACGGCACCGTCGTAGACTGCGGCCGTGTACGGCTGAACGCCGCCGAAGCGGCTCCAGGCACCCTGGAGCGATTGGTGTCCCGCGGGAAACTCCGCCTCCAGGCTTCCGGGCTGCACGGGGTGTCGCAGGCCCTGGAAGTACCATGGCTGCGCGATGAGTTCGCCGACCGGCGGATGTCGGCCTGGTCCTCTCCGGGCACGCAGCGCAAGGACCCGGATCTCGCCCAGCGAGGTTCCGGTGGAGAAGCCTCCGTAACTGCCGACGGCCCGGAACAAGGTTTGGCCGCGGCGCTCGACGCTGGCACTGAAACGATTCGCTCCTACTGCGGCGTCAACCGCGCCTCGCCGCGTCGGATAGCCGAAGACCTCGCGCCCGAACTCGCTTCCGGCAAGGTGCGGACGCAGGTGGGCCGCAGCGTACCAAGCCCGCCGCCCTTCAAAAGCGCACTGGACGAGTAGCCAGACCTCGTCCAACTCCGCTGCGCCGAGCCCGCGCACGGCCAGCACCCTGGCCAAGGGGTAGGCCGACAGAACACAGGCGGGGGGTACGGAACCTGCGAGAGCCTCACCGTCGACAACCGCATCGACGGAGACGATTAGTAGGTCGCTTAAGCTGAGTTTCCGCTGGCGGTAGGCTTCCAACTCCGGCTCTGTCAAGAACGCGCCTGCCGGGGGGGCCAAGCCTAGGGGCCCGGGACGGTAGCTGCGGAAAGCGAACGGGGTCAAGGTCTCCGGGGCGATCGTCGCTGCCATGCGGGTTTGCCATGCCAACCGCGCCGGCCCGGCTCCGACAGCCGCTGCGACCGGACCTGTCGCGCCGAGCCGGCGAAGCCATCCGTGGAGCCTCCCTTGCGTCTCGACGGCGGTAGCTGGAATCCCAGAGAACTGGGATTCGGGCTGGAGCCTCAGTTCCCAGAGTGCGGCAGGCCCGGAGTCAAGGGGGCCCTGCTTCCAGTCCGGCGCTAGCCCCGCGCTGGGCGAGAAGTACGGGAGATTCTCCGCGTGAGGTGCGGAGCCAGCTCCGGCAGTTCTCGGCTTGGCCGCAAAAGCCTGAGAGCCATTGATTTCGAGATTCCAGTGCTCGCCGCTCCAGCGTGAGCCTCCGCGAAAGAGCGGCAGCCCGTAGGCCTCCCTGGCGCGCCAGTAGGTCGGCTCGTCGGCGGTCCAACCCACGAGCGGCAGCACGCCAGGCGTTTCGCCGAGCCGCACCTGCACGCCCAAGAGGCAAACCGCGCCGTCGATTCCGGGCAAAAAGTCCACCACCAGTCTTGCGGGTGGGTCGAGCCGCAATGGCGGCACTACCCAGGAGTCCGCGTTTGCGGCTTCGTAGACCAAGCGGAGTCGACGCTCGGCGGGCGCTTCAGCACCGACGCCGCGCCTCGCGAAAGGAGCCGCGACGGCCCCTGCGAGAAACCCTCGCCTCCCGAGCACGGAACTATTGTGGCGCAACCAGTCCCCAGCGGGATCGCGGACCTCAGATCGGGCACCGGGTCAAAGTCGTGCTCGAGCGCCAATGCGAGACTGCGGGGGAATCGCAAGCCGCAGTGTCTAGGAGTCGCTTCGTCGAAGTCCAAGGTCAATGGATGGCTGGCTGACCAATATGCCTGCCCAATCACGCCAAGTTTGCTCGGAAGCGGAGTGGCTTGCACGCCAACTGGGGGCGGGGAGTCCGCATTCACGACATGAAGGATCGTCGGGGCGTGCGCCCCGGGCCACCGCCTCGCCGGCGGGGGCGATGACGCTGGGCTTCCTAGAAACGACCCACGGGCGTGGAGGCCCAACGAACGCCGGTTCCACTTCGCTGATCTCGAGGTATGACCGTGCGGCAGCTGCGAGCTTCCGTGTGGTCGCGGCGTCGACGACCTCCAATCTGACGGGTGCGAGGGTGAACCCCTGGGACCTATCGCAGAAGTCCCGCCGGCAGCAGCCGGTACCGGTTCGGCGGAGTCTTGGCCGGCTCCCAGAATCGTATCCAGTCTCCAGCCGGCGACCGCTCGAAGCCCTAGGCTTCGATATCCTCCCGACGAATTGCAATCTTGGGCTGTTGCCGCGTCCCGCGGCCGCCGTGCTGTGAAAGAACGGAATGCTCCAGAACCGGTCCCCATGTCGCATACTAGTCGGGGCAAGCCTCTCGAGCGGTTGCCCGACGGCACAGGCACACCATGGACACCTTAAGTCGCAGGCAGTTCATCGGCTCGCAGGGCGCGGCGCTGCTGCCCGCAGCAGCCTCCGGCGCGTATGTGAAACCCCGGCACTTCACCGTCGACTGCCAGAGCCATATCTTCGTGCCGGAGTTGGTCTCCTTCATGGAGAAGCGCAAGGACCCTCCCTACGCCTACCGCAAGGACGGCGGGGTGTACGTTGTCGTTGGAGAGTGGCACCGTCGCCTGCGCGACCGGCACATGGACATCCAGGCGAAGCTGGCCGACATGGAAGAGGCCGGCATCGCCATGACGGCGTTGAGCATCAACGACCCCGGGCCGGAACTGTTCGGTGCCGACGGCCCGCTCGTAGCGCGGATGGTCAACGACTACATTGCGGACTTGGCGGAGCGACATCCGCGGCGACTCTTCGGCCTAGCCGTCCTGCCGCTGCAGGATGTCGGTGCCGCGCTGAAGGAACTCGACCGGTGCGTCGGCGAGCGGGGCATGAAGGGCGTGCTCCTGTATTCCAACCTCAGCGGCTCCTTCCCGGACGAGGACCGGTACCGGCCGGTCTTCGAGCACATCCAGCGCCTCGACGTCCCGGTTCTCCTCCATCCCGCATACCCCGTGACCTACGACGCCACTGCGGGCCGGAACTTGGTCGCGGGCCTGGGACTGATGTTCGACACAACCATTGCCCTGGCCCGCCTGATCCTGTCGGGGCTGCTGGACGAGTTCCCGCAGCTCAAGCTCGTCTGCCCGCATGTGGGCGGCACTCTGCCCTACCTCATCGGACGTCTGGACCACCAGACCCAGGTGCTGAAGCGGGGTGCCGAGCACAATCACCAAGCCGCCAAGCGAGTACCTGCGCAGCATCTACCTGGACGCCGTCTCGCCGATCCCGATGGCAATCCAATACGGCATCGACTACGTGGGTGCCGACCGGATGCTGTATTCCAGCGATCATCCCTGGGTTGATCCCAAGGTCATCGCCGACTGCCTGCACAGCCTCAAGCTGCCGGCCGCGGACGAAGAGCGGATCTTCGGGGCCAACGCGAAGCGCCTGTTCAAACTATGAAGCCAAGCCGCCGCCACATGCTCATGCTGCTGGGTGCCGTTGGGTGCGGCACGGATCAGCCCGAAGACGCTGCCGCGCACCCGGATGCGGCCGGCTCCGGCCCGTTCCGTCTGGCGATCTGCAACGAGACTTTCCAGGGCTGGGACCTGCCGAGCGCCTGCCGAGGAGCGCTCCGCACGGGCTACAAAGGCATCGAGATCGCTCCTTTCACGCTCTCGGACGATCCGGCGACGATCCCGGCAGCGCGGCGCCGCGAGCTTCGCGATGCGGTGCGCTCGGAGGGCGTCGGCTATGTGGGGCTCCATAGCCTCCTGACCGCGCCCCGGGGCGAGCTGCACATCACGACTCCGGACGCGGCGGTGCGGGAACGCAGTTGGACCTACTTCCGGCATTTGATCGATCTCTGTGCCGACCTCGGCGACGAAGGGCTGATGATCCTCGGCTCCGGCAGGCAGCGGCGCACAGTCGGAGGCTCCTCGGTGGCGGAAGCGACAGGTCGGCTGCGGGAGGGCCTCGCCGGGGTTGCCGACCACGCCCGCGCCAGGGGCGTGACGATCCTCCCCGAAACGCTGGCGCCGCACCTGTGCGACGTGCTGACCTCCTTGGACGAAACCGTCGCGATGGTGCGCGAGATCGGCCATCCCCGCCGTCCAGACCATGTTCGACACCCACAACGCGGTGGCCGAGCGGATGCCGCACGGCGAATTGATCAAGAAGCACGCGGATCTCATCCGCCATGTGCATATCAACGAGATGGACGGTCGGCATCCCGGGACGGGAACCTACGACTTCTCCGTGCCACTGCAGGCCCTCAAGGATGTTGGCTACCGGGGCTGGCTGTCGCTGGAGGTGTTTCAGTTCGAGCCGAGCGGTGAGGAGATAGCCCGGCTGTCCAGCGCTTACCTCCGTCGAGTCGAGTCGGGGCCTGGCAGCGGACTGATTCGCGCGGGCGCACCCTTGCGGGATCCTCCGGCTGGAGATCACCTGCTCCGCACCCACTCCGGCAGCAATTGTCGAGTGCTGAGTGCGGGCCGGCGCGTGCGAGCAGGTCCGGTGACGAAGTTGTCGTCGATGGTAAGCCGAACCTCCCTGGCGAGGATCGCCTGCATGGCCGCGCCCATGTTCTCCCGAGCGGACTGTCCGCGTCCCGCATGCATCTACACGCAGCGCTAGCGACTGCCGGCGTTCAGATGGTCGCGCAGGGTGCGCAGCGCGGTGGTCTTGCCGATCTGGCGTGGCGCGTGCAGCCACGCAGTGCCGTTGCTGCTCCATCAGCAGCTCGCCCAGGTCGAGTCGGTACGGCGGGGGGATGCCCTCGCTAGTTTCGTGAAGGGCAGCGGAGAGCTGCCGCGCCCCGTGCCGTGCGCGTCGTGTATCCTGAAGCCAGAGCTCGCCCGAGCGGCTCGTGTGTTCCTGAAGGCTTGATAAGGGTGGGGCCCTAGCGGCGATGCCGACGTAGCTCAGCTGGTTAGAGCGCCTGATTGTGGATCAGGAGGTCGATGGTTCGAATCCATCCGTCGGTACCAGCTCCTCGGACGAAACGGCATGATATCGTGCGATCTAGCTCGCCGATGGGTGGCGTCCCGCGGCCGTTCGCCGAACGCAGAGGTGCTGAGTTTGGCCGCGGAGCGTCGCTCTTCCTGCATCCCGGAGGAGGGGGCGCTGAGTTCCGCGTCTCGAGGCCTAACCTCCCGTGCCTGCAGACGCGTAGCTCCCCGGTGTCTTCGCTCCTGCGTGTCAGACGGCCCGTCTCGACATAGGCGAACGCGACGAGCAGGGCCAGCTGGTTGGTCGCCAGCGCATCCGCGAAGTCCGTTGTGACGCGGTGTGTGCGGGCCTCGCCGCAGCCAGCCACGCTGTCTGGCGCGATGCGGCGCGGCGGCCGGAGGGGCTCGACCGACGCCCGCCAGACCGCAGAGCGCTACCTGGGCCCCGTCGAGCGTTAGCTTGGCGGCGGCCGCGGTCTAGTGCCGCCGCCGAGGATGGCTAGCGCTGCCCCCGCTGGGGGACTCCCCGCGGCACCCGGCTCAGAACAGAAATTTCAGGCCGAACTGCAGCTGGCGGTTATCCTGCGAGGTCGATCCAATCACGCCCGCGTTGCGGTTGCCTAGGGAGAGGCCGGGCAGGCCGAAGTGGACGCGGTTGAAGAAGTTGAACGCCTCGAAGCGGAATTCGACCTTGGACGTGTCGTTGAACGGCAGCCGGAAGTTCCGGTGCAGCGCAAAGTTGACCATGTTCGTGCCTGGACCGTACAGGATGTTGCGGCCGGAGTTGCCGTAGGTGTACCGCTCGGGGAAGACGAACGCGTCGATATCGAAGTAGCGGTCGATGCTCGGATTGGAAAGGCGTCCGTCTCCGATGCGGTCCGGCCGCGAGGTCGTGCCGGTGTTGGCGTTGTCGAAATTGAGAGCCGGAGTAAACGGGATGCCGTCGGAGAAGGTAACGATGCCCGAGAAGTCCCAGCCTCCGAGCAGGTGCTTGAGCGGTCCGCGGTTGGCTCTGGCGCGCCCTGCGCCGAAAGGCAGGCTGTACACTCCGCTAAAGACGAAGCGGTGCGGGATGTTGTGGTTGGACGGGCCCCGGTTCGCCGCCAGGTTGCGGCTGTCTTGCACGCCGCCGTAGTCGCCCGACGGCCCGCAGCTATCGCAGTTCCCGAGATTGCTCGCTGTGTCGAGCGAACGCCCGAACGTGTAGGCGGCCAAGAACGACAGCCCGCCGCTGAACCGCTTCTCTAGCCGGGTGGAGAAGCCGTGATAGTTGCTTGTCGCCCAAGGTTCGGTGCGGATGATGCGCGCTCGGGTGAACTGTCCGAGCGGGCGGCGGTCGTTCTGCGACCCGGGTCCCGGGACCGGCTGGTTGCCCTCGTACGACGCGTAGAGGTACTGCCCATCGTTGCCAACGTAGTTGACCTCCCACATCATATTGCCCGGCAACTGCGTTTGGACGCTGAAGTTCCACTGATGGATGGCGGGCATCTCGAGCCTCTGCGCCCAGCTCCGCAGTCGCGCCGTCGCCTGGGGTTCCAGGACGAAGTCCTGCGGGGCAATCGGATCGGGGCGGGGCGGCAGCGGGCTGCTCAGGCGGATCGTGCTCGCGGGATGCAGTTGGTCGCTGGGGAGGAAGATACCTCCGAACCCGAAGAACGGCGGGTTGTTGGTCATGCGCCGGGCCACGCCTGTGCCCTCGTCCTGGCCGTAGAACAATCCGTAGCCCCCACGAACCACGATCCGATCGGAGGCCCGGAAGGCGAAGCCGAAGCGCGGTGCGATGTTGTTGCGGTCCGTCTCCAGGAGGCTCCGGGGCTTGCTCGGGTCGCCGGCCAGGATGAGCTGGCCGAACGCAGGGTCGCTGTCCTCCCGGATGAAGTTAGCCATGCGATTGTCCAGCTCAATGAAGGGCTGGGTCAGCTCGTAGCGCACCCCTAGGTTGAGCGTGAGCCGCGAGGTGGCCTGCCAGTCGTCTTGGAAGTACCAGTACAGGTTCTGCTGCTGCTCGCGGGCTGTGGCGCGCGTCCCCGTCTGGATGGTGTTGGGCAGCCCGAGCAGAAGGTCGGCGATCCCCGTGCCCGTATCGGGACGGTTCCGGGGGTCTTGCGAGAAGACGCCGTTGAAGCCGAAGCTGCCGCGTCCTGACAGCGTCGCCGAGGTCTTGGTCCGGATCATCTGGTAGTCGAAGCCGAACTTCGTGGTGTGCTTGCCGCGGACCATCGAGACGTTGTCGGAGAAGTTCCAAACCGCCGAGGATTTGAGCAACGGTAGGTTGCCGAAGCCCGGCGGGGACACGCCGATGGAAGTGAAGCCAGTCACCCCGAAGCTCGGCGTCCCGCTGGTCACGTCCGGGTGCAGCGCCCCTGCGACGACTTCCTCGCGAGGCGTGAGTCCGTCCTGGTCCACGCCGATACGGTTCCAGGCAAAGCGGAATTCGTTGACCACTGTGGGCGAGAAGATCCGCGTGTAGCCGTAGCCGATGCTGAAGGCGTCGCCTTCGCGCACCACCGGGTTGCCCGCAGGCGTCTCGAACACGGCATTCTGCTCGAAGTCCGGCAGGTTGAAGGAGTAGCGCCCGAACATGCTGTCCTGGGCGCTAACCCGCACATCGCCGCGCGCGGTCAGGTTGTCGGTGCGAATGCCGTTGTTCGGGGCGCGCACGTAGTTGCGCGTGGCGCGGTCGAAGACCGGGGCGGGGTACCGCCCGACAATCTCCCGTCCAACAGGATCCATGCTGCTAGGCGGGATCACGTTGTTCGGGAACCGGTCCCGGATGAAGCCGGCGGTGCCATCCGACCGCGTGCTGAATGGATCGAAGATGCCGCGCCCGCCGAACTGGCCCTGGCGCTCGGCCGCCGACGGAACATTCCCGGTCAGCGTTGTGCCTTGCGTGATGTGCGTGCGCTGGTAGGCGCCGTGCCAGAATGCGCCGGTTGCGCATGATCGGTCCGCCCGCCGAGCCGCCGGCTTGGTGCTGGATGTACAGGGGGTCCACGGTGGTCGGCGGGGCGAAGTAATCGCGTGCGTCGAGGTTGTCGTTGCGCAGGAACCAAAATGCCGAGCCATGGAACTCGTTGGTGCCGCCTTTTGTGACGACATTGACCACGGCGCCGGCCGAGGCCCCGTACTCCGCGGAGAAGTTGCTCGTGTTCACCTTGAACTCCTCGACCGCCTCTAGCGACGGCCGCATGGCGTCGCGCTGCCGGTTGTCGAGCCCACGCAGGTAGTTGACGTTGCGGGCTCCGTCGAGCAGGTAGGCGTTTTGGTAGCCGCGGTTGCCGTAGGCGGAGTAGGTCTTGTCGCGGGAGCGGGTGTTGGGCACGGTTCCGGCCGTGAGGTTTCCTAGGTCCAGGTAGTTGCGCCCGTTGAGCGGCAGCTTCTGGATGGTCGTCTCGCCGACGACTTGGCCGATGCTGTGCGTGGTCTCCTCCAGCTGGACGGCCATCGCCTCCACGGTGACCTGCTCCGTCACCAGCCCCGGCTCGAGCGTCAACCGCAGGTTGACGACCTCGTCGACGCGCAGTTGAATCCCGGACTGCACATGCTGCTTGAAGCCCTCCAACTCGGCCGCCACCGTGTAGGTGCCCGGTCGGAGGAGAGGCGCGGAGAAGCGCCCAACCTCGTTGGATTCGATCGCGCGCATCTGCTCGCCGGTCTCCGTATTGGCGATGGTTACGCTGGCTCCCGGGGTCACGGCACCGGTCTGGTCCAGGACCGTGCCGGCGATCTGGCCGGTGGATGTCTGGGCTGAGGCGCTCACCCCGAGCAGCAGAGTGGCTGCAACTGCGAAGAGCCATCGGACAGGGCGCTTGAGCATAGTGCGTTCCTCCTGGGTTTAGGGCATGCGGACGCCCCTCCGGATGCAATTGTGCCAGAGTTGGCCCGGCCACGGTGCTTGTTGGGGCCTAGCAGTACCGGGAAGCCTTGCCTGGCATGCCTTGGTCTACGCACGGCATCGATTTTTGGGTGCGGGTGCAGAACGAGGGCTGTGCTGGTCTCGGTTTGGGATTCCTGCTTCTCGCTTCATCGCAAGGGCATACCGGAAAAAGGTGTGCCGACGCGCATATGGAAGTCAAGATTTTCTTCTCTGAGTAGACCGTTGCGTGTCCGATACGCGAACCACTTTTGCCCCATTTCTTTCCCATGTGTTTTTTTTGAACGAGCCTCTGACAGAGCCCGGCGCGTGCTATGGCAAGCTAGCGTGGTGGACCCACCGGCGGAGGCGTGCAGCGGTAAACTCCCTCCTGATCAGCCCCCAGCCGTCTTGTTTCCGAATGCAGCGACGGAACGAGGTGTCTTGCACGCTGGCAACGGGGGGCAGTTCGCCTGCAGCAGCTTGGACGCGAGTGGTGCGGAGAGCGCATCCGCAGCCCGCCCCTTTGGTAAACTAAAACCAAATCGCCGCGTCGATGCCGTCTCCTACGCTTGCAACGCAGAACCTGACCACCGCAGAGTTTATCGCCAAGTGCCGGGATGTGATGATCCCCCTGGACGGATCGATGGCCTATTTTTCGGTGCTGCCGCTGGACCGTAAGGATAGCGAGCGCTTGGTCTATGATCCGACGAGCTCGTTTCCGCCGCGGTTAGCGGAGGTTGTCCCCAAGCTGCGCCTAGTCTTGGTGCCGTACTTGGCGGCCGACCCGGGAAACGCCAAAAGCAGCACCGGCTTCCGCATCGCTTTCGAGCCTCCTGCGGATGGGGCGAAGCGCTACACGGCTAGCGTGGCCGACCGGGGCGAGAACTATATCTTTCTCGCTATCCGCGACGAAGAACTGTTTGACGCACACATTCTGCTGTACACCTGCTTAGCGCAGCGGATCGTCAAATTGCTCGGCGAGGGACTCGGCACCGCCTTCTACCGTTTGCTCGACGCCGAGCTCAAGGCGAAGGCCCGCGGCGAGGTGAACGAGGACTGCTGGCGGCTCAAGAACGAGTTGCTGCGCTGCCGTCCGGGCACCGACAACCATACGTCCGTTTTGGAGCGGTACCGCAGGCAGGCCCTGGAGGATACTTTGGCCCTCTACTTGCACGGCCTCTGCTGCGACATCGACATCGAGGTGGGCCCAAAGCAGCTGCCCAGCAAGCATGTCCGTAAGCGCCTGCTGGCACTCAAGGAGCAACTTCCGCCCCCGGACGGCGTGGCGCTATTCCCGGAAGATCTGAAGGCCGTCGACTGAATGGCGGACGCCCCTGCCGAAGCTCGGCTGGAGGAGGAGCTTTCGCGGCCGTCTGCGGCGGATGTCGCGCTGATGGCGCGGCTCGAGGGGGACATCCTAGTGCTGGGCGTCGCCGGCAAAATGGGCCCCACCTTGGCCCGCTTGGCCCGGCGGGCGACGGACGCTGGCGGCAAGGCTCGGCGCATCATCGGTGTGGCGCGGTTCACCGAATCCGGTGTCCGCCGCAGGCTCGAGGCCTGGGGTGTCGCGACCTTGCAGGCGGAGTTGCTCGACCGGCAAGCGGTCGCCTCCCTGCCGGACGCCCCCAATGTGGTCTTCATGGCGGGCCGGAAGTTCGGGACTGCGGGCCACCCGGCTCAAACCTGGGCCGCCAACACATACTTGCCGGCCCTGGTTGCGGACCGCTTCCGGGAATCGAGGATCGTAGTCTTCTCGAGCGGCAATGTCTATCCGCTAAGCGGCATCGCTGAGCGGGCTCCATCCGAGGCGGACTCGGTCGGCCCCGTGGGCGAGTACGCACAGTCCGTTCTGGGGCGCGAGCGCCTGTTCCACTTCTTCAGCGAACGGTTTGGGACGCACGCGGCCATCCTGCGCTTGAATTACGCGGTTGAGCCGCGCTACGGCGTACTCCGCGACATCGCCGACAAGGTCTACGAGAGTTGCCCGGTTGACCTTTCCATGGGCTACGTGAACGTGATCTGGCAGCGCGACGCCAATTCGATCGCTCTACGCCTGCTCGAACACTGCTCCTCGCCGCCCCTCGTCCTCAACGTAACCGGCACAGAGGCGCTTCGCGTGCGCTCGCTGGCGGAGCGCTTCGGAGCGGAGTTTGGCGTCGAGCCCGTGTTCCGCGGGGGAGAGGGGCCTACGACTCTGCTCAGCGATGCCTCCGCGTGCGCGGCCCTGTTCGGGGAGCCCCCCACGGGGTTGGACGCGATGGTGGGCCGCATCGCCCGCTGGGTGCGGGCGGGCGGAACAAGCCTAGGGAAGCCGACCCATTTCGAGGAGCGGGCGGGTCGGTTCTGAGTTCCGTCCGCGGCCCTGCGGAGGCCGTGCGCTCGCGCCGCAGGGGCCTCACCTGCTGGCGGGGCGTGCGACGAGCTCGCCCCGGCAGCGCTGCGCTTCTCGGTGCGCCACTTCCATCGAGTCCTCGACGTGAACGGCGAGCTGTCTCATGTACTGCTGGACCTGCAGGGTGCTGTCGGCGTGTCGGCTGCGGGCGGAATCGATCAGGTCGGCGACCGCGGGGTTGTAGTAGCGGCGCACGGCGGCGGCGACAGAGGCTAGCAGCGACCCGGTCCGATCGAGCCAGAGGTAAGTGTCCACAGCGTAGGTCAGCTTCTCCGGCCGCCGCCCGAGCGCTTCGGCGGCCAACTTGAGCTGCGCCAGCTCGTTGACCAAGGTTTGGTGCTGCTCGGCGTAGGCCGGAGGCGCGCCGTTCTTGGTCCAGTCCACCTGCCGCAAGCGCGTTACGACTGTGTTCAGGGATTCTAGGTTTTTCACAACCGTGGTGGAAAGCTCCTCGACCTGCCAGCGTGGAAGCATGCCTCCGTCCTGGCCCGGAGCGGCGGGGGCGCAGCTGAGGGCGAGCAGAGCGATGCGTATGGGCGACATGGCCCCAATGGTATCGAACGGCCCGTGGCGGGCGGATCCGTCGCCTGTTACTACGGCACACTGAACCGGGGTGTTGTCTCCTTTAGGGTACTGATCGCGTCAAAGGTCGGGTCCTCAGAATTCAGGCAAGAATATACTTGCAGTCTGCCTCTCGAAAGAAGGCTCGCGTCTGTTCCGGAGCTCCTTGCAAAGACTGGCAAGCAGCTTCCAGGTTGTCACGAAGCTGCGCTTCGGTCTTGCTCAGCTCGCGACTGACCCGCCGCTGGACCAAGGCCCATAGCAGTTCCACCGGATTGATTTGCAGCGAGTAGGTCGGCTGAAAACACAGCTCTGCTGCGGCTTGGTTCGCCGCCAGCCACTCCTGGATGATCCGGGCGAGGTGAATCCTGCAATTGTCGACCACTACCAGAATCTTCCGGTCTGTCTCCTCCGCGATCTGCTTGAGGAACTCCCGGAAGACCTCCGCCGTGACGGGGCCTTCCCGCACTGTGTCCTAGAGCTGGCCCTCCGGGCTGCTGGCCGCCAGCCGGTGGAGGCGGGAAGCGCCCGCCGGCCACCCGCCCGACGGGGGCCTGATCGCAGAGCCCCCCAGTGCGCCCGCACACGCTCTGCGCAGCCAGGCCGGACTCGTCGGCGCAGGCGAGCAGGGCTCCGCACTCCCGGGCCCGGCGAAGGAACTCGGGGAACTCTGGGTCTTCCCGCCGCTGCACATCAGCGGGCTTGTATTTGGTAGTGCGCCGCTGGGGCCGCTGCGGCTGGAGCGGGAGCCGCCGCAGGCTCCGGCGCACCGGGGAGGCGCTCAGGACGCTGCCGGACTTTCCCCAAGGCTTGGTGCATTCGCTGCGCGGTCCACTAAGCGAACTCGCATGGGCATTGAGCGGGGGTCTTGGTCTACGACGACGATGCGGATCCAAGCAACGTGCCGGTTTGTCCCTAGGCGCCGGGTCGTCCGGTTCTTTTTCGATCCCGCAGGTGCTCCATGCCTTCCAGGAAGAAGCGTGAGATCCAACTATAGATCGTGCGTATGGAGCAAGGAACGCAGGACTTTATCTGGGCTACCGACTTTCCCCAATGAACTGCAGGACCACGTTTTTTCGGGCCTCGAACTTCTGGTCCGCAGTAAGGCGTGGGAAGAAGAAGCTTTCTCTTGTCATGCTCATCGTGTGCAACAAATCCACCCAGCAGATCAATCGACGAGGGGATTCCAGGGACACGATTTTTGACGCGATCAGTGCCACCCCCGCACCGCCGCAGCCGGGACACGCGGAAGGCACCAGCGCCCTGTGGGTCTCGTCAATCTGCGCCCGCTGTCGCGTACCGCCCGTACTGTGCTTCGGCCAACCGGCCCGGACGCCGTCCGCGACCCTGCGGACGGTCCTTGGTGAAGGAAGCCGCTTTTCGGAACCCTGCCCCGACGCGCCGCGTCGAACTGCTTCTTAGGTGTTCGCTGCGGTGCTTCCATCGGTCCCGGTCGCGCTCGACACGCGTCAATTTTTTGCGCAGCCGTTCGATCTTTCGTTCTTGTTCCCGCATCCGGGAATCGCGCGGGTCCTGCTTCGTCGGCGGATGTTGCCGCAGCACGGCACCGTTATGCCACAACCCGGAAAATCGTACGAGCACAAAATTTTGGATCTAATGCTGGCCAGATCGTCCCGATAAAGGAAGACGGGGATACACGTCTCCCGCATTGCGAGATCGATTGAGAAAGGTTACAGCCCGCTCCAGGGTTCCGAAGCATGGCACCTCGGCCTTTCGCACGCGATCGAAGTCCAGCATTCGCGTCATCGGTAGTTGGTCGAGCGTCGGCTTGTAGCGCCGGTTCCGCGGAAAGTGGTGAGACAACCACTCCTTGACGCCCCTCTTGGCCTCCCACGACGCGCCATCCCACACAGTGCCTGCGTCCAGTCCCGGACGACCGTCGAGCGGCTTGCCGGCCATGAGGTCGAGGCATGGCAGGAACACGACTTCATATTCAGGGTGCAGCAGCACAACCGCCGACGGGAAGGGAAGGCCGAGCTGTCGAAGCCAGTGGGCCATCTCCGGCCCCCGATGCTTCGGGCAGGCATCGTCTTCGTCGGCGCAGAACCAGCAGCGCGCAGGCATCCGGCTTAGCGCGGACGCGTTCGGCTCCCTTCCGCAGGCCGCACTCCAAGTGGAGATTCGGACAGCGAACGGGAGTCGACCAAACGAGAGTCGCGTCGAGATCCGCCGAGAGTCGAGGCAGAAGATTTCCGACCGCCAGAACATCGCCCTGTCCTTCCACCAGGACGTATGCCTTTCCCGCTTGGCTCATCACGCACGGAACCCGAGATCCTATTGGTGCAGCCCTTCGGTCGTCATCAGTTCGCCCAGCCTGAGAAGACCATTTGCCACGGCGGCGCGTTGATCTTCAGCCATGCCGCAGATACGTGTCCCGCCCTTCGAGCGCACGACCACCAGTACCTCGTCCGCTTCCACGAGATTCAACAACTCAGGGCTGTGGGTCGTAAGTAGCACCTGGCTCCGTTTGCTGGCTTGCCGCAGGTAGTCCATCAGCAACGGGAGGGCTCCGGGATGAACCGTCAATTCGGGCTCTTCGACGCCAATGAGCCGCAACGGCGGCTCCTGGAGCAGGGCGGTCAGGATCCCGGCGACGCGGAGCGTACCGTCGGACTCCTGCGCCGCATCGAACCACTTGCCCTGCCCGTTGGCCCCGTGTCTGAACTGGGCCACGAGATAGTTCGCGGCCTTGCTCACCTTGATGTCGTTGATGTCCCCGGTGAGCCAGCCGAGCCCCGCCACGACTTCCGGCTTCCAGGTCGACGGTTCCTGATCGCGCAGAATCGAAACCCAGTTGTCGCCGTGTCTATGCATCGGTTTGTCCGGGTCGTATTTCTGGGGCCGACGCAGGGTGTCCGGGTAGATCGAGTAGATCTCCAGACTTGAGACCAGATCGAACAGCGGTCGGAACCGTTCGTCACCGGCCACCGCCGGAAACGCCAGACCGGTGTCACCGATTTTCGGTTCGAGCCCTTCCGGCCCTTTCCAGACACCCTGTTTGACGGTGAAGCCCACTTGACCCCGATCCGTAGACACCCACGCCTCCTCCGACTTGACTCGGAACTCTTCCCGCCGATCACCCGTGATCTCGAACTTATAGGAGCCTGGACCGAACCCCAACTCCACATCGAGCGTGACCGCAACGTTGTACGGCCGTCCCGCACTCCAACGCCGCACCGCCGTCGATGCCGCCCCGGTCCGTGATCGCGCCCGAGAGGCCCATGTGCATCGCATCGCGCACGAAGCTGAGCACATCGACCACGTTGCTCTTGCCCGAACCGTTGTGGCCAACGAGGACGGTCATGGCCTCCAGGGGCATGTGTCGATTCCGCCCCAAGCTCCGGTAGTTCGAGACGCCTACCTGTGTGATTCGACTATGCGATTCTTCCATGTTCAGCTCACCGTCGCTACCCGCCAAGGCGGCTCGTCGAGCGCCTCGGTCTCCCCGAGTGACCGGCCGCGATCACCAGCGACAGGCACGCGGCACGGCACTGCCAGAACGCCCCCGCCCCGCCGAGACATCATCCGGTCAGGTTCGCGCCGCATCGCGTCAGCATGATACACATCCCCATGGACATCCCGCGGCTGCGTCACGGTGTCGAGTCGGACTCCATGATCCGCCCGGCCGCGCCAGACGCACCGGGTCGCGGCCCACGACGACCACCTCGACAGCGCGGCCGGCCGCGGCCAGCTCTGCCACAACTCCGAGTGCTGCGAGCCCCACGTGCGGCCCGCGCTCACCGTCTCGTCCTCGGGCGGGGGCCACGCGGCGTGCGGATGTTCTAGCCCATAGTCGAGCGACAGCAGACGCCGCAGCACGACCTCCGGCGCGGCCGACCGGTGATGCCGGACATGCTCGGCTCCGAGTGCCCGATAGATGCGCCAGGACCGCGAGCCGGCAGATGCGGATGGCAGGAGACGTTCCACGGCTGTTCGACGGCGTGTTTACGGGCACCGGCGGACGAAGCGATTGGCGAGCGCCGGGTTGGTCCGGCCGACGAAGGCGAGGTGCTGGGAGCGGAGAAACACGCCGCTGTGCAGGCAAGACCAGCGCCAGCCACTCGGCTTCGCGGCGCGTCCAGCCCAAGAGCGTCCGACCGGTCTCGAAGATAGGCGATCATCAGCCGGCGATCCCTGCACGACCCGGCAACCGTAGGCGGACCAGTCGCCCATCAACTGCCGGCGGCGCTCGAACAGGTCCGACCGTGCGTAGGCCGCCTCGACCCTTGGTCCGGACGACATGGGCGAGCGCGGCCTCGACCACCTCGCCTTAGACCAAAACCCCGCTCAAGGCCAATTCGAGTTCGCTGGGTGGACCGCGCAGCGAGTGCGCCAAGCCTTGGGGGGGAGGGGGATTCGGCAGCGTCCTGAGCGCCTCCCCGGGGCACCGGAGCCTGCGGCGGCTCCCGCTCCCGCCGCAGCTGGCCCCAGAGGCGCGCCACCCAGTACGAGCCCGCTGCCGTGCAGCGGTGGAAAGACCCAGAGTTCCCCAAGACCCTTCGCCGTGCCCAGGAGTGGGGAGCCCTGCTCGCTTGCGCCGACGAGTCCGGCCTGGCTGCGCAGAGCGTGTCCGGGCGCACCGGGGGGCCTCTGCGGTCAGGCCCCCGTCGGGCGGGTGGCCAGCGGGCGCTTCCGCCTCCACCGGCTGGCGGCCAGCAGCCCGGAGGGCCAGCTCTAGGACAGGGTGCGGGAAGGCCCTGCCTGCGGCGGAGGTCTTCCGGGGGTTTCTGGAGCAGATCGTTGAGGGGACAGACCGGAAAATTCTGCTAGTAGTCGACAATTGCAGGATTCACCGCGCCCGGATGATCCAGGAGTGGCTGGCGGAGAACCAAGCCGCAGCGGAACTGTTTTTGCAGCCGACCTACTCGCCGCAAGTCAATCCGGGGGAACGGCTAGGGGCCTTGGTCCAGCGGCGGGTCCGTCGCGAGCTGAGCAAGACCGAAGCGCAGCTTCGCGACAACCTGGAAGCTGCTTGCCAGTCTTTGCAAAAAGCTCCGGAACAGATGCGGGCCTTCTTGCGAGAGGCAGACTGCCAGTCTATTCTTGCCTGAATTCTGAGGACCCGACTTTTGGCGCGATCAGTACCACGGCGAGCAGCAGTCCTAGCTGCCCTCGGTGTTTGTGGGGGCGGCGTGGGTCAGTGCCCGGCTGCCCGCGGGCGGCACGGACGGGAGGGGGGCGGGAGCAGCTAGACCGGGATGCGGGGCCCTGGCTGACAGGGCGGCAGCCGGTGAACAGCCAGGCTAACTGCTGGTTGGACAGAGGGTGAGAGTCCCTCGGAGGAAAGGAGGAGCCAAGCCATACTTCACCGCGAGTCAGGCGCAGGCTGCCGCGAGGCAGACGGGGAAGCGTGGACAGCGGCGCAGGTGGGCAGAGCCAGGAGCATCGGAAATCTAGTGCGGAGTGCCGAGACCTTGCCAGCAGTCGAAGGCCCCACGGGCTGTGCCTCTGGAGGCGAGGCGCAGACCGGCTCCGGCAAGGCATCCAGAGGAACCCCCAGGAGAAGCTGCCGGCACTGCGGCACCACCGCACACCGGAAGCCCTGCGGGAGGCCTACGCAAGGCGGCAGCCCGGCGGGGTCCCGGGGTGGACGGGGGGAGGTGGGAAGCGTACGGCGCAGGGCGGCAAGGCCTCCGGGCCGATCTGCCCCAACGCGTCCGCACGGGAGCGTACCGAGCGACCCCGACGCGGCGGGGGAAGAGACCCAAAGCGGACGGAGGCCTACGCCCGCTGGGAGGGGCTGCCCTGGAGGACAAGCTCGTCCGGAAGGCCGTGGTCGACCAGCTCCCGACTCCGATCTACGAGGCGGAATTCCTCGGATGCAGCTACGGTTTCCGACCGGGGCGCGAAGCGCAGGAGGCGCAGGAAGCGCTGACGGTCGGGATTGAGCGGCGCAAGAGCAATGGGATGGTCGCCGCGGACATCCGCCAGGACTGCGACCGGAGCGACAGGGGCCGACTACTGGATCTGCGGGGGAAGCGGAGCGGGGATACACGGCTGCTGCGTCTGATCGCCAAGGGGTTGCGCGCCGGAGGGAGGGGAGAGGGCCGGTGGTTCGCCATGGGGCAAGGGACGCCTCAGGGAGCGGTGCTAGCACCGGTCCTGGCGAACGTCTACCGGCACTCCGGGCTGGACGCCTGGGGGCAGAGGAGGGGGAGCCGGAGGAGGCGCAAGGCGAGAGGAGCATCGTCCGCTAGGCGGACGATGTCGTGCTAGGCTGCCAGCAGCTCAGCGAGGCGGAACGCTTCCTGCCAGACGTGCCAGCGCGGGGCAGCGCCGAGGGCCTGGAGCTGCACCCCCCGAAAACACGCCGGCTCGAGTGCGGACGGTGGGCGGCAGCGCACCGGCAGCGGCGCGGGCAGGGTCAGCCGGAAACCTGCGCCTTCCTCGGGTTCCCGCAGGATGGCCGACGCCCGCAGAAGGGCAGGTGTGGGGTGGGGCGCAAGCCGAGGGCGAAGCGGAGGAACCGCAAGCTGCGAGCGGTCCAGCGAGCGTGGCACCGCCGCAGGCAGGAGGCCGTGCTGGAGACCGGGCGCTGGCTCGGGCAGGTACGCAACGGGGGGTGGAACTCCTCCGCCGTGCCGACCAGCTATCCGCACCGGCGGGGATGCCGGCGCTACCTGTGCCGGCGGTCGCAGCAGGACCGGTTCCCGTGGGACCGCTGGAACGAGCTCGCCGACCAGCTCTGGCCCCGTACCCGGATTCTCCATCCCTGGCCGGAGCAACGCTTGGCCGTCAGATACCCGAGATAGGGGCCGTGTGCCTCAGCGGGCATGCACAGATCTGCGCGGCGGGTGCCGGGCAACTGGTATCCCTACCGCAATGGGGCTGCAGGCCGCCAGCGCGTACTCCTGCGGGGCGCTGGTGAGCTCCTGTCGGCAGCGGGGTTGGGATGATTCCGTGAGCGTGACCGATCCGCGCAAGAAAGCCCCGAGTCTGCGTCTGGCGGCCGCGATGGGGTTGTGGGAGGACGAGGGGGGCCCCTGGACGCGGCTGGCCAGGAGCGGGCGCTCGCGGGGGCGTACCGGCCGGCCCGGGGGCCGGAGGAGCCGGTGTGCGGGGTGATTCCGGGGCGCCGCGACCGGCTGCCGCTGGCGGAGTGGGTGCGGCGGCACCGCGGCCAGCAGGGGCAAGAGCCTGCGTTCCAGGGGCCGTTGCCGGACATGGGCCTGCAGCCTCCGCCGTGCCGCTCACCCGCGGCGCATCAGGGTTTCTACTTGGGTGCCCGGATCGCGCAGCAGCTGCTGCGGCTGCTACCGTCCGAAGCGCGGCAGCCCGGGCTGCGGTCGTTGATCCAGTACTGCGTGGGCAGCGTGGGGCGGCTGCGCACATGTGCGAGTCGACCCGCCGCTGGACGCGGAACCCCTGGACTGGATGCTGCTGCGCAGCGCCGTGGACGGCACGCCCGGCACCTGGTGCGCTGGAGCAGCGAGGAGTTCTTGCGCCTGCTCCAGCGCGGCCTGTGGCTGAAGGACCGCCGGCTCACGAGAGTCTGGGGTAGGGCTGGCGGACCCCCAGCCGCTGGTCCGCGGTGCCGAGGTCCTGCGGTTGCGCACCCCGCCCTAGCCGCCCCGACCGCCTCCCCCGTCACGGCGGTGCCCTCTCCGCTGCGGCTCCGGGATCCATCTGCCATGCCACCAGCGACACCTTGAGGGAGACAACACCTCGGTGTCATGTGCCGTAGTGACAGATCCGCCGCCGTGCGCTTCCGGGCCGGTGCGGAGGGTTCGGCGAGTATCATGAACACCATGGGAGCCTTGGCTCGTTGCGGATTCCTATGCTGGGGGGCGGCTGCACTTGCCGTGTCCATGGCCGCCCAGGATAGCGGCGGACTTGAGTTTTTCGAGAAGCGCATCCGTCCGTTGCTAGCTGAGAAGTGCTACGCCTGCCACAGCGCCGAGACCATGGCCATGGGGGAGCTGCAGCTCGACTCGCGCGAGGCGATGCTGCGCGGCGGCAGCCGCGGAGCGGCGCTGCAGCCTGGGGACGCAGCCGCGAGCTTGCTCTTCAAGGCGGTGTCGTACGGATCGCTGGACCTGCGGATGCCGCCGACCGGAAGACTGGCGGATACGGAGATAGCGGACCTGGAGGCGTGGATCCAGATGGGGGCGCCCGACCCTCGCACCGGTGAGTCCCTTCTGGCCGAGGAGGAGGAGATCGACCTAGCGGCAGGCCGGAACTTCTGGAGCTTCAGTCCGGTCGGCGACCCACTGCCGCCTGATGTGCAGGAAGGAGCTTGGATTCGTACGCCGGTCGACCGGTTTGTGCTGGCGCGCCTCGAATCCGAAGGCTTGCACCCAGCCCCGGCCGCCGACCGCAGGACACTGCTGCGCCGGGTGACGTTCGACCTCACGGGCTTGCCGCCGATGCCCGCTGAGATCCAGACGTTCCTCGCGGACTCCGCCCCGGGCGCGTTTGAGCGGGTGGTGGCGAGGCTGCTGGCGTCCCCGCAGTACGGCGAGCGCTGGGGCCGCCACTGGCTGGACCTGGTGCGCTGGGCGGAGACCAACGGGCACGAGTTTGACAACAACAAGCTCGACGCATGGCGGTATCGGGACTACGTGATCGAGTCGTTCAATGCGGACGCCTCTTACGCGCAGTTCCTCAAGGAGCAACTCGCCGGGGACTTGCTGCCGCCGAGGCTGTCCGCCGACGGCACGCACTACGTCAGCCCCATCGCCTCGGGCATGTATTGGCTGTGGGAAGTTCTCAATTCGCCGACCGATTCGGTGAAGGCTCGGGCAGACCAGATCGACAACCAGATCGATGTAGTAACTAAGGCCACGCAGGGGCTGACCGTCGCTTGCGCCCGGTGCCACGACCACAAGTTCGACCCGATTCCGACCGCCGACTACTACTCGATGTTCGGCATCCTGAACTCGACGCACATGAGCGAGACCTGCATCGATTCCCCGGCCACAGCGGAGCGGATCCGGGCGATCGGTGCGGAGGTTGGTTCGTTCAACCGCGAGATCGAAAACCTGCTGCAGCCAGTGCGGGTTCGCGGCGTGGAGATCCTAGCGCAGCGCTTGGTTGCGGCTGCCAGCGAACTGAGCGGGGACGAGGCAATTGGCTTGGCGGCGGAACTGCGTTACGCGCTGGCAGAGCCGAGTCATCCGCTGTACGCCTTCGCGCGTTCCGCGCAGGAAGCGGATGGGGACGATCAGTTCGCCGACTGGATGGCGCTCCTGCGCAAGGAGCTGGCGGACTGGGACGCCAAGGCCGACCGCGAGCATCCGCTCTGGGCTGAGCGCGGCGACGAGCTTTACGAGGACTTTGGGAGGGGCTTCGGCAACTGGATCGTCGAAGGGGCTGCGTTCGGAGCGGGTCCGGCCCGCGCCCTGCCGCCGGGGCAGGCGGTGGCAGGCCACGCGGGCCAGGCGCTGGCGGCGTCGTTCGGAAGCGGCTCGGACGCTTTTGTGGGCACGCTGACGACCGAGAAGTTCCGCATGCCCGCCAGGCATGTGCATGTGCGCATGGCAGGCCCTGCGTATTCCCGGGCGCTGCGGGAGAACGCTCCCATCCGCTTCACCGTGATTGCGGACGAGCACAAGTCCGGCCATGCGATGCCGGACGGCAGCGGCCGGCTCCGGTGGCACTCGATCGCCATGACCAAGGAGCGTGGCCGGATCTGTGCGATTGAAATCGTCGACCGGGACCGAAGCGGCTCCGTCGTGGTGGACCAGATCGTGTTCTCGGCTAGCCCGGAGCCGCCGCCCGTCTCCGGGCCCCTCAGCACTCGGATCCTGGACTTGGTGCGGGACACCTCGATCAGATCCTTGGAGGATCTCGCAGCGGCCTACCAAGCCCTCGCGGAGGAGCTCGCTGCCAAGGCGTCGCCTACGCCAACCGATCAGGCCCTGTTGGAGGCGTTGCTGGGGCGTCGCGGCTGGGATGACGCAGAGGCCTTTCTAGATGGCTCGGAAGCGGACAGGCTCGCAAGCTTGGTCGCCCGCAGGGAGCAGGCCGAGGCGCGGCTCCCTGCGTCAGCCTTTGCGATGTCGAGCCGGGACTGGCAGCCTGCCGATGTCGCCATCCATGTGCGGGGGAACCACAAGAATCCCGGTGCCGTTGCGCCGCGCCAGTTTCTGCAGGTGGTCGCGGGAACGGATCAGAAACCGTTCCGGAGCGGCTCCGGCCGGCTGGAATTTGCCGAGTGGGTGGCGAGCGAGCGCAATCCGCTGACAGCGCGAGTGCTGGTCAATCGCGTGTGGCAACACCATTTCGGGCGGGGCATCGTCCCGACCCCGGACAACTTCGGTCGCATGGGCGGCGAGCCTAGCCATCCGCAGCTGCTCGATTACCTAGCCCGGCGCTTCATAGCCTCGGGCTGGTCGGTGAAGGACCTGCACCGGGCTATCGTGCTGTCGAGCGCATATCGGACGAGCAGCAAGTCGTCGGAGGCTGCCGAGCAGCGGGATCCGGGGAACGTGCTCCTGTCGCACTTCCCGGTGCGGCGGCTCGAGGCTGAGGCGATTCGGGACTCTGTCCTCGCAGTGGCCGGCTCGCTGGATCTGTCAGTCGGGGGCCCCGGGGGTCCCTCCTCACATCAGCGAGTACCAGGACGGGCGGGGCAAGCCCCGGTCGGGACCGCTCGACGGCTTGGGGCGACGAAGCGTCTACGTGCAGGTGCGCCGCAACTTCCTGCCTCCGCTGTTTCTGGCGTTCGACTACCCGCTGCCGATCTCGACCGCGGGGCGGCGAGGCGTCTCGGCGGTGGCCTCGCAGGCCCTGCTGCTGCTGAACAACGAATTCGTGAACGGGCAGGCCGCCGCCTGGGCGGCGCGGGAGATCGACGCCAACGCTCGGACGCGCGCCCGGATCCGCGCCATGTACGAGCGGGCCTACGGTCGGCCGCCGCGCCCGGACGAAGTCGAGGAGATCCAAAGCTTCCTCGGCGAGCAGGCCGAGCGGCGGCGGACACCCGCTAGGGATGACCCCGCTCTTTGGGCCGACTTGGCGCATGCAATGCTAAACACAGCGGAGTTCCTGTTTGTCCGGTGAGGAGCGCTCGGAGAGGAGCTTCGCTCCGGGACTGGAGTGTGAGAGCCATGCGCCGCAAGGCGTCCCTCTCGCGCTTCCTGCCTGCTCGAACCGTCGGGCGATGAAAGCTAAAGCTGTTGCGCATTTGGCATCCAGCCCGAACGGCGTTCGAGCGCCCGCGCCCGCCGCGCATCTGCGAAGACAGTCCCCGAACCGCCGCACGGCTTTTGAGCGTCACTAGAAGAAGCGGCAGGCGGCAAGGCAATGCGAAGGCAATGCGCGAAGTAACGACTCTGCCGGCGATCGCGCCGGTCGGATGGCGAATCCGCCGCACCCGGGCGAACTGATCCGCGAGAGCATGGACGATGCGGGCTGGAACGGGACCGAGACGGCTGCACGTCTCGGCTGTGTGCGTGGAACGCTGTCGCGGTTGCTGACCGGCTGGGCGGGGGTGTCGGCGAACATGGCACTCGCGCTGGAAGACATCGGGTGGGGTGCCGCCGAGCACTGGATGCGGATGCAGGCGAGCTACGAGCTTGCGCAGGTCCGCTGGGATCGGGCCGCCGCCGCACAGCGCACGGGCGCGTTGCACGCATAATGCTGCTTCGCGCCAGTGCTGCGGGACGATCATTCCGCACGCACGCTTGCACGGTCCTGGAGGTGCATCCAGAACAGGATTGATGGCAGCAGAGAACAAAATGGCGACGACGGCGGTCGAGGCGTATTTCGCTGACCTCGGGCGGGTGCGCGCCTCGGGCGGCGCGACCGGGGAGCGGTCGAGCTACGGGCCGCTCGCCAGCCTGCTGAATGCCGTTGGCGCGTCGCTCAAGCCGAAGGTGTTCTGCATCGGCGAGCTCGCCGACCAGGGTGCGGGTCATCCCGACTTCGGCCTCTACGCAGCCAAGCAGGTGCAGCGGGGCCGGCCGCGCGAGGGCCAGATGCCGGAGCGCGGCGTGGTGGAGGTGAAGTCCGCTGATGACGACGCGTGGTTGACGGCGAAGGGCGATCAGGTGAGCCGCTATTGGGCCCGCTACCGTCTGGTGCTGGTGACGAACACGCGCGACTTCGTGCTGCTGGGCGAGGACGCGGCGGGCCGCCCAGCGAAGCTTGAGACCTTCACGCTTGCTGACCGTGCGGACGAGTTCTGGCGCAAGCTGGATAAGCCGCGCGCCTTCGCCGTAGATGTCGGCACGGGTCTCGGTGAATACCTCGCACGGGCGCTGTCGCACCGTGCGGCGCTGACGGAGCCGAAGGACCTGGCGTGGCTGCTCGCCTCGTACGCGCGCGACGGCCTCGCCCGCGTCGAGGCGGCGGGCGGCGCGCCGCAGCTTGCCGCGGTGCGCTCGGCGCTCGAGGAGGCGCTCGGCATCCGGTTCGAGGGCGAACGCGGCCGGCGGTTCTTCCGCTCGACGCTGGTGCAAACGCTGTTCTACGGCATCTTCTCCGCCTGGGTGCTGTGGGCGCGGGCTGCGGCCGCGAGACCCGGGGTGGGGCCGCTGTTCACCGGCAGCCCCGCCCCCGCTCGGTTCCGCTGGCGCGAAGCCGTCTGGCATCTCCGCGCACCGGTGCTCCGGGCGCTGTTCCAGCAGATCGCCGATCCAGGTCGCCTGCACCCACTCGGCCTGACCGAGGTGCTGGACTGGACGGCAGCCGCGCTCGACCGGGTGGATCGCACCGCCTTCTTCGCCCGCTTCAACGAGGGCGAGGCGGTGCCGTACTTCTACGAGCCGTTCCTCGAAGCGTTCGATCCCGACCTGCGGAAGCAGCTCGGCGTCTGGTACACGCCCTCGGAGGTCGTGCGCTACATGGTGGCGCGCGTGGACCGGACGCTCAAGGACGACCTCGGCATCGCCGACGGGCTGGCGGACGACAACGTGTACGTGCTCGACCCGTGCTGCGGCACCGGGGCGTATCTGGCGGAAGTGCTGCGGCGCATCGCCGCCAACCTCGACGGCCGCGGTCTCGGGGCGCTCGTCGGTTCGCGGGTGAGGCAGGCGGCGCTGGAGCGGGTGTTCGGTTTCGAGCTCATGCCGGCCCCCTTCGTCGTCGCGCATCTGCAAGTCGGGCTCACCCTGCAGGAGCTCGACGCGCCGCTGGCGGACGACGGGGCCGAGCGGGCGCAAGTCTTCCTGACCAACGCGCTCACCGGCTGGGAGCCGCGCACGACCAAGCCGCTGCCCTTCCCCGAGTTCGAGGAAGAGCGCGACCGGGCGGAGCGGGTGAAGCGGGAGCGGCCGATCCTCGTGATCCTCGGCAACCCGCCCTACAACGGCTTTGCGGGCATGGCGGTGGACGAGGAGCGGGAGCTTTCGGAGGCGTACCGTTCGACGCAGCGGGTGCGGCGTCCCGAGGGCCAGGGGCTGAACGATCTCTATGTGCGCTTCTTCCGCATGGCGGAGCGGCGCATCGCGGAGAGGAGCGGCCGGGGCGTGGTCTGCTTCATCTCCAACTATTCCTGGCTCGACGGGTTGTCCTTCACGGGCATGCGGGAGCGGTACCTCGAGGCGTTCGACGCGATCAGGATCGACTGCCTGAACGGCGACAAGTACAAGACCGGCAAGGTGGCGCCGGACGGCTCGCCGGACCCGAGCATCTTCTCGACCGAGGGCGATCCGGTCGGCATCCAGGTCGGCACGGCCATCGCGACCCTGGTGCGCAAGGCCGACCACGCGCCCGCCGACAGGGTGGGCTTCCGCCACCTGTGGGGTGGGCGGAAGCCGGCGGAGTTGACCGCAACGGCCGAGGCGGAACCGCGGGCGTTGTATGAGTCGGTGGAGCCGATCCTGCCGCTCGGACTGCCGTTCGTGCGCACGGCAGTGAGCGCCGACTGGTTCGACTGGCCGGCGCTGCCTGAGCTGTTCCCGGTGTCGTTTCCCGGCGTTAACACCAGCCGCGATCAGTTTCTCGTCGATGTCGATCTCGACCGGCTTGAGAAGCGTATCGTCGATTACTTCGATCCGGCCCTGAGCCACGAGGAGGTCGCACGACGCTACCCCAGCGTGATGAAGAGCACGGCTCGATTCGATTCCCGCACGGCGCGCACCGCCCTGCTCGCCCGCGGCGGGCCGGACGAGGCCGGGTTCGTCCGCTTCGCCTACCGGCCGTTCGACACCCGCTGGCTGTACTGGGAGCGGGACACCAAGCTGCTCGACGAGAAGCGCGCCGGCTACCGCCCGCACGTGCTCGAGGGGAACCTGTGGCTGTCTGCCGCGCAGCATTTGCGCAAAGGTGCGGATGAGCCGCAGGCCTGTGTTACGACGCATATGGCTTCGTATCATCTGATTGAGCGCGGCGCGCTGCTGTTCCCTGCGCGCCTTCGCCACGACGATCTTGGAAGCGACGGCGAGGAAGCGCGCCGTGCCAACCTGTCGGCTACCGCGCAACGCTATCTGGACCGCCTTGATCTTGGCGTCGAGAACCTATTCCATCATGTCCTCGCCGTTCTCCAAGACCCTGCCTACCGCGAGGCGAATGCCGGGGCGCTGCGTATGGGCTGGCCGCGCATCCCGCTTCCGGACTGGCCGGACGGCGAGGCCGAGGGCGCGGCGGAAGCGCTCGTGGAATCGGCGGCACAAGGCCGCGAACTCGCCCGGTTGCTTGATCCCGACACGCCCGTTCCGGGCGTCACCGAAGGTGCGCTGCGACCCGAGGTCGCCGCAGTTGCCGTTCCGGCGACGACGGACGGGCGCAACATGGCCGCCGCCGACTTCGTTCTGACTGCCGGGTGGGGGCATGGCGGTCCGGGCGACGCGGTAATGCCCGGCCAGGGTCGCGCCGTCGAACGCGCCTACACGCCGGTCGAGCGTGCTGCCTTGGGAACCGCCGCGTCTGTACTCGGCGAAACGACATTCGACATCTATCTGAACGACCGCGCCTTCTGGCGCGATGTCCCCGCCGCCGTCTGGACCTACAGGCTCGGCGGCTATCAGGTGCTCAAGAAGTGGCTCTCCTACCGCGAACGCGATATACTCGGACGGCCGCTGAAGCCTGAGGAAGTCCAGCACTTCGCCGATACCGCCCGTCGTATCGCGGCGATTCTCGACATAGGGAGGCAGTGAGACAGCAATGCCGAATTACCAAGAGCAATACCAGTGCGCCAAGCGATATTATGAACGATTCAGGAGGATCAACGATGGGCTAGCGAGCACCTGCGAAAGTTGCCGAGACTGCGACAACATCAAAGATGACGTAAGATCGTTCTTCATCCACTGTTACCATGTGCGTGACTGGATCAAGAATGATGGTGACGCGCCAGACTGCATGAAGAAGCACGTCTGCTCCTTTATGAGGGAAAATGAATCCATGAGGATATGCGCAGACCTATGCAATGGTATAAAGCACCTCGAACGGAACCGAAAACCTTTGAGCCCGAGTCAGCCAAATTTCTCCGGTAGGGATTACAAAATAAAACTTGCAGAAAACAATGTAATCTCGATAAATTTCCGGGTTGATATCGGCAAAGAAACACACGATGCGTTCACGGTCGCGATGCAAGCCATGGAGTTATGGCAAACGTTCATTCGTGAGAACGGCGGAGATTGCTGAAATTCACCGCGGCCTTCTCCCCTTTCGACAAGGCCACGGCGTAGAGATCTGCGCTGACCGACGGCATCTCCGAAGGGGCGCTGCATCCGAGGTGGCCGTTATCGCCGTTTCGGCGACTAACGGACGGGCACAACATGGCCGCCGCTGACTTTTGCTGCACTGCCAAGCAGGGGCTTACGGTCAGGGCGATGCGGTAATTCCCGGCCAGGATCGCGTTGTCGAACGCGCCTACACGCCGGACGAGTGCGCTGCCTTGGGAACTGCCGCGTCTGTACTCGACGAAACGAAATCGACATCTATCTGAACGGCCGCGCCTTCTGGCGCGATGTCCCCACCGCCGCCTGGACCTACAGGTTCGGCGGCTATCAGGTGCTCAAGAAGTGGCTCTCCTACCGCGAACGCAATATCTTCGGACATGCGCTTTTGCCTGAAAAAGTCCAACACTTCGCCGATACTGCCCGTCGTATCGCGGTGATACTGATCGATCACAGTAAAGGAATCCTCTACTGACCGGACTACAAGTCGAATCCCAAGAATGCAGGCAAGAATATACTGGCAGTCCGCTTCGTGCAAGAGCGACCGCACCCGTTCCAGCGACTCTTGCAGGAATTGCAAGGCGGCTTCCAAATGCGGGGGAATCTCCCGGCCGATCTTCTTGAGGCATGCCCGGCCTTTCCGGCGGTGGCCCGGCCCTCGGGCAGCGGGTCCTGGACCCCGCCGGCGGGGCTGCTCGCGGCCAGCCTGTGCCAGCGGAACCGGGCGTCCGGCCCCGCCGCCCCGTGCGAAAGCCGAGTTCGGGGCCGCACCTGTCCAGCCAGGCCCTGGCGGACCCGCTGCGCGGTCTCCGGTGCGCACGCGAACTGGCCATGCTTGAGGGTTTTGCCAACGACAGGGGCCTAGATCCACGCAGCCTGCTCGGCGGTCCACTGCCGCGGCTGGCCGGTTCGCCGGCGATCCCGGAGATTCCCGAACACTCCCGGAGCATAGCGTGCGATCCAGCGCTTCAAGGTGCGTGTTGCGACGGAAAGCCTCGCCGCAACTTCGGCCATGGTTTCTCCATTCATGAGACACAGAATCGTCTTGTTACGAACCTTGTAAATCTGGTATATTGAAAATTTTAGGAAGAAAATTATAGTTGAAATATCCATGCCAATAATGTACCCTAAGCGGACCGGCTATGACAAGTGGTGAGCAGATTTCTTGGACACGATTTTTGGCCCAATCAGTAATGATTGAGAACTTTCTAGAATCTAGAATATTTCCAGCGATGCAGAGGCTATTTGAGGCAAAACAAAAAATGGAAGAGGCTTTTGACTTTTGCTCATGCATCGCAGAGAATTTTTGAGATCTCTGCATCGGCCGCACCGTATGCAGAAGGATTCATAAGACACAGTAGATTTGTGGATTCGATCGATGCAATTGATTGGTCTTCATGTCATGTCATTCCAATAGATTACGTTCAGAAATGCGAGAAACCGTCAGAATTAGAAGTTAAAATTTCGATTTTCTATACGGATCGACGACAAAAAAGTAGAGTTTGAACAAGATTTCCTTTCCAACTACCATGCGGACGCTCACGGGTTAACATCATATTCAAAGCACAAGCACAGTATGAACATGACAATTATCGCAGACTACATTTTTTAGATCTTGACTTCGAGCTCTGATTGATCATGGCCGCAGCAATAGTGTTTCCGACCTTCTCCGCCGCTTCGACAAGGTGCCCGTCGGCGAGGTGGGCGTAACCGGCGGTGGTGCGGTGCCGCCGGTGCCCGGCCAATTTTTCCGCGAACGGCAGGTTCTCCCCTGCCATGACGCCTTGGCTTGCGGTGGTATGGCGAAGGTCACGCAGGAGAAGGTTTCCGAGCCTCACGTCGGCGCAGACTGTGCGCTAGCAGTTCTGGAGCGGATAGTAGCCCTTTCCGTTCGCATAGCTCGGGAGCAGAAGAGCAGCCGAATTGCGGGAGCCGGGCAGCGTCTCAATACTGATGTGTTCATAAATAATTGTACGAAATAGCTCCGCAATCCATTGATTCTATTGGTGGGTTGCTTGCAATTATTTTTGGCAAAATTAGTATGTGCCCGTGAGGCCTTGCCGAGCGGCACCGTGCGTGGGCCGGTCTTGGAGTCCTCAAAATTCAGGGCGTCTGTGCCGATGTTCCGCCAGCGCAGAGCGAGCACTTCGCTGTGGCGGCAGCCGGTAAGCGCGAGCAGGCAATTGTGGCGACGGCCTCGGGCCAGCGGGCTTTGTGGTTGTCGAGCGTGCGCCTGAGTCGGGCCAGTTTGTCCGTGTCGAGAAACCTAGCGATGCGCGGCCTGGGGCTGTTGTCCTTCCTGGCCGGCTTGATGAACGTGGCGATGAGCCTGCGAGCCCCGGCGCACGCCTGTGGGACGGTCATCGTGTCGGCACTGCCGATGGTGGCCGAGCGGACACGCCCGCGCACTTCAAGGCTCAGGAAGAACGAGCGGTGCCTGCTCGTTCCGATGCGAAGGCCGAGGCCGGTAATCACATCGTCCCAGACGTCATATCGTTTGGCTCGGGGCTTGGCGGCGCGGACGTGCCGGGCGAAGGCGGATTTCGACTTTTCGTTCATGGTCGCGGCTTCTCTTTTGGGCCGCACGATCGGGATACTGATCGCGTCAAAAGTCGTGTCTCGCGAATCCCTTCGTCGATTGATCTGCACAGTGGATTTTTTGTACTCTATTAGTATGATAAAAGAAAGATTTTTATTCTTCCTACGCCTTACTGAGGACCAGAAGTTCGAGGGTCGAAAAAAGATGGTCTTGCAGTTCCTCGGGGGGAAGTCAGTGGCCCAAATAAAATCCTATGTCCCTTTCTCCATTCGCACGATCTATCGCTGGATATCACGCTTCTTCCTGGGAGGCATGGAAAGTCTTCGGGACCGCCAAAGAACGGGACGACCACACCAATGGACAGACCTGAACCTTGCTTGGATCCGTATCGCCGTCGGAGACCAAGACCCCGCTCAATGCCCATGTGAGTGCGCTTGGTGGACCGCGCAGTGAGGGTGCCAAGCCTTGGAGAGAAGTTCGGCAGCGTTCTGAGCGTCTCCCCGGTGCGCCAGAGCCTGCGGCGGCTCGGACTCACCCCGCAGCGGCCCCAGCGGTGCGCCACCCGGTACGACCCCGCTGCTGTGCAGCGGTGGAAAGACGAAGAGTTCCCCAAGATCCTTCGCCGCGCCCGGGAGTGGGGAGCCCTGCTCGCCTGCGCCGACGAGTTCGGCCTAGCTGCGCAGAGCGTGTCCGGACGCACCGGGGGCCTGTGCGGTCAGACCCCGGCTGGCGGCCAGCGGCCCGGAGGGCCAGCTCGAGGACACCGTGCGGGAAGGTCCTGCCGCCGCGGAGGTCTTCCGGGAGTTTTTGAAGCGGATCGCGGAGGACGCAGACCGGAAGGTTCTGTTGGTGGTGGGCCCTTGCAGGATGCACCGCGCCCGGACAATCCAGGAGTGGCTGAAAGCGAACCAAGCCGCAGCAGAGCTGTATTTTCAGCCGACCTACTCGCCGCCAGTCAATCCTGTGGAACTGCTAGGGGCCTTGGTCCAGCGGCGGGTCGGTCGCGAGCTGAGCAAGACCGCAGCACAGCTTCGCGACAACCTGGAAGCTGCTTGCCAGGCTTTGCAAAAAGCTCCGGAACAGGTGCGAGCCTTCTTGCGCGAGGCAGACTGCAAATATATTCTGGCCTGCATTCTGAGGACACGCCTTTTGACGCGATCAGTAGCGGAGCAGCAGGCGGCATGTCCGCGCTGCACCGGGAACGGTCCGCTCATTGCGGCCTTCTTCGGCGGGCTCGCCGCAAGTCCCGGTGACCCTGCGGTCGCGCACGGCGAGGTCGACGCCGCGTGCGCACGGGATGCGCCGGAAGAGCTCGCGCGAAACCGCAGCGGCGCTCGAGGCGCGGCACCCCTCGGCGCCCGAGACCAGGAGCCGGGTCGCGAGGCGCAGCGCCTCCCGGTCGACCGATGTCTCGCTGGCGGTCCCGGGAATCCGCGTCGGCATCGTCCGCCGGCGAGAAGAACACGGTGCGCAGGATGCGTCCTGCGGCTGGCGCAGGTTTCGCCGTAGGCCCTTGGGCACCGCCGATGTTGGCTCTCGGCGTTCGGCAGTTCAGCGGGTGTCCCGAGCCGCTCCCGCGGCGCTCAGCCTGTGGTGAAGATCTCCTCGACGCGCTCGGCGCGGAGGAGGTTATCGAGCCACCGGTCGAGATCGGCGATGGTTCCGGATTCGATCCGCCTTGCGGCGTCGGCGGGCACGGCCCCGAACCGCCCTCGCGCCAGGCGCAGCAGCGCTCTCGCCTGCCCGCGCGCCTCCCCAAGGACCTCCCCGCGAGCCTGTCCGCGGGCTTCGCCGCGGGCCTCGTACTGTTCGGCGATTGTCGGCATCAGTCTCCTCCTCGCGCTCTCGCCCGCCGGCAGCATCTCCTCGACCTGCTCCGCCGGGTTGTCGAATCTCTCCGCAAAATACCGCAGCGCGGCGGGGAACAGCAAGTCGCTGTCGGCGAGCGCCTGCACGGCCCTGAGGACGCGGCGCCCCTCGTCCGGCGACAGCCGGCGCCGCCATGTCCGCCGGAACAGAATGAAGGCCGCCTCGAGGCCCGGATCGCCCGTCGGCCACCGCTCCGGCGGAACCTCGCCCAAGTTGTACACCGTGTAGGGCAGCGTGGCGACCGTCCGCCGCTGGCGGGCGGTGAGCCCCGCCGGCAGGTCCCGCTCGACGGTCCAGCGGCGCTCCCCGTGGTAGAAGACCACGGGCATGACCGCGGCGTACGGGCTCCCGCCCCGCTGCTCCCGCAGCAGCCACTCCCAGATCGCGGCGATGTAGGTCAGCAGCTGCGGGGGCGTGTCGGCCGCCGGCGCGCTCTTGTGCTCGGCGAGGACATAGATCAGCACCCCCGCCCCGTCCGCGAACTCCGTCTCGAGCAGCAGGTCCGCCTCGACGGCGCGCAGCTTGCGGGTGATGAAGCTCCTGTTGAGCAGCCGCATGGGCTGGCGGGACAGCAGCGCCGCGGACTCCGGGGGCAGGATCGCCCGGACCAGCCGCTCGGCGCGCGCGCTCCGGGAGGCGAGCGCCTGGAAAAGCGTGTCGTGCGGTTGGTGGATCGGCTGCTGCATTGGTCGTCTCCGCGATTGCCCCGCGACGGCGGTCGCGGCTCCCTGAATCATCGCATGCCTCCTAGCGGCGCTTTCGCGCTTTCGCCCGGCCGCAGGCTGGGCGAGGGTGCCGGCCGCCCGCGCTGCGTCCAGCTCGGCCCACGGCGCTCTGTTCGTCAGAGGCTGCCGCCGGGCAGGGGTGTTCCTCCCAGAGCCAGGCGAGCACCGTGCCGAAGGGGCTCAGCTCCTCGCGGCCGAGGTAGCGGAGGCGCTCAGCGCCGGCCGGGCCTGTGCGCTACTGATCGTGTCCAAAGTCGTGTCCCTGGAATCCCTGCGTCGCGGGATCTGCTGGTTGGATTTGCTGCCCACGATGAGGTATGACAAAAAAAGATTTTTCTTCTTCCCACGCCTTACCGCGGACCAGAAGTTCGAGGTCCGAAAAAACGTGGTCCTGCAGTTCCTCGGGGGGGGGATCGGTGGACCAGATAAAGTCCCGCGTCCCTTGCTCCATTCGCACGATCTAGCGCTGGGTCTCACGCTTCTTGCCGGGAGGCATGGAGAACCTGCAGGAGCGCCAAAGAATGAAACGACCGCGCCAATGGACAGATCGGCATGTTGCTTGGATTCGCATCGTTGTCGCAGACCAAGACCCCGCTCAAGGCCCATGCGAGTTCGCTTTGTGGACCGCGCAGCACGTGCGCCAAGCCTTTTGGGAGAAGTTCGGCAGCGTCCTGAGCGTCTCCCCGGTGCGGCGGCTCCCGCTCACGCCGCAGCGCCCCCAGCGGTGCGCTACCAAGTACAAGCCCGCTGACGTGCAGCGGTGGCAAGACCCAGAGTTTCCCAAGATCCTTCGCCGGCCCCGGAGTGGGGAGCCCTGCTCGCCTGCGCCGACGAGTCCGGCCTGGCTGCGCAGAGCGTGTGCGGGCGCACCGGGGACCTCGGCGGGCAGATCCCCGGCGGGCGCTTCCGCCTCCACCGGCTAGCGGCCAGCAGCCCGGAGGGCAAGCGCTAGTGCAGGGTGCGGGAAGGTCCCGTCACGGCGGAGGTCTTCCGGGAGTTTCTGGAGCAGATCGCTGAGGCGACAGAACGGAAGATTCTGGTAGTAGTCGACAATCGCAGGATGCACCGCGCCCGGATCATCCAGGAGTGGCTGGCGGCGAACCAAGCCGCAGCAGAGCTGTGTTTGCAGCCGACCTAATCGCCGCAAGTCAATCCGGTGGAACTGCGATGGGCCTTGGTCCAGCGGCCGGTCGGTCGCGAGCTGAGCAAGACCGAAGCACAGCTTCGCGACAACTTGGAAGCTGCTTTTCAGTCTTTGCAAGGAGCTCCAGAACAGGTGCGAGCCTTCTTGCGAGAGGCAGACTGCCAGTCTATTCTTGCCTGAATTCTGAGGACACGACTTTTGACGCGATCAGCAGGAAGCGGTCGCGGCGGCGTTTCTTCACGGAAGCCGCGAGGCGGAGCTAGTAGTATGATTCTAAAATAACATATCAATAGACGGCTAGATACGCCCGCGTCTCCTGCGACGTGTGCGCGGAGTGATGGTCGAGCACGACCCGGATCGGAATCCCTGCGGGATAGGCGAGGTCCAGTGGCTGCAAGAACTCCCCGAACTCGCGGCTGCGGGGGCGCTTCCCGACGGCCCGGTGGACGTGCCCGGTGAGCAGGTCCCAGCCCGCCCTCAGCGTCAGCGTGCCGAGCCGCTGGTATGCGTAGGCGCGCCCGGGCAAGGCGTGCTGGCCGGGCTGCGGCGCCAGGTCGGGAGCGACCCCGGCGAGGGCTGGGAGGCCCGGCTTCTCGTCGGAGGAGACCCAGGCCGTGAGCGCGGTCTCGCCGGCCTCGCGGAAGACCTGCACCTGCTGGTAGAGCAGCAGGACCTGCTCCCTCCGGGGCTCGCAATCCGGATCGCGCCGCTCCCGGTAGTACCGGACCTTGTGCGGGCGCAAGCGGTGGGCCCGCAGCAGCTTGCAGACGGTGCCGCGCCCGACGCGGGCCCAGCTGGGATGGCCCGCGGCGACGCAGGGCGGGCCAGGAGCCGCCAGGCCCGGAGTTCCTCGGGATCGCCGCATGCCTGGGGCTTGGCGCAGGCGACCGCCACGAGCCCCGCCCGGGCTGCGGTCGGGGTCCGCGCCGGGCGACCCGGCCGGGCCCAGTCTGCCAGGGCGGCTGCGACCCCCAGCTGCAAGCCCTTGTCGACGCAGCGTGCGATCTGGGGGCGGTTCGTGCGGGCGAGGGCCGCGACCGACGCGCCGGCGGCGTAGCCGAGCAGGATCTGGGTGCGCTCGACGCGCCGGGCCGGTTCGGGGCGGGAGCTGGAGACGGCCTCGAGCGGGGCCCGCGCCTCGGGGCTCAGGAGCAAATCGGGGCGTTGCTTCCGGCAGGGCCTGGCACCGTGGGGAGCCCCTGCGGGCAACCCTGCAACCAGCCTAGCTCAACCCCAAGCCCATTGAAATATTATTTGGAATCGTACTGCTAGCCGTAGTGCTCCGTAGCTACAGCAGTTTCCGCTGGCTCATGCGAGCCTGGGCGCGGGCAGGAAGGGTGCCATCGGTGCGTGGGGTGTGCGGCTCCATCCCCTTCGGTGGCCGCGCCTGCGGTTGAAACAGGACGACCAACAGGTGACGCAAGTGGCCGTTGCGCGGCGGGAAGCGCCGGATCGGCTGCGGCGTGGATTCGATTTCCCGATGCATGTCGGCTATGCTTGATAATCGAGACAGCTTCATGCCCCGCGTCTTAGTGGTTTCGCTTCTGGCTGGCAGCCTAGCGGCTTGGGGTGCCGAGCACAATCGGCTGACGGAGGCCGAGAAGCTTGCAGGTTGGCAGCTGCTCTTCGACGGCTCGACCTCAACGGGCTGGGAGGGATTTCAGAACACGCCCTTCCCCGCTCGCTCCTGGGCTATCGAGGACGGCACTCTCCGAACCCTTGCGGACAACAGCGGGGGGGATGTCGTCTCGGTGAGCGAATTCGAGAACTTCGAGTTGAGGTTCGATTGGAAGCTGGTCCAGGGCGGCAACAGCGGTGTGAAGTACTTGGTCCAGAAGGCCTGGGCCGGCCCCGGCTACCGCCCGCATCTGAGCTCTGAGGCGAAGCGGCGCTCCATGCTGCGCGCCACGGGCCCCGAATACCAACTCTTGGACGACGACAACCTCAATCGCCGGAAGCCGGGCTGGGAATACTCGAGCTGCGGTTCCTTGTACCTGCTCTACAAGCCTGCCGACGGCAAGCCGGTGCGCGTGCCTGGGGAGTGGAACACTTCGCGCATCGTCGTGCGCGGCACGCACGCCGAGCACTGGCTCAACGGCGAGAAGATCCTGGAGTACGAGTTCAATTCTGCGGAACTGCTGGCGCGTGTGGAGCAGACCAAATTTAAGCGCGTCCCCGGATTCGGCTTCAAGGGGCCCGGGCACATCGCCCTGACGCACCACAACCACCCCGTTTGGTACCGCAACATCAAGATCCGCGCACTAGAAGGGCCACGGGTTGCGGACTACTTGCCGGGCCGCCTGTTCGACCCGAACGGCCTGATTCCCCAGCCGCCTCGGTATCCTCAGCCGGATGCTCCAACGGGTGCGCCCCCGGCGGCGTCCCGGTAGGCCTCCTGGAGGGGGAAATCCCTGCGTCGCAGGTGCAGCATTACTCTGAGACCAGGTAGCCGATAGGTGGCGCGGCCAGTTAGCCGCAGAGCCGCCAGTCGGCTTCACCGGGGGAGTGCTGCATGCGGACCATTCTCGGGCTGGTTGCTTTGCATTGCGCAGCCACGCTTGCTGCGGATAGTGTCGTCCTCGTCAACGGGGATCGGCTGACCGGCAAGGTCCAGAGCCTGCAGGACGGCAGGTTGGTTCTGAAGACCGACTTGATGGGCACTGTACGGGTTGCGTGGAGAAATGTCCAGACGCTCGAAAGCGACTCCCGCTTTGAGGTCTTGACGGAGGCCGGGGACAAGTATGCGGGGCGGTTGGCCCGTGACAATGCTGTCACATCGGTTGCGTCGGGCGGACAGCCAGCCGCGGAATTGGACTCCGCCTCCGTCGTGCGCATAGCCCCTGAAGGACCGGCTAGCGGGCCGGGGAGTATTTTGCGGGCCATGTCTGGGGAGGCTGATCTCGGCTACAGCGTGGCTCGGGGGAACCAGAACCAAATGCAGTCGTCACTCGGAGCGGAGGCTGCTTACCGGTCCCTGCGGTATGAGTTCACGGGCCGGCTCGTATCGCTGTTCGCACGTCAGGACGGGGCCCGGTCTCAGAGCCGCCATGCGCTCAACATGCGCTTCGACCGGTTCATCAGCCCACGTCTGTTTTCCTACGGGCTTTCCGCTTTTGAGCGCAATGAGCGCCGCAGTCTCGATTTGCGCTCCCGACTTGGCGGTGGAGTCGGCTGGCGTCTCCGCGCCCAGGGCTCCACGCGGATCTCCGGCCTCGGCGGATTCGCCCTCACCCATGAGCGGATTCGCGGCCAGCCCAACCAGGCGACTGGGGAGATGTTTTCCGGAGTGGAAGTCAACACAAGGCTGTTCAGCCGTGTCGTGGTCTCAACGGAGCTCACCCTGCATCCGGATCTGGTGCGGCGCAGGCGGCTTCGTCTGGAGTTCGACAGCACCGTCCGAGTACCGGTGTGGGGCCGGGTTACCTATTCAGTGCATCTGTTCGACCGCTTCAACAACCGGCCTGCGGAGGGTGTCGAGCGAAACGATTACGGCATCGTCACTGGCTTAGGGGTGAGCTTCTGAGGTTGTTGGCTGGCACCGCCTGCCCCGCCGCCCGAGGGTAGGGTTGCGGGGCACTTGGGGGAGTCGTTGCGCGTCGGAGGTCTCGGATTCGCGCGACCCGCGTCCGACTGGCTCACGCGCCTTGGGGCGTGCTCCAATGCGACCGGTAAGTGCGCCTTGCGTACAGGTTGGCGTGGGTGTCGCCGACGCAGCTCTCCGTCTCCTGGTCGAAGGAGATGTTGCGTCCGGTGCGGGAGACGATGTTGGCGAGGTGGCAATAGATCGCGGAGAGGTGCCCGATCGAGATATCCGCGTTGGGCAGCTTGCGGGACTTGATGCAGTCCACGAAGTTCCGCATGTGGTCGTCGGCCTCGTCATCGGCGTCGTTGTGCTCGACCAGCTTGCCGTCCCCGTCGTAGAGCTTATAGCCCCAGCGGCGCTCCCACCGGCCGATATGGATCGTGCCCTCGCTTCCGAGGACAGCCACCCCGTTCTCCTGGCCCTCCATGCCGTAGGGGTTCCAGATGCGCATCTCCCAGATCAGGGCCCTGCGGCCGGTCTGGAAGGTCACGTTCATGGTGTCCGGGGTCTGCTGGTCGTCCTGGAAATAGAACTTGCCGCCCATGCCGCTCGCTCGTTCGGCGTAGTCCAGCCCGAGCGCCCAGCGGGCGATGTCGATCTGGTGCGCTCCGTCGTTGCCTGCGTCGCCCGTGCCGAAATGCCAGTGCCAGTGCCACTTGTAGTGGAAGCGATTCTCGTTGAAGGGGATCCAGGGGGCCGGTCCCAGCCAGGTGTCGTAATCGACGCCCTGCGGCACCGGGGAGTTCTCCTTATGCCCGATGTCGTCCCGCAGCTGGACGTTCCAGGCCTTGGCCATGCGGACCTCGCCCAAGGCGCCCGACTTGGCGATCTCGATTGCCTTGCGCGTCGACGGTCTGCTGCGGGACTGCGTCCCGACTTGCACGATGCGGGAGTTCCGCCGTGCGGCATCGACCATGAGCCGGCCTTCGCGGATGTTGTGCGAGGCGGGCTTCTCCACATAGACATCCTTCCCCGCGTCGCACGCCAAGATGGTCGCCGGGGCGTGCCAATGGTCGGGAGTCGCGACGACCACCGCGTCCACATCCTCCGCGTCGAGCACCCGCCGCATGTCGTTGGTGGTCGCCGGGACGGGCCGGCCAGCTCGTTCCAGGATCTGGGCAGCCCGCTCGAGCGACGCTTGGTCCGCGTCGCAGAGGTAGGCGATGTTGACGTCCGGAAGGCCGCTGAAGGTGCCGAGCAGGCCCCGGCCCCGGCCCCCCAGCCCGATCATGCCGATGTTGGCCCGGTCGCTCGGAGCGGAAGAGGACCGCTGCGCTGCCGCCAAGCCGGCCGCGGCGGTGGCACCTACGAATGTGCGTCGATGCATGCTGGAACTCCTGCCTCGTCGGCTCGTCTGGGCTAAACCACCACTTCCCGGGAAGCGAATGCGAGCAACGCCAACATAGCATAGGGATCGAGCGCTCTGGGGCCTTGCGCCCAATCCGTTGGGCTTCCCAGGGCGATCGGCAGCATTGTGGCGTGCGGATGCGGCCCCGCGGTTGCTCGCAGGCGCTACGACTCCATCGCCCGCTGTGGAGAGTGCTTCCGAACACAGCGGTTTCCGGGGTGTGGCAGGCGGTGGACTGTCGCGCCACAGCCCTCGCTCTCGTGGAGGCCGACTTAGCTCATTCTGCCCCCCGGCCGTCCCGCGCGCCCATCTGGCAATGCGGCCTCCCCCCTCCGCCTGCTCGCTCGGCGCTGCAGGTCGGCCAAGTCCTCTAGGTCCAGACGACCGGTGTACACCGCCATGCCGAGAGCCACATGCATATCGAGCTCTAGCAAGGCGCGCACCTCCTCCAGGGTGGCGATGCCCCCGGCCGCGACGATCTCGTGTCCTGTGGCCTCCCGCAGGCGCCGGTACCACTGCAGGTCGGTGCCGCGCAGCGTGCCCTCCCGGTCTACATAGGTGCAGAGGAAGCCGCCGCAGTGCGGCTCCAACTGGCCCAGCAAGTCCTCGGCCGCAAGCTGCGTCGCTTGCCGCCAGCCTTGGATGACGATCCGCCCGCCCCGCGAATCAAGCGCGACGGTCACGTTGCGCGGCCCGACTGCCGCGCCGACGCGCTCGAGAAAGCTCCGGTCGGGGCCGTCGGCGGCGAAGGCCGCCGTGCCGACGATTACCCTCTCCGCCCCGGCGTCCACCAGCTCTCGTGCCCGTTGCGGGCTGCGCACGCCGCCGCCGACCCAGACGCGGACGAGCCCGGCGAGGCGTCTCACGATGGATTGGTTCGAGCCTGTGCCCAAGGCTTGGTCTAGGTCGATCACCTGGATCACAGGGAAAGCCGCGAACTTCTCCAGCAGCACCTCGGGCTCCTCCGCCTCGAGCGCCTTCCGGCGGCCTTGGACGAGCTGGACCACCTTGCCGCCCATCAGGTCGATGCAGGGAATGATCATGGGATTCTGGATTCGCGCTCGAGCGCCGGGTCGGGCTATTCCGCGCTGTCCAGCAGCCGCACGGGAATGCCCTCGCACGCCAGGAGCCGCTTCAGTCCGTTGGACGTGTACGTCCCGTAGTGGAAGATCGACGCTGCTAGCGCGGCGTCCGCCTGCCCTTCCGTCAGGACTCGCGCGAAGTCCTCCGGCTTGCCGCCGCCGCCGCTGGCGATGACCGGGATGCGCGTTGCTGCGGCGATGGCCCGCGTCAGCTCGCAGTCGAAGCCGCCCTGCGTGCCGTCGGTGTCCATTGAAGTGAGCAGTATCTCGCCCGCGCCCAGATCCTCGCCCCGCTGGGCCCAAGTCAGGGCGTCGGCCCCCGTGTCTTTGCGCCCGCCGTAGGTGTTGACGTTCCAGCGCCCTGGACGCTGGCGGCGTGCGTCAATCGCCAGCACGACCGCCTGGGCGCCGAACTCCTCCGACAGTTCGCGGATGAGCTCGGGACGCTCGACTGCCGCGGTGTTGACTGAGACCTTGTCCGCCCCGGCCATCAGCAGTCGGCGGGCGTCCGGCACTGAGCGGATCCCGCCGCCTACGGTCAAGGGGATGAATACCTTGTGCGCCGTGCGCTCAACCACGTCCACCATCGTGTCGCGGCCGTCGCTCGACGCGGTGATGTCCAGGAACACCAGCTCGTCGGCACCGTCCTCGTTGTAGCGGGCGCTGAGCTCGACCGGATCGCCAGCGTCGCGGAGGCCTACGAAGTTGATCCCTTTGACGACGCGGCCGCCGGTGACGTCCAGGCAGGGGATGATGCGTCTGGTCAGCATGGGGCGGGGACCTCCGCCTCCAGGAAGTTCCGCACGATCCGCTGGCCAACCGGGCCCGACTTCTCCGGATGGAACTGGACTCCGAAAACGTTGCCGTCCTCGAGGGCCGCGCAGAACGCTTGCCCGGCGTACTGGCAGATTGCGGCCGTGCGCCGTCCAGCGGTAGCGGCGGGCACGTAGTAGCTGTTCGCGAAGTACACGTACGGTTCCGCCCCGAGCCCGTCCAGCAGCTGCGGTGTGCCCTGGGTCTCCAGGCGGTTCCAGCCCATCTGGGGCACGCGGGCTCCGGGCGGGAAGCGCACCACCTGCCCGGGATAGACTCCGAGACCCTGCTCGGGGGCCTCCTCGCTGCCCTCGAACAGCGCCTGCAGTCCCAGGCAGATGCCCAGGAACGGGACCCCCGCGGTGATCCGCTTCCGCAGGACTGGGCGCACTCCGAGCCGGTCCAGGGAGCGCAGCAGCTGGCCGTAGTGGCCCACGCCCGGCAACACGATGCGGTGGGCGGCGGCTAAGTCATCCGCCCTGGCGACGATCTCGAATGGCGCACCGAGGCTCTCGAGGGTGTTGGCCACGGAGCGCAGATTGCCGGCACCGTAATCGAAGACGGTTGTCACCTTACGCGCCTCGCTCCAGCAGCCCTTTGGTGCTGGGCAGCTGGCCGCGCAGCTGGGTGTCGCGGGAGCAGGCGAATCGCAGCGCCTTGGCCCAGCATTTGAACAGAGCTTCGATCCGGTGGTGGCTGGAGCGGCCGTAGAGCACCCGCAAGTGGAGGTTCGCCCCGCAATGCACCGCGAAGCCGTCGAAGAAATCCGGCAGGAGTTCGACCTGCAGGTCGCCGACCAGCCGGAACCGCGCCGGAGCCCGGTAGACCAGCGCCGGCCGGCCGCCCAGGTCGACGGCTGCCGCGGCGAGCGCTTCGTCCATCGGCATCAGGAAGTAGCCCGAGCGGAGAATGCCCGCTTTGTCGCCGAGCGCGGCGGCGAAGGCCTGCCCTAGGACGATGCCGCAGTCTTCGACCGTGTGGTGCTGGTCCACATCCAGGTCGCCCTCGGCGCGGAGCGTCAGGTCGAAGGCGCCGTGGCGTGCGAAGGACTCGAGCATATGGTCGAAGAAACGGATCCCGGTGCCGATGTCGTAGCGGCCCCGGCCGTCCACATCCAGCTCCGCTGCGATGCGCGTCTCCCTGGTGTTCCGCTGGATGCTGGCGGTGCGCGGCCGATTCATGGCAGGCAGCCCTCCAGGGCATTGACGTTCTCCAGCACGGCAGCGGCTCCCAGCCGCTCGAACAGGGCCCGCGTCTCGCCGTGACGCGGCGTCTCGGGTGAGGCGATGCCCACGAAGCGGATCCCAGCCGCCCGCGCTGCCCGGCAGTCGTCCACGTTGTCGCCCACGAACACCAACTCGGCCCCTGGTGCGGCCTCTTGGATCCGCAGCAGCCCGTCCGGGGCGGGCTTGCGCCGTACGACCATCTCGTGCGTCACAACCGGGTTGAACGGAATGGCTGGGCAGAAGCGGCGCAGCGTGTGCTGCGCCGAAGCCCGCCCGCGCCCGGTGAAGATAGCGAGGCGGCCGCGCTGGGCCAAACGCTCCAGCAGTCCGGGTGCCGCGAGCCAGCGCTCGTTCTGGATCAGGCCGTCTCCGTTCGTGCCCCAGTACAGGTCGCGGCCGAAGGTGCGCACTGCGGCCGGGTCGGGGTCCCGCCCTGCCTGCCGGATGGCCTGGATCGCGATGTCGGAGTCGTCGTTGAAGCCGCCGCCGTTCTTGATCCGTGCGATGTCGTCTTGGCTCATCCGCACTCCCGCGAAGTGGCGCACAGTTTCGATCAGGGCCCGCCGAAACGTCTCGGTGGGATCCGCCAACACGCCGTCCATGTCGAACACCACCATCAGTGCGCTCACCGCTCCAGTGCCTCCTTGAGCGCGGCCAAGAACTGCACCGTGTCCCGGAGGGGCCCGACCGTGACGCGCACGGTGCCCGGTATGTGGGCTGACTGGTCGCGGATGAGGATGCCGCGCTCGGCGAGCGCGGCACACGCGGCAGCCGTCCGCTCGCCAAGTTCGAACAGCACGAAGTTGGCGTGGCTGGGCCAGTAGCGGATGCCGAGCTCCTCGAATGCCGCGCAGAGGAACTCCCGTGCCCGGACCACTTCCCGAACGTATTCCCTCACGTAGCTCGGATCCTGGATGGCGGCTAGCGCACAGCGGATCGCGACGGAGTTCACGCCGTACGGGGACTGACCCTTCCGGACCGGCTTGATGTTCTGGGCCTGCGACACCAGGGTGCCAACCCGCAGGCCGGCCATGCCGTGGGCCTTGGAGAAGGTGCGCGTGACGAAGAGGTTTGGCCAGCGCGGCACGAGTCCGAGGGCGGTCTTTCCGTGGAAGTCGAAGTAGGCCTCGTCGATCAGGACGGCGCAGCCGTCGGCGGCGGACAGGATCCGCTCGGTCTCCGGCAGCGTCAGGGCTCCGCCGGTCGGGTTGTTCGGAGAGGCGATGCAGATGGCCCTAGTCCGGGGGCCCACCGCTGCCACGAGCTCGTCGACCGGAAACTCTAGGTCTGGGGCACGGTACGGCACCTGCCGCGGCTCGCCGCCGACAAGCTGCGCGTAGAACTTGAACATGCTGAACGACGGCCGGAGGCTGAGCACTTCGTCGCCGGGCTCCACGAAGGTGTGCAGGACGGCCTTGATCAACTCGTCCGTGCCGCTGCCCAAAGCCACCTGCTCCGGGCCGACTCCGAGATGGCCGCCGAGCCTCCGCAACGCCTCGCCGTACTCCGGATAGGTGGCGAGGAAGGCGCGCGTCGTGTGCCCCTGCAGCGCTTTGAGCACCGTCGGCGAGCAGCCGGCGACATTCTCGTTGAAGTCCAGGCGCAGCATGCCGCCGCGGCCTTCGAGGGGCGGATTGTACGGAGCCATCTCGAGGATGGCGCGCCGGGGCGCCGGGGCGCTAGCCACGGCCCTGCTCCGCCACGGGCCCGGTCCGAGCCTCGATTGAACGGGCGTGCGCCTCGAGGCCTTCCGCCCGCGCTAGTGTCGTGATCGCCGGGGCCAGCTCGCGCAGGCCGCGTTCCGACAGCCGCTGCATCGAGATGACCTTCACGAAGTCTAGCGCGCTGAGGCCGCCTCGAAGCCGGGAGCGTCCTCCGGTGGGCAGGACATGGTTCGGTCCGGAGGCGTAGTCGCCGGCGGCTTCGGGGCTCCACGCGCCCACGAATACGCTGCCTGCATGCCGGATGGCGGACAGCGGCACCCTTTCGCTGACCGCTAGATGCTCCGGGGCGAAGCGGTTGGCGATGTCGCAGGCCTCGGCGAGCGTGTCCGTGACGACGGCAGCGCTGTTGCGGCTGATCGCGTGCGCCGCTACCTTGCGGGTCGGCAATGTCGGCAGCTGGCGCTGGATCTCGGTCCGCACGGCCTCCGCGAGGTGCCGCGAGGTGGTCAGCAGGACGGCGGCGGCGTCCGTGTCGTGCTCGGCCTGGGCCAGCATGTCGGCCGCCAGCAGGCGAGCGTCCCCGTGCTCGTAGAGCAGCAGGATCTCCGTGGGTCCCGCGACGAAGTCGATGCCGGTTTCCCCGGCGAGCAGCTTCTTGGCGGCCGCGACGTAGAGGTTGCCCGGGCCCACGATGCGGTCGGCGCGGGCAATCGTCTCCGTGCCGAAGGCGAAGGCGGCGATGGCATGGGCCCCTCCCACCGCGTAGGCCTCCGAGACGCCCAGCAGCCCGACCGTGCCGAGCGTGGCGGGGGAGGGCCGCGGCGAGGTGACCGCGATTCGTCCGACCCCCGCAGCTTGCGCGGGTACGACGGTCATCAGGACGGTGGAGGGCAGGGGGTAGCGGCCTCCCGGAACATAGGCGGCTACCGAATCCAAGGGACGCACCAGCTGGCCGACCTCAATGCCTTCGCCGAGGGGCTTGAGCCACTCCTGCGGCAGCTGCCGCTCCGCGTAGGCGCGAATCCTGGCTGCGGCGGAGCGGACTGCCCGGACCAGCTCACGCGGCAGGCTGCGGGCCGCCCGCTGCAACCGAGACTCCGGCAGCCGCAGGTCGCCGCCGTCAAGCCCGTCCCAGCGGCGGGCGTATTCGCGCAGGGCCTCGTCGCCGCGGTGGCGGACGGCCTCCAGGATCGGCGCGACGGTGCGCTCGGCTTCCGCTAGGCGCCGCGTGCGGCCGGCCATTAGGCTGTCCACCGCTTCGCGCTCCCGGCTAGAGATGATGCGCAGCATTGCCTTGTGCGGCCAGCCCGGCCAGCCTAAGGGGCGTACACGCTGTTGGGGTCGTAAGCCCGCTCCTCGACCTCGGCCCACACCCCGTCCGCGAGCTTCCGGTAGAAGCAACTGCGGTAGCCGCGGTGGCAAACGCCGGGTCCGAGCGCTTCGGCGTGGATCAGCAGCGTGTCCAGGTCGCAGTCGACTTCGATCCGCTGCACGGCCAAGTAGTGCCCGGAGCTCTCGCCCTTCGTCCAGAGCTTGCCGCGGGTGCGGCTGAGGAATGTGACCTTGCCGGTCTCGACGGTCTTGGCGAACGCGGCCTCGTTCATATAGCCGAGCATCAGCACGCGGCTGTCCTCTGCGTCCTGCACAATGGCCGGAATCAAGCCGGCACCTTTGGCGAAATCCAACTGCATTGCCGTGCAACGACCGCGAACCAGCAGCGGCCGCAACCGAGACGGGCAGACGGGCCCGTACCCGGGGAACCCTGATTCTCAGGGTATCAAGGTTGGCCGGCGCGGCTGGCTCCACAGGCAGCCAGCAGGTCGTAGGAGCCCGTGTTGGTTCGCCGGTAGGAGGCAATCTGAGTACAGCTCGACTAGCGCATGCGCACCTTCCGGTCCAGACTGGAACGGCGATTGCAAGCTGCTTGATCTGCCAGCAGGGCCGTCTTCGCGCAGTGCCGGTCCCGCCGGTTTGCTTACACTGGGGTGTAGCTGGCCGCTTTGACGCGGGTGCGGGGAGGGTCCATGGTGCTCAACGCCTATCTGACGTTCGACGGCAATTGCCGCGAAGCGTTCGAGTTCTATCGTTCGGTGTTCGGCGGGGAGTTCACTGCGTGCGAGCCGTTCTCTGCGGGGGCGCCGCATGTGCAAGTGTCGGAGGCCGAGCAGGATTGGATCATGCATGTCTCGCTGCCGGTCGGGTCGAGCGTGCTCATGGGCAGTGACGTGGCGGGAGGGTTCGGCCCGCCCTTCGCAGCGGGGAACAACTTCTCCATCTCGGTCCAGGCCGAGAGCCGGGAGCAATGCGACGGCTTGATCGCCAAGCTGTCGGAAGGAGGCCGCGTCACCATGCCCATGGCTGACGCGTTCTGGGGCTCCTACTTCGGGATGTGTACGGACCGATTTGGCATCAGCTGGATGTTCAGCGGGCCTCCGGCATCGTCGTGACCGGGGAGGAGGTCCGGTTTCCTCTAGCCGGCCAGCCCTAATCCTCAGGGCTGGCCGGGAGGAGTCTCTGCCTGCCTGCGGCTAGGATCAGGTTCGGCTGGGCCTGGATGGACCTGAGGCTAACCGGGCCCCCGGGGTCCGAGCCTTCCGGACCGGGCACCGTCCAGTACGATGCAATCGGGGCGTCGGTGCGAGATGGCTCGCCGTGCGGTGCCGAGGGTCTACTCCGGATAGTGTCTTCGTTTACGGGGGCAACTTCCGCATCCTCCAGGGGTCCCTGCGGCTCACCGAGGACCGCGCCGAAGGCCCCAACGCCCGGTATCGCGTGCGGACCGACTGCAGCAACTTGCTGCGCCCGGCCCGGCCGGCCTCCTCAGAAGGCACTGGCGGTGGGGTCCTCCCGCCCGAAATGCAGCGGCTGGGGGGCCTGACGGAGGGCATGGCGGCTCAGAACTGGTTCTGCATCGCTTCCGGCTCCGGACCCGGCGTCCGGGTCGCGCCGCAGGCGCAGCGGGTCCTGCCCCAGGGTGCGCAGGGCGAGGCCGGTCGGCGTTGCCGCCGCGAAGCAGGCCAGCCCCCTGACGACCGGATGCACGATGCGCTGCAACCCCCGCCCGCAGCGGAGCCAGGCCCGGTTGCACGGAGCCAGCCAGGCCGGCTCGCCGCCCAGCAACGGAACCAAGCCGACCGGCGCGAACCCGCCAGCGAAGACCAGGCCGCAGGCGCGGTCGGAGCTTTCCGCCACAGGCTCGCCGCAGGTCAGTCGCTCGTTGGGCTCCACCGGTCGTCGCCTCCCACGCGTGGTTCCGTGTCCCGCCCGCACACCAGCGCCAACGGCTCGTCGCGCTCTCCCGGATCCGCCGCTGCCGGCTCCGTGGGGAGCCGGTTCCGACCGCTGCCGTCCGCGCCTCGGCCCGTCCCCTAATGCACCATACCGATCACCCTCGCCCACTGGTCGCGCTGTCACTACGACACACCTGTCACTCACGGTTGCTTCTTTATGAGCCTAGAAGGCAGGCAGTAGCAGGAGTGAGGTGCAGGGGCTGGCTGATTGCCTCGCTTGCTGGTAAGCAGAAGGGCTGGCACCCGCAGGGCAGCCCTTCCCGTCCGTGACGGCGGTCCCCCTGTGCGCGAGGTACAGGTGCGCCTCGTGCGGCCGCCCGAGCGGCCGGAGGGGGACCGCCTGCTGGACGAGCGGCACGATCTCAGCTTCCAGCAGTGCGCAGGGTGCGGTCTGCGCTCCGGGACCGAGGGGCGGGGGAGGCGGCTGGCCTTGGGGGGGGGCTGGCGGACGGGCGGGTTCCCGGGCCAGCCACGCGAGAAGTGGCTGGGCTGGTCCCGGGAGCTGCCGTGCCGGCGGCTGCACCTAAGGGCGCACGACACCCCGGGGTTCAGTGTGCCATGGTGACAGCCCGCCCGCTGATGTCCGCGGGCCGCCTGGCTCAGGGTTGCTCCGCACGCAACTCCCGCAGTGCGGCCAGCACGGCTCGGTCGCGTCGGATTTCGACTTCGTCGCCGGCCGCAACGCCCACAGCGAGATTGAGGACTTCCTGCTTGAGCATCGACCGGATGAAATCGAGCGTGGCCGACCACTCCGAGAGCGAGGGCCGGATGCGCCGCTCCGAGAGGTACAACTGGAAGTTGTCCAGCAGGGCGTTGTCGGGCTCGAACTTCGGATCGATCTCCTTGCGTCCCGCCACGTAGTCCCGGGCGAACTCCAGGAAGGCGTTGCTCGCCAGCAGGACTTGCTCCAAGCCCGAGTACGACCGCGGTGCGATAACGAGGTCCGGCACGATTCCACCCCGCAGATCCTCCCCGCGCCCGTCGTCGGCGCAGGGCGCCAGTTGAAACTCCCCGCAGGCGCCGAGCCAGCGCTGGATGGTCGCCTCGCCGGGCGTCTCGTAGAGGGCGGTCGTGAGAGCCACGGCCGAGCCGCCGCTTAGCTCGAACACGCTCTGGACCAAACCCTTGCCGAAGCTGCGTCGGCCGAGGAGGCGGGCCCGGCCGTGGGCCTGCAGGGCCCCTGCGACGAGCTCGGCGGCGCTTGCGGTGCGCTCGTCGATGAGGATCCGCAGCGGAGTCTTGTAGGGCTCGAAACCTGCGGGTGCCAGCAGCTCCTCCTTAGGGCCGGACCGCCCGCGGATCCACAGAATTCTGTCGCCCGCATTGAGGAAAAACGCGGTTGCCTGCACAGCGGCCTCAATGACGCCTCCCGGGTTGTCGCGCAAGTCGAGGACTAGGCCCTGCAGGTCGCCTCCGCCCAGGGATTCGACAGCTTCGCGCAGCTCCCGAGCGGTTTCGGCCTCGAAGTTGAGCACCTTGATGTAGCCCAGGCCTGGCTCGAGCAGGAAAGAACGCGAGACGCTCGGATCGGCCATCTCGGCGGGGATCAGCGTCATCTCGAGGAGCTTAGGGAAATTTGCCCGCTTCACCAGTAGCTGCGCGGGGTCCTGCCGTGCGCTGACCAGGACCGGGATCAGTTGCTCGACTGGCAGGCGGGCTAGCGGATGCCCATTCAAGACCAGGATCTCGTCGCCGGGCGCGAGGCCCGCTCGGGCCGACGGGCTGCCATCGAGGGTCTGTAGGACGATCACCCGGCCCGGCAGGAGATTCACAACGCTGCCGAACCCCTTCTCCGTGGAGCGCTGCATCTCGCGCAGGCTCTCGAACTGCTGCGGATCGAGGAAGGCCGAGTGGGGGTCGAGCGTGCGCAGCATCGCCGGCAGCGCCCCTTGGTAGATGGCAACCGCGGGATCGAACTGCTGCGGCAGCCGCTGGTTCAGGAGCGCGAAGACATCCAGGAACCGCTTGGCCTCGCGCTCCATGAAACCCGGCGCTAGAAGGTCGGGAGGAGTTGCCCCCAGCGCTGCGAGCGACGCCAGGATCAGCCCCAGACAAGCACCGGAGGGCCGCATTCGCACCTAGCAGCAATTATAGGGCGGCAAGTGTGGGCATGAGTCCCCCTGATTCCCGGGTAAGGATTCCGGTTGCCATCCGGAACATTTTTATATTGTAATGATCTAGAAAGTCCTCTGGAGTGACCGCGTATTGCACCTTGGGGGTGCCTCTCGATTTTTCTGGAGGCCCCTTGGCCCATGCCCCCGCCAGCGCTCCCAGCCTGGCTTGCGGCGTCTGCGACGACCACTGGCCGGGCCTGGTCGGGCTCGGCGTAGTGGCCCGGCTGGCCCGGTTCCTCGGGCCGCCCGAGAAGCTGGCCGCCTAAGTCCGCCTCAAGCGCCGTCGGCGCGGCTGCAGCGATGTGCAGATGCTGCTGGCGCTGATCTACTCGGCCTGCGCCGGCGGGGGGCACCTCCACGCGGTCGACGCCCTGGGGGCCGATCCTGTCGCACGCCGAGCGTGCGGGCTGCAGGCCGTGCCCGCTAGCCGGCGGCTCGGCGAGTACCTGCAGTGGATGCACGAGGCGGCGTTGGAGGGGCTGCGGCAGTGTGCGCGGCTGGTGCCGCTGGGGGCGCAGGCGTGCGGGCAGCGGTGGGGGTCCGTGCCGGTGTTCGGGGACGGCCCGGGGCTCGAGGTGGAGGGCCAGCTGTTCGAGAACGCCGGGCGCGGCTGCCACGGCGAGAAGTAGTCCTGACTGCACTCGGTGTTCGTGGGGGCGGCGTGGGTCAGCGCCCGGCTGCATGCGGACGGCACGGACATGCGGGGGGATGGGCGGGAGCAGCTGGACCGGGATGCGGCGCCCTGGCTGACAGGGCGGCAGCCGGTGGGGCTGCGGGCCGCCAGCGCGTGCTCCTGCAAGGATCTGGTGAGCTCCTGCCGGCAGCGGGGCGGGGATGCTTCCGGGAGCGGGACCGATCCGCGCCAGAAGGCCCCGATTCTGCGCCTGGCGGCCGCGAGGGGGTGGCGGGAGGACGAGGGGGAGCCCCTGGACGCGGCGGGGAAGGAGCGGGCGCTCGCGGGGGCGTACCGGCCGGCCCGGGGGCCGGAGGAGCCGGTGTGCGGGGTCTCCGGCGCGACGGGGACGGGGAGCAGCGGCTGCCGGGGCCGGTATGCACGGTGATTCCGGTGAGCCACAAGCGGCTGCCGCTGGCGGAGTGGATGCGGCGGCACCGCGACCAGCAGGGGCAGGAGCCTGTGTCCCAGGGGCCGCAGCCTCCGCCGTGCCGCTCGCCCGCGGTGCGGGCGCAGGCCGGCGCAGGGTGCCTGCGGGGGGCAGGTCGCTCGGCGACGGGATGAGGGGCCCGCGCCAAGTGCGCCGGGCTCCCTGCTCAAGCCATACGGCCCCGCAACCGCCATCTCGGGAAATTGCCGGGAATCTATGCGGGCCCCCGGCGAGATGCACAGGCTGTCGCTTCGAGTGGCCGCGACCTCCCGCGATCTCCGTAGTTGCCGAGGCAGAGGGCCCGGGCAGCTCGTGGCTAGCCTGCTAGCCGGATTTGCAGCCGCTTTGCTCTGGCGTGCGCGGCGACGCAACGAGACGCCGCTTTCGTGCGTCCAACGTCATGGAAGGGGGCTCCGCGAGATGGTCAAGCACGGCATTGGCGACGAGCGTGCGACGGACGCCCGGAGTGTCGGCACCGGTGCCGGAGGGGTCGCTCCCCCGCCCGACATCGCCGACGGGCAGGAGAAGGAGCAGGCTTCGCCTCCCGAGGACAATGTGCGGCTGTATCTGTCCGAGATCGGCCTCGTCAAGTTGCTTGACAAGGAGGGCGAGGTTCGTTTGGCCCGGCAAATCGAGCGCAGCGAGACACGGGTGCGCAAGCTGCTCTCGCGCAGCACTTGGCTCTGGAAGGAGCTGCAGGAGCTGCGCGAGCGGCTGAAGGCCAACCCGCGGGTGGCTCGCCAGCTGATCGAGGGCGTCGCGGGAGCCGACACCGAGACCGTCGTGAAGCGGTCTCGAGGGCTGCGGCGGCGGCTGGCGATGATCGCCAACGCTTGGGAGGACAAGGTCAAGGGGGCCAAGGCGCGGCTCGACGAGGCGGGGCCCCTCAACCTCGGCGAGCGGCGGCGGTGCCGGCGGGAGTTCCATCGGGAGATCGTCATGGTTTCGCGGGCGATCTGCCGACTGCCGCTGAGCGCGGACGTTTGGAGGGCCTACGCGGCGCGGTACCAGCGCGACCTGGAACGGGCCCAGTCGGGCGGCCGACGGGACATCGAGTGGATGCCGCTCGACGCCGCTGAGGCTGGGCGGCAGCTGCAGCGGCTGCGCGGGCCCCGCGACGAGGCCGAGGAGGCGAAGCGCAAGCTGGTGGAGGCCAACCTGCGGCTGGTCGTCTCGGTGGCGAAGAAGTTCGTCAACCGAGGCCTGCACCTGCTGGACCTCATCCAGGAGGGCAACATCGGCTTGGCGCGGGCGGTCGAGAAGTTCGACTACCGCCTGGGCTTCAAGTTCTCGACCTACGCAACGTGGTGGATCCGGCAGTCGATCATGCGCTCGCTGGCCGACCAGTCCCGGACGGTGCGGATCCCGGTGCATATGAATGAGCAGCTCAACAAGTTCAACCGGGCCGTGCGCTTGCTGGAGAAGGAGCACGGCTACGCGCCCACGGACGAGCAACTCGCCGAGGTGCTGGAGATCGAGCCCGAGAGGGTCGAGGTCCTGCGGCTGATCGCGCTCACCCCGGTGTCCCTGGAGACCCGGGTGGGCACGGACGGCGACTCGACGCTGGAGGAGATGATCGAGGACAAGAAGGCCCTTTCGCCAATCCAGGGGCTGGTCGAGGGTGACCTTGAGCGGCACGCCGCTCACCTGCTGGCCGCCTTGCCCGAGATCGAGCGGGAGGTGCTCCGGCTGCGCTTTGGCATCGGCTGCGACCGCGAGCACACGCTGCAGGAGATCGGCCAGATGTTCGGTCTCACCCGCGAGCGGATCCGCCAGATCGAGATCAAGGCGCTGGAGGTCTTGCGGGCCCCGGAGCAAGCGGGGCAACTGCGGTACTTGATGCTCAGCTAGGGCAGCGGCCAAGCCGGCACCCAGCCTGTGCTACGCTCGGGGCGTTCGGGAGGGAGGCTCCTGTGGTTCTCGCGATTGCCCGTCGATGTGGCCTCTGGCTGGCGCTCGTGCTCGCGGGGGCATTGCCGTTGCTGCAGGGGCTGCAGTTCTGGGGCGGCTTTCGCGGCCGCGGGAACCCTCTCGCCTGGGAGTTCGACGCCGACCCGCGCGCCGAATGGCAGTTCGTGCGCTACGCCTACGGCTCCGGTGAGCGATCCGGCGGCTGGGGGCGGGGGCGCGGCGGCTGGCGGACCGACTTCCCCGACGCGGAGTACCACTTGACGAGCGGCATCCGCCGCCTCACCGTCATCGACACGGCCTACGGAGGCAAGTTCCTCGACCCCCTCGACGACGAGCTCTTCGACTACCCCTGGCTCTACGCGGTGGAGGTCGGCCGCTGGGAGCTCGACGACCGGGAGGCGGCGCGACTCCGCGAGTACCTGCTGCGCGGTGGTTTCCTGATGGTCGACGACTTCCACGGGGCGTACGAATGGGCAAGCTTCACTGCGAGCATGGACCGCGTGTTCCCGGAGCGGCCGATCATCGAGATCCCGGAGACCGACCCCCTGCTGCACACCCTCTACGATTTAAACCAGCGCACGCAGATTCCCGGCATCCAGTACGTCGGGTCCGGCCTGACCTACGAGCGCGAGGACGGCTATCCGCCCCATTGGCGCGGCATCTACGACGACGAAGACCGTCTGATGGTCGCCATCAACTTCAACATGGACCTCGGCGACGCCTGGGAGCATGCCGACGAGCCCGCCTATCCTGAGAACATGACGGCCCTAGCGTACCGTTTTGCCATCAACTACGTCATTTACGCTATGACCCACTAGGGCGGCGGGCGGCGTGTTCGAGTTCTTCTTCAAGTATCCGCTGGCGGCCTACCGCAAGGGCGACTGGGTCTTCGCCTCCGGCTGGCCCCTGTGGCTGCTGGTGCTGCTCGCGGCGCTCGCGGCGGGCGGCTTGGCGTGGCACGCGCAGCGCTCCCGCAGCCACCTCGGACAGCGGGCCCGGGCGGTGGTGTGGGCGCTGCAGGCCCTGGCGGCGGCCTTGGCCCTCGCCCTGCTTTGGCAACCGGCTCTCGCCGTGCAGTCGCTCAAGAACCGCCAGAACGCCGTAGCGGTGCTCGTGGACGCCTCCCGCAGCATGGCCCTGGGCGAGAACGGCGTCTCGCGCCTCGACCGGGTGCGGGGCGCGCTGGCCGAGAGCGTGGTGCCGGCGCTTGCGGAGCGCTTCAGCGTGCGCCTGTACAGCTTCGCCTCCGCGCCCGAGCGCTTGGCTTCGCTGCGGACCGAGGACTTGCCGTCCCCCGGTTCCACCAGCGCGGTCGGCGAATCCGTGCTCCAAGTCCTGCGGGAATCAACGGCGCTGCCCCTAGGCGCGCTGCTGGTGGCCAGCGACGGCACGGACAACTCGGGCCGTTTGGGCCGCGACTTGCTAGCCGAGATCCGCAAGTACAAAGTGCCGGTGCATACGATCGGGATCGGTCGGGAGCGCATCGCGGGCGACCTGGAGCTTGCCGACGTCACCGTCGCGGCCAAGTCCATGCCGCGCTCCCGGGTCAGCGCCCAACTTACGATCCGGCACGACGGGGAGGCCGACCGAACAACCCGGATCACGGTCCGGGACGGCACCGGCGTGCTGGCCAGCAAGCCCCTGACATTGGGTTCGGGCCAGCCGGTCCTCCGGGAATGGATCGATTTCGGAGCGGGCGAGTCCGGCGTTCGCAACCTGACTTTCGCTGTCGAGCCGCTGCCGGGCGAGGAGATCGTCGAGAACAACGCCCGGCGGCGCGTGCTGGATGTGCCGCGCCGCCGCCGCCGCATCCTCTACGCCGAGGGCGAACCGCGCTGGCAATACAAGTTCATGCGCCGGGCGGTCCACAAGGACGCCAGCGTGCAACTCGTCACGCTGCTGCGGACCTCCACGAACAAGTTCTATCGCCAGGGCGTGGACACCCCCCAGGAGCTCGAGGACGGCTTTCCGCCCGAGTCCGAAGAGCTCTTCGCCTACGACGCCCTCATTGTGGGGAGCTTCGAGGCGGCGTTCTTCACGCCCAAGCAGCAAGCGGCGATGCGGGACTTTGTCAGCCTGCGAGGCGGCACGCTGCTCATGCTGGCCGGGCCCAACGGCCTCGGCGCTGGAGGCTGGCAGCACTCCGAATTGGTCGATGTCTTGCCTGTTGCGCTGGGGCCGGGCGAGGATTCGTTCGTGCGCGAGAAGGCCGAGGTCGAACTCACCGCCCAGGGACGGGAATCGCTGATCTGCCGGCTGGACCCGGATCCGGCGCGGAGCGCCGAGTTCTGGGCCGAGCTGCCGCCCATCGCCGACTACCAGCGGCTTGGGCCGCTCAAGCCCGGTGCCGTGGCGCTGCTGAACGTGCGTGGTGGGGGCCGCGACCCGCAGCCTCTGCTGGTGCGGCAGAACTACGGGCGCGGGCGGGCCGCCATCTTCGCTACCGGCGGCAGCTGGACTTGGCGGATGGGCCTGCCCAGCGACGACCTGCGGCACCATACCTTCTGGCGGCAGCTGCTCCGCAGCTTGGTCTCCGACACCCCCGGCCCGGTCAGGCTGAGCAGCGACCGGTCCAACTACGCGGACGAGCACCGCGTGCAACTCCGGGCCGAGGTGCGGGACCGGGCCTACGAGCTGGCCTCGGGCGCCGAAGTCAGCGTGGTCGTCACTCCCGAGTCGGGCGACCCACGGACGGTGCAGCTTGCGCCGTCGCCGACCGAGCGAGGAATCTTTGAGGCGGAAGTGGCCGCCGAGGCTGAGGGCGTGTACCGCCTCGAGGCCACGGCGCACCTCGATGAGGTGCGGCTGGGGGCCGACACGCTGCACCTGCGGCGCGAGAGCGGTGTCGCCGAGTTCTTCCATCCGGAGCGCACGGGCAGCGTTCTGGCGCAGCTGGCGGAGCAAACCGGCGGTCGGTACTGGGAGGTGGACGAGCTCGGGAGCTTGCCGACCGAGATCGGCTTCTCGCAGGCGGGCATCGCGACGCGCGAGGTTTTGGACCTCTGGGACACCCCGGCCCTGTTCCTGCTGTTCATTGCGCTGCGGGCCGCGGAGTGGCTGGTTCGGAAGCGGGAAGGGGTGATATGACCGTGCTGGCGCTGCGCGCTGGGGGCGTGGGCCTGTTGGCCGCCGCTCTGCCGGCTTTGGGCGCGACGCATTTCCTGATCGTCGAGGGCCTGGGCGGCACGCTGGCCTATGCCGAGCAATTCCGCCAGCAGGTCGAGCGGATGGTGCCCGCTTGCCGCCGCACCGCAGGGGACGACAAACGGGTCCGGGTGCTTGCTGGCCGGGGTGCCACGGCGGAGGCGATTGAGGCGGCCTTCGCGTCGCTCGCGGCCGAGCTGAGCCTCGACGACGCGCTCGCGGTGTTCTTGCTGGGCCACGGATCGCACGACGGCCGCCACTACAAGCTCAACATTCCAGGGCCGGACATCACCGACGGGCAGCTTAGGCGCTGGCTGGACGCGGTGCCGGCCGCACGGCAACTCATCGTCTCGACGACCAGCTCGAGCGGCGGGGCCCTGAAGTCCCTGGCGGCTCCGCGGCGCATCGTCGTCACAGCCACTCGCAACGGCCGCGAGCGTACGGCAACCGTGTTCGGTCGCTTCTGGGCGGAGGCGTTTGAGGCAGCCGCCGCCGATGCGGACAAGAACGAGTCGATTTCGGCTTTGGAGGCGTTCCGGTACGCCGAGGCGAGGGTCAGGGAGCACTTCGCGGACAACAAGCGGCTGGCCACCGAGCACCCGCAGCTCCAGGGCGAAGGGGCAGGTGCCTTCCTGTTGGCGCGGCTGGGTGCGGCTGCGGAGCTTGCCGACGACCCCCGCCACGGTGGGGCTCCTCGAGCAGCGCGAGGCGCTGGAGCGGGAGATCGACGACTTGCGGCTGCGCAAGGACGAGTTGCCCTCCGAACGCTACCTGGCGGAGCTCCAGGCCCTGCTGCTGCGGATCGCCGACCTGCAGGACCGTATCGACGAGCGCGGGCGAGCCGCCAGAGAGCAGCCATGACGCGACGCCTGGCCTGGGCGGCGGCGGCCTGCATTGTGGGCCTTGCGGTCGCAGCTTCTCCCGCATCCGCCAAGCGCGGTGAAGAGCGGGGCCGACGCAGCCCGCTGCTGGATCCGTGCGACGAGCAGCACGATCGGGGCGAGGTGGCCGCTGCGGCGGCCTGCTATCGGGCTGTCCTCGAGACGGCCGGCCCGGCGGCGCAAGCGGAAGCGTACTGGATGCTGGGGGATTTGAAGGCCGCCAACGAGCGGTTCCGCGAGGCGGTGCAGGCCTTGCCCGAGGATGCCGACCTGCGCGTGCGCTGGGGGTACCTGTACATCGAATCGCATCAGCGGGAGGAGGCTGCTCAGCTCTTCCGGGAAGCGCTGGAACTTGACGAAGGACATGTTGCGGCCCAGCTGGGCTTGGCCAGCGTGCTCGCTTCGCGTTTCGACGGAGAAGCCGTCAAGCGGGTCGAGGACGCGCTCCGCCGCAAGCCGGAGCAGGCGGAGGGGCATCTGCTCCTAGGCCGCATGGCGTTGGAGGAGGGGGATCTCGCCAGAGCGCGCCAAGTCCTGGAGACGGCTCTGGGGAAGGCGCAGGAACTGGGACTGACGCCCCTGGAGGCCTACGCACTCCTCGCCTCGCTGGAAATGCTGGAAGGCCGTCCCGACAACGAGTGGGTCTCCCGCGCCTTGACGTACAACCCGCGCTACGGCGAGGTGTACGCCGAGCAGGCGCACTTCTACGTCATCACTAGGCGCTACCGCGAGGCGACCGAGCGCTTGCGCAGGGCGGTCGCAATCGCCCCCCGCCTGTGGCGCGCCCACATGGAGCTGGGCGTCAATCTGATGCGCGAGGGGCACGACGAGGAAGGGCGCAGGCACCTCGAGATCGCCTACGGCGGCGACCCTTACAGCGCCAAGACCGTCAACACGCTGCGCCTGATTGACACGTTCGACCGTTTTGAGACGATCCAGAGCCGCGCCCCCGGGCCCGGAGGGCCCCTGGCGGTCTTCAAGCTCGACAGCGAGGAGGCCGGCCTGCTCCTGCCGTACGTGCAGGAGCTCACCGAGCGGGCCATTGCCGAGTTCTCGCGCAAGTACCAGTACGAGTTGGACCGGCCCGTCCGGATAGAAATGTACCCGAACCACGACGACTTCGCCGTCCGCACCATGGCCATGCCGGGCATCGGCCTGCTGGGTGTGACGTTCGGCCATGTGGTGGCGATGGACAGCCCGTCCGGGCGCGAGCCGGGAGCCTTCCACTGGGGCACAACCCTGTGGCACGAGCTCGCGCACGTGTTCACGCTGGAGTCCACCGGCCATTTGGTGCCCCGCTGGTATTCCGAGGGGATCTCGATGTACGAGGAATGGCAGGGCGACCCGCGCTGGGGTGAGAGCGTCCCCCCCGAGTACGTCCAGGCGGTGCGGGAGGGCAAGCTGCTGCCGGTCGCGGAGCTCGACCGCGGCTTCATCCGGCCCCGATACCGGGGCCAGGTGGCGGTGTCCTACTTGCAGGCGGGCTTCGTCTGCCGGTTCATCGCCGAGCGCTGGGGGGAGGGGAAGCTGGTCGAGCTGCTGCGGGGCTTTGCCGCCGATACTGCGACGGAAGACAACCTCCGGGCCGTGCTGGGGACCGCGGCCGCGGCGTTCGACGAGGGCTTCCTCGATTTCATGCAGGAGGCGTTGGGTCCGGCGCTCGACGGCTTGGGGCGCTGGAGGCGCAGCCTGAAGGCCGCCCTCGAGGCTGCCCGCAAGAAGGACTGGGAAGCGGTGATCGAACCCGCCCGGGCCGCCAAGGCCGCCTATCCGCAGCATGTTGGGGAAGGCAGCGCCTATGTCCTGCTGGCCTCGGCCCACGAGGAGACGGGTGCCCGCGCGGCGGCCGTCGCCGAGCTGCTGGCGTACGAGCAGCGCGGCGGCCGCCAGCCCGCAACGCTCAAGAAGCTCGGGGGGTGGTTGGAGGCGGCCGGCCGCAACGCGGAAGCGATGCGCACCTACGAAGGCGCGATCTACAACTGGCCGCAGGACGAGGAGGTCCACGCCCGCCTGGGGGAGCTCTACCTGGGCGACGGGCAGTTCGAGCTGGCCCTGCGCGAGTTTCGGGCCGTGCTGGAGCTCGACCCGATCGACCGGGCCGCGGCGGAGCACAACGTCGCCCGCGCCTACGTTAAGATGGGCGATCTAGCCGAGGCGCGCCTGCACGTACTCCTGGCGCTGGAGAGCGCTCCCACATTCCGCCCGGCGCTCCAACTGCTGCGGGAGATTGCCCGCTAGGAATCTCGATGCAAACCGCCACGCTCCCCGCTCAGGATCCGGCTGCGACGGAGGAGCTCGTCGCCTCGTTCAGCGCCTCGATGGACCGTATCCGGGAGCAGGTGCGCTTGATCATCGTGGGTCAGGACGAGGTCCTCGACAATCTCTTGGTCACCTTGCTGGTCGGCGGGCACTGCCTGATCACGGGCATGCCCGGCACAGCCAAGACGCTGCTGGTGAGCACCTTGGCCGCTGCGCTCGGGCTGACGTTCAAGCGCATCCAGTTCACGCCGGACCTGATGCCGACCGACATCACCGGCACCGACATCCTGGAGGAGGACTCGGCCACCGGCCGCCGCAGCTGGACCTTCGTCCAAGGGCCGTTGTTCACGAATGTCCTGCTGGCCGACGAAGTGAACCGGACGCCCCCCAAGACCCAGGCTGCCCTGCTGGAGGCGATGCAGGAGCATTCGGTCACTGTGCGCGGCAACAGCTACCAGCTGCGCCCGCCGTTCCTCGTCCTCGCAACGCAGAACCCGATCGAGCTGGAGGGCACCTACCCCCTGCCCGAGGCGCAGCTCGACCGGTTCCTGTTCAACGTCGTGCTGGACTACCTTTCGCCCGAGCAGGAGGCGGAAGTGGTCGAGAGGAACACCGCCGGCACGCCGCTGCCCACGCTGCAGGCCGTCACCACGGCCGAGGACGTCCTGAGTTTCCAGTGGCTGGTGCGCCAGGTGCCGGTCTCCGATCCGGTCGCTGCGTACGCCGTGTCGCTCATCCGTTCTACGCGTCCGGGTGACCCCGAGGCCCCCGAGATCGTCAAGAAGTATGTGAACTACGGGGCCAGCGTCCGGGCGACGCAGTTCCTTGTCTTGGCGTCCAAGGCCAGGGCTCTGCTCTCCGGACGCTTCCATGTCTCGTCCGCCGACCTCCAGGCGCTGGCCCTGCCGATCCTGCGCCACCGCGTGCTGACGAACTTCTACGCCGAATCGGACAAGGTCACCGTCGATGACGTGCTGCGACAAATGATCGAGGCCAAGCCCGCACCCGCCGCGGGCTGAAGCGCCATGCGCGGCGCTCGGCGGGGCTGGAGGCCGCGGGGAGGGAGGGCCTAGAACCATGCCGGCCGAGCGGCTCCTGGATCCCGCTATTCTTGCCCGGCTGGCGAACCTCGAGCTCGTCGCCAGGACCGTGGTGGACGGCTTCCTGCACGGCCAGCACCGCTCCCCGGCGTTCGGTTTCAGCCAGGAGTTCGCTGAGTATCGCCCCTACACCGAGGGCGATGACCCGCGGTACATCGACTGGAATGTGCTTTCGCGCACCGACCGGGTGTACATCAAGCGCTTCCTCGGAGAGACCAACACGCACCTCATGCTCCTGGTCGACTGCAGTGGCTCAATGGGCTACGGCAGCGCCGGACGGACCAAGCTCGACTACGCGCGCTTCCTGGCCGCTTCGCTGGCCTACCTCTCCACGCGGCAGCACGACGCCGTGGGGCTGATCCTGTTTGACGAGCGGGTTCGCGAGGTGCGGCCGGCGGCCTTCCGGCCCCGCCATCTCCAGAGTGTGCTGCATGCGCTCGAGCACGCCCAAGCGGCGACGGGCACCGACTTGACGGTGCCGCTGGAGTCCCTCCGCCGCTTCGCCCGGCGGCGGGGCTTGGTGGCGATGATCTCGGACTTCTTCGTGGACCCCGACCGCATCGTCGAATCGCTGCGCGGGCTGGCCTTCCAGGGGCAGGACATCGTGCTCTTCCATGTGCTGCACCACACCGAGCTGCGTCCCGAATTGTCGACGGCGGCGCTCCTCGAAGACATGGAGACCGGTGCCGAGTTGGAGGTCTCGACCGAGTACGCCCGGCGGATCTATCCCCGGCTGATCCGGAACCATATCCAGGCCCTCCGGGACCGCGTCCACGGCGAAGGCGGGGACTACGTGCTGTTGGACACCTCCCAGCCTCTGGACCTGGCCCTCCGGGAGTACTTGCTGTTCCGGCAAAGGAGGCGCTGAGGCGGTGGGCCTGCTCGCTCCGTGGTTTCTGGCTGGCGCGGTCGCGGTGGGCCTGCCCCTCTGGCTGCACCGGCTCCGGCGGCAGAACCCCGTGCGGATGCCGTTCAGCTCGCTGATGTTCTTCCGCAAGCACACCGAGACCAAGGTCCGGGAGCGACGGCTGCGGTACCTGGCCCTGCTCGCCTTGCGGCTCGCCCTGCTCCTGCTGCTGGTTCTGGCGTTCGCGAAGCCCGTCTGGGAGCGCCCTCCAGCGGCCCTCGGTGCTAGCCGGCCCAAGCTGGCCCTGGTGGCGCTCGACACCTCTCTGAGCATGCAGTACGGCGACCGGTGGAGCCGAGCCCTTGCGGAAGCGGAGCAAGTGGTTGGCGCGCTCGCCCGGGGCGACCGAGCCCAGCTTCTCGCCAACGGGCCGTCGGTCAGCGTGCTGACCGAGGCGACCCGCGATCAAGGCGTGCTGCGGCGAGCTCTGCGCGGGCTGGAGCCAAGCTGGGCGGCCAACGGCTACGGCGATCTGGTCGAAGCCGTGCGCAACTTGGTCCCGGACGACGGTGCCACCGTGGAGCTGCACCTGATCTCCGATCTGCAGAATACGGCGATGCCGGCGCGGTTTCAGGATTTGGTGCTCCCGCCCGGGGCGGTCCTCGAGCTGCACGATGTCGGGGCCGACGACTCGGCGAACTGGGCCGTCGAAAGCGTGCGGGGCGCCGCCGACCTGCACAGCGGGGACCGTCCCCGCCTGGAAGCGACCGTGGCGAGCTACGCCGAAGAGGCAGCCGAGAAGACCCTCTCGCTGTGGATCGACGGACGGCCGGTCGGCAGCGAACGGATCGAGCTGCCTCCCGGTGGCCGCGTCACCGCCGGCTTCGAGATCGCCGATCCGCCGCGTGGATACAGCCGTGCGGAGCTCCGGCTGGAGCCGCCGGACGCGCTGCCCGCCGACGACATGCGCCGCGCGACCCTGGACAATTCGGAGCCCGAGCCCCTGCTGTTCGTGACCTCGGACACCCGAGGCCGCGACCTGCTGTATTTCCGGGCCGCCCTTGAGGCGGGGGCGGGCCGGCGGTTCAGCCTCGAGAGCGCGTCGCTGGCGGAGGCGGAGCGGGTGGATCCCACGCGGTACGCCCTGATCGTGCTGTCGGATCTGCCCCGGCTAGCGGGGCGCTTCGAGGCCCGCCTGCGGACTTGGGTAGAGGCGGGCGGCGGGCTGCTCGTGGCGCTCGGGCCTAACAGCGCGCTGGTGCGCCGCGCAGCGTTCACCGGCCATGTCGTCCGACAGCCGCTGGCAGCCGAGCGCGGGCGGGCCCTGTTTCAAGAGGCGGGACAGGCGGATCGGCTGCACGCGGTGGCTGCGGCGGCCGGGGGGTTTCGCCGCGTCAAGTTCTACCTGTATGTGCGGGTGGAGCCCGAGTCCGGCGATGCGGTGCCCCTGCGGTTCGGCAATGGCGACCCGTTGCTGGTGGAGCACGCCGTGGGGCGTGGCCGGGTGCTGCTGTTCGTATCGTCGCTTGATAATGTCTGGAACGACCTTCCTCTCAGTCCGGTGTTTGTGCCGTTCGTCGCCGCAGTGGCCGAACACTTAACCGGCGCGAACTCCGCAAAGCAGGACGCGTTGCTGGGTGACATCATTGAACTAGGCCGGCGGCGGGGCAGCGGGGCGGCCGTGCAGGTCATTGATCCGGACGGCGAGCGCATCCTGACTCTGTCGGAGGCGGTGGAGCGTGAGGCGGTGGCCCTCGAGGCGGTCGGGTTCTACGAGGTTCGCAGCGGCGGCCGAGACGAGCTGATCGCGGTGAATCCCGCACCTCGCGAGTCCAATCTGCGCCGCGTGGAGGCCGACACACTGGATCTGTGGCAGTCTACCGGCGGCGCGGAGGCAGCGCGTGCGGTCGCGGAAGGCGCTGCGCCGCCCGCGCCGCCGCCGTTGCAGGTCTGGCGGCTTGTGCTGGTCCTGCTCCTGCTTTCCGTGCTGCTAGAATCTGGCGTGGCGAACCGCCACCTCAACGCTCTTCGGGGGGACTGATCCGATGCTTCTCAAGCAGCAACTGCCGGTTGGTAGCGATCTCGAAGGCTATTTGGGCTCGATCGCGAGGCGCTTGCGGGCGGCTGCAGCCACGCAGGGTTTCGGCGCCCTGGCCCTCACGGGGCTGGCGGCGACTTGTTTGTGCGTGTGGCTGGCTAACCGCGTCGGCTTCTCCTCGGCCAGCGTGCTCGGCTCCAGGACATTCCTGGCGGCGGTTTTGGGCGCGGTCGCCGCGTTCCTTCTGGTGCGGCCTTTGCTCCGCTTGGCGCGCGGTCGGGCCATGTCGTGCGCGGCCGACGAGGCCGAGCGCCGGTCCGCCCGCTTTGAAGGCCGGCTGCGGACATGGGTGGACGAGAAGGCGCGGGCCGCGAACCGGGGCCGGTCTCCGAGCCCGCTCCTGGGCCTGCTGGCCAAGGACGCTGAGCAGGCCGCCTCCGCGGTGCCGCTCGATTTCGTCGTCAGCCGGGTCCGTATGGCCGCCCTAGCCGCTGCGGGCTGCATGGGCTGCGCGACTTTGCTTTGGCTGGGCACCTCGGGGCCCGGCTACTGGCAGTACGGCACGGCGAAGCTGTGGGCAGGTTGGTTTCTAGCTCAGGACGAGCCGCTGTACGAATTGCGGGTGGAGCCGGGCGATACGACGATCCGGCGCGGTGGCCGACTCGACGTCACCGCCGTGCCGGTCGGGTTCGAGCCGGGCTTGGTGGAGATCCACGCGAAGTTCGAGAGCAGCGTGGATTGGGAACGCGCCCCGATGGGCCCGCAGCTCCAGGGCAGCGGATACGCCTTCAGTTTCGCGCTCGTCCGCGAGCCGCTGCGCTACTACGTTGAGGCCGGGCGCCTGCGGAGCCGGGAGTTCGAAGTCCGCGTGGTGGCCCTGCCTACCGTCGAGAACATCCGTCTCGAGTACGAGTTTCCGGGCTGGAGCGGTTTGGCTCCGCGCGTCGAGGATCCCGGCGGCGACATCTCTGCGGTGCCGGGGGCCAAAGTGGCGGTGCTCCTGACCACCGACAAGCCGCTTGAGGGGGGGCGGCTGATCGTAGACGGAGATGAAATCCGGGTGCGGGGCAGCCGGGCCGAGATCGAGGTCGCGGAGGACGGGGCCTACCATGTCGCGGCGCTCTACCGCGGGGAACGGGTCCGGCTGACCGAGGACTATTTCATCACCGCCGTGCCGGACAAGAAGCCCGAGGTCCGCATCGTCGAGCCGGGCCGCGACTGGCGGGCGAGCAGCATCGAGGAGGTCGCGGTGCGTGCGAGAGCCAGCGACGACTTCGGCCTGCGCCGCTTCGAGCTGCGCTACGCGGTGAACGGCGTCGACCAGAAGCCCGTGGCTCTGCCCCTGCGGCGAGGGGCGGAGCGCGCCGAGGCCAGCCACCTGTTCTATCTGGAGGATTTCGGCGAGCCCGGAAGTGCGGCGGCCCCGCCCGCGGCCAGGACCTCGGTCGGGCTGCTTCCTCCCGCGCCCGAGGCGAGCTTGATCCCGGGCGACATCATCAGCTACTACGCCGTCGCGGCGGATGCGAAGCGCGAGGTTCGCACGGACATGTACTTCGTCACGGTGCAGCCGTTCGAACGCCGCTTCTCGCAGTCGCAGCAGGCGGGGGGCCAGGGCGCGGCGGGGCAGCGGCAGGACGAGATTTCCCGCCGCCAGAAGGAGATCGCGCTGGCGACCTGGAACCTCATCCAGGAGCGCGACGCCGAGGACGGCCGCGAGGAGAACAAGCTGCGCGAGAGCGCGGCAATGCTGGCCGAACTGCAGGCGACGCTGATGCAGCAGGCGCAGACGCTGGTCCAGCGGACCCGGGCTCGCCAGCTTACCGACAGCGACCCGCAATTCGAGCGGTTCGCCGAGCTGCTGGAGCGGGCGGCGGAGTTCATGGAACCGGCGGCCGAGGCGCTGGCGGAGTATCGCCTGGACGACGCCGTGTCGCCGGAGCAGCAAGCGCTGCAGTACCTGTTGCGGGCGGAGGCCTTGTTCACCGACATCCAGCTGTCGATGAGCCAGAACGGCGCTGGGGGGGGAGCCTCGCGCGACCTAGCAGAAATGTTCGAGCTCGAGATGGACATGGAGAAGAACCAGTACGAGACTGGCGGCGGTGCCTCGGGGCAGCAGCTCGAACAAGAAGTCGACGAAGCGATGCGGAAGCTAGAGGAGTTGGCCCGGCGCCAGGAGCGCCTGGCCGACAGGGCCGAGGATCGGGACCGAGCGAGCTTTGAGCAGCGCTGGCAGCAGGAGATGCTGCGGCGGGAGGCCGAGGACCTCAAGCGCCAGCTGGAGCAGCTGCAGCGCCGCCAGCAGGGTCGGCAGCAAGCGTCGGCGGCGGGCGGTTCCAGGTCCCAGAGTGCGAGCGGCCAGGGTTCGCGGCAGGATCTGAGCCGGGCTATTGAGCGGCTGGAGCGGGCGAGCGAGGAGATGCAGCGCGGAAGCCGGGGGGGTGATCCCCGCGCCGCGGCGGCCGGGGCCCATCGAGAGCTGCGCCAAGCAGCCAAGGATCTCGCGCAGCAGAGGCAACGCCAGAGCCAGCGGGAATTGGATGCACTCGCCCAGGAGGCTTCGGGGTTGGTAGACGAGCAACAACGCACGGCGGCCGAAGTCGGCAAGTCGCTCCAGGTGGCGCTCGAGGCTCTCAAAGCGCAGGGCGGGCGGAACACGGGCAACCTCCCGACGGGCATGACGCGCACGGAGGAGATGGAGTTGGCGGACCGCAAGCGCGAGCTAGGCGACCGCTTGGCGGAGGTCGAGCGCAGGATGCAGCGGCAGGCGCAGCTGCTGCGGGAGCAGGATCGGGAAACCTCGCGGGCGCTCACGAACGCGCTGTTGGACTTGCAGCAGTCCGACGCCGCGCCGGCGATCCAGAACGCGTCCCAGCTCATCCGCAGAGGTTTGGCGCCGTACGTGGCCAACAACGAAGAATCGGTGTCGCGGGCGCTGCGCCGCCTCAGAGACAATCTCCGCGAGGCAGGCGAGCTCGCCCAGCAGGCAGGCGGAGGCGAGGATTCGCCGGATCGGGGACTGGAGCAACTGCTCGCCGATGTCGAGCGATTGCGACGCGGGCTGGAGGAAGCCGCCGAGAGCGGCGAGCAGTCCGATGGCGGCCACCAGAGGGCTGCGCAGAGCTCCCAAGGCGATCGAGCCGACAGCAGCCGGCCTGGCGGCGGACAAGGGGGCCAGCAGCCGGGAGCGCAACGGGGGGGCCGCAGTCAAGCGGGCTCGACGGCGGGCCCAGGCGGCGCGCAAGGTGGACAGCGCGGAGGTTGGGGAAGGTTGGGATCGCCCGGGGAGGGAGGTTGGCGCTCTGGCTGGGCTCCTCTCGGCGACGACCATGCCGCCCGCGAGCGCGTCCAGCGCGCTCTGGAGGCCGGTGCCGCCGAGGTACCGCAGCTGACCCGTCGGCTGGGGGAAAGGCCGGAATTCGACCCCGAGGACATCGCGGAGCTGCGCCGATTCGCCCAGAGCCTGGGCGACGGGCGCTTCCTGGGCAATCCGGCGCTCCTGGAGCGGGAGTACCGCCAAATGCTCGCCCTGCTGGAGCAATTGGAGGTGCAGTTGCGGCGCCAGGTGGAGCTCGATGACAAGGCGGATGTCCGTGCGGCCGTTGCGGAGCAGGTTCCCGAACCGTATCGCGAGGCGGTCGCCGAGTACTACCGCAAGCTGGCGGACACGCAGTAGGGCTTCGCGGGCAGGTTCGGAATCATGGCCGCGTGCGACGGTCCGTCAGCGAGGGCTCCGATCGGGGTGCTGCGGATCGGTCAGTTCCCCGGGCTGGGCTTCGCCGCCGGTGCGAATCGGGAGCGGGGGATACGCCTCGACGCCTTGCGCGAGGGCAGCCGCGTCTTGGTTGAGACCATGAATAGGCTGTATCGGCTCGAGCGGCGGGCCGGCCAGATCTGGATCTCGGGTCACCCGCGGTTCTGCCCGGAGCCCGTCCCTGTGAAGGTCCGCGGGTCGAGCTGGGGGGGCTCCATGCTCAAGGCCGCCTACCTGGAGCAGGGTTTGCACATGGAGTTCGAGCATCCGCAGTTTTCCACGATCGTCACTTCTCGGATCGTAGCGATAGGCCCCGCGTAGCTGGCTCGCCCGCCGCGAACGCCGTGCGGATCAATCCAGAAGCGCTCCGACATGGGCGGTCACCGCTTGCGCGAGGCCCTCGAGGCTGTAGCCGCCTTCCAGCACCGAGACGAGCCGGCCTTCGGCGTGCTTGTCGGCAGCTTCGCGCAACAGCAGGGTCAGTTCCCGAAAGTCGGCGTCGGCGAGCCGGAACCGGCCCAGCGGATCCCCCAGCCGGGAATCGAATCCCGCCGAGACCAGGAGCAAGTCCGGGCGGAACTCGTCCAGGGCGGGCAGGAGGCGCTTCCGGAAGGCGCCGAGCAGATCGTCCCGGCCGGCACCGGCTGGAAACGGGCAGTTGATGGTCGTCCGGCGCCCCGCGCCGACTCCTGTTTCGTCCGCGCTGCCTGTGCCCGGATACCACGGGGACTGGTGCGTGCTGAAGAACAGGACGCTGGGGTCCGCGTAGAACATGTCCTGCGTGCCATTGCCGTGGTGGACGTCCCAGTCCGCGATGGCGACGCGTTCGAGGCCGCGCCGCCGCAGGGCGTGGCGTGCGCCGAGAGCGATGTTGTTGAAGATGCAGAAGCCCATGCCCTGGTCCGGACGGGCGTGGTGGCCGGGCGGGCGCAGGGCGCAAAACGCTTGCCTAGCGGGGCCCTCGAGAACCGTGTCGACTGCGGCGCAAACGGCACCGGCGGCGGCGCGGGCCGCTTCCAGCGAGCGCGGACCGATGTGGGTGTCGCCCGTGGACAAGTACCGCCGCCCGGCCCTGACCTCCCGCTCCACAAGCCGGATGTAGGCGGCTCCATGACACAGTTGCAGGGTTTCGTGGTCGGCAGCCGCCGATGCGACGCCGAGCAGGCGGTCGCGCAGCCCGCTGGAAGCCAAGGCCTCTCGCACCGCGGTGAACCGTTCCGGGCGTTCGGGGTGGCCGTGGGGCGTGCTGTGGGCGAGCGACAGCTCGGGGGCCACCAGGACGGTGGATGCCATGCCAGGATTGTAGCCCGGCTGGCGGCCGGAACATGGCATGCCGGAGCGCACCGACGATGCGGTCGCACGCGTTCCCCGGAGCGGCCCCTCCCGGATTGTCCGCGGCAATCTGGGGCAGGGGGGGCCGTTCCTCATCGGACATTCTTCCACGGCAGAGGACTTGGCCGAAGAAGCGGACGAAGACGAGGACGACTTACTGATGCTTTCCTAAGCGGAAGTTTCAGAGTTGATTGCGCGTAAGTCACTCGCGTTGTGTAAGTTATCGATTTTGCGGGTGTTGGCTACTGGCTACATTTGGGGGTCACTCCCAGTAGCTCGAAGCAGCGTTGCTGTACGGGTGTGGGCTCGGTGAGCAGCGCGAAGGTGGCGTCGCTGTCGGCCACCCGCATGGTGTTGGCGGTCAGAGTGCCGAGGTCGGCGAGCAGCGTCCGGAAGCTATGCACGGGGAGGTCCTCGGCGGTGCGCTTGCGGGCGGCCTGGGCGCGGGCCGCGGGCGAGCGCTCGGCCTTCCGGACCACGGATGCGCGCTGCCGTTCGGCGGCGGCCGGGTCGTGGTCGTCGAAGAGCAACGGGGCGAGGTCTTGGCGCATGTGCCACGCGACGTAGTAGGCGAGCATGCCCAGCAGGACGTGCGCCCGCACCCGGTCGGCCCGCCGGTGGTGGATCGGCCGCACCTGCAGGTCCACCGACTTGAGGGACCGCAACGCGCGCTCGACCTGCGACAGGTCCTTGGAGGCACGGACGGTCTGCGCGGCATCGAACTGTTCCGGCTCGACGTTGGAACGGACGATGCAGAGCCCGTCGAGCTGCTGTTCGTCCGCGATCCCGGCCTCGTCGCGATGGAACGTGAACGACTCGTCGGCGATGGTGGTGACGAAGTGCTTGGCGACCTTGCAGCGGTTGATGACCTTGCCGACGCGCACGCCGATTTTTGCCGCGCCCCGGAGCGGGTTGTTCGGGCGCCGGGTCGCCGCCGCAATCGGGGCGAGCTCCTTCTCGGTGGAAGCCAACAGCTCGTTGCGCTGGCGGTGCCGCTCGGCGGCGAGCAGCGGATTGCGGCAGACGATGAGCCGTTCGCCGGGGAACTCCTCGCTGGTCACCTCGGCGAGGTCCCGCTCGTCGCACAGCGACGGGGTCACGGTGCCGGTGGCCACCAGCTTGCGGATCGTCGGCGCCCGCAGCGTGGTGACCCAGCGCAACCCGTCGACGCTGGCGAGGTCCTTGCGGATGCGCGCCGCGGTCAGCCTGCCGCGGTCACCGACGAGCACGACCCGCTGGAGGCCGCAGCGGGAGCGGATCTTGTCGACCTGACGGGCCACGGTCAGCGGGTCGCTGGTCGAGCCTTCGAAGACCTCGCCGGCGACCGGACAACCTGGGGCCGTGCATCACAAGCCGCAGACGATCCGCAGCGTGCCCTTCTGGCGGTCGCGGCTGTGTCCGCGCTGTGCGAGCTCGCCGGGCGTTCCCTCCCCGGAGCTGGAGGTCAGGTCGTAGAGCCCGAGGGTGTGCTCCTGCAGATGCCGCTGGGCCAGGCGCTGCTCGATGGCCGCCTGCCGCTCGACGAGCCAGTCTAGGGCGGCGTCCAGCTCGAGCGGGTCGACCTGGCCGAGACCCACCAGGTCCCCCAGCGTGGAGCCGGCGCTCGCGGGGGTCAGGGCGCGGGCGGTGGCCAGCTTCGCCTGCGCGTCGATGACGCGAGCGACGAGGAGGGCGACGGCGAGGTCACGGACCCGGCTCGGGCCGCGGGCGAGGAGGGTCGGCAGACCGAGGCGCTTGAGGGTGCCGAGCACGGCGGCGACATGCCCGTGGGGGCGGCTGCGGACGCAGGTGCAGGCGGCGTCGGGAGGGACGAGTCGCTCGCCGCGGAGGCTGCGGCGGAGCGCCTCGATGGCGGTGGCGGGCAGCTTGGAGAGATTGGCGAGCGTTCGCTTCTGGACGCGCCCGCCGTCGCGGTAGGACTCGCGGAGGAGGACGGCGGGCGGCGAGGAGCGGTTGGGGACGCTCTCGATATACAGGGCTACACATTATAGCACGTAAATAACCAGTAAAAAGGATATCATGCCAACACAACAACCATAATACATGGCTACATTTCGCCACATACAGCACACCCAAACCCCAGCAAAGCCCTTAGAATCTATGGGTTCCGAAAAACAGGCCGCTGAAACTTCCGCCTAAGTAATTGCACGAACAGGCTCTGCAAGCCATTGATTCTATGGGGGGGTGCTTGCAAGTTACTTTTGGCAAAATTAGTAACGCTGCTGGCGCAGCACGGCACCGACACGCCGGCGACGATCCAGCGCAGCGCCTGCGCGGCCTACGACCTGATTGCGCAGGACGCAAACTTTGTCGGGTCCGAGGTGCATCGCGCCAGCCACCGCTAGTAGGTGGGGCCCGGGCGTTGGGAGCCGCCGCGAACTGGCTGCCACTGCCCGGCGTGCGGCGGGTGTGTCGTATCCAGCACCGGACGAGGGAAACCCGGATGGGGCCGACCCCAACGGAGACGCTGGACGGGTTCCCGAGCGGGCCTCGGCGCTGCGCCTGCTCCGGCTGCCCCGCGGGCACTGGGCGGTCGAGCACTGCCATCATTTCCCGCGCGACGGGACGCTGGACGAGGAGTCCAGCCGCAGCCGCACGGGCCCCGGCCCGGCCGGCAGCGCGGCGCTGCACAACCTGGCGCTGGAACTGCTGCTGCCTAGCGGGCGGGACGAGACACTCCCGCTGGCGCAGGCGCACTGCAGAGTGTGGCGTGCCGAGGCGCTGCGGGCGACGCAGGAGGTCCCGGGTCGGGGGGAAGTCGCATCCGGGCTGGCCCGGTTAGGGGCCGGTGAGGAGGTGCCCGGAAGGCCGCTAGACGCGAGCACGGCCTAGGACCTGAGTCTCAGCGGCCAGCCGACGGACCCCGCAGCGGTCGCCGCGCCGCCGCAACAGGCTCCTGACATGGAATAAGAATCAATCGTGTAATCAGGATTCGCTTTGGGAATTACCCGGGGGGCATCCCCTGCGAGAGCCGGGAGCTGGGCGCTGACCGCTTATATTGGGACCACCCCTCGAACATGCGCCGAAGGAGCGTCGGCGACGCGGTGCGCCATGCGACCATCTTCTTGCCGGCAAAGGCCAGAATTGCCAGAGGAGCCAAGTCGCCGAAGGTGCGCGCCATCATCGCTCCCTTCGACCTCATGAGCCTCGGGTCGGTTGCGAGGCGGGAACCCGTCGAGCCCAGGGGATGGAACGAAACGACTTCCGGCACGAAGACGAGACGCAGGCCCCTGCGGAGCGCATCCGCCAGGAATACGAATTCCTCGTCCGAGGGGTACGCGCCGCCAAGGCCGAAATCGCAGTCGAAGCGCAGGCCGGCCTCCCGCACGCGAGACAGGCGGAAGGCGATCTCCGGGCCCCCGACTTTTCCGGCGCTGAGGAAGGAGTGCGGGTGGGAGCGCCGCCGATACGGCTTCCTCAGCATCCCTCCGGGAGCCGTGCGCTGCATGAAGGTGAGGATGTCCGCCGCCGGAAACTTGGCGAAGGCCTCCTCCACGCGGTCGCAAACGTCCGGGACGTACGCCACGTCATCGTCGCTCATCAGGCAGATCTCGTCCGTCGCGAGATCGATCGCCCGGTTGCGGTTGCGCGACACACCCCGCTCGCGCCGTTCGGCGAAGGCGGCGAACGGCGCGGCAGCTTCGGGGGCGTAGCGCCTGCACTGCGTCTCGTCCCCGCCTTCGGGGATGAGCTGGTTGACCACGACGAAGACCTCCGGACCCAAGCCGGCGGCGGCCGGGCTGAAGCGAGCGTTGCGGGTGGGCACGAGGATCTGCACGGTGGCCGCCGATCCGCTTCGGCCCGCAGGCAGCGGGCCTGCTGGATATCGTAGCCTCCCAACGACCTGGTGCCCGGGTGGAAACCACGCTGGATGCCTATTCCATGCCAGGAGCCTGTTGCGGCGGCGCGGCGACCGCTGCGGGGCGGGTCGGCTGGCCGCTGAGACTCAGGTGCTGACCGATGCAAAAGTAGTGTCCTGAGAATGCAAACTTGCGGTGCCCCGTGCCGGCGCAGGCCGCGTAGAGCAGCGCCAGCAGCAGCTGCCCGGCGCTGCCACCGCGCTGGAGGCGGACCGAGGCGGCCAGCATCTCGGGCAGCCCGAGGAACCGGGCTAGTCGCGCCACCACGCCGAGCCCGGCCAAGCCTGTCAAGTTGTCGTCGCAGATGCCGCAAGCCAGGGTGGGAGCGCTGGCGGGGGACAGGGGCAAGGAAGGCCGCCAGAAAAATCGAGAGGCACCCCCGGGGACCACCTAAACCATTGCAAAATAAACACGTTTCAGTTAGCGACCGGAATCCTTAACCGGGAATCAGGGTTAAACTTGGGCCAGCTATCCGCAGCGGTGCGTTCCGTGCGACGAGGCCGCCCCGAAGGCGCTCAAGAAGCGCACGTTGATGAACCTGTACAACGCCCGGCCGCAGTGGCTCGCCGACGCGCACGCAGCCCTTGACGCCGCTGTGGCCGTCGCGTACGGTTGGTCGGTGAACATCTCCGCCGACGATGTGCTTCGCAGGTTGCTGGCGCTCAACGGCGGCGCGGGTGGGTTGAAGTAGCGCCGCTCTTGGCCACATACGTCTCGGGTGCCTCCGCCCCGAAGCCGAACGAAAACAGACAATGGCGACCGACATCAGATTCAAGGAGGATATCTGGATCCAGGTATGGCTTGAGACCGCGCTGGAGTCCTAGTGGCGCAAGTTCCGCGACTGCCCCGTAAACCCGGACCTCCTTCCTGGTCACGAAGCGGCACAGGCTTGGGGCTATGTCGTGGCGGCCTACTTCCTCATGGAGGAGGCCTTCAAGGCAATCCTGCACCTACGCGAGCGCCAAGTAGCCAAGACTCACGTCCTTCACATCCTGTTCACCCAGCTGCCCACGGAGCATCACGGTACGCTACGCGAGTTTTACCTGGACTTCCTTGGGACGTTCTCTCACGGAAGACCATTTCCTTTCCGTGATCTAGATGCGTTCCTGGTCAACCTCGACGGCGGGAACAAGCAGAGCTCGTTCGACTGGCGCTACTTCCCAATTGAGGAATCGAGCAACGAGACCGTGCCGGTCGTGAGCATCAGCATCGTGCACGAAGGCGTCAATGGATGCCTTCGCATCATTGAACACATGAGCCATAGCGATCGCGATCCACTGCACTACACCCACAGTTGGTGCCTGCGCTGGCTCAGAAAGGAAAAGTACCACGACTGGCTGACCGTCCGCATGAACTCCGAAGGCTGGGACCGGCTCGGCGATCGGCTCGAGATTCTGTGGGAGCCGGACTACCAAAGCAGGCACGATTACATGGTGTTTCGAGGCGAACACTGCCGTGACTTATTCGCGCCCCTGCCGGCGTCCGGCACTCTTGACATACCGGTCGCCGACAAGACCGCTGAGGTTGACCGGTCCGACGCGGAAGCGGGATTCCAGAGTATCGGCGTCATGACGCACGGACGTACACGCCAACCACCAAGGTCCGGCCACGTGATGTTCTGAACCTCGGCGTCCTGGCGTTGAGGGTGACCGCTGTGCGCGCTTGCACGAAAAAGTTGCGGGCGCTGAACGGCGGCGGGCCAGTGAGTGAGTGAGGCGCGATGCTGGGCGGTTCTCAGATAGCTCGGATGGTCCTCTGAATTCCCGGCCGGAAAGTGGTAATGGACGGGGGAATAGCAGCCGATATAATGACAATAAGCCTATTTTTATAAATGCTTTACGATAACCAGGGGGTTCCGCTGCCGCGAGCACCCGATGTCGTCGCCCACGACGATATCAGTTCGCTCTAGTCGAACCAGCGGGCCGGTCTGCAAGCCCCTACGCCCGACGCCGGCATCCTCTACGTCTACGACTTCGGCGACGACTGGAGGCATGACATCTTCGTGGAGTCGGTCGGTGATTGCGAGCACCGACCTCCGCGACGGTGCGCCTCGCCCAACGCCGTCCAAGCTTGCAGGAGTGGCCCGATTGTGAGGGAACGGTCAGAGGTGACGAGATCTCCCTATTCGACGCCCTGGCGGATGGTGTCGGCGTTGACTTCGGCCTAGTCGCGATCGACGCCGTCGGCTGCGTCAGCGTCAGATCGACCTGCAGGCCGGCGGTCTCCGTCCCCGGCTGGCGATCTCGGCCTTGAACTACTTGGACAGTGACGTCTCGCCATGGTCGGCCGCTTGACGGATGGTCTCGGTGATCGCCTGCGTGTCGAAATATCGAGAGGCATCCTGCCTTTCGGTTTGCCCCCCCCCACCATCGCATTCCTCACGCTTGTGTGCGTCGTTGTCGACCCGCGGCGGATTCCCCGCCCCGATCCCAACGGGCGTCAGAAGCTGTCCGTCGCGCCATTTGCGGCGTCGAGCAGCCTCGGCACGCGGCTGTGCCGCTCGATCCACGCCCGCACGTCAGGTGACATCCACCCGGTCACCTCCAGGATGCGGTCGTAGTCCTCGCGCAAGGGCCTCGCGAAGACAGGTTCGTGGTGCGCGATCCGGTTCCGTAGCGCACGTAGCGCGACCAGCGGCTCGTGGGCCTGTCGGCGCGTCAGGGGCGCACGGTGGGGAAACGCCCCACGGAGCGCCGGCCGCCAGAGCGTCTTCTCGTAGTCGGCCTTGGGGCCGGCTCGTGCGGTGCGGCCTCCGGCGCTGAGCAGCGCAACCCAAAAGCCGAACGGGAGCGTCGCCACTACCCGAGCAGGAGTCCCTGTATGGCCGGCCCGCTGCGCTGTCATCCTCGCGTCGGCAATCCGCTCGCGAGCACCTCGGTCGAGTCCGGCCTCCGGCTTGTCGTACCACTCCTCGCCGTAGCACGCGGCTAGCTCGCGGTGCATGGCGTTCCGCATCGCAATCTCGAGCGCCTGGAGCGGCCCGTAGAACGCGGCGCACATCGCCGGGTTCCAAGTATAGAGCCGCACCGCCTGCTTCCGGTCGTCCCGCGCGGCCCGGAGGTAGGTGCCCATGCGTTCCGGAGAGAACGCCGCCTCCAGGCGGTTGAGGAGGTCCCCTTCGGCGAAGGTCTTGACTCCTCTCCCCGGTCGCGCTACCTTGGTAAAGTACGCCCCGGGGCCGCCTCTACCTTCGGGTATGCGCCCGGGGTTCAGTTTTTCATTTCCTGCCACTTGATCCCCTCCCACCGCTCGCGCTCCGCGCAGCGGTACTCTTCCGCCTGTACTTCAAATCGAAATCGGTCGACGCCAGCGATCACGAAAACGTCCCCGTCCAGCTCCGCGACCTCATTACGAATGTGACGGAGCATCTTCGACGCCGAGCCGGAAACCTGGCGTCCCGCACGCGTTCCCCGCGCCCCCTCTGCGAAGCCCGTCAAACCGCCGACGGTCGCGGCAGCGACCCGTGCGCCCTTGTCGTCGGCCTCGACAACGCCCAAGAACGTGCATTCCGCCCGCACGGTCGGTCCCAGTAACTACCCAGCCGCCCGCGTCCCTCTCCGCTCAATTCGGACCACCTGCTGGAGTCGATCCCGTCCCTTGAACCGGTCGCCGTGCATCGCCGGACACCTCCCCCGACCGCATCCCTGATCGCTGTCACGGTCGACCTTCAAAGCCGTCAGTCGATGCGAATGACCAGAGGTTCGCCCAGCGCATCGGCAGCTTGGCGCAGGAGCCGCTGCTCGAGGTCAGGCCGATCGATACCGTCTCGGTCATCGCCTTCGACCCAAAAGGCGTGCAGCGCGTCCGGACATGCCGCCAGAGCCTTCAAGTCCAGAAACGTCAGGTATGTCGCCCCCTCGTCGTTGCCACCACCAAGCCCGCGCCAATTCCGGCACACGACGAGTTTGCCCGTTCTCGTCCGGGAGAGGCGGATTTCAGGAATGGCATTGAGGGCGAGACCCGCGCTTTCGGCTAGGAGACGGCCCTTGAAGGCCACGTGAAGTGGACCACCGTCTTCGTGATCGTTCTGATACGACTGCCCCCCCCCCCCCCCCCCCCCCCCCGACCCAGAGTTCGATCTCGCGGGTGGCTTCGATCTGTTGCCGGAAGATCAGCTTGCGATTCTTCGGGTCGACGCTCTCCGATTTGTACCCCGCATCAAGCCAGGCCCGGCGCATGGGGTTGTGCGATGGATTATTCGACCACCAGGCACGATATCCGGAGGCCTTGAGTGGCAACTTGCACCCGATGATCGCCTCGATCTCCTTGAATGTCATCGGTATCTCCGCCCGCCCCGACTCGCTCAAGAACATCTTCAGCGGCTCGTACTTGGACTTGGCCAATTCGCGACCCTCCCATGAAGGACACTAAATCAGTGTGAAGCAACACTGTTGTTAGGTCAAGAAGGTAGTCGGCCACGTGGCGCGATGAGCTCGGCGAACGGCTCTGCGAAGAGGTGCCGCTGGCGCTAAAACGAGGATTGGGCCAGCACGTTCGTCAATGCCTGCGGGCAGACGCGAACGAATATAAACTCCCAGCATGAGCGGCCACAGGTGCTACCACTGCAAGCAGTGGGTCGAGGAAGGCGAGGCGCACGACTGTTGGACAACGGCCGAGGCGGCGCTGACCGCCGACCTCTCGGAGAACCTGCAGGAGGCTTGGGAGCGGCTGCGCGAGACCGCGGCCGAGTTCGGCGACCAACGGATCTACGCGTCGCACAAGTCGATCATCTTCGCGCGGGAGTCCTGCTACTTCTTCGTACGACCGAAGCGGACCTTCCTTGAGCTGTGCGTTTTTCTCGGCCGCGCCGTCGAGGCCCCGCAGGTCCGCCGTGTGGACCGGGTGTCGAAGTCCAAGCTGCGGCACACGATACCCGTCCGCCACCGGGACGAAGTGGAGCCGCCCATCACCGACTGGCTGGCAGAGGCTTACGAGTTCTGCGGCGCAGCGGCCGCGTCCAGGTCGCGTCCGGGTGCCGGGTCCGGGACGTAGCCCGGAGAATCGTCGACCGCGGCTCCGGTCCGCACGCCCCGCGACCTGGGCCAGCAGGCGTGCGGTCAGCCCCGCCTTGAACTCATCAGGCGGTCACCAGGATCGAGTGCCGCCAGCGGCCAATCGGACGGCGCAACGCTGGCCCTTGGGACGAGCCCGACAGCGAGAAGCACACCGCTGGCGGACCGAGCAGACCCGAGAGCGCCTGGCCAGGACCGCGCACGATGCCGCAGACGCATACGACCGCGCGTACTCCGCATATCGCATCCACAAGGAGATCTAGATTCCCGGATAATTCTCCGAGATGGGGGTTGCGGGGCCGTATGGTTTGAGCGGAGAGCCCGGCGCGAGCCCCTCAGCCCGTCGCCGAGCGACCTGGGCCCCCCGCGGGTGCCCTGCGCCCGCACCGCAGCCGCTGCGCCCCCGGCTCCGGGCGCACCGAGCCCCCCGCGGGCTCCGCGTCGGTCTCCTTTCGCTGGGCCCGGCGCGGCTCCCTCCGGCTCGCCGCGGGCAGCAGCCAGTCCCACCGCAGGTTGCTCCTGCTGAACAGCAGCCGCAGCCGCCGTTCGCTGCGCGTCATCGGGGCCTTTTGGCGCGGATCGGTCACGCTCACGGAATCATCCCAGCCCCGCTGCCGGCAGTAGCTCACCAGCTCCTTGCGGGAGTACGCGCTGGCGGCCCGCAGCCCACCGGCTGCCGCCCTGTCAGCCAGGGCGCCACATCCTGGTCCAATTGCTCCCGCCCATCCCCCCTCACGTCCGTGCCGCCCGCGTGCAGCCGGGCGCTGACCCACGCCACCCCCACGAACACCGAGTGCAGCCAGTACTGCTGCTCGCCGTGGCAGCCGCGCTCGGCGTTCTCGCACAACTTGCCCTCCACTTCGATCCCCGGGCCGTCCACGCACACCGGGACGTAGCCCCACCGCTGCCCGCACGCCTGCGCCACCAGCCGCCGGCTGACCAGCCGCGCGCACTCCCGCAACCCCTCCAGCGCCGCCGCGTGCATCCGCTGCAGGTATGCGCCGAGCCGCCGGCTGGCGGGCACGGCCCGCAGCCCGCACGTTTGCCGGGCGACCTCATCGGCCCCCAGGGCGTCGACCGCGGGGAGGTGCCCCCCGCCGGCGCAGGCCGCGTGGATCAGCGCCAGCAGCATCTGCACGTCGCTGCCACCGCGCCGGCGCTGGAGGCGGCCAGCAGCTCGGGCAGCCCGAGGAACCGGGCCAGCCGCGCCACCACGCTGAGCCCGGCCAAGCCCGTCCAGTGGTTGTCGCAGACGCCGTAAACCAGGGTGGGAGCACTGGCGGGGGGCAGGGGCAAGGGGCCTCCAGAAAAATCGAGAGGCACCCCCGGGGTGCAATACGCGGCCACCCCGGAGGACCGTTCAAATCATTATACTGATGTTTTCATAAGTAATTGCACGAAAATGCGCCGCAAGCCATTGATTTTATTGGTGAGTTGCTTGCAATTACTTTTGGCAAAATTAGTAAAATAAAAACGTTTCTGCTGGCAACCGGAATCCTTACCCGGGAATCAGGGCGTAATGTGATGCTAGGCCATCGGAGCCGGCATAGCGTACGATACTGGCAACGCCCTGCTTCGGCGTTGCAGCCCGTGCGTCGGTTGGACCTCAAGCGGCACTGGCCCGCTCTCGCTATCCTGGCCTGCGGGGCACTACTGGTCTCTCTGGCGGCGCTGCAATTCGTCTGGACCGGGCAGTTGAGCGAGGCTCAGCGGGATTCCATGCGCACAGCGCTCGCGAATTCCGTGCGGCAGTTCGAGCAGGAGCTGCAGCGGGAGCTCGAATGGCTGCTACGGGCGTTCCAGGCAGATCTGCGACCGGGTGCGCCGGCCTCTTGGGAACGATACGGCGAGCGGTACGACTTATGGTTGCAATTGACCGCCCATCCGCAGCTGCTGCGCCGTCTGGTGATTTACGAGCCCTCGCGAGGAGCCGAGGCATGGATGGAACTGCCGCTCGGCGTGGGTGCGCCTGCCCGGGTGATCCCCGCCGAGCAAGTCTACGAGCTTGGCCGTGCCATCGCTGACCGTCGGACGACGCGTCGAGAGGGCGGGGCTGTGCGCTCGTTGTTTTGGACCCTGGTCCCGTCCGCCCAAGCCTTGGTGCGGCCTGAGTTGACGGTGGAAGAAGGGCGGCGCGGCGAGCGTGCTCCTCGGATCGTACGGCGGGGGCAGCTGATTCTGATGCTGGACTGGGACTACATCGCAGGCACCATGGTGCCTGCGATGGTGGACCGATTCTTTGCCGGGGCGGACGGCGAGCGGCTCTACGAAGTGGCGGTGGTGGCCCAAGGAAGTCAGCGATTTTTGTATCGATCCGACCCCGGCTCCGACGGGCGTTGGCTGCGGGAGGCCGACATTCGACGGCGGATGCGACTGTACCGCGAGATTCCGGCACAGCCCCAAGCGGGGCCTGACCGGCGCGATGGAGCGGCGACGGGCCCTGAGGCCCGCCCGGGTCCGCGCCCGGTCCGGGAAATGCTAGTGCCCGGACTTCGGCTCCGGTCGGCCGCTTGGGAGCGGGTCGTCCCGATTGCGACGGAGGGACGCCTGGATGTGCTGGTCGCGGCCAAGCACGTGTTCGGATCCCTGGACGAGGCCGTCGCCCAACAGCGGCGGAGCAACCTGACGGTGGGCTTCGGAGTGCTGCTGTTGCTTGCGGGGGCCTTGGTCCTGGTCGTCGTTGCAACGCGACGCGCAGCGCAGCTGACAGCGATGCAGATCGAATTCGTAGCTGGCGTGACCCACGAGCTGCGGACGCCGCTGGCGGTGATTTGCTCGGTTGGCGAGAATCTGGCGGACGGAGTCGTCGGAGAGGCCTCGCAAGTGCGCCGGTACGGCCAGTTGATCCGCGACCAAGGCCGGCGGCTGGCCGAAATGGTCGAACAATCGCTGCAATTCGCGGCGCTGGAGTCGGGCAAGCGAAAGTTTCATGTGATGCCGCTGGACACCGCCCAGGCGGTGGACTCTGCGCTCCAGCAGGCGCGGCCGATGATCGACGAGGCGGGCCTTACGGTGGAGCGCGAGGACGGGCGGGGGCTGCCGCTCGCACTGGCGGACGCGAAGGCGCTCCAGCAGGCCCTGTCCAACCTATTGAGCAATGCCGCCAAGTACGCCAAGTCCGGCCGCTGGCTGAGGGTCGAAACGGCCGCCGAGTCCTCCCCGAGCGGACGTGAGATCCAGATCCGAATCCGGGATCGGGGACCCGGGATCGCCTCCCACGAAGCGGCCCGCGTTTTCGACGCCTTCTACCGCGGTGCCGCGGCGAGCGACGGGCAGGTCCAGGGATCGGGGCTGGGACTGAAGCTGGCCCGGGATCTTGTGCGTGGAATGGGCGGCGACCTGTCGGTCCGAAGCGATCCGGCCGGCGGCAGCGTGTTCACAGTGCATCTGCTCGTGCAAGCTGAAGCGGAGGCTTGAGCCGGGCGCGATGCCAAGAATCCTCATCGTGGAAGACGAGCCGGGAATTCGGCTCACGCTCAAGGACCGGTTGCGGGCTGAAGGCTACGAGGTCGAGGAAGCGGCCGACGGCCGAGCGGGCTACGAACGCGCCGGCCTCGGGGGGCTGGATTTGATCGTGCTCGACCTGATGCTTCCTGGGAAGGACGGCCTGGAGGTGTGCCGGGAGTTGCGTGAGGACGGTGTGCCCACGCCGTTGCTGATGCTGACTGCGAAGGGTACCTTGGCGGACAGGGTCCGGGGCCTGCGGACCGGTGCCGACGATTATTTGGTCAAGCCGTTCGAGATGCTGGAGTTGCTGGCCCGGGTCGAGGCCCTGCTACGGCGGGATCGGGTGAGGATTTCCTCGGACCGGCCAGAGTCGTACCGTTTTGGCGAGGTGCTGCTGGATGTCGCACGGACTGCGGCCTTTCGGAAGGGCCGACAACTTGCGCTGTCGGCCAAGGAGTACCACCTGCTGCTCTACTTCGCCCGGCACCCTCGGCAGACCCTGACTCGAGATGTGTTGCTGCGGCAAGTCTGGAAGTACCGTTCGGGCCTGTCGACCCGCACGGTCGATGTGCATGTCGGCTGGCTGCGTCAGAAGATCGAGGGCAATCCGAAGAAGCCGCGCTTCATTCTGACCCGGCACGGGCTGGGCTACCAATTCGATCCGGGCTCGGAATAGCGGGCGAGGTCGGCTGGCTCGCTGTCCCAGCTGGTCTGCTTGTGCGGGCTAGGGCAATCCTCGTCCAGCGCCTCCCGGAGACTGGGCTCGCGAGCTTCTGCGAGTTCCCGGCGAGCTGGATCTTGGCATCTTCCGCGAGGCACTTGAGCGCGAACCTTGGCGGTGGCAAAGGTCCCGTCGGCCTTGGCTCTGGGCCCGCTCTGCACAGGGGCCGTACACCGTACGGGGGAGGTGAAGCCGTATGGGCCCTCCGGTGGCGGTGGAAGCCGGCTGCGTAGGCTGCAAGCGGGCGTCGCGATGGCCGCCTGGGGAAGGCGGCGCTTTTCCGCGAGGCGGCCTATGACCGAGATGGAGTCGCCTGGATGCTGCTCGCGGGGCTGGAGAGCCCTTGGCCGCCGTCTGCCGAGCCGCACGAGCCGCCAGCTGGGGTCCTTTGGCCAGGGGTCCGCCAACTCCGGCCAATCCATGCGGTAGCCCCGAATGCATCCTTGCCTTGGCGCTGCAGCGCATCCGCCGGCGGGCTGCCCGGGGGCTTCGGCCAGCGATTTGGTGAGTCTGACGAGCAGGCCGTCACGCGGCGGAACACGGACACCGGGCAGCGTTCTGGGTGCCGCAGCGGAGAAGGGCGGGGAAAAGCCGAAACGGCTCCAATGCAGCGCATTCCTCTGGGCCTGCCCTAGGCGGCCCGACTCGCAGACACAGTGCGCGGTCCTTGCAGAGCACTCGAGCCGGACGCCCCGCGGCCAGTTCCCCAGCCCGCGGACTGGTAAACTCGGATCAGCGATGTATCGCAGGCGATTCTTGGCGGCGACGGCCGCCGCAGCTGCCCCAGCTGTTGCCCGGCGGCGCATGCTGCTGCCGACGGACACCCCGGACGAGCTCGGCTTCCGGATCATGTGGCACACCCCCGTGCCGCCGATCGAGAAACAGTCGTACCGCCTAGCGGTGGGCGGGCTGGTCGAGCGGCCTCAGGAGCTGACCATAAGTCGTCTCCGGGCCTACCCCCAGGAAGAGCAGTCGACTCGGCTCAAGTGCGTCCAGTGCTGGTCGGCCCGGACAACCTGGGGCGGTTTCCGCTTCGGGGCGCTGGTGGAGGATGTGCGGCCGCTGGAGAAGGCCAAGGCAGTGCGCATCGACTGCGCGGACCGGTGGTACGAGTACATGTCCCTGGATGAGATGGCGGAGCCCGGGGTCATGTTGTGCCTGGATATGGCCGGGCGGCCGCTGGCAGACCAGCACGGTGCGCCCTTGCGGCTGCTCGCACCGTCGAAATACGGCTACAAGTCGGCCAAACTGATCACGAAGATCACCTTCGTCGAGAAAGGCGAGGGGTCGATGGCCTGCGACATCGGGCCGTACTACTCGCCGACCGGCGAGATCCTGCCGGGGTACGACCATCCGCTGGACCTCGGCCCCCGGGAGCGGCGGAAGATTCCAGGCGGCGAGATCACCGCCTACTGAGGTTCCCGGTGAGGAAGCGCGACTTCCTGCAATTGGCCGGGTTGGCGATTGCCGATAAACTCGTGCCCGCATGGGCATGGTCGCGGCCGACCGAGCGGCGCCGGTCCGACCGCAAGCTCATCATCGTGACGTTCGGCGGCGGCTGCCGCTACCAGGAGACCTTCGCTCCGGAGGGCCTGCGGAACATTCCGCGGCTGGCGCAGCTGAAGTCCGCGGGGCGGTTCTTTTCGAACTGCGTTAATAGCGGCGTGCTGTCGCACTACAACTCCACGTCCAGCATCGTGACCGGGAACTGGCAGCGGGTCGACGATTTCGGCTTCGAGCGTGCCGCGAGCCCGACGGTCTTCGAGTACTACCGCAAGCAGAGCCGAGCCCCCGCTACCGACGCCTGGGCGATCTGCACGAACAAGAGCTTCGCGTCGATGGGCGCGACGAGGGTCCGCGGGTACGGGGAGGATCACGGCGCGAATGTGGTGTTGCCCAAGCAACTTCTGCTCGAGGCTGTGGATGAGGTTATCAAGCGCGACCTGGACCAGGGCGTGGCGGACCGCGAGAACGTCCTGCGGCAACTGGAGGGGATCCTCAACGCCGGCTACGAAGGCATCGGCTGGACGATTTTCCGAGGCGGTCGGCAGCTCGACAAGCAGGTCAAGGAGACGCTGAAGCGCGGGCTGGTGGAATACATGTACGGCCCGGAAGCCCCCAGCTCTGGTGACGAGCTGACCTACTTCGTCGCGCGGGAAGTGATGCGCGAATTCGCTCCGCGCCTGCTGCTCCTGAATTTCTGGGACATGGATGTGGCGCACTGGGGTGCCTACTCGCTCTACCTGCAGGCCGTGACCAAGACCGATCGGCTCTGCGGCATGCTCTGGGACGAGGTGCGGTCGAATCCGGCCTACCGCGACAAGACGACCCTCATGATTCTGCCGGAGCTGGGGCGCGACGGGGACATGGACACCGCGAACGGCTTTCTGAACCACCGCAGCGGGGACCCCTCGTGCCGGAACGTCTGGATGCTGGCCCTGGGGGCCGGTTTGAAGAAGGGCGAGACGGACCGCCAGATAGCCCATGTCGATGTGGCCCGGACGGCGGCCGCTGTGCTCGGCGTCTCCGGAGGCGAAATGCAGGGGCGGAGTATTGACGAAATCCTGGTGTGATCAGCCCCAGGGACCTGCGCAGCGCCTGCAGGAACGGGGTTTGGGCGTGACCGGCCGGGGGATGTCTGGAGAGGGGGCGAGCTGCGCCCGGGCAGCCTTTCCCGGGTCGTTGCGACGGTGACCCGTTCGATGGGGTAGCAGCCTGGCGGCTCGCCATCACCGCTCCGCGGAGGCCGCGGGGGCGGTGACCCTGCACTGCAGTTGCCCTGTCTGGCAGCGGAGGTCCGCTTTCTGTCCAAGTACCCGGTCAGAGATACTTGGTGCCCCGCCACTCCGGGACCTGCTGGTCGCTCCGCAGCCGGAGGTGCTGCGCGATGATGCTGTCGAAGAGGCTGTCCAAGCCGGGGTCGGAGGGCTGCACGCCCGGTAGGGTCGAACTTGCCTCCTGATGGAATCGCTCGTGCAGTTGGGGGCTGGACTTACGGTAGGCCGATTCCCACCAGGACATGATCCGGTCTTGAGCGGCATGCATGAGTTCCATGCCGGGCAGCCGAGCGCGCTTCTCGTGCTGGTTCACCGTCCGATGGGTGGGCATCAGGTTCCAGAGGTCGCTGCATGGCCAGACGGACCAAGGGATGCAATGGTCCAGGTCGAGCATGCTCGGGGCGACCGACTTGCCGCTCCACACGCAGAACAGCGGACCGGCCTCCAGGAGTCGGCCCGCTTCGCTCCGGGCCAGCCTCACATCGCGTTCGGGGTCGGCCCAAGTCATGGCGGCACCGATCGCGCCTGGCTCTAGCGAGCGGCCCTGCGACGCTGCGTAGCGCTGCATCAAGCGGCTCCACTCGCTGATGATGGCCGGTTCGATCCAGACGGAATGGCGCTGCAGCGCCTGCCACATGCGGGCCGGGACAAGCATCTCGCCGAAGCCTCGGAGATAGGCCTCGTCCACCAGCAAGTGCGGCGGTCTCCGGGGCGCGGTCGCCGGATGCACGGGCAGAATGGGGCGGCCGTCTCCCAGCGTGATGTGGCGGGCCGGCATCCGCGTGACCGTCCTCGCGGATTCTCCAAGCGCCAGATGCAGCGCCGCAGCATGCTGGTCTGCGAATCGCATGCCGACCCGCAGGTCGAGGTTCGAAACCGAGCCCAGCTTCCGGAAGCCCGTCCTTACGAAGCCAAGATGGCTATAGCCGAGGTTCTTGGGGTTCTGGGGCAGGTCGGCCTCGAGCAGGGGCTTGTAGAGGCGGATCCAGGTCAGGGCGACCAGCCCGAGCGGCACCGAGAAGAACTCGTCGTCGTGCCGCCGAGCGAGGCCAGCCGCTCCGTCGGCCATGCGGCACAAAGCCCGGAGCAATCCGAGTTTGTAGGTCGAACTCTTATCGTCGTTCAGGATCACATGCCGCAGCAGCGGCAGCGCCCCGGTTCCGTCGTCGGGCAGCCGTAGCGCGTAGCTGATCCACTCGATGTCGCGGCGGCCCAATGTGTCCCGGTCTTCGTGGATCCGCTCGATGACGGCTCCATGGCCCCTGGCGAGCGCTGGGATCTCGCTCCGGTCCACGGGATGCATCCCGCGCCCGTCGTCGGGGCGGCCGAGGCGCAAGGAGAGCGCGAGCAGGCCTCCCGGCTTCAATAGAGTCACGAGTTTCCGAAAGGCCCTGGTCCGCTGTCCTCTGGGGAGATGCATCCAGACAGCGCTGACGAGAATGGCGTCGAAGACCAATCCCGTGCGGCCGGTTCTCTCCAGGCCGGGCAGCGAGTCCGAGATCCACCGGATCGGGGCTGACGGATGATGCCGTCTAGCGGCCTTCTGCATCGCGGAGGATGGTTCCGCCGCGATGACGTCGTAGCCGCGGTCCGCGAGCCAAGCCGCGTCGCGACCACTGCCTGCCCCCACGTCGAGCACGGTGGCCGGCTGGGCCGGCAGCAGGTCGGCGAGCCAGCCGTGGAGGGTTTCGGGGTCTGCGGATTCGTACTGGGCCGCAGCTTCCTCGGCGTTCCTCTCGTACCATGCGACCGCGCCGGTCATACGGCTCGGCTGGCTTGCCCCCGAAGGCCCGGAGTGCTCCGCGCCAAGCTTGCGCGGGGACTGGTAGCGTGCCCCACAGGCTTTGAGTCCCGCTGCCTGGAGCCAGAGCGAGCAAAGGACAACAGGGCGCAGGGCCGCAAGTGCATGGGCATGCAAGCTGTCCGACCGTCCGGGCGGGGCTCCTTCCGGTCCGACTGCTAGTATCCTACGCTTGCTGGGGATCTTCGCCCGCTCGGACCGGTGCTGGGCGTGGGGGCCTGGAGGTTCTGCACGCCCTTCGCGACGGCTCCGGATGCGACCCAGGAGTGCCGCAGACTGGGCCCGGGAAATCCGAGCTTCGACCTGGCGGAGCGGTCCACGCTGCCTCCGCTGAGAGCGGCGCGCTCATGCCAGTCCGAGCAGCCGCGCTGCGTTGCCGGACAGAATCTTGCGCGTCGCTTCTGCGCTCGGCGCGAGTCGTCGTACGGCGGCGAGCCCGATCGTCCCGATGCAGTCGGGACCTTGGCCTTCGGTGTCGTTACAGTCGCTGGCCCACAGCAGGCGGTCCTGGTGCCGCGCGAGGAATCCTCTAGCGTGCTCTTCGTCCCGCAGCATCGAGTTGAGTCCGGAACCCGCCGGTAGATCGCCGTACATGTTGTCGTAATCGGACAGCAGCCGGTCCGTAAGGCCTCCGGGCTCAACTGGCGTCTTGGGGTACATGACTGCTTGTTCATGGTTCCGGTCGATGTTGCCCCACCAAGTCTGGGCATGGCCGATGAAATTCACCGTCGGAAACCGTTCCAGCATTCTGGGGAAACGTTCGATGCCCATGTTGTAGGCGTCGTGCTGGAAGTGGAGCAGCACCGGAACGTCGAACTCCCGGGCGATCGAGTAGACCAGCTGCATCGGCTCGGAGTCGCACTCGACGGGGAACTTCTGCTCGCCGATGCCCTTTGCCCCCAGCCCGAGGTAGCGCTCAAGCACTGATTGGGTCTCGGGCAGGTTCGGCAGCTCGTTGGCGAAGAAAACGAACTCGGCGGGAAAGCGCTGCGCGAGGCTGACCACCGAGTCGTTGCCATGCGCGTCCGCGGCGAGGCCGAATCGCGAGCCCGCTGGCAGGAGCACAGTCAGGGCCACGCCCATCCGTCGCTGATGGGCTACGAGCGCGGCGTCGCTGCGCCCCCGATAGTTGGTGTGCTGGTGGAAGTCGACGACCTCGGGCACGGTCCCGGAGACAGGGGGCCTCGGGGCTTGGTCGGCCTGATCGCGCGCCTCCAGGGCCGCCGCGCCCAAGGCTAGGAAATCGCGCCGTCCGAGATGCCGCATCGTCCGCCCGCTAAGATTCTCCCCCCTTCCACGGAGGAATCGCAAGCCAGCATAGTTCCGGAGCGCATCCAGCGCGAGGCTGTTCCCGACGGACGCAGCTCTCGGCGCCGGCGGCCGCATCGGTGCCGACGGCGGATTGCCGCGGGGTGCGCTAGACGCTGCCGGCTCCAAGGGGCAGAGTCGCTAAAGCTTGCAGAAATCGGGATTTACGCGCTCTTTACAAGAATTGATACTAGGGCGGGAACGCGCTGCGGCAGCGTCCCATCTCAAACCCAAGAGAGCCGCCGCAATCGACGGCTCGCCAGTCAATCCAAGGAGAGGGGCAAGCATGAAATCGATTCAACTCACACTCGCGGCGCTGCTCTGCGCCGTCCCCCTGTGGGCGCAGGACCAGAACGAGGTCGTCGGCGAGGTCCGGGCTCCCGAGGCCCTCATCGAAGCTCTCAGCCTCACGGCGGAGCAGCTCGGCCAGCTGCAGGCGAACCGCGAAGCCTACCGGGTGGAGGCCCAGCCCCTGGCCGAGGATATCGCCGCGAAGCAGCGCGAACTGCGTCAGGAGGTGTTCGCGGCGGCCCCGAACGCGACCGTCATCGGCACCATCACGATGGAGATCGAGGCCCTGAGCGGCCGTCTCGCGGATGTCCGAGAGCACCGCCGGGAGGTTGCACGGGGGCTGCTGACCGAGGCTCAACTGACCGCTCTGGTGCCGATCGAGGCCGCGGCCGAACGAGCCGAGGCGGCGCGGCAAGCGGTCGCACTCATCCTCGTGCCGAGCGCGGCAAGCGTGCGGTCCGGCGTGCGCAGGGGCCCCGGCGGTCGCAACCGGCCAGGGACAAGGAACTGACCTCCATTCTCGGAAGTAGCTGTCCGAGGACATCGACGCCTGCGGGCTCCCGGCCCGCGGGCGTTTCTGTTTGCGGCTGCGGAATCTGTCTGGCCGGGGCGTCGAATGGGAGACGGAGCCGCCGGCATCCAAGCGACCGGGTGCGACCTTGCGGCGGGAGCGGGCGGCGCTGCCGCTCGGAGCGGCATCCAGGTGGACCGGTGCCAGCGTGCAGATTCGACGAATGTTGTGGTTCGGGAGATTCGCTGCAGGCGTCCGTTCATGCGGGTTCAGTGGCTAGCGGCGGACTTATCCTACGGCCGGTGGCCCAGCCTGCTTTGCGGAGAAAAGCGGCGAACGACTTGACACGGATCTTTTTTGACATTATTCTTGTCGTAAGGGCCTGGAGGATATGAAACTGGATGAGCTGTCGAAGTTCGTCGGCATTGCCCCACGACAGGTGCGGTATCTGATCGCGGGAGGGTTTCGTTCCGCCGCCGCAAGGCGGGCGGGCGCACGCGAGCTACGGCGAGGCGCACGTAGCGGCTATCCGCCGCTACGTGCGCCTCAAAGATCTCGGGTTCCCGCCGGCGGCGATCCGAGTGCTGCTCCAGACCCGCGAGGGAGTCCCGTTTGCGGTGGCGCCCGGGGTCACCCTAGTGGTCGACCCCGGATTGCTGGCGTCCGGCATGCCCGCCGCGCCCCTCGCCACTCGTGTGGGCGAACTCCTGCGCGAGATCCTCGCCGAGGCACCCCTTGCAGAAGAAGGAGGCAGGGAATGATTGCAGAACATACGGAACTAGCGCAGGTGGACCCCATTGCGGCTTTCATCGCCCGGTCTCGGCCGGACCTTGGGGTGCGGCCCACGCCTTTGGATGACATGGAGATCGACGTGACCATCGTCGGCGGGCTCGCGCTCGTGGAGACGAAGCGGACCTTCCGGAACGGCGAGACGAAGCCCATCGAGGCACTGCTCACGTTTCCGGTGCCGGTGAACGCAGCCTTCTTCGGGTTGGAGGTCCGCAGGAGCGGGCGCACCCAGCGGGGCGTGGCGCAGGCGCAGGCCGAAGCCCGGGAGACATATGAAGAGGCCATCGAAAGCGGCCGGCCGGCGGTGCTGCACGAGGAGTTGCTGCGGGGCGTGCATATGCTCTCGATCGGTAATCTCGCGCCCGGCGGGGTGATCGAGGTCACGACCCGCTGGGCTGCGGCGCTCCATTGCGTCGACGATGCGGGTCGGCTCAGGATCCCGCTCACGGTGGGCGATGTATACGGGGATTCTGGCCTGTCCGAGACCGACGAGCCGACCCACGGTCCCGCCTTGGGAGGAGCGAAGCTCCGCGTCCGCCACGACGCCCGGGCGGTGCGGCTGGCGCACGGCTTCCTGGCTGGCGATGGCGCCCTGCACGCGACGATTCCCTCCAACGCGCCGGTCGACCTCGCCGTTGAGGGCTGGAAGCCAGGCTCCTTGCTGGGGACGACCTCGAACCGGCAGGGCGTCGAACTGCGGATCCACCCGAGCGGGCGCGGCGAGGGAAGCCTCGACATGGCAGTGCTGGTCGATTGCTCGGGCTCAATGCACAATGCGTGCGCAGGGCCTGTTGGCTCGACGCTGAGCAAGCACGAGGTCGTACGGGCCGGCTTGGCGGATCTTTGCGGGCACCTCCGCGTCGGCGACCGGCTCGCCCTGTGGGAGTTCAACCACGAAGCCATGCCTGTCGGAGGCGGTCAGCCGGGACCGGCGGGTCCTTTCAGGCACGCCGTTGACCGGCTGCGGCAGCCGTCCGGAGGGACCGCGATAGGCACGGCTCTGGAAGGCGTTTTCGCCGCGAGCGAGACGCGGGATGTGCTGCTGGTCACGGACGGGATGAGCTACGCGCTGGATGTGCATCGCTTGGCGTGCGCCGGGCGGCGCGTGTGGGTCGTTCTGGTGGGCGAGGACAGCCTGGAGGCGACAGTCGGCCACCTCGCCGCCCTCACGGGGGGCGGGCTGCACTTCAGCTTCGGATTCGATGTGTCCGCAGCGCTGCAAGCTGCGGTCCGGGGAGCTCGGGCGCGGGGGCGGGCCGCTAAGCCTGCGCTTCCGGCATCGGAGGTCCCGCCGGACCGGATCTCCGTCCTCCGGGGCAACGCCCGGATTGAGGCAAACTGGACCAGCGAGCGGTTCGACGGCCCTGCGGACGACTTCTCGGAAGCGGTGGCGGCCTACGCGGCGAGCTTGGCGCTGACCTCGGTCGACGAAGCCGGGGCCCGACGCTTGGCCGTTGAGGCGGGGTTGGTCACACACCAAACCAGCCTGGTATTTGTTGGCGAGGACGGAGAGGTGCAGCCGGTTCTGCCGACCACGCGCAAAATCGACCTTCCGACGCCTCGCACGGCGCATACCGGAGCCCGCATGGCGGTCGCCTCGCAGTCCCTGCCGTTCCAAGGCGAGGACTTGGAGGATGGGGCCGCGCTTGTGCCGCCCTGCCGGGTGATCGATGCGGAGGCAGTGCCCAACACGCTAGCCGAGCTGACGGGCCTGATCGATTGGAACGAAACCGGTGGCTCGCTGGCGGCGGGCTGTTTGGATGGGCAGGCGAGCTTCGTGGCGCGGGCGATCCAGGAGCTGGAGGATTATCCGGACATCAAGGCCGAGGCTAGGGTTCTCGGGATGTCACCTCGACATCTGGTCATCGCCTTGCTCGCTGCCGAAGCCCGGGGCTCCAGGCCTGCCGACCGTGTCCGCGGACGGCTGCTGCGGGGTGTGAGTAAATCCGAGTTCGAAGCGTTCGCCGGAGGCTTCGATCCGGGCTGGACCGAGGCGGTACAGTAGCCCGGCAGCTGGGGCCGGTCCCGTGCGAGGGGCCATCCGCTGCACCATGCGGCTGGCGGGAGAGGTCCGCATAGGCGGTGGGATGCGCTGCGCTGCGGTTTCTGAGCCGCTCCGCATAGTCCGCCGAGCCTTTAGGAGCCTGTTGCTAAAGTCGCTGGGGTACGATCCCCCTCGCGACATCGCGTCCGAAGCACCGTTTTGCGACTGTTCAGGGCCTTCAGGAGTCGTTTTACGGTCATTTCAGGGCCGCTTCACGGTCGCTGAGGGCTTTTTCAACAGGCTCTTAGGGGTGCGAGGCACAGGGGCTGTTGGCACGGGGGCGTTGCGCCGCCGTGCAGCTGCCGGTCAATGCCGAAAGTGCCTCGATCCGGTGCAGACCATCGCCAGGCCCAGGCGGTTGGCGGCGGCGATGACCTCGCCATCGCGTTTCGAGCCGCCCGGCTGGATGACTGCGGTGGCGCCGCGCCGTGCGACCTCCTCGACTCCGTCGGGGAACGGGAAGAAGGCGTCCGAGGCGACCACAGTCTCGTCGAGAGGCAGCACCGCCTTCATGGCCCCGACCTTCGCTGCGTCGACCCTGCTCATCTGGCCCGCTCCAATGCCGACGGTCCTGCCCGTCGCGGGCGTAAAGGATCGCATTGGACTTGATGTGCTTGACGACCTTCCAGGCGAAGCGCAGCGCTGCGCCCTCTCCTGCGGTCGGCGAGCGGTCGCTGACGGTTTTCGAACCGGTCCGGACTGGCCCGCGAAGCGGTCTTCGCTCTGCACCAAGTAGCCTCCGGAGACGCTCTTGAGCGCGGTGCCGGGCTGGTCCCTCCCAACCTCCAGCAGCCGCAGATTCTTCTTCCGCGTCAGGACGCTCAGAGCTTCCTGCGTGAATCCGGGCGCAACCACCGCCTCGACGAACAGCTTCGCCAGTTCTTCGGCGGTGCGCAGGTCCGCGAACCGGTTCACCGCAACGACCGAACCGAACGCCGACACCGGGTCGCAGGCCAGCGCCTTCCGGTAGGCCTCCGCCAGCGAGGCGCCCTCGGCGCAGCCGCACGGGTTGGTGTGTTTGATGATCGCCACGGCCGGCTCGTCGAACTCCTGCGCGAGCTGCCACGATGCGTCCGAGGTCCACCAAGTTGTTGTAGGAGAGTTCCTTGCCGTGCAACTGGGCGAGCTCCGGCGATGCCGTCCCGGCCGGCGCTGTACAAAGCCGCCTCCTGATGCGGGTTTTCCGCCGTAGCGTAGGACGCGCAGGCGCGGCACACGCAGAGGTCGAGCACCGCCGGCAAGCCGTTCCTCGCGGCCGCCGCCGGGGGCTGACCGCGCTGCAGGCCCGCCAACGTTCCCGCTATCGAGCGGTCGTAGGCGGCCGTCGCTGCGAACGCCTTTTGGGCCAGTCTCCAGTGCGTGTCGGCGGAGAGAGAGCCTTCGCCCGCCTCCAGTTCTGCGGCCACAGCCGGGTAGTCGTCCGGGTCGGTCACCACCGCGACGTCCCGGAAACTCTTCGCCGCAGCCCGGACCAGGGTGGGGCCGCCGATGTCGATGTTCTCGATCATCTCGTCGAACGTCGCGTCGGCGTGCGCCGCGGTCTCTGCAAAGGCGTAGAGGTTGACCACGACCAGGTCGATCGGCTTGATCCCGTGCCGCCCCAACGCCTGGATGTGCCCTGCGTTGGAGCGGACTGCGAGCACGCCCGCCGCGATGTGCGGGTGCAGCGTCTTCACGCGGCCGTCCAGCATTTCGGGAAACCCCGTGACCTCCGCGACATCTATGACTTCCAGTCCTGCCTCCCGCAGCGCCCGGGCGGTCCCGCCCGTGGACACTAGGGCTGTCCCGCATGCTGTGAGGCGCGTAGCGAAGGCCGCTAGCCCCCGCTTGTCCGTGACGCTCAGCAGCGCCCGCCGGATTTTTGCCATGCAACCCCATTGTATCGGCGGCCAATGGCGAGGCGGTCCCAGCAAAGCCGGGCGCGGTAGGAGGCCGCTCGACCCGGCAGCACGGCTGGGGAACGCCGCCGGGCACCGAGCAGTCTCGCTTTACTGGTAGCTCTGGCCCCTGGCCGCTCTGTGCATTCCGAGCCGGAGCCTGGCCCGCGGCAGGTGCCGTCCGGTTAGGCAGGCACCGCCTGCTGCTGCGCGTGCAGGTCCTGCAGCGCACGGACCCGGATGTGTCGGCCGCGGTGCGCCTCGACGCCGTTGACAGCGGCTCTCGCCGCGTTCAGGGTGGTCATGCTCGGAATCCCGTGCTGGATCGCCGCGCTCCGAATCTTCTTTTCGTCGTCAAAAGCGTAGGGGCCTGCCGGAGTGTTGACGATTAGTCCGACCTGTCCGTTTGCGATCAGGTCTAGCGCGTTGGGCCGTCCTTCGTTGACCTTCATCACCGTCCGGCACTCCAGGCCCGCCGTCCGCAGGGCGAACGCGGTGCCCCGCGTCGCATAGATGCGGAACCCCAGTTCAGCGAACCTCCGGCCCATCTCGACGCCTTCGGCGATCTGCCGGGAGTTGACGCTCAGGAACACTGCCCCTTCCTGCGGCAGGGTCTGGCCGGCGCTGAGCTGGGCTTTCGCGAAGGCTTCTCCGAATGACGAGCCGATGCCCATGACCTCGCCCGTGGACCGCATTTCCGGGCCGAGCAGCGGGTCGACTCCCGTGAACTTGTTGAACGGGAACACCGGCGACTTGACGCACACCTCGGGGACGGGCAGGACCCCGGGCCGCAGCCCGAAATCCGCTAGCTTGCGCCCTAGCATCAGATTGACGGCGAGCTTGGCTAGCGGGACACCCGTGGCTTTGCTGACGTACGGCACCGTGCGCGAAGCCCGCGGATTGACCTCGATGACGTAAACCTCTCCGCGGTGGATCGCGTACTGCACATTCATCAGGCCCACCACGTTGAGGGCCTTCGCTAGGCGTACCGTGTAGTCCTCGATTGTGTCGAGCACCCTGGCCGTGAGCGTTTGCGGAGGCAGCACGCAGGAGCTGTCTCCGGAATGGACGCCGGCCTCCTCGATATGCTCCATGATGCCGCCGGTCAGCACCTCGTCTCCGTCGCACAGGGCGTCGACATCGACTTCGATCGCGTTCTCGAGGAAGCGGTCGATCAGGATAGGGCGGTCCTGGGAATACACCACTGCATCCCGCATATAGCTCTCCACCGTGGCGGCGTCATAGGCGATGACCATGGCGCGTCCGCCGAGAACGTAGCTGGGCCGCACGAGCACGGGATAGCCGATACGCTTGGCCGCCTCAAGCGCCCCGGCCGGCGTGGTGGCCGTGCTGCCCGGCGGCTGCGGGATGCCGAGGTCGCGGAGCAGTCCTCCGAAGCGGTCGCGATCCTCGGCGAGATCGATCGACTCCGGGTCCGTGCCGATGATCGGCACGCCCTCGGCCTTCAAAAGCAGCGCAAGCGTGAGCGGCGTCTGGCCTCCGAACTGCACGATCACGCCATCGGGCTGCTCGGTGTCGCAGATGTTGAGGACATTCTCGAGGGTCAGGGGCTCGAAGTACAGCCGGTCGCTGGTGTCGTAATCGGTCGACACCGTCTCGGGGTTGCAGTTCACCATGATGGATTCGCAACCCAGCTCCTGGAGGGCGTAGGAGGCGTGGCAGCAGCAGTAGTCGAACTCGATTCCCTGGCCGATGCGGTTCGGCCCGGAACCCAGGATCATCACCTTGCGGGAGTCGGTGGGGTCCGCCTCGCATTCCTCGGCATAGACGGAGTACAGGTACGGTGTGAAGCTCTCGAACTCGGCGGCGCAGGTGTCGACGCGCTTGAAGACTGGCGCCAAGTTGCATTCCCGGCGGCGCTGCCGCACGGCGGATTCCGGCGTGCCCCAGAGCCGAGCCAGCCGGTGGTCGGACAGCCCGTAGCGCTTCGCGCGCTCCAGCTCCGCGGAGGTGACGTCCGCCAGCGTGGTTTCCGCGAGTCGCAGCTGGAAGTCGACCACAGTCTTAATCTGGGCCAGAAACCAGCGGTCGATGCCCGACAGCTCCCAAGCTTCCTCAACCGTTAGGCCTTGGGAGAAGGCGAAGCGGATGTAGTTGAGGCGATCCGGGTTGGGCGTGATGAGGCGCTTTGGGATCAGGTCCGGATTGTAGGTGTCCGTGCCGGATTTGCGCCCGGTCTCCAGCGAGCGGATGGCTTTCCAGAGGGCGTGCTTGAAGGTGGACCCGATCGCCATGACCTCGCCGATCGACTTCATCTGGACGCCGAGAACCGACTCGCTGCCCGGGAACTTCTCGAACTGCCACTTCGGCACCTTGACGACTACGTAGTCGATGCTCGGCTCAAAGCTCGCGGGCGTCTTGCGCGTGATGTCGTTGGGGATCTCGTCGAGGCGCAGGCCCACGGCGAGCTTGGCTGCGATCTTCGCGATGGGGAAGCCGGTGGCCTTGGAGGCCAGCGCCGAGCTGCGCGACACGCGCGGATTCATTTCGATGATCAGCATCCTGCCCGTGTCGGGATGCACCGAGAACTGGACGTTGGAGCCGCCTGTGTCGACGCCGATCTCGCGGAGGCAGGCTAGCGAGGCGTTGCGCATCAGCTGGTACTCGCGGTCGGTGAGGGTTTGGGCTGGGGCGACGGTGATCGAGTCGCCCGTGTGGACGCCCATGAGGTCGAAGTTCTCGATGGAGCAGATGATGATCGCGTTGTCCGCTAGGTCGCGCATCACCTCCATCTCGTACTCCTTCCAGCCGAGGACGCTCTCCTCGACGAGCACTTCGCTTACGGGGGACAGCTCCAGCCCTCGGCGCAGAAGCCCCCGCATCTCTTCGGGGTTGTAGGCTAGGCCGCCGCCCGTGCCGCCGAGCGTGAAGCTCGGCCGCAGTACCACGGGGTAGCCCACCTGGACGGCGAAGTCCAGGCCATCCGAGACGTTGTTGACGAGACGCGACCGCGGCACTTCCAGGCCGATGCCGGTCATGGCGGCCTTGAACTGCTGGCGGTCCTCGGCCTTCCGGATGGCGGCGAGGTTGGCTCCGATGAGCTCCACGCCGAACTCCTCCAGGACGCCTGCCTCCGCCAGGGCCACGGAAGCGTTGAGGCCGGTCTGGCCGCCGACGGTGGAAAGGAGCGCTTGGGGCCGCTCGCGCTCGATGATCGACCGGAGGTAGCCGGTCGTGAGCGGCTCAATGTAGGTGCGCTCGGCCAACTCGGGGTCGGTCATGATCGTGGCCGGGTTGGAATTCACCAAGACCGTCTCGTAGCCTTCGTCGCGTAGCGCTTTGCAGGCTTGCGTGCCCGAATAGTCGAACTCGCAGGCCTGCCCGATGACGATGGGCCCGGACCCCACGATCATGATCTTGTCGATGTCGGTGCGCTTCGGCATGCTTCCTACCTCTGCGACGGAGCCGTCAGTGCCGATACGAACTGGTCAACGCAAGGCTCGGGCCGGGCTGCTGGGGCCAGCGTCATGCTTGGTTGCGCATCAGGCGACGGAACTCTGCGAACAGATAGCGCGAGTCGTGCGGGCCCGGAGCCGCTTCGGGGTGGTACTGTACGCAGAACAAAGGATCCCGGCGGCTGCGGAAGCCTTCGACGGTCTGGTCGTTGAGGTTGATGTGGGTCAATTCAATGGCTGCTGCGTCCAACGAATCCGGGTCCAGCGCGAAGCCGTGGTTCTGGGATGTGATCTCAACCTTGTTGGTCCGCCGGTTGAGCACGGGGTGATTGCAGCCGTGGTGGCCGAACTTGAGCTTGAAGGTGCGGCCGCCGAGGGCTTGGCCCAGCACTTGCAGTCCCAGGCAGATGCCGAAGATCGGCACGCGGCCTACGAGCTTCCGAATCTCCGCCGCCGGTCCCGCCAGCGGCTCCGGGTCGCCCGGCCCGTTCGAGACGAAGACGCCGTCCGGGCGCAGCGCCAGGACATCCCGTGCGGTTGTGCCGCAGGGTACCACCGTGACCTTGGCTCCGATCTGAGCGAGCTGCCGCAGGATGTTGCGCTTGATGCCGAAGTCGTACGCGACGACATGGTAGGATTCGTCCGGAACTGACTGCGGCAGCGCCGATGGCAGGCAGTTTGGAGGGCCTTGCGTCCAGACATACGGCTCGGGAGTGGAGACCCCGCTCGCTAAGTCCAGGCCGCTCATTCGGCGTGCCGCGCGGGCTCGCTCGCTTAGTTTGGCCGGATCGGTTTCGATTGAGGAGAGCACCCCCCGCAGGGCACCGTGCCGCCGGATGTGGCGAACGAGAGCGCGGGTGTCGATGCCGCCCAGGACGGGTACGCCGCTCGCGGCCAGGAAGTCCTCTGCTGTCTGCGACGAGCGCCAGTTGCTAGCGATGTCCGAGAGTTCCCGCACTACCAAGCCTTCGATGTAGGGGCGACCGGCTTCGCTGTCATCGGGATTCGTCCCATAGTTGCCGATGTGGGGATACGTGAGAACCACGATCTGGCCGCTGTACGAAGGGTCGGTGAAGATTTCCTGATAGCCTGTCAGGCCTGTGTTGAATACGATCTCTCCGGACGCTTCGCCCGGGGCGCCGGTGCCTTCGCCGTGGAAATAGCGCCCGTCCTCGAGCGCCAGGATCGCGGGGAAGCTCATTGAGGGGAGTACGGGGTCCTAGTGGACAACGCCGAAGCGCTCGGGAGGCCAGTAAGCGAACATCGCCTTGCCGGTGACGTAGGACTTCTCCACGGTGCCCCAAGTGCGGCTGTCGTTGGATGTGTTGCGGTGATCGCCGAGGACATAGTAGCTGTTCTTGGGAACGGTTACCGGAGGGTGGTTACCGCGGTCGCGATACCGATTCGACACGTACGGTTCCGGATGCGCCCGTCCGTCGATATACACCGTGCCCTGCCGCACGGCGACGGTTTCGCCGGGAAGGCCGACGACCCTCTTGATGTAAGACTTCGAGGCGTCCTCCGGGAACTTGAACACGATCACATCGCCCCGCTGGATGCTGTCGATGCGATAGACGAACTTGTTGACGAAGATGCGCTGCTCGTCGGCCAGTTGCGGCAGCATGCTAGTACCTTCGACCTTCACCGGCTGGCAGAGGAACGTGACCACTAGGGCCGCGATGGAGAGCGACAGGAGAATGTCCCGGACCCAGATTCGGAGGCCGTGCCGGATCCGGTGCCTAGCGTCGGAACCCTCGGCGGGTTGCTCCAGATCGCGGATTCCCGGGGGCCCCATCGCGGATCCGTAGAGGCGGAGCCAGAACCCCGCAGCAGCACTTCCTTAGTTTAGCGCCGCCCCGGCTCTGGCCAAGGCCGTGAGCAGTTGCTTCGCCGTGTGGCAGAGCTCGGGCCGGGCCGGCTCCGCCACTACGTCGCCGCGGGCAGTCCAGGCACAGGCTGGCAGATCCACCAGCGAGCAGCGCCGGGTAGAGGGCATACCTCCGATCCCTGCCGCTCGGCGCGCTGCCTTTGGGAAGCCGTGAGGCGGAGACCCTCGGCTGGAGGTGTCTGGGTCCGTTAAGGTGACGGTGCTGCCGCAGGTCGCACGTCTGCCGGAGTGGCTGGAACTGGGGCGGGACTTCGCCCGGGAGATATGCAGCGGCTCGCGGTCACGCTGGCCGGGCTGCTCGGCCGGCTTTGCCCCGCGCTGCGGAGCCGGAGCATGGCGGCGGCGAGCGTGACCGCCCGGTTGAAGCCAATCGGCGGAGGGGCGCACGAGCGCACGGTGCGACTGCGCACCCTCTGGGTGATTTGCGAACGATGCTCGCACTGGTGCGGATCGACCTGGGGGCACATACGTCGGCTAGAGCGGTACGTGGTCGTGCGGCTCTCGGCCTAGCCTGCTGGTCGGCGGCGGGTGAACAGCCAAGTTAGCCGCTTTCTGGCGGAGTGCGAGAGTTCTTTGGAGCGAAGATCTGGGGTGCCTCTGGGCGTCTTCCTCAGGCGTCGCTGCGGCGGTCGACCGCCCGGCAGAAGTTGGGACAGCGCTTTCTGAACGGGCCCGCAAGCTGCGTCGGCGAGCCGCAACGCCAGCGGCATTCATGGTGCGCTTGAAAGTTCTTCGAGTCTACTGGGATGCAGCCATAGCCTAACGACCTAGACTCGCCGCTGTAGCCCTCTCCCGGGCCTACGGAACCGACGGGGCCTAGGCTCCAAGTGGCGGTCGGCGCGGGCCCGCAGCGTGAGATAGGCGCTTGCTATCCTGGTTCGTTCCGGCGGCGCATGGCGTCGCCGACCTGAGGGGAGCCATGAGCAGCATCTCACTGACCGGCCACATCGCAGTTGTCACCGGTGCCAGCCGGGGCCTCGGGAGGCAAATGGCGGAATCTTTGGCGGCGGCCGGTGCCCAAGTGATCCTGGTGGCGCGCGACGAAGCCCTGTTAGGCCAAGTTGCGCGAGGGATCCGCGAGAGCGGTGGGCAAGCGGAGTATGCCGTCGCCGATGTCACTGAAGACGGCGCGGCCGGAGAGATCGATCACATCGCACGGGAGTCATTCGGCGCTTGCGACATCCTGATTAACAACGCCGGGATTAACAACCGTAAGCCAATCGAGGAAATGACCCCCGAGGAGTGGCGGCACATCATCGACGTAAACCTCAACGGCCCCTTCCTGATGTCGCGGGCTTTCGTGCCGGGGATGAAAGAGAAGAATTGGGGCCGCATCATCAACATGACGTCGATCATGTCCCACGTATCGCTCCCGAACCGGACCGGGTATTCCACCACCAAGGCTGGTTTGCTAGGTTTCACCAAGGCGCTGGCACTTGAGGTCGCACCGTACAGAATCACGGTGAACGGCATCAGCCCCGGCCCCTTTGCCACGGAGATGAACCGGCCCTTGATCAAGGATCCTGAAAAAAACCGGCAGTTCCTGGAGCGCCTGCCGATCGGCCGCTGGGGTAGGGTAGAGGAGATCGGCCAGCTCGCGGTCTACATGTGCTCCGAGGGGGCTGGCTACCTGACGGGCACAGATGTCGTGATCGACGGCGGCTGGACTGCCCAGTAGACCCTGTAGAACCTGCGATCTCGTGGGACCTGCAATTCGCAGGGCAACTGTCCCAACACCGCGAATTACGCCCCGGGTAGCGCTTCGAATCGGTAGCCCTGCTCGCGGAGGGCTGGGACAACAATCCGCAGCGCCTTCAGCCCCGCAGAGCGGTCTGTCGACGGTCGCGTCGTCTCCCCGTCGTGGAGGCAGACAATCCCTCCGGGACGCACCCTTGTCAGGACCCTGGTCGCGATTTCCTGAACTCCAGCTGCCCAGTCGCGACCAATCACGGTCCAGTGGACTCCGGACAGGCCAAGTTCCGGCAGGACACGGCGAAGTGAAGGAGAGCGCAAGCCGTACGGTGCACGAAACAAATGGGGCTGCAGGCCGGTGGCCGCCTTGATCGCTGCTTGTGTCTGCGCCAGCTCTTGGCGCACGCGCCGTGGAGTGCAAAACAGCAGGCGCGGATGCGAGTACGAATGATTGCCGATGGCGTGGCCGGCTTTCGCCGCCGCTCGTGCGACCTGCGGGCGGCGCTCAATGTTCCGACCGCAGAAAAAGAATGTCGCCGGGACGCTCAACCGCTCTAGTTCTTCCAGGAATCGGGGCGTTTCGTTGCTTGGACCGTCGTCGAAGGTCAGAGCGATGCGCTTTCCCGTGCCCGGCAGACGGGTCAGGCACCGGCCCCAGCGTTGGGCAGTCGGCCAAGAGGCTGCGTAGGCAGCATAGCCGACCGCTGCAGCTGTCACCGCAATAGGGGCCCACACGTTGGCGATTATAGCGAGCGCAGGTGGAATCGCGAGCTGAGCAACCGGGGAGGAGTGGACAAACGGGGGGATGTGCGATCAGGCGGTCCTGCGTGGGGTGCTGGAGCGCACTGCGCTGCCCACGGAAAATGCGTGCTGGAAAACTTTCGTCCAGGCGCACCACTGTCTGGTCTTCCGCAAGCTGCGCGGTGCGCCGCTGCTGCCGGCCGAGATGTTCGCGGATCCGGAGCGTTTTGCCGGCACACGCTGCCAGCGGCGAACTGGTTGGAGTTGGGGCGCATCCAGAACTACGGGCGGATGCACGGCAAGCCGTGGGGCTCGGTCGTTTGGGGGCGGCCCAGCACGTGTGCGTGGATCCGCGGCAGCCGACCGGGACTGCGGCACCCGCTGCCGACGGGGCTGACAATCGGCCTGCCCGTGGGTGGCGGCGTAGCCGCCCCGAGGAGACGGAGAAGCAGGCCGGGCGGGCCATCGATGCGGTGCCTGCTGACGAGCCTGCGGCCGCAGCAGGCGCGGCCGGAGGAACTGGCGCGTCCGCAGCGGAGCTGCCGGGGCACGGCGGGGAACGGGACGCGCCGGGTGCGGAAGGGCGGTCTGCCGCGGTTGCCGGCGTGCTGGGCCGACGCGCCCCTCTCAATCCTGCGCCTGCTCGGGGCGACGAACCCTCTCCGCGACGCTGCGTAGCCTGGGCATTAACCAAGCCGAGGCCTGCAGCCCACTGCGTGCGCACCGCTACAGCCGTATGCACCTCTGCGGAGATCCCTGCAGGCTGTCGCGAGTCTTGCTTGCCGGACGCAATTCGTCTGTGGAATTTGCCTAGCCTATCCTGAGCCTAGATTTCCGGATAATTCTCCGAGCTGGGTGTTGCGGGGCCGCTTGGCCTGAGCGGGGGGCTCTGTGTGCCCGGCGCGGGCCTATAATCCCGTCGCCGAGCGACTTGGGCCCCCCGCGGGCTCCGCGTCGGTCTCGTTCCGCTGTGCTCGGCGCGGCTCTGGCCGCGCCGACCGAGCCCTAGTCCGGCTCCCTCCGGCTCGCCGCGAGCAGCCTCCTGCCTTTGCTGGCCGCGGTGTCGCCGCACCAACTCCGCCAGCGGCAGCCGGTCGCGGCTCCCCGAAATCACCGTACATACTGATCGCGTCAAAAGTCGTGTCCTCAGAATGCAGGCAAGAAGATACTTGCAGTCTGCCTCCCGAAAGAAGGCTCGCACCTGTTCCGGAGCTTTTTGTAAAGACTGGAAAGCAGCTTCCAGGTTGTCGCGAAGCTGTTCTTCGGTCTTGCTCAGCTCGCGACTGACTTGCCGCTTGACCAAGGCCCATAGCAGTTCCACCGGATTGGCTTGCGGCGAGTAGGCCGGCTGCAAACACAGCTCTGCTGCGGCTTGGTCCGCCGCCAGCCACTCCTGGATGATCCGGGCGGTGCATCCTGCAATTGTCGACTACTACCAGAATCTTCCGGTCTGTCTCCTCAGCGATCTGCTCCAGAAACTTCCGGAAGACCTCCGTTGCGACAGGACCTTCCCGCACTGTGCCCTAGAGCTGGCCCTCCGGGCTGCTGGTCGCCAGCCGGTGGAGGCGGAAGCGCCCGCTGGCCACCCGCCCGACGGGGGGCTGCTCGCAGAGGCCCCAGGGTGCCGCACACGCTCCGCGCAGCCAGGCCGGACTCATCGGCGCAGGCGATCATGGCTCCCAACTCCTGGGCACGGCGAAGGATCTTGGGGAACTCCTGACGAATGGATTCCAGGGACACGACTTTAGACGCGATCAGTAGGCTCCAGATCGGGGGGAGTCGCAGCCGGGCTGGCCCGGGTAGGGCGGGGTGCGCCCGCTGGGCGGTCGCACCGGCCGCGGGGCCGCTGCGGAGGCCACCGGAAGGCAGCCGGATGTGCGCACGGCCTAGGACCTGAGTCTCAGCGGCCAGCCGACCCGCCCCGCAGCGGTCGCCGCGCCGCCGCAACAGGCTCCTGGCATGGAATAGGCATCCAGCGTGGTTTCCACCCGGGCACCAGGTCGTTGGGAGGCTACGATATCCAGCAGGCCCGCTGCCTGCGGGCCGAAGCGGATCGGCGGCCACCGTGCAGATCCTCGTGCCCACCCGCAACGCTCGCTTCAGCCCGGCCGCCGCCGGCTTGGGTCCGGAGGTCTTCGTCGTGGTCAACCAGCTCATCCCCGAAGGCGGGGACGAGACGCAGTGCAGGCGCTACGCCCCCGAAGCTGCCGCGCCGTTCGCCGCCTTCGCCGAACGGCGCGAGCGGGGTGTGTCGCGCAACCGCAACCGGGCGATCGATCTCGCGACGGACGAGATCTGCCTGATGAGCGACGATGACGTGGCGTACGTCCCGGATGTTTGCGACCGCGTGGAGGAGGCCTTCGCCAAGTTTCCGGCGGCGGACATCCTCACCTTCATGCAGCGCACGGCTCCCGGAGGGATGCTGAGGAAGCCGTATCGGCGGCGCTCCCACCCGCACTCCCTCCTCAGCGCCGGAAAAGTCGGGGGCCCGGAGATCGCCTTCCGCCTGTCTCGCGTGCGGGAGGCCGGCTTGCGCTTCGACTGCGATTTCGGCCTTGGCGGCGCGTACCCCTCGGACGAGGAATTCGTATTCCTGGCGGATGCGCTCCGCAGGGGCCTGCGTCTCGTCTTCGTGCCGGAAGTCGTTTCGTTCCATCCCCTAGGCGATACGGGTTCCCGCTTCGCAACCGACCCGAGGCTCATGAGGTCGAAGGGAGCGATGATGGCGCGCACCTTCGGCGACTTGGCTCCTCTGGCAATTCTGGCCTTTGCCGGCAAGAAGATGGTCGCATGGCGCACCGCGTCGCCGACGCTCCTTCGGCGCATGTTCGAGGGGTGGTCCCAATATAAGCGGTCAGCGCCCAGCGCCCGCAGGGGATGCCTTCCTAGGTAATTTCCAAAGCGAATCCTGATTACACGATTGATTCTTATTCCATGTCAGGAGCCGATTCAGGGCTCGCAATAAGCGGACGAGAAGGCTGCGTCCCGTGCTATAAGGGCCTTACTGATTTTGCCATAAGTCATTGCAAGGAACAACCAGAAACAGTATAGGCGCAGTCGGCTTCGCGGAAGAACCCTTGCGCCTTGGTGGGGTCGGCCTCCAGGGCTTGCAGGGCCTCCTCCAAGCGCTCCTTGAGCTGACGGACCGTCCGGACCAGCAGCTTCCCCACCCGGCGCTGGACGACCGACCGGACTTGCTCCGTAGGGTTCCATGCCGGAGAGTACGCCGGCCATAGATGCATCTCCACCGGTGCCTCGGTCCGCTCCTGCCAGGCTTCTAGATGCTTGGCTGTGTGGATGCTGTGGCGGTCCCCTAGCACGTGAATCGGTCGAGCCTCCGTTTGGTCCGGAATCTGCTGCAGGAACTGTTCCAACGTGGCTGCGGTGGCGGTTCCGGCATGGATCCTGGAGTGGATTGCTCCCGAGGGGCTGCTCGCGGACAGCCTGTGCAGCCGGAACCGCGCCCCCGTTGGCTGGACGACGGGCGTCCGGCCCCGGGGCCCCCATGGAGTGCCCCGGTGGGAGTGCGAGGTCCTGCCGGCCTCGTCGGCCCAGAGCAGCAGGGCTCCCTGCTCCTGCGCCTGCCGGGCGAGGGCGGGGTAGGTTTCTGCGATCCCAGTCCGCACCGCGGCGGCGTTCTGCTGGCAGGACCGGAACTGAGGGCGCTGCGGGGTGAGGCCGAGGCGCCGCAGGACCCTGCGCACCGTCGACAGGGACAGTTTGACTGGGAACTGGTCGAGGATCCATTGTCGGACAATTTGCAGCGCCCGGTAGGCGAACTCGAGCTGGAGCTGGTCGGGGGATTTGTCCCGCAGAGTTGCGAGGATGATCTGCATTGGGTCGGGGGAGAGGCAGGGAGGGCGTCCTGGTTTGGGTTGATGTCCGAGAGCCTGGAACCCACAGCAGGCATAGAGCCGAAGCCAGGTGCGGATTGTGCGGATGCCGATGCCGAATTCCTTGGCTAGGGCTTGGATGGATTTGCCGTGGCGGGCTTGGATCACGACCAGCTTCCTAGGGGGAGGTCGGGAGCGATGGGGAATACGTCAGAAGTCGGGGAAGGTTAGAAAATTCATGAACTGATAATAGCAGAAATCACAGGCAGGTTCCATGCGGAAATGTCTCAGATAAAAAACATCTATAGACCAGTTTATGTGTGTGTTGGCGCGGGGTAGCTGCTGAGAGGTTGAAAACGGCCAGACCTGCAATTACTTTTGGCAAAGTCAGTAGCCTCGGCACCCTTCTGGTGCGCTGGGGCACGGAGCTCCCCTGCGTCGCGGCGCTGTTCCCGGCGCACTGGCCCTAGGAGCCCGTTGATAAAGTCCGGCTGAGCGGCGCTGCGCTCGGGGGGTTGCGGTGCGAGAGCATTCCGTGGGGTCCTTGTTCAGATGTCGCTGGGCGCTCGCCAACGGATCCAGGGGTTGGTCTGCCTCCCTGCGGACGAACCCCCCCAGGCCCCGACCGTCCCGTGCTGCGAGAAGCTCCACGAGGGGCTCGAGCGCTCCGGCTGCGACGCGGGCCTGGAGCGGCTCTGCCAGCCCTTCTCCGCCGCCCAGCTGGGCCGCCCCTCGCTGCCGCCGGGCGTCTCCTGCCGCAGGCTCCTGCTCGGCTATCTGCTGGGCTTGGGTTCCGAGCGCGCCAGCGCCCTGCAGGCCAGCGACACGCTCTCGCTCCGCGAGTTCCTCGGCTCCGGGCTGAACGAGTCGACGCCGGACCCCTCCCCGCTGTGCCGCCCGCGCCAGCGCCTCGACCTCGAGACGCATAAGAAGGTTTTCGCTTGGGTGCTGGAGAGGCTGCGGGCCGCCGGGCTAGCCCAGGGCGAGACGGTCGGGGTGGACGCCACCCCGCTGGAAGCCCACGCGGCGCTGAGCACGCTGCAGCGGCGCAACACCCAGGAGGGCTCCGGGGAGTGCCTCGAGCGCCTGGCGGCATCCGCGGGGCTCGAGACGCCGACGCGGGAAGAGTTGATTGAGTGCGACCGCCGGCGTAAGAACCAGTCGCTGGCGCACCAGGAGTGGGAGCACCCGGTCGATCCGGACGCCCGGGTGGCCCGCAGGCAGGACGGCGCGCCGGACAGGGCCCCCAAGGCCGAGCCCGCGGTGGACTTGGACAGCGGCGCGCTGGTGGGGCTGACCGTGCAGGCCGCGGACCTAGGCGACCCGGCGACGCTCGGGCCGACGCTGGCGGCGGTGGAAGAGGCGCAGGGCGGGAAGCCGCAGACGGGGGTGGCGGACCAGGGGTACCCCAGCGGCGCGCCGGTGCTGGCGCGGGAGGAGTCCGGGCCGGAGCCGGTGCTTCCGGAGCCGCAGCGGAAGCCGCGCCAATGGGAGCCGGGGCAGGAAGCCGAGCGCGCGGCGGGGGAGGCGCACCGGGAGCGGGTCGCCGGCGAGCGGGGCCGCCAGCTGGGGCGGCGGCGCTGCGAGAAGGTCGAACGGTCGATGGCCCACCTGTACGGGACCGGCGGGCTGCGGCGGGTCCACCTGCGGGGCCGCAACAACATCCTGCAGCGACTGCTCATCCACGCCTGCGGGTACAACCTGGGCGTCCTGCTGCGGTCGCTGACGGGGATCGGTACGCCCCGGAGCCTGCAAGGCGGCGGCTCCCTGGCCGTTGCGGCGCTAATTTGGCTTGGAGAAGGCCTCGGGAAGGCCCTGGAACGGCTTCTAAGCGCGTTTTCGAGCGTTTGGGCCGCCCGGCGGCCCGCGCTCGGGCTCGGAGCCTAGTCCGCAGAAGCCTTCGCTGCGTTCCGCCGCGTCTCGGCGGTGACTCGGACAGCGCCATTTATCAACGGGCTCCTAGGGCTGCGTTGGCCCCGCCTGCAGGCACTAGGTCTCGCTCACCGCCGGTACCCTCTGCGCCCCCACCCAGCTGGCCCGGCGGTTGGACTGGAACTGGAACCCGGCTGGGAAGCTGCAGCACAAGTTGAGTCAAGCCATGCGCGAGCGCGACGAGCCCACGCGCCTAGAAGGCAGCGTGCAAATCGACGATGCCTCCTGGTGGGGAGCGCTGGGTCGCCCCGAGCAGGCGCAGGATTGAGAGGGCCGCGTTGGCGTGGCACGCCCGGTCCCGCATCTAGGCTGAACTTCCAAGACAGTTATTGGCGTAAGTCATTGGTTTGTTTGAACTATCATCCGTTTGCGGAGATGTGGTACTGGGTACGCTCCAGGTGCAGGCCGAGCAAGTCGAGGGCTTGGCCCAGCGGGGCTGCACCCGGTTCTAGGCGATGGTCGCCCAGTCGGTGAGGAGCGTGCGGAAGCTGTGCAGCGGCGCTCCCTCCAGGATGCGCTGGATAGCGGCCTTGCGTCGTGAATTGCGGCTCTGGGCGGTCTTGATGTACATGGGAACTATTCTAATCATATATTTTTATATTCTCGAAATATACTATCCAGGTTGAATGGGAACATTTTTATGACTGCGCATAGTATGTAAATTACTGAAAAACAATGACTTACTGGGAAAATCACCCGCAAAGCAACCGAAAGTTCGGGCTAAGCTCTCGATTCTGCTTCCGCTCGATAATGAAATGGTCGTGGGGCTGCACCGCCGACCCGGGTGTGCCGTCGCAATTTCGCTTGAGGATAGCTCGGCAGCTCAAGCTCGAAGTTAATCTCGGATGCAACGGATTGTTGCGCTAGGGCGTCTGTAGTTGGCGGTGGCTTTGGCTGGGCTTTTGCAGGGACTCGGCACAAGCGCGGCAACTAGGGGTTCGTCTCGGCACAAGCCTGAAGGCATGAGCCTTTCGGCCCGTGCGCATGCCAAGTTGCTATAGTAGACGGCGGTTGAGGTCAGAACATGAGAATCCTTGTTGGTTCCAATGCATTGGAACAGGTTCGCGTAGAAGCCAGCCGAGCATCGTTTCGCGCTGACTCTAGGCGTTCCGCACGCCTCATTGCATTCGTCGGGCTGTGCCTGCCTGTCGGCCTATGGGGCTATTCGGGAGGCCCTCCCAACGGGTCTACTGGGGGCGCATTTCCGGGGGAACAACTGTGTAGTCGCTGCCACCGAGGCGCGCAAGCGGGTTCGGGCAGCATCTCGTTTGCGATCGATGGGCAGTCCGGCGGCGGTTTCTCCTATAGCTCAGGTCAGACAGTTGTTCTGCGCATTGAGGCGAGTGATCCGGATGCAGCGCGCATCGGATTCCAGCTGACTGCGCGTGCGGGCAACGGCTGCAGGCGGGCAGGCGAGCTGGCGATGGCACCCAACGGGGGCTCTGTCAGAATCACCGAAGATACCTGCAGCGACGGTACCGACATCGTGCAATGGATCGGCCATCGCCGCCCGCAGTCGGGGGATTCGGCCGTGTTTGAGGTAGCCTGGACCGCGCCGCAGGTCGAGGCCGGGCCCGTGACGATTGCGGCGGCTGTAGTGGCGGCTAACGGCGACCTTGCGCCTTCCGGGGACAACCTCTATACGCTCCAAGCCACGGTGGAACCGGGCTCGATCTCGCAAGGCCCACCCCAGATTGAAGAAGGGGGCGTGATTCTCGGGGATGGCTACTCTCGCACGCAGCACGGTGCCCCGGGATCGATGGCGTGCGTCATCGGTGCCGATCTCGCCGCCTCTGGCACAAAGGCATCGCTGACTCTCGATGAGCAGGGACGAGCGCCGACGGTCCTGGGTGGCTCATGCGTTCTGGTCAACGGCAGGCCGGCCGCGCTCTCGTACGTGTCCCCGGAATGGATCGACTTCCAAGTTCCACTGGAGACTGCAGTAGGAACCGCCACCGTAGAGGTGATTCGCAACTGCGAAACTCCGGTCTCCGAGCGCAGCAACCAAGTCGAGTTTGCCATAGCCGCAGAACAGCCCGCCTTTTTTATGTTCTCGGCGGCTCCTCCGGCCGTCGCGGCGCGTCACGCGGACGAGTCCCCCGTCGGCCCGCGGAGCTTGCTTCCCGCAATCCAGGCGTCGCCCGCCGCGCTCGGTGAGGTAGTATCCCTGTTCGGCACCGGCTTCGGTGCGGTCACTCCTGCCCTCGCCTCCTGCGAAATCCCCGCGGAGCCGCGGCAGCTGAACACGTCGAACATCCAAGTCATGCTCAGTGATAGTGAACTGTCCGCCGCCGATGTCCTATATGTCGGGGCGGCACCTGGATTTCTGGGAGCATACCAAGTTGACGTCGCCCTTCCGGCGGGGTCTCTGCTTCCCGGGGACCATTCCGTCGCCATCGTTGTCAATGGCGTCAAGTCGCCCGACGGGCCGCGCCTCACCGTCGTTGAAGCTCCTCCGGTGCTAGTTGGTGCTGCTTGCGAATCCGGCGCGGTCATCCTGGCCGGGCAAGATTGTAGGGCCTCGTTTGACGGGGTGGCGGGTACATTCGCCGTCGATGCGGTTGGCAGGGCTTGCATCAGCGTGCCTGCCCGAAATGTCAACCGCTGCGGCTCCAGCGAGATTTCGCTGCCCCGCTACGGGGCTTCGGCGAAGAAGTCCGCTAGCGGAGGCTGGTCGCTCACGCTGCCATCGGCGGCTCCCTAGGCGCGGCAATCCAGGGATGGCCCGGCAATCTAGAATCCAATTCGGAAGCTGGAGAAGCCTATGTGTGCTCGAAACCCTAGGCGGCCGGGCCAGGGCTCCGCGTACCGGTAGTATTGCCACCCGAAGTCCCACGAGAGATTGTCCCGTAGCGTGATCGAGAGCCGTGCTTGCGGAGACTGGTAAGTTAGGGGTAGGCTCACGAAGAGGTTCGCGCCCCGGCGCGAAAATCGCGACTGGATGTCGCTGGGGGAGCGCTCTCTGCCAGCGCCGATATCTTTGATGAGCGCAAGCCCAGCATGGACCGTAAGACGGTCGTGCGGACTCGCTTGCACCGCGACATTGAGGTTGTGGATGCGGCTCGCGTAGACGCTCCGTCCGCGCTCCGGCCCTTCCTCCCCCAAGGCGAATAGGTTGAGAATCCCAGCGCCAACATCGAGGTTGAGTGCGCTGTATCCGGCATCGAGGACTAGGCCTGTGCGGGGATCCGCCCACGAGGCTTGGGCTCCCGCTGCCCGCGATCTCGAGCTATAGGCGAGCAGCTCGGTCGGGTTGTCGTTGGCCCGGTTGCGGCAGTACCCGCTCAGCGTCAGCCTCCCCCCTCGCCACCGCAGGCGCGCCGACTCGTTGTGGAAGCGCCGCTCGCTGGTAGGCGTCAAAGGGCGGTCCGCTATGCCGGTCTCGAAGTCGAACGAGGCGCGCAGCCTCCGTGCGGGCAGCCAGCGGAAGCCGACCGCGGCCGAGTGGACCGTGTTGTCGACGGTCGACAGCTCAGTCTGAAACCCGAAGTCCGGGAAGCGGAGTGCTTCTGCCGCACCGACTCGGCGCGTCGAAGAGCGGTAAGCGCCGTAGAGGCTCAAGGCCTTGGCGGGGCGGAAGTTGGCTTCCGTGGCGGTGGAGAGGCGGCGAATGCCGAGACGGTCGAAGCTCAGGAATTCGTTGCGGTAAAGTCCGACCTCGAGAAACGAGGCTTGACCGTCGATGCGGGTGTTGTGAAACGCGATCACGTGGGTGATCGACCATCGCGCTGTAGGGAGCGCGACCACGGCGAGCTCCCCCGAGCTTTGGTCTCGGTCGGCGCTGCCGATCACGAAGGTCTCGCGTTGCGTGGCTGCGTTGGCCGCAAGGTCGCGTACAGAGATGTCCTCGCGCAACGTTGAGTTCCGCGAGCCGTTGGCGTACACGTAGCGGGCGTTGAAGCCGACCCTCCGATCCCCTGTGGATTGCAGGGCCAAGGTTGTGACCGGGGTCCTCCCCTCAAACGGCTCGGTGCGCTGGAGAGCCTCTACCGGCTGGACGTTAGGTGCGAGTGAGGCGAGCTGGGAGCCGTCGGAGAAGCCCGCATCCTCCTGGTACAGGTCGAGAGCCTGCCGGGCGGTCAGCGCCAAGCCGACGAAGCGTGCGGTGAATCCGGCGCGGTACTGGTCGTTGGCTTGCCGAAGGTCGGTCCGGTAGCGCAGGAAGTTCTGGGCCTCGAAGCCTCCTTCGCGGTCCGCGATGCCCTCTGAGGAAAAGCCTGGGCCGGAGCGCCGGTTGCGGTCGTAGCCCAGGAGGATTTCGAAGCCCGTCCCCGGGCGCAACAGCAGATCGTGTGTCTGGAGCGTGCGCTCGGTTTGCAGGCCGTGCTCTCCGCTCCACAGCGTTGGAAGCCTGTTGTGGAAGAGGATCGTCCGATGCTGCAGGTCGTACCGGTAGCGGCCGTTTTTCTCCGCACGAAGAACATGCGCTTGGTACGGGTCCCCCACGGCACCGCTCGTGCGCAGAGAGAACTCGTCGACGAAGCGGCTTCGGCCGTCCAGCGAATGCATGCGGACCGTGCCCTCAAACAGGCGGAACCCGTTGCCGTAGTTCACGCTGGCACGGTAGAGGTCGCGATCTCCCGCAGCCGTTGCGAACCGGTAGCCCCCCTCCGCCGAGCCTGACACCGAGTACAACCCGGCTCGGCGGACATCGTTCGCTTGCCCGGGCGGTGCTGTCACGGGCTGCTGGCTGAGCGCTAGCTGGCAGGCGAGCAGCAGGCTGGGCAGGTGCCTCATCGTCGGAATAGCCTGTCGGCGTTCGACCCGTGGATCCGTGCGTGGCACAAGACGCACTCGCGGACGGACGGATCGGCTAGGTTGTGGAACCACGGACCGGGCCCGGGTATGCCCGCCCCGCGCGTTCCGAAGCCTCCGATGTCGCTGTGGCACTCAAGACACAGCACAAACGCCGCCGGGCGGCTCAGCAGCCTAGGATTCGTGCTGCCGTGCGGCTCGTGGCAACTCGCGCAGCCCTCGCTTCGCACGGGGGGATGTTCGTGCAGGAACGGGCCGCGCTTGTCGGTGTGGCACCCGGTGCAGGGAAGGTCGTTGCCGAAGGCCTGCAAGGTCATGCGGGGCGCGTGCGCGGTGCGCCAAGTGGCCACCGGCGCTCCGTGGGGGTTGTGGCAATCCGTGCAGTCCATCGCGCCCTCGTTAACCCGGTGCTTGAATGGCATGTCGAAGCGGACGCGAATCTCTTGGTGGCAGCCATAGCAGACCTCGCGCTCATGCTGGGCGAGGAGAGGGCCCGTCCCGTGCGGTTCGTGGATCGAATGGCAGCTTGAGCAGCCGACTTCCCCGGTAAGGTGGGCCGACCGGCGGATATGCATTTTGCCGAAGTCGCCGGTGTGGCAGCTCAGGCAGCGGTCCTGTGCTTCCCACGGACTCAAGCTGGGGAATCGGACGATCTTCTCAGGGTCGGCGCTGATAGCATGCAGTGCGCCCGGCCCGTGGCACCCCTCACAGCCGGTGCGTTCGGGCGGCTCGTTGCCGAGCGCGACGGACCGGAAGTGCGGGTTCCGGGTGAAAGCCGCTGAAATAGCTGGGTGGCATCCCTGGCAAACCTGGCCGCCCACGTATTGCCCGGACTGGCTTGGGGCTTGGCTGTCAGCGCCGGGCACGGGCAGCGCGGCGCACAGCGCAACGACGAGCCCCATCGCCTTGCTCAACCTCCCTCGGTGGCAGGCCCTGCTCGGATCCGCTCGCGTGAGCTGAAAGTCAGAGTTGGGGGCGGGGCTATTCAGGCAATTCATTGGCATCGGCGAGTGGTGCCACTCTTGCACTACGCCCGCCCGCGAACTTTGACGGAACATGCACCCGAACGCTGCGTGGCCGAGCCGCACGGGCTCGGTCAACCTGCGTCAGCTGCTCCGGCGGAAAACGCCACCGCAGAAGCCCTGCCAATAGTAGCGCTTGCCGCAGCCTCCGCCTGGTCCGATGAGAGATGAGCAGGAAGGGAAGACTGGCTCCTTGGGGCGGGGGCAAGGACTGACACGCTAGCGATCGATTCTCTGCGCCGCAGCGGCCGAGAGGGATTGAACATGACTAAGGCAATTGGCGAGCGAATGCGACAGGGGCACCGAGCAGGAGGACAGGAGGACTTGGAAGGGCGGTCGCAGCGGGCCTGTTCGCACTGCCGTTCGGCAGTGGGGTGCTGCTCGGGCAGGACCGGGCAAAGCGTTGCGAGTGATCCAGCCGCAGCGGCTGCAAGGAATGAAGGGGGGCTGCTTTAGATCGCGTCTAGCCCTTCCCCGCAGAGCTACCGCGGGGAAGCGATGCCAGGTTTCGGAATTAGGCGCTGCCCCTGGCCGGGCGTGTCCTCGCCTCGAACTGTCTGGCGCTGGGCCCCGCGGACGTGTCGGTCCAGAGGAGTCATACCCTGAGAAGGGCTCGCCGCCATTGCCCCGCTGTCCCCGGACGTGAAGGCAGTTGGCAGAAAAGCCGCGTTGCGACGGGACGGGGTGCGTAGTTCCGCCCTAACTTTCGGTGCCGACTATACTGATACTTTCCAGTCTACTGCGACTTTCTGGACCGAGGCAGCATGGTGCGCACGAAAGATCGAGAGTTTCACTCGCCCCAGACCGAGGCCGCCATGTTCTACGGCTTGTTCCTGCGCGGCCACTCGGAGGAAGCGTTGCGCAGGCAGATTGACGTGTCTCCGCAACTGTTCCGCAAATGGATGCGCGCCCGCGAGTACGACCAGAGCTTTCGCGAACAGCTGCGGAGAGTGTACCTGTACCGCAAGCAGGTCCTGGCGATCTTCGATTCTCTGGTTATGCGGACCCGGGCGCAGGGGGCGTGGCACTAGCATGTTGCAGTTGGCATGGAATCGGCGCCTGGCGGGTTGATGCTGGCAGCACCTGGGCCGAGGCCCTTCGCGAGGATCCTTTATGGACAATTTGTACCACCCGAGTGACGAATTCGTACGCCAAGCCAATGTGGCCAGGGGAGAGCCTCACCGCAAGCTGCTGGCCGGAGCCGGTTCCGACCCGGAGAGGTTCTGGAGCGGGTTGGCGGAGAGCGAACTGCATTGGTTCCGCAAGTGGGACCAAGTGCTGGACGCCTCCGCCCCGCCTTTTTTCAAGTGGTTTGTCGGGGGCAAGACCAACATCTCCTACAACTGCCTCGACCGGCACTGCGAGACTTGGCGCAAGAATAGAGCGGCGATCATCTGGGAGGGGGAGCCCGGCGACCAGCGGACGCTGACCTACCAGGAGTTGCTCCGGGGTGTGCAGCGCTTTGCCAGCGTGCTGCGGCAGCAGGGCTTCAAAGCTGGGGATCGGGCGATCCTGTACATGCCGATGGTGCCCGAGCTGCCCGTCGCCATGCTCGCTTGCGCTCGCATGGGGATTACCCACAGTGTCGTTTTCGCCGGATTTTCGGCTGAGGCTCTCAAGACGCGCATCCAGGATCTCGACGCGGGCGTCGTCGTCACAGCCGACGGCGGTTGGCGGCGCGGCAAGGTTGTCCCGCTCAAGCAGGCTGTCGACGAGGCCCTGGATGACTGCCCCGGGGTGCGCCGGGTCATCGTGTACCGCCGGACAGGCAACGACATTGCAATGCACGCGGACCGCGACGCCTGGTGGCACGACCTAGATGAGACGGCCAGCGAGGATTGCCCGGTGGAGGAACTGGACGCCGAGCACCCTCTGTATGTTCTGTACACATCGGGCACAACCGGCAAGCCCAAAGGCATCGTCCACACGACAGGCGGCTACCAACTACAGGTCTTGATGGCCATGCGGTGGGTGTTTGACATCAGCGAAGCCGACACCTACTGGTGCGCCGCCGATGTAGGCTGGGTCACCGGCCACAGCTACATCGTTTATGGCCCGCTACTGGTGGGCACGACGACGGTGATGTACGAGGGTGCGCCAGACTTCCCAGAGCCCGACCGGTTCTGGCGGATCGTAGACAAGTACAAGGTCAACGTGTTCTACACGTCGCCTACCGCGATCCGTGCCTTCATCAAGTTTGGCGAAGACTACCCTGGGCGGCACGATCTGTCGAGCCTGCGTCTGCTGGGCTCGGTGGGCGAGCCGATCAATCCGTCGGCTTGGGAATGGTATCACCGGGTCATCGGTGGCGGCCGCTGTCCGATCGTCGATACGTGGTGGCAGACGGAGACTGGCTCGATCATGATCTCGCCTTTGCCAGGGGCCACGCCCACCAAGCCGGGCTCGGCCACTCACCCTTTGCCAGGTATTGCCGCCGATGTCGTGGACATGCAGGGCAACTCCGTAGACCCGGGCGGAGAAGGGTACCTCGTTATCCGCCAGCCGTGGCCTTCCATGTTCCGGACGCTGTGGGGCGATCCAGATCGATTCCACCAGACCTACTGGAGCCAGATTCCAGGCCTGTACTTCGTCGGGGACGCAGCGCGCCGCGACGAAGACGGCTACATCTGGGTGCTCGGACGTGTGGACGATGTTATGAACGTGAGCGGACATCGCATGTCCACGGCCGAACTCGAGTCCATCCTGGTCCGTCACGAAGCCGTGGCGGAGGCCGCTGTTGTGGGCGTGCCGGATGAGCTGACCGGTCAGGCGGTCATCGCCTTCGTCACGCCCATCCAGGGCCACGAGCCGTCCGACGACCTTGCTGTGGACCTCCGGGACTGGGTCGCCCAGCAGATCGGCAAGTTTGCCCGCCCCAAGCAGATTCGGTTCAGCGATGCGTTGCCGAAGACGCGTTCCGGGAAGATCATGCGTCGGCTGCTGCGGGAGATCGTTACGACGCAGACCGTGAGCGGGGACATCACCACCCTGGAGGACCTTTCGGTGATCAACCGGCTGGCCGCCCAGCAAGACGAGGACTGAGAAGGCCGGGCCCATAGCTCGACCGCGGAAGTTGGGGTGTCTCGTGCCGGAATACTCGGACGCATGTGCCAGCTCGGGTGTCGGGGCGGAGCTGCCGGCCATCGAGACTTGGCCGAACCGCTATCGAGAGTCGGGGTATGTCGTGGAGATCGAGTGTACCGAATTCACGTCGGTTTGCCCGAAGACGGGACTGCCAGACTTCGGGACGCTGATTCTGAAGTACCGGCCCGCGGCGCGGTGCCTGGAATTGAAGTCGTTCAAGCTGTATTTGCTGGAGTACCGTAACCTCGGCATCTTCCAGGAGAACGTGGTGAACAAGGTGCTCGACGATGTCGTCCGCGCCGCAGACCCCTCGTGGGCGCGTGTGGTGGGACTGTTCAAGGCCCGTGGGGGACTCACGACGACCGTCACCGCTGAGCATGGGTCTTGAGGTCGAATCGGAGTCGGCGCGAAATTGGCGGCCTCAGTGCCTGACGGCGGATCTGGCACGGCTCAACCCTTGGCTGCTCGCGAAGCAGGCTGTTGCTGGCGGTAGCAGGGCAGATTGGCTCAGCCTTGCCTGGGAGCAGTTCCCCGACATTGCTTCCCAATCGATTTGCAGTCACTACCATCCCACGCACCCTCCAATCAAGGCGGCTTGGACCTTCGCTGCTCGATAAAATCATTGGTAGCATAAGTCATTCAAAGAACATGAGATCCAGGCCGTGGCCCATCATAGCGCAATCTTTGCGCAACTCCTCGGGTTCCTTCCGAGACATGCATCCGACGCCGAGGCTCGCCAGCACCAGGGCGGCTAGGGGCTGCGCGTCATGAGCCTCTGGGCGCAGTTCGCGGCCCTAGGGTGGCGCAGTGGATGGGCCGACAGAGCCTGCGGGGCATCGGGGGCAGCCTCGGTGCCTAGGGGCGCAAGCTCGATCATCTCGGTGTGGGGACCGTCAGTCGCTTGTCGCCGGCGCATGCCGACACCGAGCGTCCGCACACCTTCGACGAAGCGCTGTGCGGCCGCCTGCGGAGCCGCTGCCAGGAGCGCTCTCCGAGGCCCGGCTTGCGGTGCAAGCACAAGATGCACGCCGTCGATGCGTCCTCCGTCGATTTGTGGCTGGCGGTCTGCCCGCGGGCGTCGTTGCGACGCACGAAGGCCGCCCTCAAGCTGCCCGTCGGACTTGATCAGGGGGTCTATCCGCCGAACTGCGTCAGTGTGAACGACGGCCAGACCGGCGATGTCACGGCGGCCCACACTTGGGCGTTGCCGGCCGGCAGCGTCCTGAGCGTCTCCCCTGTGCGCCGGATCCTGCGGCGGCTCCAGCTCGCGCCGCGGCGGCCCCAGTGGTGCGCTGCCAAGGATGAGCCCGCTGACGTGCAGCGGTGGCAAGCCCCAGAGTTCCCCCGGCCCGCTCGCCGGTCCCGGGAGTTGGGAGCCCTGCTCGCCTGCGCCGACGAGTCCGGGCTGGCTGCGCCGAGCGTGTTCGGACGCCTTGGGGGCAACTGCGGTCAGACCCCCCGTGGGCGGGTGGCCAGCGGGCGCTTCCGCCGCCACCAGCTGGCGGCTAGCAGTCCGGAAGGCCAGCTTTAGCACAGAGTGCGGGAAGGCCTTGCCATGGCGGAAATCTTCCGAGGGTTTTTGGAGAAGATAGCTAAGGAAGCAGGCCGGAAGATTCTGCTACTGATGTGTTCATAAGCAATTGCATGAAAAGGCGCCGCAAGCCATTGATTCTATTGGTGGGTTGCTTGCAATTACTTTTGGCAAAATTAGTAGCGGTCGACAATTGCAGTATTCACCGTGCGCAGGTAAGCCAGGAGCGGCTGGCGGCGCACCAAACCGCAATAGAGCTCTATTTTCAGCCGACCTGCTCGCCTCCAGTCAATCCAGTCGAACGGCTAGGAGCCTTGGTCCAGCGTCGGGTCCGTCGCTAGCTGAGCAAGACCCGAGCCCAGCTGCGGGCCAACCGGGAAGCTGCTTGCCAGTCTTGGCCAGGAGCCCCGGAACAAGTGCCAGCCTGCTGGCGAGAGGCAGATTGCAAGTCTATTCTGCCTGAATCCTGATAAACGACTTTGACACCGATCAGTAGCTGGACTGCAAGCGATTCATCAGTTGTAGGGGCGGGCGCGACCTTCGTAACGCGCCTGAAGCGGGCCGTGCGGTAGCGGGCTCCGAAGAAGCGCCGTCTGGCCAGGGACGGGCGTCATCGGCGACGGGACGATCGAGTTGCCGATCGTTCACGCCGCAAGGCGCAGGCGGCACCGCTGTGGTGGGTGGCCTCCAAGAACCCGGGGACGGAAAGCCGGTACGTGTTCGGGACTGGCAACACGACATGGGTGGCCAAGACGATTGCGGCCATCTACAAATCGCGGCCCTGATTCCCGGGTAAAAACACCGGTTGCCAGCCGAAACGTGTTTGGATTGCCATGATTTAGACGGTCCTCCAGGGTGGCCGCGTATTGCACCCCGGGGGTGCCTCTCGATTTTTGGGGAGGCCCCTTGGCCCCTGCCCCCCGCCAGCGCTGCCACCCTGGCTTACGGCGTCTGCGACGACCACTGGACGGGCTCAGCGTGGTGGCGCGGCTGGCCCGGTTCCTCGGACTGCCCGCACGGCTGGCTGCGTCGGTCCGCCTCCAGCACCGCCGGCGTGGTACGCGTCACTTTCGACCCACTGCCGACGAAGGCTATGCGCCGTTTGAATCGTCGTCCCGCACCCGCAGAATGGGTCTAGCTGGCTCGTGTCCGCCAGAAAACCCACAAGTGGTAGATTCTACAGGACGTTATTGCGGGTTTCTAGGGGCGAAGATGGTGCAGATGTTGGATTCTGGCAAGTGCCTTCCTGGGAATCGGCCGCCTGCGGGCGTAGCTTCACGGGCTGGAGGTCAGGAGAGAGCTGCCCAGACGGCAGTTGCGGCTCGGGCAGGTGCCCTTCGCAGAGATCTGGATCAATCCGCAGTCGCGGGACGCCATCGCGGCGGTGTTGCCAGGGCTGCAGCACATCTGGTCCGACGAGCAGCTGCGGGCCCGGGTGTTCGCGCTACTGGACCAGCGCAGCTTGACGGAGGTCGACCGCTCGGGCGGGCGGCTGGGTTTGGGCCTGCGGCAGATCCTGGGAATGGGGGTCCTGCAGCAGGGGGTGGGTTGCGCCTGCGACCGTCCGCAGGAACTGGCGCACCACCACGATACGGTCCGCACGTTCCTGCGGTCCGGCGCTGGCGGCGACCGGACGCAGGACGAGCACCGGACGGTGGTGGACAACGTGTCGCTGCGCACGCCGGAGCTGTTGGCGGCGGGCGGGTGCCTAGTGCGGGAGACCGGGCGGCCCGGGGTGCGCGGCTGGCAGCAGCGGTGCCACCTAACCCGCCCAGTCTGAATCGAGTCCACCCAGTGTGCTCAACGCGGCGGGCGCAGCGGCATCCGGCGCGGGTGGAGGCGGATGCGGTGCGCTGCCGGGCGCTGGTCGAGCGGGCCGAGGCCACGCTCGCCGCGATGGACCAGACGGAGAGGCACCTGCTGCGGGAGGAGACGATTCCCCATTGAGAGAAGGTTTTTTCGATCCGCGAGGAGCGCACGCGGTGGAGTTCGCAAGGCCAGGCGGGCCCGCCGGGGGAGCTCGGGGTGCCTGTGACCCTGATTGAGGACCAGTTCGGATTCACCCTGCACCATGAGATTCTATGGCAGGGCACAGAAAGGGACGCGGCAGTGCCGCCGGTGCGGCCAGCGCAGGCTCCGCATCCGGCCCTGCGGGCGGGCAGTTGCGATCGGGGTTGGCACAGCCCGGACAACCGTGCCCGGCTGGATGCGCTGCTCGACGTCCAGTCCCTGCCGGGCACCGGGTATCTGTCGCAGGTCCACCCGGAGCGGGCAGCGGAGGCGTCGTTCGCGGCGGGCGCATCCGGCCCTCGAATCCGTCATCCACGGGCAGGGGCCTCGCGGAATCGACCGGGTGCGCAACCGCGGAACGGACGGGTTCGCACGCACGGCCGCCCGGGCGGTGCTGGCGGCCAGCCTGCCTTGCCGCGGGTTGCTCTTGACAGCAGCGGGAGAGCCGCCTGACCAGCCGGCCCTCGTCAGCCCCGGATGGCGAGCCGTCGCCAGCCGGCCAGGGCTCCGGTGCTCGGCAGCAGGACCTCCCGGCGGATTGCTCGCTGTTGCTCTGCCCGCAGCCCGCCGGACGCGCCCGTTGCCGCCGGATCGCGCCGCAATCACGCCCAGAAACCAAGCCTGCTGCGCAGATTTTCGCCAGAAACGGGGATTCTCTGGCGGACACGAGCTAGTAGCAGAGCATATGGAGGAGAATCCGAGTACCGGACACTGCCCGGAGAAAAGCCGATACGCAGCGCCCGTTGCCGCTGCGCCCAAACCGCGACCGTACCGTCATGGCCCGGTCCGCTTCCGAAAGACGGCGATGAAGCTCGATCCGATCAGACCGACCAGCGGCCCGTCGATGCGATGAAGGCGCAGGCGCAGCGGCGGGAAGATCGCAAATACTTCATCAAGGGCGAACTCCGCCCGTGCGCCCGCGGATCGCATCTCCACCGGCGCGTGACCGATCAACGTGAACGAGACCCGGCCACGCAAGCGATTCAGAATGCGCAAGGCCGCAGAGGCGATCCGATGAACCAGCGCCGCACGGTTGGACCATACGATCACCAGCCGTCCGGTCGGACGCAGCACTCGCGCCGCCTCATGCAGCATGCGTTCGACTGCGAGCAAGTCGTACTGCTGGGCGAACTCCACATTCACCACGACATCCGCGATCCCGTCCGCCAGCGGCAGGGCGAACGCGTCGCCGCGGACCGCGCCGATCCCGTTCCGTCTCGCCTGTTTGCACGCCGCCGCGTTGAAGTCCGCACCGACGACACGCCGGCCGGCCCTCGCCAGGGGCCGGGTGACCAGTCCGGCCCCGCACGCCGTATCCAGGACCGTACCCGGTTCGTCGCCGATGACGTCGAGAATCAGATCCCGCTCCCGAAGGAAGAAGCACTCGGAGAGATAGCCGGACGCCCTAGCGCTGGACTCGCCGTAGTCGGCTCGCAGTCCGTCGTAGAGCGCATCGGCACCGGTGTCCGCGCGGGTCATGGCCGCCCGTGGGAACGTGGGGAACGGTTCGGATCGTGCGACATCGTCCATGGAATCCAAGTGCGCACTCTGTTCCAAACGCCGTCGATGGCCCAGGCAATGGGCGAAGCGACACCGACCGACAAAGGCGTCAAAAGTCCGAAACCATAACGGGGTATGCTGTGGGATACGAGCGCGGTGATTGCCAATATAACGATCGGACAGAACGCCAACGCTGCCAAAGCCCTTCGGTTTCGGAAGCCGCCGCGAGCGAAGCTGAAGATCACCAGCAACCAGGCGGCGCTTCCCAATGGAAGTCCTTGATGTTGCTGCATGGCTCTCCAGGCTAGGGGCACGCTCACGGCCAAGTGTTTCGGAAGGTCGATGCGCAAGCGCTCCAAGAGGAAGCCAAGCCGATCCTCCAGTGCTACGTTCCTTGCCAGGTCCGCCTTTAGTCGCGCCCTTAGTTGCGCTACACGTTCGCCCGAATCAAATGCGTAATAGTCTGGATGTCCATATGTCAGATGGGCCACCGTTTCAGACCCGAACAATTCACTTGCCAGATGCTGCCCTCCCCTCCCGCTCCAAGTCGGAAAAGAGGCGATCCAGTGGCTCCATGAAATGTCATTGAGAGCAAGTCGTCCGAGAAGTATGGAGGAAGCGTATCCCTGCGTGAATCCCACAAAGCTTTTCTGCGCATAGTTGCGTACAATCCAGGGAGTTACGACCAGCGATGCGGTGACCATAATGCATGCCGTGGTGACGACAATTTCGCGGCGTCTCCGACGATCCCGGAACATCCAGATCGCTGCCGCAAACGGTAATGCTGCCAGCAGGGATTCGTAAGGCGGTCGGGTGAGGGCCAATGCACCCAGCAGCAGGCCGCAGGTGATCGCCACGGCCACCCTTCGCCCCTTCGCTCGACCGGTCCCGAGCACCAGCCAGGCAAGGCAGACATTCACGCCGGCAAACAAAGGTATGGCGAGACTTTCAGGTATATGCTGGTTGCCATAAGTGACGAAACGCCCGTTGCCATAAGTGACGAAATCCTGTGTGTACACCACAAACATAGCAGCGAGGTGAGCGGCCATCAGGCGCCCGGACGCCAGCCAGCCGGCAATCCACACAAGTCCTATGCCGATGCAGCCCAATAGGATCTGTATGTGGAATCCGATGTTGTCCAGGTATCGACAGGTAGTGATGTCGCCGTCGTCGATAAATTTGCCTCCGATCCAGTAGGGTAGGTTGTCGCACAGGCAGTGCAAGTCATCGACGTAGTCCGGATCAACGTGCATCCACATGTTCAACCACAAGGGATAAAGCGGCACGACTTGCGGTTCTCCTGCAGGAAACGCCGATTCGTGAAAGATGGACAGAGCGTATTCGATATACCACCGTGCGTCCACCCCGTCTTGTGGGCCACGCTCGAAAGAAATCCAGACATGCGTTCCGAGCAGCGAAACAAGCACCAGAGCGTGAAATAGGACTCTCCACTTCATTCGTTCGCTCACTGGAGGGCGTGGCGGGAATCGATCCCCAGTCGTCATTGCTCTGTCCCTATCCTGCTACCGTGCATTACGGTGGGCAACGCGCATGTCGGAAGGCCCATTCAGTAATCCGCCAAGTATCGGCACAATCGCGGGCCAAGACCATCGGTCACGACCTGCGGAAGCGTGCGCCACAGCCTCTGCGCCGAAGCGTACCGGCGATAGATGTCGGACTTTCGGTCGGAGAGCCAGAGGATGGGGACGGGGATAGCGCCGAAACCCCGCTTGAACCGGTAGCCCCCACCGCCAACCCGGGAGCGGCCGAAGTCCACGATGACCGTGCCCGCGTCGAGAGCGTGCTTGATCAACCCCCAGAAGAGCAGGTCGCCCGGCCGGTCGGCGCGAAGCCGCGACCCCGACCAAGGAACCCAGGCGAGCGGGCCGTCGCGAAGCCAGAGCAGGCTCGCCAGCGCCTCGTCGCCGGTGCGCTTGCGAACCACCAGTATCCGGGCGTTCAGCCGGCCGATCAGAGTATCGAACAGTGCCGCCGGCATCATCGGTGCCCCGTGTCGGGCAAGGGTGGCGGACAGCAGACCGCGGAACACCTCCACCGCGGCCGGCCCGGTCTCTTCGGCAACTGCGAGCCCGGCTTTCCGCGCCCGCCTAACCGCCTTGCGGGTCTTCCGGTTCAAAGCCCGTTCCCATACAAGATCGCGATCATGGCCGAAGGCCGCGAGATTGAGCCGGAGCACCGCGGGAGCATTGGGCGGCGGCTCTCCTTCCGGCACCGTCAAGGCACGGATGTTAAACGAACAACCCGCCATCTCCCGCGCAAGCGCCTGCGCTTCGGTGGCGTTCAGGTCAGCGTAGTTGAGACCGGGCAGATAGGCGAACACGGGCGCTCCGAAGAGTTGCGGAACGACCGCGAAGCAGCCGTCCTGCCGCCACCGATAGACATCGCAGAACACCGACCGCCAAGCCGCTACGAACCCTGGGCTATGGCCCACGCTCAGGCGGCTGCCGGCTTCGGCTTGCATCGATCGATCTTACCTTCCCCTCCGTCGTGCGTTCGAAAACGCCTCGATCACCGCTGCACTGGGGTTAAGCCGCGCCTCCAGATGCAGGGCGTGGTGCCGGCATCATTCCGCACGTTGGGATCTGCACCAGCGTTCAAGCAGCGGACAACCTTCTCGACGGTGGCACTCGCGAAAAACCATTCGGAGTTCCAATTCTAACAATCTCCAGCCACCGCCAGGAGCATCGATTTCAGCCAAGTCATCGTCGCCAAGCCTTTCATCGCCCCCTCTCGGTCAGCCGCTGGTGGCAGTGCGACAAAGTGGACCACTTATAGCCCCGCGCCTGCAGGCGTTCGGCCAGCGCCGCCAGATCGCCGAATCCACGCTGCCGACACCGCGCCAGCGCATGGGCACCCTTCAACCACAGTGGCAGGGGCGACTTCCCAATCCGGCCGTCGCGAACCAAGTCCACCATGTGCATATCGTAGACCAGCAACCCCGGCAGCGACGCCATGCCCTCGAGCAGCGACTCGGCGAACCGCCCCATGAGCTGCCGGTAGGAGTGCGTGAACGGGATGCCTAGGGTGCGCCAGCTTGCGACTGGAAACTCCGCCAGCGCATCGTCGATCATGAACCAATCGCCGCGACGAAACACCCGGCCCGGATGGTTGCCGAGACCCATGCCCGGCAAGATGGATGAATCCCAGGCGAAGCCTTCCGCCACCACCGCCTGGAAGAGCGCTTCCGTTAGTCGATAGGTGTGTGCCCGGTATCCGCGCGGCCGAGCGCCGGTGAACCCCTCGAAGGCGGCGATGCCGCGCCGCAGACTCTCGACCGTGTCGCCGGGCTCTCTGTGGTCGTAGCAGTGGAGTTGGAGGTCCACCCCGTCTTCGAGGAGACCGGCGCAAAGGCACGGGCGTTCGGCGAACAGGCGGCCTTCCACAAAGGCGGTCAACGGCAGGCCCGTGTGCCGGACGGCGGCAAGCAGGTCGGGAAGCCGCTCCAGCGCGTCGGTGCGACCGCCGTTGTAGTCGTGCTCCACATCGATGGACAGAACCGCAATCTTTTTCGGCGAGCGCTGACCCACGACCCTGTGTGCCGTCGTATCAAGCATCTTCACCGCCGGTCCCGCCGGTTTTCGGGGCTGAACGCTCGTGACCTTGCAGCTCGTGCTTGAGCAGAGACACTTCCTGAATCAGATTCTTGATCTTGATGGAAAACTCACTGATCTTCACGGACAGTTGGAGAATCAGCAGTGCGCACAGGCATATCCCGAAAAACAGTATGACCGGCACGGCGTCCGCTATGTGGAGCCAACTCGCAACGGCGGCCGCGGCGCCGAGCCACCATCCGTAGGTCATGAACACCAGCGCCACCACGATCCACAAGGCGGCGTACCGTTCCTGCAAGCGGGATTTGCGAATCAGCTCGATCACCAACCCCAGGAGCAGCAATCCACTGACGAGGGCGAAGTAAACGTGGTGAACCGGGGCGTTCACGGTAATTTACCCCCCCCCGCCCGCCCAATTTACCCCTCCCCCGGTGTCGCGCAGGCTGGATACGAGCAGCGACAGCGTGACCTTGCACACGTACCAGACCGGCGCAATGCCCCGGTGCAGCTTGCCGCCAGCGTGATTGTGATACATGTAGACCGGCTCCTCGCACAGTTTGGACCGATTGCGGATCAGGGCCAGCAGCACATCCGCATCGGGGTAGTCATGGGGATAGAAATCCCCACTCAGGAACCGCATGCATTTCCGGTTCATTCCTCTGTATCCCGATGTCGGATCCGATACCGATACGCGGGTCATGGCGTACAGTAACGTGCGGAACAACCGAATCCCTATCTTGCGGAGTGCAGTTCCCTTGTACAGTTCCCTCTCTGGCGGAAAAGGCGCAACGCCGCCGTCCAGGAACCGCGATCCGATCACGAAATCATGACATGCAAGCTTCCGCCGGATCATCGGCAGAAAACGGGGGTCGTGCTGTCCATCCCCGTCCACCTGAATCAAGTATTCGTACTTCTTGGCAAGCGCGTATTTGTAGCCTGTCTGAAGTGCCGCGCCGGGGCCGAGGTTTTCGATCAGGGCAATCGTCGGCACGCCGTGCCGTTTCAGGATGGCGTGCGACTCGTCCGTCGAGGCATCGTCGATGGCGACGAGATCGTAGTGTTCCCGCCGGACAACCTCCAGCAATGGTGCCAGCATGCGATCGAGATTCTCCGCCTCGTTGTACACCGGAACGACAACGAGGACAGGCGTGTTCTTCATGCCGCAACGCTCCGCGCCGATTCAAACGGAGGCGCACCGCGCAGCACCAAGGCTGTCACCCAGAACAGGCCGGCCCCGGTCATGGACGCGAGCCGAACGCCCAAGGCGGCTAAGGCGGCCGTTCCCGCCGGCGCATCGAACCACGCGGCGATGCCGGTGAATCCTGCTTCCAACAGTCCGAAGCCGCCGATGGACTGCACCGGAAGCGCCGCGACCAAGTTGCTGCCGGCCACCGCGAAACCGAACTCGGCCAGGGCGAGGTCCAGGCCGAGCGGTCGGCTGACAATCCAGTAAGCAGCGGTGATGGCCGTCCAGACGAGCACTGTCGGAACGATGCACCACCGTATTGCGCGGCGATTGCGGACATTCTCGAGCCAATGCCGCGCCTGGCTCAGAGACACCAGAAGCCGGCGCCACCAACCCCGCGGGCGCCCGGCGCTGGTGGCGAGCATGGCGAAGAGGCGCAGCCAGACGTGCAGGGTCGCGGAACCGACGAACGCGAGCAGGCAGAGTGCGGCGGCCAGGGCGGAGAACATGGGCAGCCGATCCTCGTGCAGACCGAAAGCCGCCGGTATCGTCAGGAGCAGGATGGCCGCGACAACCGCCATGTCGAGCAGGCGCTGTACCGTCGCACAGGCCGCCGCGGTGGCGATGTTCCACCCATAGGCGCGCCGCATCGCGACGATCCAGGCCACCTCGCCGATTCGCATGGGCAGCACGACCAACCAGACCCCGTGCCAGGCGGTGACGCGCATGGCGGTGAGAAACCTGCCGCGCCTGCCGGCGAGCAGATGCATGCGAAGGGCGCCGAGCAGGCTCTCGACCATGAACAGCGCCACGCACGCCCCCACGAGGGCCAACGAGATTCCATCCGCTGCCGTGGTGAGCGCACCCTCGTCGAGTTGCGCCACGACGAGGCCGAGCAGCCCCAGACTGACGGCACCGGCAACGACCCGGGGCAGGGGACCGACCGTTTGCAGCCCGTGGCGAAAGCCCTGCGTTGTACCGAGAGCGGCGAGGCACCCGCCCGACAAGGCGTGCCGAGGGGAAATATTGGGCATATTCGACCGATCGACTGCCGTGGGCCGTGACGGTCTTCCAACGGCGACCGCGTTCAAGATCAGGCCAGATGAAGAGCACCTTTCTCTCAACTGGCTCGAGCACTCCAACACACCGGATCTTGGTGCCAAGGTCGAGCGTGTCCGAGAGACGCGGCTCTCACGGCGGTGGCAGACATAGTCGGCCGGCGCGGTCGTGTCGAACAAAATGCTGCTCGGGGACGACGAATCGCACGCCGGCCTCTTCGGGTACGCTGCTGACGATTTTGCCGTCGCTGTCGAGCTTCGGGCCCTTGGTCCGGCCCGAGCATGTCCATCCAGCCTTCTCGGCCCGTGACGCACGGAACTGACTGCCAGCGTCGCACAGTTCAGGCTATCACAGTTTGCACCGCACCCGGTTTCTTGAACCCTGATTCCCGGGTAAGGATTCCGGTTGCCAGCCGGAACGTGTTTGTGTTGCCATGATTCAGACGGTCCTCCGGGGTGGCCGCGTATTGCACCCCGGGGATGCATCTCGATTTTTCTGGAGCCCCCTGGCCCCTGCCCCCCGCCAGCGCTCCTACCCTGGCTAGCGGCGTCTGCGACGAGCACTGGCCGGGGGCGTGGTGGCGCGGCTGGCCCGGCACCTCGGGCTGCCCGCGGCGGTCCGTCTCCAGCGCCGCCGGCGCGGTTGCAGTGCTGGGCAGATGCTGCTGGTGCTGATCTATGCGGCCTGCGCCGGCAGGGGGCACCTCCACGCGGTCGCCGCCTTGGGGGCCGATGATGTCGCCCGCCAAGCGTGCGGGCTGCGGGCCGTGCCCGCCAGACGGCGGCTCGGCGCAGACCTGCAGCGGATGCACGAGGCGGCACTGGAGAGGCTGCGGCAGTGCGCGCGGCTGGTGGCGCAGGCGTGCGGGCAGCGGTGGGGGGCCGTGCCGGTGTTCGTGGACAGCACGGGGATTGAGGTGGAGGGCAAGTTGTGCGAGAACGCCGAGCGCGGCTGCAACGGCGAGCAGCAGTCCCGGCTGCCCTCGGTGTTCGTGGGGGCGCGGGGGTCAGCGCCCGGCTGAATACGGGCGGCACGGACGTGAAGTGGGATTGGCAGGAGCAGCTGGACCAGGATGCGGTGCCCTGGCGGCCAGGGCGGCAGCCGGTGGGGCTGCGGGCCGCCAGCGCGTACTCCTGCGGGGAGCTGGTGAGCTCCTGCCGGCAGCGGGGTTGGGATGATTCTGGAAGCGTGACCGATCCGCGCCAGAAGACCCCGATTCTGCGTCAGGCGGCCGCGAGGGGGTTGCGAGAGGACGAGGGGGAGCCTCTGGACGCGGCGGGCCAGGAGCGGGCGCTCGCGGGGGCGTACCGGCCGGCCCGGGGGCCGGAGGAGCCGGTGTGCATGGTGATTCCGGTGAGCCACGAGCGGCTGCCGCTGGCGGAGAGGGGGCCGCGGCCAGCAGGGGCCGGAGCCTGCGTTCCAGGGGCCGTTGCCGGACTTGGGCCTGCAGCCTCCGCCGTGCCGCTCGCCCGCGGCGCAGCAGGGTTTCTACCTGGGCGCCCGGATTGCGCAGCTGCGGCTGCTGGCGTACTAGGTGCTGCCGTCCGAGGCGCGGTGGCACGGGCTACGGCCGCTGATCCGGTGCTTCGTGGGCAGTGCGCGGCGGCTGCGGCTGCTGTGCAGCAGGAGCAACCTGCGGTGGGACTGGCTGCTGCCCGCGGCGAGCCGGAGGGAGCCGGACTCGGGCTGGGCCCAGCGGCAGGGGACCGACGCGGAGTCTGCGAGGGGATCGGTGCGCCCGGAGCCGGGGGCGCAGCGGCTGCGGTGCGGGCGCAGGCCGGCGCAGGGCTCCCGCGGGGGGTGCCCAGATCGCTCGGCGACGGGCTGAGGGGCCCGCGCCGGGTGCGCATCGCTCTCCGCTCAAGCCCTACGACCCCGCAACCCCCAGCTCGGGAAATTGTCCGGGAAGCCAGCATCGCGGTGGCAGACCGAGTTGCTTGCCAGTTGGTGAGACACTAAGCCTCAGAGGCCTCAGAGCTAGGGCGGCTGGGATGGTTCCCAAACCGACATCGGTTCCCTACAACGACTGGCGGCAGGTGGAGGCGGAGCCGCTGGAGACCTTCGCCCCCACCTTGCCGGTCAGCGTAGTCCTCCCCGCCTACCGGACGCCGGCCGCGACGCTGGCGCGGACGCTGGCGGCGCTCGAGGGGCAGACCTACCCGCGGGACCTGTTCGAGGTGGTGCTCGTCGACGACGGGTCGCAGCCGCCGCTGGAGCGGCCCCGGGCGACCGCGTTGGACGTGCGGGTGGTGCGGCAGGAGCGCCGCGGGTTCGGACTCGCCCGGGCACGCAACACCGGGGCCGGGGTCGCCGCGGGCGACATCCTGCTCTTCCTCGACAGCGACATGCTGGTGGAGGCGGACTGGCTGGCGGCGCACGCCCGCTGGCACCACGCCGTCTGCGACGCCCTGACGTTGGGGGACGTGGTCTATGCGGCGGTGGACGGCCTCGCCGCCGAGACGATCCGGAGCCGGTCGGGGGCGTTGCGGGAGCTGTTGGCGGACCGGGCTGCCGGCCCTCGCGAGGTGGAGAGTACGATGCTCAGAACCCGCGGTCTGACGACGCGGGCCGACGATGTGTTCAACGCGCTTATGGGCGGCAACTTCGGAGTCGGCAAAAGCTTCTACCGGTTGGTGGGCGGGATGGATGAATCGTTCGCGCGCTGGGGAGCGGAGGACACCGAGTTCAGTTACCGGGCGTACGCCCGCGGCGGGTTGCTGGTGCCGGTCCGGGAGGCCTCGGCCTGGCACCAGGGGCGTTGGGAGGAAGGCCGGGACGCCAAGGAGCGGGCGAGGCGGATCCAGCAGGGGAAGGCGGCCCACCTGATTGCCTGCCGCGGGTTCCGCGGCGACCAGCCCGGCCGCATCTATGCGGTGCCCCAGCACGTGGTGACCATCGACGCCGGACACGTCCCGGCCGAGCAGGTCATCGGGGCCGCCGCGGCGATCCTGGCCGACCGCGAGCATGACGTGCTGGTGCGCATCGCCCTGCGCGCGGGGGGTGCCGACGAACGGTTGGCTTGGCTCCGGGACGTGTTCGGTCCCGACCCGCGCGTGCGCGTCGGGACCGCCGGCGACGCTCTCGACGAGTTTCCGGTGGCGGCGTTCCACATCGCGCTGCCGGCCTCGGCGGCGTTCGCGCCGAACCTGGTGCATCGCCTGCGCACCCGGCTGCGCAGCGCCGTCACGGCCGCGGCGGTCCTTCCCGACGGAACCCGGGTGTCGATCACCCGGGCGTGGGCGCTCCACCGGGCGCGCCGTACGGGGGGCGACCCGGCCGCCTACGGCGCGGCGCGGACGCTCTCGCCCGCTTCGCTGAAGCTGAAGGCCGGCGCCGCGGCGTGGGCTCCCGGCACGGGCTCGGGGGGCTTTCCCCCCCTGGGAGCGCCTGCGCGACCGGGCGCGGAACCTCCACCTCCGCCGCGAGGCAGGGCCGTTCCTGCAATGGCTGAGTCGCCGGGGTCTCCGGCATCTGCTGCGGAGCCTCCGGAGGTCCAGCGGATGAACGCGACCGTTCGAACCCGTCAGCCCGACGAACGGCGTGGGCGCGCCGCTGGCCGCTCATGCCTAGGTTGGATTCCAGTCGGCGACGGCCGGATTGGACAGTCGACTCTGTCGCGGTGGCCGAAGGTCGGTCCCTGCGCTGATGCGGTGCCTTCCAGGCGGTCAGGCCGGCTCGCGCACTTTATGCTCCGAAGGCTACGACGTTGCGTGTTTCCCGGCTGAACTCCACGCCGATAGGTCCAGGCGGCGGTGCTTGGCGGCGTAGCCCTTGACCTTCCACTGCGCGTGGCCGCCCTCGCGGCGTCCTTCTCCACCACCTCGAACCCGAGCAGATGCACATGGCCATTGAACAGCACCGCCCTGTCCAGGCGTCCGCGGCGGCGGCAGTCCTCACTACCACTTCCGCATGCAGACCGCGTTCTTCGACCGGTCCACGCATCGCTTCACTTGCAGCAGCAGCTTGATCCGCTTGAACAACAGCTCGATCTGCCACCGCGATTTGTAGATGTCCGCAATCGTCTGGGCCACCCATGTCGTGTTGTCGGTTCCGAACACGTACCGGCTCTTCGTCCCCGGATCCTTGGAGACCACCCGCCGCAGCGGTGCCGCCTGCGCCTTGCGGGCGCGAGCGATCGGCAACTCGATCGTCCCGTCGCCGATGAAGCCCGTCCCGGGCCGGACGGCACGTTTCTCCGGAACCCGCTGCCGCACGCCCCGCTTCAGGCTCGTCACGAAGGTCGCGCCCGCCGCTGCGACAGAGGGAACCGCTCGAAGTCCAGCTACGCGCGGTCCGCCACGACTGCGCTGCCGGCCTTCGTGCGTCGCAACGACGCCCGCGGGCAGACCGCCAGCCACAAATCGACGGCGTGCATCTTGTGCTTGCACCGCAAGCCGGGCCTCGGAGAGCGCTCTCGGCAGCGGCTCCGTAGGCGGCCGCACAGCGCTTCGTCGAAGGTGTGCGGACGCTCGGTGTCGGCATGCGCCGGCGACAAGCGACTGACGGTCCCCATGCCGAGATGATCGAGCTTGCGCCCCTGGGCCCGAGGCTGCCCCCGATGTCCCGCAGGCTCTGTCGGCCCGTCCACTTCGCCACCCCCAGGGCCGCGAACTGCGCCCAGAGGCTCATGACGCGCAGCCCCTAGCCGCCCTGGTGCTGGCGAGCCTCGGCGTCGGGGGCATGTCTCGGAAGGAACCCGAAGAGTTGCGCAAAGATTGCGCCGTGATGGGCCACGGCCTGGATCTCATGTTTTTTGAATGACTTATGCTACCAATCAGTCTACCGGGCAGGGAAGGTCCAAGCCGCCTTGAGTGGAAGGTGCGTGGGATGGTAGTGATTTGCAGTCAACGAAGCAAGCGGTCATCCATCGATCCTGCCTGTGAATCCGGCAAAGCTCTGCTCCAGCTTCGGCGGAATCGATTCCGGTCGATGCGCGACAGTCATGTGCCTCCGGTTCAGCTGCTGCTGGATCGCCGTGTGCGCTGCAATGGCTAGCATGTCTGGCGAGGTCCCTTTTCCGAGAAACCGATCCGGGCGTGGCAAGGCAGCGTATCGGCTCGCCAAGCCATCCAGGTCCCGACTCAGAGCTTCGGCCCGTCGGACTTACTCGTTTGACCCTGCGTCGCCGAGAGTTTGCGTTGTGAACGCTAGATCAATTAGGTCTTGGAGCGTGTCCCGAGCCGTGGTAGAGTTTTTGCGATCCCCATGCGCCGCGCTGTCTTGCTCGTCGCCGTCGCTGCTGCCCTGCTAGCCGCGGCGGAAACCACTGGGAACCGGGTCTCGCCCATCCGAATCGACGCCGCCGACTTGCAGCGGGCTGTGGACGAGGCTCCGCCGCACGCAGTGCTGATCGCCGATCGCAACCGTCAAACTGAGGTTTCGAAGACTGTCAGGATCGACAAGCCGTTGACGCTCGTCGGGCTCAACCTGCGGCTCCAGCCCGGGATGCCGAAGACTCCGATCCTCGAAGTCGTTGCCGAAGGCGTCCGGATACGCGACTTCGTGCTGGAAGGCAATGGCGATAGCGTAACTCAGGCTGACCGGGCACCCCTCATAGTCCTGCGCCGGGGCCGGTTCGTGATCGAGAACGGCGAAACGAACAACAGTGCCAAGGACGGGGTGATGATCAACCCTGTCGCCGAGTTCGGCTCCATTGAGCACGGCGTGCTCCGCAACCTCACCGCCCGGAACACCATCCGCGATGCCGTCTCGATCGGCGGGCGAGGCAACGAGGGGCTGTATGTACGGCACTTGGTCGTCGAGAACATCCGAGCTTACGGTTCGCAGCTGCGGGGGCCCGTGGAGGTGTCCGACGGCAGCGAACACATCACGGTCCGTGACATCTACGCCGAGTCCAGCTTCTATGGAGTGGATGTGCAGGACCACGGCAAGGCGGGTATGGTGAACCGCCACATCCTGATTGACGGTGTGCATGTGAAGGACTGCGTAACGGCGATTCGCACCGCGAATCGCGACTTCGGGCACGACGGACTGACCATGCGCAACGTGACCGGTGAGGCGTGGCGCAGCCACGACCAGTGGCGTCCTCTGCATGTTCGCCACACCCGCAATTTGCTGATCGAGAACGTCAGAATCCACGGCAGCGCCGGAGGGCCCTCGATCCTGGTGCAGAACAGCGACAACGTGACCATCCGCAATGCGACCGTCGTCGATGCCGCCGAGGACGGAGCAGCGGTCGTGGTGGAGGACGGGGACAATGTCCTGCTCGACAACATCCTTGTTACAGGGAAGCGGCAGCCGGCCGTGGGTGTGGCGTACCGCATCCGCGCAAACGAGCGCTTCGGCAATCTACGGATCCGGAATGTCGCGGCCCTCGACGCTCGGGAGGCTGGCATTGCACTGGAGAATCTGAGCGAGTCCGGCGAGCTGTCTTCCTACGCCGTCACGGGGAACTTCGCGACCGTCAGGGCACCCCTCCCGGCTCCCAAGCGGTTGGTCGACGGGAACCTTTAGTCCCCCTTGGATTTCGTCGAGCCGTTCTCGCCTGCCATGGCCCGCAGCAAGCCCGCCCCATGGAGGACCGATGTGTGCCAGGCCATCGGAATCGATTATCCGGTGTTCCAGGCTGGAATGGGCCTGATCGCCCGCGCCGAATTGGCCGCGGCCGTTTCGGAAGCGGGGGGACTAGGGGTCGTCGGTACTGGGCTAAGCCTGTCTCCGGACGAGTTGCGGGAGGACATTCGGGCGGTCCGTAAGGCTACGAAGAAGCCCTTCGGGGTCGATATTCTCTTCGCGACGGTGCGGGCCCAAGGCAGCGATGTGGTCCGATATACCGATGCGGTCCAGAAGCTGATCGAAGTCACTCTGGATGAGCGGGTGCCGGTGCTGATTTCCGGGCTGGGCAGTCCGAAGCTAGCTGTAGCGGACGCGCACGCCCTGGGCGTCTACGTGATGGCGGTTGTCGGTGCGGTGCGGCATGCCCGCAAAGCAGTCGGTGATGGTGTAGATGCCGTCATCGCTTCGGGACGGGACGGAGGAGGGCATGTGGGCGAGGTCGGCACCGCCGCACTGGTGCCGGATGTGGTCCGGGCCGTAGACATACCGGTCCTCGCTGGAGGCGGCCTTGCCGACGGTCAAGGACTCGCGGCGGCGCTGATGTGGGGAGCGCAAGGGGCTTGGTTGGGGACGAGGTTCATCGCCACGCACGAGGCCAGGGCCCATCCGAACTACAAGGCCAAGATCGTCAGCACTGGCTCCTCCGGCACGATCGTCACGCGTGCCCACAGCGGTAAGGCGTGCCGCATGATCCGCAACGCGTTCACCGACTATTGGACCGAGCACGAGGATGAGATCCAGCCGTACCCGTTGCAAGCGTTGCGCGTCGGCAATGCCGCCTCCGCCCACGGCAGGCTTGATGGCGATGCGGAAAACGGGGTGCTGCCCGCCGGCCAGAGCGTCGGCTTGATCGACGCGGTCGAGTCTGCTGGGGCCGTCGTTTGGAACACCGTGCGCGACGCGAGGGCGAGGATCGGATCAGCCCTCAGCTAGCGTCGGCTACTCGGGTTTCCGATCCGAACGGCCTGTTTCGAGCTGGAGGACGCAGATCCAGGATCCGGCCTGCCATCGGAGATCCGCTTTCACGTCTCATGCCAATTGCCGGAGGATCCTCCTCTTCCCTGAGGATATTCCATACGCTAGCCCTCCTGGACGCTTGCGATCCGGCGCAGGATGACGAACAGGATGAGGCAGGCGGTTCCCAAGGCTGTGTGGATCAGCCAGGGAGCGCGTTCGGTCAGGGGCTGGTCGGGACGGTAGCCGGGATTCGATTGCCGGGGACCCAGCTCCGCTCGAGGGACTCCGGCCGCCGCCGGGGGAGCTGAAGCGTCGAAATCGTAATGCGGCGGCAGCGCGGCAGGGTTGCCGAACTCCAGCCGAAACGGGGCCCGTCCGTGAGCGGGATCGAACAAGACCTCGCGGGCGGCGACCAGGAGTCGCAGCTCCCGGAACTCCAGCGGTGCGTTGCGGTCGTCGGTCACCGTCAGGACGAGCCGCTCGGTCGAGGTCTCCTCGAATTCAACGACGACAAAGGGCTTGTCAGCGTCCGCCTCGCGGGCCAGCCTGCCCATGGCAACCGTACGCGGCCGCGGTTCGACGGCCGCCTCCAAGCGGTACGGCCTGGAAAAGCTTCCTTCGATCCCGAGCTTGAGCCCGCGCACGGGCAGCTTCCCGTCGAGATCGACGACGTACTGCGAGGCGGCGCGCCCGTCGTTCCGGGTTGGTTCCCGCTTTGGAACGGGCAGCGCGAACTCGCTGTTCCGGGCCGGTGATTCCACGGCTAGGCGGACCGTCACTGCCTCTATCTCCGGGGCGGCCTCGTCGATTTCCGGATCCGCCTCGACCTCGGCCCGCAGAAAGCGGCGGCGGCTCTCGGGATACCGGATGCGCGCTTCGTGAACCTCGACGCTGCCGGACTGGAAGCGGAACAAGAACCATGGCTCGGCCAGCAGCGCCCACTCGCGACGGTCGTCGCTGGCGAAGATCCGGACGCGGCGCCGGAACGCCTCGCCTGAGCTAATGACCTCGACTTCGTTATGCGATCTCGGCGCGTCGCCGAGATCGATCCTGACCTCAGCAGTGCTGCCCCGGACCGCTCGGTCGAATTCCTGGACCCGCAGCTCGTCCCGGCGATCGAGCTCCCGCCGAATGCGGAGCGCGTAGGGGGTCTCCCGCCCGTCTGCGTCGCGCAGCCGCACATCCCCGTGGTCGGGCCGAGACGAAACCAGGACCTCGCGGTCGAGGTCCGCGCCAACCAAACCTTCGTGCGGCGGTAGGGCGACCTCCTTGAAGTGCTCCCAGTGTTCCCGCGCCTCCGGCTCCTGAGCCAGGCAGATCCCTGTGACAACCAAGATGACCGCTCCCTGCGCCTTCATCGTGAGCCCTCCGTTTCGTCCTGGCCTCCCAGTCCAATCCCTCTTGTAGCCCTGCGGTCTCTCCTCCCGGATCGGCCGCAGCCACCGAGCTTACGCTCATCTCGGGCCCTCCCGGGCCATGCGTTGATAGGCCCATGCCACTCCCAGCAGCAGCAGGCCTAGCACCAAGAGGCCCACGACCCGATACCCTCCGGTGAGCGACTCGATGTCCACGAGCGCCACCTTGGTCACCGTCAGGCCGAACAGGGCTAGGCCCGACCACCGCAGGGGACGGATCTTCCGCATGAGGCCGACACCGACTAGAGCGGCCGAATAGACTGCCCAAACCACAGAAACCGAGGTCAGTCCCGACCACCGGAGCGCGTCGCGCTCCGCCCGGGCCTGCATCGGGGTTTCTCTGAGGAGAACATCGAAGTAGCTGTAGGCTTCGACCGTGGCAGCCAGCCAAACCACCCCCGAGGCGCACATGCCTAAACAGAGGCCGGCGAGGCCGCTGAGACGCCTTAACGCCAGCGAGCCGTAGAGCAGGCAGGCTGCCAGGGCCAACGCTCCAGCGAAGTCGAGATTCGCGACGGGGGTGAATGCCGCCCGGGAAGTCCAAGGTGCGCCCCAGCCCAGGTAGTGGATCACCGCGCATGCGTAAACGGGCAGGGAGGCCCAGGAAAACCAAGTCGCTGCGGTGCGAACCGCCAGCCAAGCCAGAACGCAGCCCTGCAGGCCCCACCCCAGCGTGACCCACTGGGCGTCCAACTGGACCGGAACCGCTACTGTAGCGAACAGGCCCGCGATCCCGACCAAGGGCAGTGCCCACCGCCGTTTGCCCGCCAGCTTGGCCAGTCCGGCATACGCTACAGCCAGGGCTAGAGCCGCTGTGCCCATCCAATCTGCATAGTCCTGCAAAAGCAGGGGCATAGCCGGTCGCGTAGAACACAAGCGGGTTCGCGAACAGCCTTGTCCAGCTCTCGAGTGTTGGTGCCTGGTCCCGCAGGCGCGGCAGCAAGTCGGCGCACGCGAACAGCACGAAAATCGCTGTATGGAACGCCACCGCAGGCCAGAGCTTCTCGGGGTGGAAATGGTCTTCATGCCAGCCCCAGAACAGCATGTGGGCGCAGAGGAAGGAAACTGAGGAGATCCACCGCCACTGGCGCATCAACGTCACCAGGACCGCGCCCGAGGCAAGCAGGAAGGTATAGGAAAACAACCCCCAGTAGTGGTCTTGGCCCGTGTCCAGCAGCACTGGCACCAGAAACCCTCCCAATTGGCCCATTAGGGCGATAGCGGGAGCGCGCTGGAACGCAGCCAGCAAATGCGTCTGCAGCACGATGGTCGCTAGGAGCAGAAATGCAGCCGCCGGGTCGATGAACTGGTAGAAGCCGTACGAGGCGTACGTCGATAGGTAGAGTAGAGTTGCCCCGCCGGCGGTAAGGGCCTGCGCGAACCCTCGGCGTCCGAGTCGCAGCTGCCACTGCCCCAGACCCGCCAGGGCCACGCCACCCGCTAGGCCCAGCACGACGCGCCCGAGGTCTCCGATCCAGCGGTTGTCGAAGGCGAACTGTAGCGCGAAGCCGGAACCCACGAGCAGGACCGAGACGCCGACCCAGGCCAGCCAGCGCTTGCCGATCACCGCTTCTAATTCCTCGGCGGAAATGGGCTCTAGCGGCTTTGCCGGAAATCGAGGCGAGCTAGGCACCCGCGCCGAGGTGGGCTGAGCCGAGCCCTCGGCTGGGACCGATGCACGGGGCCTAGACGGTTCAGCTTCGGGTTTGCGTGCGAGACCTCGCACTGCCGCCTCGAGCGCCTCGACCCGACGCTCGAGGCGCATCAGTTGCCCAGTTCTCAAAAATGCCACCAGAGCCAGGATGATCGTGGCGAGGAAAACGCATGTGAAAAAGGCTGCTGCTAACATCGATCCATTCTCTGCAATGTCGCCTGCCTGCACCAGCCTCCGGAGACCCAGAAGCGTCCGGCCGGTTGCGTTGCAGTGCTCTTCCGCGGCGGTCGGAACAGGTAGGGTCTTGGGCCTCAGGGAGCCGGGTTTGCATTGAAGAGGGAGGCCGGCTAGGAGCGTAGGCTAGCCAACGTCCGCCCTGGCTCCCGTGTTTGCTGCCTAGCGCCGCGGATCCCGCAAACCCGTTAGCAGCCGAGACTGCTCCGCCTATCGGTGGCAGCGCAGCCGATTGGACCTGTTGCCCTGCATCGCTCGACATCGTTGTTGGAATATTACGTTTGGCCTGCCCTCTTCGTTACTGATGTTTTCATAAGTAATTGCACGAAAAGGCACCGCAAGCCATTGATTCTATTGGTGAGTTACTTGCAATTACTTTTGGCAAAATTAGTAACGTGCGGACAGCATTGCAGAGCGGGGCGCGAGGAATCCGGGCCGGAGATCTCTTGCGGGCGGCTGCGGGCTTCGTTCGGGCTACAGCCCGCCGTCAGAATTCGTGACGACTCTCACGGCTCTCTGGCGGTTGCCGGGCCAAGTGCGGCTGGTGCGAAGCCGACCATCGCCGGATGGCAGACTGTCCGTGCGCTTGGTTCACTAGGTGGCACGTCAGGTGGCGGAACCGCAACCACATCGCGACAAGCTGGTTCGACAAGCGGATCAAGGCTGCAAGCGGCCAGTTGGAGGTCTGGAGGTGGGCAGGCAGGCATGTGCGTGCCCACAGAAAAGGGGCCGCGCTGCTGCGCGGCCCCCAGGATGACGGTAGCGGAACGGATCCTCGCTACCACCCGAAGCGCAGGCCGACGCGGAAGAACCGCTCGTCAATGCCCTCGCGACCGGTATTGCGAATCCGATTCAGGCGCATGAACGCTCCCGAGTTCACGTTCCTGGAATTCGGGCGCTCGAAATGAGGGGTGTTCATCATGTTGAAGCCCTCCGCCCGAATCTGCAGATTCAGCTTTTCGGTAATCTGGATCTTCCGGAAGAGGCTGAGGTCGAGGTTCAGCAAGCCCGGTCCCCGCACGTTGTTCGGGCCGCAGGTGCCGAACCGCCCCCCTTCCGGCTGGGCGAAAGCGCCGGGATCGATCCAGAGCTGGTTGCTGCCCTGCTTTACGTAGCGCGGCTCTGCGAGGCAGTCGGCGATCTGGCCGGAGCCCGCTGCGTTCAGGTCCCCCGAATCGGCCTGGACCGAAAACGGTGTGCCGGTGTAGGCGCTGAAGAGTCCGTTGAGCTGCCAGCCGCCCAGAATCTTCCCCAATGGGCTGTCGGCTAGGTACCGCTTCCCTCGGCCGAACGGCAGGTCGTAAATCGCGGTCATCTGGAAGTTGTGCCGGATGTCTTGACTCAGGTCACCGTAGGTCCGATGATACAGGCGCGGAATCCTGAAGAAAGCCGGTCCGCCTCCGGAATCCTCATTGGTATACCCTCGTCCGTGGGCCCAAGTGTAGCCCACGTTCACAACCACACCATCGGCGGCGTTGCGCGTCAGCTTGACCTGCATGGAGTCGTATTTTGCCGTGCCCAAACTGCCGAAGAGGGCCGTCCCAGCGGTTCGGCCAAACCTCTGGTAGAGCTTCCTGCCGCCGCCGCCTTCGCCGATGTCGCCCCAGTTTTGCTCCAAGCCCGCAAGCTGGTTCACGGAGCGCGTCGCCACATACCCTGCGCTGCCGATCCAGTTTCCGAAACGTCGCTCCGCCGTGAAGTTCCAGGACTGGATGTAGCCGCGCGTGAGGTTTTGCGTATCCATGGTCCTGACGACGGTGTTCAAACGGGAGATCCGAGGACTCCGTCCCCGAGCGAGGGCTCCGTGATCACGTCGATCCCTCGGCGCAGGTTTGTCGCGAAGCCGTAGCTGTTCGGCAGTAGCGGTCCGTCCTTCGCCATGATCGGGTAGTTGGTTCGCAGCGGCCGCGCCCAGTTGAACGGATCGACCGTGATGCCGTAGCCCACTCGGATCACCGTGCTGTCGTCGACGCGATAGGCGATTCCCGCCCGCGGCACGAAATTGTGCGTGCCGATATCGATGCCGCAATTCGTCGGAACGCCTACCGACGCCGCAGGCCCAGATCTTGTTGTTGTCGAAGTCGTATCGCTCCAGCCCACGAGTCGCGCGCGTCGGGAACGGGAAGATCTCGTAGCGAATGCCGTACGACAGCGTGAGCTTCTGGTTGACGTTCCAACGGTCGCGCGCGTAGAAGCTCAGCAGCCTCGTCCGCGTGAAGTAGCCGTTCTCGTCGAACTGCCAGATCTTGCCGGCGTCCTGTGGAAAGCCGAGCAGCCACGACCCGTACGAGTTGAAATCGTTGGCGTTGGGGCCGCCGCCCGCTGACGAGTCGTGTTTCTGCGGAATCGAAACTCGCCGGAAGCGGCTCCAGTTCCGCCGGAGAATTCCGGCTGGTTGTGGTCGAGGTCCTGGAAGTACAGGTCGGTGCCGAAGCGGATGTTGTGCGTGCCCTTCGTCCAGTTCCCATTGAGCACGATCTGGTTCTGGGGGTCGGACCGGTAATAGGGCATTGAAGCTGTTCGACATGCCCAAGCCCTCGAAGTCCTTGATCCCCGGTTAAGAATTCCGGCACCATCCAGAACGTTTTATTTTGCAATGATTTAGACGGTCCTCGGAGTGTTCGTGGACTGCACCTCGGGGGGTGCATCTCGATTTTTTGGAGGCCCCCTGGCCCCTGTCCCCCGACAGTGCTCCCACCCTGGCTTACGGCGTCTGCGACGACGACCTGACGGGCCGGGCCGGGCTCGGCGTGGGGGCCCGGTTCCTCGGACTGCCCCGCGAGGCTGGCCGCGGCGGTCCGCCTCCAGCGCCGCCGGCGCGGTGGCAGCGCTGGGCAGAGGCTGCTGGCGCTGATCTACGCGGCCTGCGCCGGCGGGGGACACCTCCACGGCGGTCGACGCTCTGGGGACCGATGACGTCGCCCCGCCGAGGCGTGCGGGCTGCGGGCCGTGCCCGCCCAGCCGGCGGCTCGGCGCATACCTGCAGCGGATGCACGAGGCGGCCCTGGAGGGCTTGCAGGAGTGGCGCACGGCTGGTCAGCCGGCGGCTGGTGGCCGCTGGGGGCGCAGGCGTGCGTGCAGCGGGTGGGTCTAACGCTTAATTCACACTTACTGATTTTGCCATAAGTCATTGCAAGGAACAACCAGAAACAGTATAGGTGCAGTCGGCTTCGCGGAAGAAACCCCTGCACCTTGGGTGGGGTCGGCCTCCAGGGCTTGCAGGGCCGTCCTCCCCAGCGCTCCCGGAGCTGGCGGACCGTCCGGACCAGCAGCTTCCCCACCCGGCGCTTGACGACCGACCAGACTTGCTCCGTGGGGTTCAATTCCGGAGAGTACGCCGGCAACAGATGAATTTCCACCGGTGCCTCGGTCCGCTCTTTCCAGGCTTGTATATGCTTGGATGTGTGGATTCTGTGGCGGTCCACTATCACGTGAATCGGTCTAGCATCCGTCCGGTCCGGAATCTGCTGCAGGAACTTTGCAAATGTGTCTGCGGTGGCGGTTCCGGCATGGATCCTGGAATACATTGCTCCCGAGGGGCTGATCGCGGACAGCATGTTCAACCGGAACCGCCTCCCCCGTTTGCTGGACGAACGGGCGTCTGGCCCCGGGGACCCCACGGAGTGCCCCGGTGGTAGTGCGAGGTCCTGCCGGCCTCGTCGGCCAAGAGCAGCAGGGCTCCCTGCTCCTGCGCATGCCGGGCGAGGGCGGGGTAGGTTTCTTCGATCCAGATCCGCACCGCGTTGGCGTTTTGCTGGTAGGACTGGAACTGAGGGCGCTGCGGGGTGAGGCCGAGGCGCCGCAGGACCCCTGCGCACCGTGGACAGGGACAGCTGGACTTGGAAACTGGCCGAGGATCCATGGCCGGACAATCTTCAGCGACCGGTAGGCGAACTCGAACTGGAGCTGATCGGGGGATTTGTCCCGCAGGGTTGCGAGGATCAGCTGCATTTGGTCGTGGGAAAGGCAGGGGAGGGGCGTCCTGGTTTGGGTTGAATGGCCGAGAGCTTGGAATCCACAGCAGGCATAGAGCCAAACCCAGGTGCGGATTGTGCGGATGCCGATGCCCGAATTCCTTGGCCGGGGCATGGAGAGCTTGACCGTGGCGGGCTTGGATCACGACCAGCTTCCTAATGGGGGATCGGGACCGATGGGGAATGCGTCAGGAGTCGGGAAAGGTTGGAAACTTCATGAATTGATAATAGCAGGAATCACAGGCAGATTCCATGCGGAAATATCTCAGATAAAAAACATCTATAGATCAGTTTATGTGTGTGTTGGTGCGGGGGAGCTGCTGAGAGGTTGAAAACGACCAGACCTGCAATTACTTTTGGCAAAGTCAGTAACACGGTAGGGTGTCTCTGTGTACAAGGGTTGCAGTGCGGGTTGGGCTGCGCATTTTGAGCCCGGGAAACGGTCCAGTGGCTGCGCCGGGAGCTGTCCCGGGGAGCGCTCTCGCCCGGTGCGCCTTGGCGTGCGGGCTGTGCGAGGAGGAGGACTGGCGCAACGCGCGCGGCCGGCTCTGCGAGGCTTCGGCCCGCAAGGCGCTGCCCCAGCTGGCCGGCGAGTTGGGGCTGGCCTTGCCGGAGGCCGGGCCGCTGCCGGCGGTGCCGGCCGCTGCGCTGGCAGGGGTCGCTGGCCAGCTTGGGGGAAGTCCGGCTGGAGGTGGTCGAGACGCCGGCGCAGCGGAGGCTGTGGCGGTTCCTGCTGGAGGCGCATCATCCGCAGGGAGCGGCCAGGGCTCCGGGCTGCCGCCTGACCTGGCTGGCGGTCTCCTCGCGCACACGGCGTGCTGGGCGGGATCAGCTGCGTGGCCGCCCCGATGCGCCTGGGGCCGTGCGACGCGCACATCGGCTGGAGCGCGCGGGCGCGCGGCGCCCATCTGGCCGAGGTCGTCAGCAACGACCGCTTCCTGCTGCTGCCGGGCGTGGAGGTGCCGCACTTGGCGAGCCACCCTGCTGGGCCGGCTGGCGCAGCAGGTGCGCCCCGCGTGGCGGCGGCTGCACGGCGGCGAGCCGCTGCTGGGCTGGAGACCTGCGGTCGGGCCGGAGGCGGACCGGGGACCAGCTACGCCGCAGCGGGCTGGGAACGCGTCGGCCAGACGCAGGGCCGTCCGCCGGGCGGTGCGCAGCGCCCGCCGAAGGCCGTCTGGCTGCGGGGCCTGGCGGCGGACTGGCGCGCGCGCCTGCGGCAGGAGCCGCCGCGCCCGCTGGGTGCCTGCCCGCCCCTCGAGCTGGTGCCCGACGCCGACGGGGCCGAGCACGAGTTCGGGCGTTCGGACCTGCCCGACGGGCGCCTGCGGCGGCGCCTGGGCGCCTTGGGCGCGGCTTGGGACCGCTCCCGCGGCCAGCCGGTCAGCGCCATCTGCCACCAGGTGGCCCGCGCAGCAGGCCGCCTACCGCTTCCTGAACAATGCGCAGGTGCGCCCCGAGGACATCCTGCAGCCGCACCGCGAGGCGCTGGCCGAGCGCTGCGCGCAGCACGCGGCGGTGCTGCTGGTGCAGGACACGACCTCCCTCAATTACACCGGCTTGCGCGATGTGGCGGCGGGCTTGGGGCCGCTGCGGGAACGCGAACGGCACCGCCGCCGGGGCTGTTCGTGCATGCGGCGGTGGCGTTCACCGAGGGCGGGCGCCCGCTGGGCGTGAGCGGGCTGGAGAGCTGGGCCCGGCCGTGGTCGGCGCCGGAGGCGGAGCCGGCGGGAGACGGAGAGGCCGCCGCTGGCTGCGCGGCCTGGAGCAGGGGCTGGAGCTGGCCGCCGCCTGCCCGCAGACGCGGGTGATCGTGGCCGGGGACCGCGAGAGCGACCATCCGGGAGTTGTTCCAGCAGCAGGCGCGGCATGCGGACCGGGTCGGACTGCTGGTGTGCGCCCACGCGGGCCGGCAGCGCCAGGTGCGGGGTGGCGGCCGGTGCCCGGACGGCGCTGCTCACGCGGTATATGCGGGAGGTCCCGCCGGTGGTGTGCGGGCGGGAGGTCGCGATCGACTCACGGGGCGGGGCGGCAGCCGCGGGCGCAGCGGGTGGCGCGGGACGGATGCGAGCATCGTGCGCGTGGAGTTGCAGGCGCCGCGCAGCGGTCCGCCGCCGGGCCGCGCGGCCTTGGAGTGGCTGCTGCTGGCCAGCGACGCCGAGGGCGACTCCGCCGCGGCGGCCCGGCGCATCGCGGCGCAGTACGAGCGGCGCTGGGCCCATGGAGGAATTCTTCCGCGTGCTCCAGAGCGGCGCGCGCATTGAGGATCGCCGCCTGCGGACGGCTGCGGCCCTGGCGAAATGCCTGGCCTTCGACGCGATCACGGCTTGGCGCGTGTTCGAGGCGGGGCGCATCACCCGCGACGCGCCGCACACGCCGGCGGGGGGACATCTTCACGCCGCAGGAGCTGGGCGTGACCCGCACCACGGTCGCGGTGGAAAAGCTGCTGCCCCCGGCTGCCCGTACTGCCGGTCCTGCCCCCGCCGGGCGCCCTGAACGCGGTCAGCCTGGCCCCCTCCCGGCTGGCAGCCGTGCGGAGAGGGGGCGGCGGCGCTGCCCTGCCGCCAGCTTCCGCTCGGTGGCAGCCGCCGCCTGTCCTGGCCGCAGGGGCGGCGCCCCCGGCCGGGGAGGCTGCCGGTTCGCTGGCAAGGGGGCCGGGGGGGGGGCCATGGCGCAGCTCGGGACGGCCGGCAGGCCGCGGCCGCGCGGCTCCCGCGGCGGTCCTCACGCCGCAACGGGGCGGCTAGGACGACTTGTCCATGTCCCGCGGCGAGCCTTGCAGCGTGCGGCGGCTGGCGCTCCGGGGGGCTTCCGCCGAGTTGCTTGGCGCCGACATCGCGCTCGTTCGCCAGCCGTCGCCGGCAAGCCCCGCAATCCTGGAGTGCCAGCACGTTAGCGGCCGGCCGGGGGCCCCGGGAGACGAAGGCAGCGAGGCGCGCCGGCCGGGCCCGCAGGACCGCATCGACACGGTCGGCCCTGGCGAGCAGGCCCCAGCGCTGCGGCCCAGGGTCGGGCCTGGTAGGGGTTGAACCTCGACCGTGTCGCTACCTGCCGCGTGCAGGACTTGGCACCCCTGGCGGTGGTAGCGCCCGCTGGCCCTCGAGCCGGCGGACCCGCTGGATACCCTGCCGCAGCAGCCACCGGGCACCGGGCGCAGCGGCCGAGCTTGTCGTTGGCGCAGCGGCCGGGCGTTCCCAGAGGGGGCGACCTGAACGTCGAGGATGAATCTGCCGCCATCCATGCCGGGCCGCTACGCACAGCCACCGAAGTTGCTGCGAGGCTGCCGGAACTGCCCCGGACACCGCTCAACTCGCCGCGGCACCCTCTCGACCACCGTCTCGCGCACGGCGTGGAATTCTTGCCAACTCAAGGCTCCGATTCAATTCTGATGTAGCGCTAGGCGGTGGGGCTCCGTGCCGGTGTTCGTGGACGGCACGGGGATCGAAGTGGGAGGGCAAGCCTGTTCGAGAACGCCGGGCGCGGCTACCACAGCGAGCAGCAGTCCCTGGCTGCACTCGGTGTTCGTGGGGGTGGCATGGGTCAGCGCCCGGCTGCATGCGGGCGGCACGGATGTACGGGGGGATTGGCGGGAGCAGCTGGACCAGGATGTGGCACCCTTGCTGACAGGGCGGCAGCCGGTGGGGCTGCGGGCCGCCAGCGCGTACCCCTGCAAGGATCTGGCGAGCTACTACCGGCGGAAGGGCTGGGAGTATTTCCGTGAGCGTGACCGATCCGCGCCAGAAGGCCCCGATTCTGCGCCTGGCGGCCGCGAGGGGGTTGCGGGAGGGCGAGGGGGAGCCCCTGGACGCGGCGGGGAAGGAGCGGGCGCTCGCGGTGGCGTACCGGCCGGCCCGGTGGCCGGAGGAGCCGGTGTACGTGGTGATCCGGCGCGACGGGGGACGGGGAGCAGCGGCTGCTGGGAGGCCGGTGTAACACGGTGATTCTGGTGCGCCACGACCGGCTGCCGGTGGCGGAGCTGGTGCGGCGGCACCGGCGGCCAGCAGGAGCAGGAGAATGCGTTCAAGGGGGCCGCTGACGGACCTGGGTTTGCACCATCCGCCGTGCCGCTCGCACGCGGCGAATCAGGGTTTCTACCTAGGCGGGCAGATCGCGCAGCTGCCGTCCGCGGCGCGGCAGCACGGGCTGCGGCCGCTGATCCGGTGCTTCGTGGGCAGCGTGGGGGCGGCTGCTGTGCAGCAAGAGCAACCTGTGGGTGGACTGGCTGCTGCACGCAGCGAGCCGGAGGGAGCCGGGCTGGGGCGGGCGCGGCCGGAGCCGCGCCGAGCCCAGCGGGCAGGGGACCGACGCGGAGCCCGCGGGGGATCGGTGCGCCTGGAGCCGGGGGGTGCCGCGGCTGCGGTGCGTGCGCAGGCCGGCGCAGGGCGCCTGCGCGGGGGGCCGAGGGTCGCTCGGGCGACGGGGCTGAGGGGCCCGCGCCGGGTACGCCGGGCTCCCCGCTCAAGCCCTACGGCCCGCCAACCGCCATTTCGGGAAATTAACCGGGGAATCTAGGCAAGCCCCCCGAGCGCAGCGCCGCTCAGCTGGACTTTATCAACGGGCTCCTAGGAGCGCCCCCCGGCGCTCTGGACGGAGTAAGCCACTAAGCCACGCTCAGGGCCGAAAACGGCTCAGAGCGCGGACGGTGTGCTTCCCGCGCAGCAGATGCCGAGCGCCAAACGCGACGCGCAAGGACGGCTCCTAGCCGCACGCGGCAGCGACAACCCTCCCTGATTCCCGGTTAAAAAATTCCAGCACCATCCGGGCTCGGCGTGGTGGCGCGGCTGGCCCGGTTCCTCGGGGCTGCCCGAGAAGCTGGCCGCCTCGGTCCGCCTCCAGCGCCGCCGGTGCGGTGGCAGCGACGGGCAGCTGCTGGCGCTGCTCTACGCGGCCTGCGCCGGCGGGGGGGGCACCTCCACGCGGTCGACGCCTTGGGGCCGATGCCGTCGCCCGCCGAGCGTGCGGGCTGCGGGCCGTGTCCGCCAGCCGGCGGCTCGGCGAATACCTGCAGCGGATGCACGCGGCGGCGCGGGAGGGCTTGCGGGAGTGCGCGCGGCTGGTCAGCCGGCGGCTGGTGCCGCTGGTGGCGCAGGCGTGCGGGCAGCGGTGGGGCTACGTCCCGGTGTTCGTGGACGGCACGGGGATCGAGGTGGAGGGCAAATTGTTCGAGAACGCCGAGCGCGGCTACAACGGCGAGAAGCAGTCCTGGCTGCACGCGGTGTGCGTGGGGGTGGCGTGGGTCAGCGCCCGGGTGGACTTGGACAGCGGCGCACTGGTGGGGCTGACCGTGCAGGCCGCGGACCGGGGCGACACGGCGACGCTCGGGCCGACGCTGGCGGCGGCGGAAGAGGCGCAGGGCGGGAAGCCGCAGACGGTGGTGGCCGACAAGGGGTACCACAGCGGCGCGACGGTGCTGGCGCTGGAGGAGTCCGGGCAGGAGCCGGTGATTCCGGAGCCGCAGCGGAAGCCGCGCCAGGGGGGAGCCGGGCCGGGAAGCCGAGCGCGCGGCGGTGGAGGCGAACCGGGAGCGGGTCGCCGGCGAGCGGGGGCGCCAGCTGGAGCGGCAGCGCTGCGAGCAGGTCGCACGGTCGAGGGCCCCCAGGTACGCGACCGGCGGGATGCGGCGGGTCCACCTGCGGGGCCGCAGCAACATCCTGCAGCGACTGCTCATCCACGCCTGCGGGTACAACCTGGGCGTCCTGAGGCGGTCGCTGACGGGGAGCGGTACGCCCCGCAGCCTGCAAGGCGGCGGCTCCCTGGCCGTTGCGGCGCTCATGCGGCCTGGAGAAGGCCTCGGGAAGGCCCTAGAACGGCTTCTGAGGGCGTTCTCGAGCGTCTGGGCCGCCCGGCGGCCCGCGCTCGGGCTCGGAGCCTAGTCCGCAGAAGCCTTCGCTGCGTTCCGCCGCGTCTCGGCGGGAACTCGGACAGCGCCATTTATCAACGGGCTCTTAGGCCTGCAGCATCCGCCGTGCCGCTCGCACACGGCGCAGCAGGGTTTTTACTTGGACGGGCAGATCGCGCAGCTGCTGCTGCCCGCGGCGAGCCGGATGGAGCCGGGCTGGGGCGGCGTGGCCGGCGCAGGCCGGCGCAGGGCACCTGCGCGGGGGCCAGGTCGCTCGGCGATGGGCTAAGGGGCCCGCGCCGAGTACGCCGGGCTCTCCGCTCAAGCCCTACGCCCCCCCCACCGCCATTGCGGGAAATTAACCGGGAATCTAGACAACCCTTGGCGTCACCAGTCTGGTCTGCTATACTAGTGCCTTGAGGAGTACCACATGAAAACATGGTTTGCGTTGATAGTGGCAGTGCTGCTTCATTCTGACGCAGCACTTGCTTGCGACTACTGGGAAAGCGGACCTGCCGGAGAACCCATCTGTGTCTATGAGATATGGCTTCCGCCTTGGGAGTATGAGCCCGAGGGGGATGAATCTTCGTGGGGCGAGGGGTTCGATCTCACGCCAGAGCAGGAACTAGACGACCCGTTTAGTGACTACCCGGAAGCGGCAGGTGCTAGTTTGTGGGAGGAACATGAGGTCCACGATGATCCCTACGCGAAGGAAACTTACGAAGAAATCTGTCGTGAGGACTGCGATGCAGATGACGATGCATCGCTCTTGGATAGAGCAAACTGTTACTCTTCCTGTAGCTACTACTGACCTGCTCAAAAGTCCCGTCGTAACTGCCTAGTAGTATGATTCCAAAATAACATATCAATGGACGGGGTGGCCTAGGCGACGGAGATCTCGTCCATCTTGGAAGTCCAGCGGTACGCCACGGGATCCTCGTTGACACGGTCGAGGTGCGCCTCGCTCCGCAGCTTGAGTTCTTCCTGGGTCTCGACCCGAACCTCCCTTAGCAGGGTACGCGTCAGCTGCGAGAAGCACGATGCGACCAAGTTCAACCACGCTCCGTGCTGGGGTGGGAACCCGAACTCGCAGCGGTTGGCGACGGTCGCCAGATACGCCCGCGTCTCCTGCACCGTGTGCGCGGAGTGATTGTCGAGTACGTCCCGGATCGGCATCCCTGCGGGATACTGATGTGTTCATAAGTAATTGCACGAAAAAGCTCCGCAAGCTATTGATTCTATTGGTGGGTTGCTTGCAATTACTTTTGGCAAGATTAGTGGGCGACATCCAGTTGCTGCCAGAACTCCACGAACTCGCGGCTGCGGGGGCGCTCCACGACGGCCCGGTGAGCAGGTCCCGGCCCGCCCTCAGCGTCAGCGTGCCGAGCCGCTGGTCTTCGTAGTCGCGCCTGGTCGAGGCGTGCTGGCCGGGCTGCGGCGCCAGGTCGGGAGCGACCCCGGCGAGGGCTGGGAGGCCCGGCCTCTCGGCGGAGGAGACCCAGGCCGCGAGCGCGGTCTCGCCGGTCTCGGCGCCGGCCTCGCGGAAGACCTGCACCTGCTGGTAGAGCAGCAGGACCTGCTCCCTCTGGGGCTCGCCGTCCGGATCGCGCCGCTCCCGGTCGTCCTGGCCCTGGTGCGGGGCGCAAGCGGTCGGCCCGCAGCAGCTTGCAGACGGTGCCGCGCCCGCCGCGGGCCAAGCTGGGATGGCCCGCGCCGACGCAGCGCTCCCGCGCATGGCGGGCCAGGAGCCGCAAGGTCCGGAGTTCCTCGGGATCGCCGCATTCCTGGGGCTGGGCGCAGGCGACCGCCACGAGCCCCGCCCGGGCTGCGGGCGGGGTCCGCGCCGGGCGACCCGGCCGGGCCCAGTCTTCCAGGGCGGCTGCGGCCCCCAGCTGCCAGCCCTTGGCGCCGCAGCGTGCGAGCGAGGGCCGAGACTGACGCGCCGGCGGCGTAGCCGAGCAGGATCTTGGCGCACTCGACGCGCCGGGCCGGCGCGGTGCGGGAGCGGGAGACGGCCTCGAGTGTGGCCCACGCCTCGGGGCTCAGGATCAAATCGGGGCGTTGCTTCTGGAAGGGCATGGCACCGTGGGGAGCCCCTGCCCCTGCGGGCAACCCTGCAACCAGCCTAGCTCAACCCCAAACCTATTGCAAGATTATTTTGGAATCGTACTACTAGCCCAGCGGGACGGTGGTGCGTCGACGGGTGGAGTTGGCAGAGCGGTCGAGGGCCCCAGTGACTGCGGCGGGTGGGTTGCGGGTTCAACTTGGGGTGCTGCTGCGGTCGCTGCCGTGGAGAGGCACGCACTGGAACCGGCAGGACCGCCGCCCCTCACCCCTTGGCGCCGCAAATGGGCTCCGCAATGCCCTTCAGGCGGCCTGGAATGGGCGGCTGCGGGCCTAGGCAATCGGCGTCCCCAACTCGCCTAGCCGCGGCACTGGGTGCGGCCTGAGGCCCGCCTACACAACCCTAGACCGGGCCCGAAGCCGAACTAACTTCAACCGGCTCATCGAGGAGCCTAGACCGTTCGCAGATGCTCCAGCAGCTCGTCGAAGCTGCGGCAAGTGATGAGCCACTCCGCGACCTGGCTCAGCCGATCCCGGCCCGCCCAGCGGGCAAGGGCTTGGGCGAACCTATCCGCGGCGGACTCGCCGTACAACTTCCGCACTTGGCCTAGCAGGAGCTCCCGCTGCCCCCGCTCCATGCCCCGCTCGAGGCCTTGCTCCTCGGCGTGCGCCATCCTGTCGCGCAGGATCCGCTCGATCGTCTCCCCCAAGCCCGTCCGCATTTGTCCGATCCTCCTGCCTGCCACGTAGTCCGTCACCCCGAAGTGCGCCCACACCTGCAGCTGCACCCAGTCCGCGAAGCGGATGTTCATCTCCTCCGCCTCCGGCCCGCCCAGCACCCCCTCCAGCCGCTCCAGCTCCGCCAAGTCCGCCGCGCTGTCCACCCGGAACAAGGCCGCCGCCCAGTTCCGCGCCAGCGCCGGCGCCGCACCTCCAGCACCTGGCGCGCCGCCCACGACTGCTGCTCCTCCAACGCCGCCGGCTCCGCCAGCAGCAAATCCCCGTGCCTGCGCACCGCCCGCCACGGCTTGCGCCCATTGTAGAGCACCAAGGGCAGCACCCGCGGGGCCCGCGGGCGCTCCCGCTCGCTCGCCAGCAGGTCCAGCTGCAGCAGCCCGGCGTAGACGCTCATCCGCGCCGCCAGCAGGGGATCGGGCGTCGCCTGGAACTCCAGCCCCACGCACAGCGACTCCCCGGGCCGCCCGCGCAGGTCGAAGCGCCAGACCAGGTCGCCTTCCCTGCGCCGCAGGCCCGGCACCACGAAGCGCGGGTCGAGCTTGCGCCCCGACTCCCACACCAGCAGCTGGTCCCAGGCGTCCGGCGGCGTGCCTCTCCCGCGGCGGGCGGCAGCCGGCTCCGGCGGATGGAAGTTTCTTCCTTGTTGCTCATACCCATTATTGTACTGCAGAAATCTAGGCAGGTCAATTAACAATGTTCATAAGGTGCCGCTCGCCTTCTCGAGGAGACCTGCCGCCGCAGTTGCCGCGGCGCGGGCGGCAACGCGCCCGACCGCGCCCCGCCGTTCCGCCTCGACTACCCCATGCGCACCGGCCGGTGCCAATGCATCCCCGCCCCTAGTGCATGCATCCGCCCGGCGGGGTTTTCGTGGACTAGGCGGGTCAAGCCGACATCCCGCCCCCCAAGCAGCGGTGTTTCAGACCCCCGCCCTCAAGGTGGTCTGGTCGCACCGCAACTACTGATCGCGTCAAAAGTCGTGCCATCAGAATTCAGGCAAGAATATACTGGCAGTCTGCCTCTCGCAAGAAGGCTCGCACCTGTTCTGGAGCTTTTTGCAAAGACTGGCAAGCAGCTTCCAGGTTGCCGCGAAGCTGTGCTTCGGTCTTGCTCAGCTCGCGACCGACCCGCCAAGTGGCCGGGGGACACCCAGCTAGCACCGACGCCGCTCGGTCTCGCAACCATCGCCGCCGTCTCGCCCCAGCAGGAGAAACTGGCCCTGCGTCGGTACTACAAACCGACCGACGGTCCTTACATTTCCCACGTCTCATTTCACCAGGACGTCACCGCCGACGCCCGGGATGCACGACGCCATCATGCCTGATCTGCCGCAGACGCTCGAACTCGCCTTCAATCCGTTCGAACCCGCCGCTGCCGGTCCGCCGATCGGCATCGCATTCGCTCCGCCTCAGGAATTGACGAGTTCGAGGAGATCGGCCTGCAGAAGAGGCTGACGAAGCGTGCGGCGCACGACTATTTGTCGACACTGAAGCCCCTAATCAATCTGGCCGGCGACAAGGACAACCCGTTCTGGGTGTTCCTCTCGATGCCCCCCGATGCGCACAGGACGACGCTGCAACTCGAACCGGCGCTCGTCGAGCGCTTCGCCGAACAGGCCAATGTCCTGCGACTCGACGCGCTATGACAGGACGATGCTACAGCCCTGGTTCGTGCCCACCTGGATGCGGCAAGACCCCGGATTTCAGGAGTCGGAACGAACGATGTCCGTTTCCGTTTCCGAACGATCCGCCCTTCAGTCCAGGAGCCCGCAGCAACGCCCGGCGTATCGTCAAGATGCGCTCCACTGCCAACGAAGCCAGCCACGTGCCGTTCTCGACGGAGCACCTGAATTCTGTCGAAGCTAGGCTCTTTCCGACATAGCCGACAAGCACGCACGGCGACCGCTGAGACAAACCGAAGGACGAACATGAGCTCTTTCCGCAAGGTCACCTTTCTGGACACGCACAGCCTGCATTTCATCCATCTGCACCTGTGTCAGGCCACGGAGCACAGCCTGTTTCCTTTCGCCAGCGAAGAAGAAACGGCGTATCAGCACCTAGGCCGTATGGAGAAGGGCAAGCTTCGGAAATCGCTGACGCAAGGCCTGGATGCACTTGCGCACCTGCTGCGTGGGAACCCGCGTGTGGAATACTCCTCGATTACCGAACTCGAGCTGCCGGCGGGACGAGCCCAGGGAAAAGCTAGGGAGAAGGCCGCGGCCGAGGGGGTCCCGGACCGCATGCGGCCACGCTTCGATGAGACGGAAGTCAACGATCGGTTGTTCGCAGAGGGCCTGACGGCCAGCAGGGACAGTGTCGACAAACTTAGTCAAGCGCTGACAGAGGCTGGCATTCACGCCGCCGTGGCCAGCGCGGATCGCGCGAGGGACGCGGTCGAACCCGCCCAGGATGTCGCAGAGGCGGTTCACATGAGTTTCGCCGACAGTGTGGTCTAGCCCGGTGCGCTCGAGGCCGGGGCACTGCTCCAGTCCAGCCCGGCCAGCTGGACCTCCTCGCGGATGCGGGCGCTGGTGCGCAGCCACGGTCGCCAACCGGCATCACCCGGGCGAGCCCGCAGCGGATGCGCAGCTGGATGATCCGGGTGGCGGAGTCGGCGGTGCTGCCCTCGAACACCTCGACCGCCGCCGGGCGGCCTTGGGCGTTGCACAGCAGGCCGAACACGATCTGCGCCTTGCCACGCTGGCCGTCGCGGGAGCAGCCGCGGCACCAGCAGGGAGCAGCGGCCTTCGACCAGGTCGAGGTAACAGCCGTAGAGCACCAGGGCGCCATCGGCGAGATGCCGCTGGGCCAGCTGCTGCTCAAGCGCCCCCTGGCGTTCCAGCAGCCAGTCCGATGCATCGTAGAGCGCGTCCGCGTCCACCGGGCCCGGAGCGAGCGCCTCGCTCAGCGTCTCGCCGCACAGGCCGTGCGCAGTGGCCAGCTGGGAGTGCTGCTCGAGCATGCGGGCCGCGCTCAGGGGCCGCCGCCAGCTCGCGCCGGCGCGAGAGCCTGGCGGCGAGCAGCCGGTCGAGCCGAGGGCGCGCCAGGACCCAGTCCGGCCGCAACTTGGCCGTGGGTCCTGGAGCGCACATTGCGGCAGGCGTCCTCGGGAGCGACGAGGGTTGCGTTCTGGAGTTCACGGGGCAGGATCTCGATCTTGGCGAGGCCAGCGGGTGAGTTCGGCGAGGGTCCGCTGGCGGACGCGCTTTCCCTCGCGCCAGCCCTCCCGGAGGAAGCTGGTGGGGTGCGCATTGCGGTTCGGGACGGTCTCGACCTACATGGCAATTATCATAGTCGTATAGTCCTACGTACTAGTTTTGCCAAAAGTAATTGCAAGCAACCCATCAATAGAATCAATTGCTTGCGATGCCTTTTCGTGCAATTACTTATGAAAACATTCAGTATATCAACTCTCCAACAGACATAACATGAGTATAAATTTCAGGCATCGAATAGTCTTTACCCTATTAAAAAACAATGGCTTCCGAGCAAAATCACCCGCAAATCAATCGGCAGTTCAGACTAGCGCTCCCGGCTCTGCTCCGCAGCCACAACCCCTAGTCGCTACCTCCGCAATCGGCTGCCACGGGACAACCACCAAAACGCGTGCGCATCCCTGGTGCTGTCGGCGTTCTCGTCTGTGAGCTCAGCCAGCCAAAAGATGATTCGGCGCAATGCCCGCCTTGCGGAACGCAGAATCGGCCGACTATCGAACAAGTGGCCGTGCTTGCGCCCGGCGGAGGCTTGGTTTCCTGCCTGCCCTCGGACTCAGGCGATCAACTCCGGGATGATCTGCCCTCCGACTTGGGAAAGTTGCTTGAACCTCCCTCCGTGGAAGTACGTCAGCCGATTGTCGTCCAGTCCGAACAGCCTGAGCCACGTCACATGCAAGTCGCGGATCGGATGGACGACCTCCACTGCCCGGTTGCCGACCTCATCGGTGGCCCCCACCACGGTGCCAGCGGGCGTCCCACCTCCTGCCAGCAGGACGACCATCGCGTCGGCGTTGTGACCGCGTCCGTTGGCGTCCACGCCGCCTCTGCGGTTGTTGTCGGGCGTGCGCCCGAACTCCCCGGAGCAAACGACCAGCGTCTCGTCCAGCATGCTCCGATCGCTCAGATCCCGGATCAGAGCCGCCAGTGGCTTGTCGATGCTCCGGATCCGCGCCGCATGGTTGCGCTCAAGGAAGTCGTGGCTGTCCCAGCCGCCCGAGAAGATCTGCACGAACCGCACGCCCTGCTCCACCAGCCGCCGCGCCAGCAGGCATTGGCGCCCGAAAGCTCGGGTTTCCAGAGAATCCAGGCCATAGGCCTCCTGGGTCCTAGCGCTCTCGCGACCGAGGTCTACGATGTCCGGCACTTCCGCCTGCATGCGGAAGGCCAGTTCGTAGCTCTCCATCCGCGACTCCAATTCCGCGTGCGAGGGGTGCCGCTCAGCGTGCCGCCGGTTCATCTCGGACAGCATGTCCAGGCTCCGCCGCTGCTGCCCGCGAGTCTTCCAGGACGGCGGCCGCAGGTCGAGCAGAGGAGACCCCGAGTTTCGCAGGGGTGGTGCCTTGGTAATGCGCCGGGAGAAACCCGTTCGACCAGTTCCCTGCCCCGCCTTGGGGATGGGCCAGCTCGGTCATCACGACATAGCCCGGCAAGTTCTGGTTCAAGCTGCCCAGGCCGTACGTAACCCAAGCGCCGACGCCGGGGTCGGCCCCGAGCGTGCTGCCAGTGTTCAGATGGTAGAGCGCGTCGGGGTGGTTGACCGATTGCGCCTGGCAGCCGTGGTAGAAGCACAACTGGTCTGCCACGGCCGGATCCGCCAGATGGACGAACTGGTCGCACATCGGAAGACCTGACTTCCCTGCGCGGCGGAACTCGAACGGGCTCCCGACATAGTATGTCTTGGCATTGACCTCCACCAGCACTTGGCTGGGGTCGCGCGAAGACTCGGTGAGGTGGAGGTCGCGCAGCTTGGGCTTTGGATCGAAGGTGTCCATGTGGCCCGGGCCGCCTTCCAGCACCACGAAGATGCAAGCCTTCGCCTTCGCCGGCAGCATCGGGGGCCGCGGAGCAAGGGGCCCCTGCGTGGCCGCGCCCGCCTCGCGGGCCAGCAGATGCGAGAAGGCAAGCGAGCCCAGAGAGGCCCCGAGGCCGAAAAGCAGGCTGCGCCGCCCAATGGTCGAGGCCCCGCCGCTGGTGTGGGACTGCGACCCGCTGCTCGGCCGCATGCGTAGCTCAGTAGACATAGGCGAACTCGTGGGAATTAAACAGTAGCAGACACAGGTCGGCCAGGGCCCGGGTCTCGGGCCCGACATCCCAAGCCTGCACGTCAGGACGGTACTCCTCGTAGACTGGAAGCCATTCTTCGTATTCGAACGGCTCTCCCGTGAACTCCTCGACGAGCGAACGCGTGATGCGCGTCGGATAGACCCGCTCTTCCGGCACCTGCCGCCGATGCCGGGCAGCCATCTCGCCGACATACGCTACCAGCAGGTCTTCCATGTCCGCGTCCACGGAGCGCGCATGGGCCAGTTCATAGGCCCGGCGAATCCTGCCGACGAGGTCGGGAGCCTCTCGTTCCAACCGCAGCGCGAACGCCACCGATCGGTCCGTCATGTAGTCGGAGTTGAGCATCGTGAGGGCTTGCGGACTGACCGAGGAGGCATCGCGACTCTCGCAGGAGTCGTTGGGGTTGGGCAGATTGAAGGCTTCCAGCATCGGATCCGCCTGGCCGCGGACGCGGTAGGCGTAGATCGCCCGCCGGTGGCGCTCGGCAGGATTCGGCGACGGCTGGTAGGCGGGCGCGATCGAAAACTGAATCATGCGCGGCTGCAGGGCGACCTCCAAGTTGCGCTCGGGCCTGGCCGGCACGCCCCCGAGTTCCGCGTTCAGCTCGCCCGAAACCGCCAGCATACTGTCGCGGAGCTCTTCCGCAGCCAACCGACGCGGGGCGAAACGGGCCAGCAGGCGGTTGTCCGCATCCTTGCGGCTCAGCGCCGCCGGTGCGGGGTGCTCGCTGGCCTGGCGATACAGCTGGGAGGTCATGATGAGCCGGTGCAAACGCTTCAGCGACCACCCGCTCTCGACGAACTCCGAGGCCAGCCAGTCCAGCAGTTCGAAATGCATGGGCTTGCCGCCTAGCGCACCGAGGTTGTTGGGATTCGCAGCTATACCGCGTCCGAAGTGGTACGCCCAGACGCGGTTGACGATCGAGCGCACTGTAAGCGGATTGCGCGGGTCCGCGATCCAGCGGGCCAAGGCCAGCCGACGGCCATGCAGATCCTCCGGCAACGCGAACGGGGCCGCAGCCCCGCCATGGGCGGTAGGCAGTTGCAACGCGCTCAGCACTCCCGAGGTCACTGGTTCCCCTGGCGCATGCACCGAGCCGCCATCCAAGATGGTGGAGTCCGGCCTCCACGAGGCGTCGATCTCTTGCGGCATCCGAAGCTTGCGGCCATTACCCGGGATGTAGTCTGGGCCGTTGAAGACCGTCTGGGCCAGGGGCTCGTAGCGCTCGAGCCGCCGCGTCCAGATCCAAGCGTCCTGCTGCCGGACCTTCAGGCGGCCTTCCTCCTCCGAGGTCAATCCGTAGTGGCGGGGAGGCTTGGCCTCGTCCGGCAGGTTCTTGCGCTTCGCGGCAGGCACAAAGTCCAAGCCGCGCTCCGCGTACCAGTCGCGGGCGGCCTGCTCTAGCTTTGCCTGTATAGCATCCCGCCGCGCTGCGGCGAACTCGCGGAGCTTGTCGACGTGCCTGCGCCCCAACTCGAAGCGCGCTAGGTTCTCCCCGGGCAAAAAGGCAGCAGGCCGTTCGGCGATCTGCGTCGTTGCGAAGGCGGCGTAGAACCGGTAGTAGTCGCGGGTCGGGATGGGGTCCGCCTTGTGGTCGTGGCACTTCGCGCAGCGCAAAGGCATGGACAGGAAGGTTTGGCCTACGCTATGCACCACATCGTCGAGATAGGCTTGGCGGGCCATCTTCTTGGGCACCATCGCCGAGCCCCAGGGCCCCATCCGGAGGAAGCCGGTCGCGACGAGCATCTCCGGATCGCCCGGGAGGAGTTCGTCTCCAGCGAGTTGCTCGATGACGAACCGATCGTAGGGCTTGTCCGCGTTGAACGAACGAATGACGTAATCCCGGTAACGCCAAGCGTTGGAGCGCTCGTAGTCGTTGGAATTGCCGGCGGTGTCGGCGTAGCGCGCCACATCGAGCCAATGGCGGCCCCATTGCTCCCCGTAGTGAGGGCTCGCCAGCAGGCGGTCGATCAAGCGCTCCCATGCTCCCGGTCCACTGTCGGCCAGGAACGCGGCCGCCAGCTCCGGCGAGGGCGGCAAGCCCGTCAAGTCGTAGGAAGCCCTCCGCAGCAGCGTCAAGCGCTGGGCCTGCGGTGCCGGCTCCAGGTCGGCTCGTCGGAGCGCTTCGCGCTGGAAGGCGTCAATCGGATTGGCGACCGCAACGTCCGGAGCCTCCGGCCGCCGCACCGGCTGGAAGGCCCACACGTCCTCCGCCTTGTAGCGCCTCTGGCTCCAAGATTCTGTTTGGCCGCCGCTGGTGGCGACCTGGATACCGTCCGCGTCGGCCGCCGCAGCGCCTCCCTCAGCCTGCAGGCGAGCCAGTTCTTCGGCGGTGGGCCAGGGTGCTCCCAGGTCGATCCAGTCCCGCAAGTGCCCAATCTGTGCGGGGCTCAGCCGGTCGTTCTCCTTCGGGGGCATCCGGAGGGTCGCGTGAGTGCCCGCGACAGCTTGATACAAGAGGCTAGCCTGGGCGTCGCCGGGGACGGCGCCCGGGGTGCCCGACTGCCCGCCACGCAGCAGCGCTTCCCGACTCGCCAAGTCCAATCCGCCGAGCAGGAGCTCGCGGCCGTGGCAGGCCAGACACTTCGCTTCTAGCAGCGGTGCGATCTCGCGGGCAAACAGACGTTCGCCCGGCAAGTGCGCCGTTGCGCAGAATCCGGCAGGAACCATCACCGCCAGCGACCCAGCTAGCGCCAGCAAGCGTTGTACTTCAAGCATCCCGACCAACTTTCCGCCCAGCCCGAAAAACCTCCGGCTAAGTGTAACACCCAACCGTGCTCCCTTGGCTGGCCGAGGCATTCGCTGAACGACCTAATGGCTCACCACGCCAAGCAGTCCGGGGTCGCCGGCGAACGCGGGATGGGCGGCGGACTTGGCGCACAGGAAGAACCTCTCGCCCTGGAAGCCGTGCCTCCGGGCGTCCTTGTCCGAGTAGACGTCGCACGCCCTGACGACCTCCGCATGCCATCCCGCCGCGCGCAGCCTGGCGAGGAAATCCTGGCCGTATCTCCGGACATGGTTGGGCTGCCCGAAGGCCTGCGTCCGCCCCGCGGGCGTCGTGATCGCCGGGTCCTCGCAGGTTTCGTCGCAGTCCTCGCCCCACGGCGGCACGTCGACGAGGGCGAGGCCGTCGTCCTTCAGCACGCGGCGCAGTTCGCTCAGGGCCTTGGCGTCGTCCTCCACAGGCTCGAGGACGTGATAGCAAAGGACGACGTCGTAGGAGCGGTCCGGCTGCTGGATGTCGGTGATGTCCATGAAGAGGTCTTCGACGACCCAGGCCCGGTCCTGCAAGCCCGCGCTGACGTACGCGTCGCCCAAAAGGTCCCGGAACAGGCCCCTGACCGCTCGGCTCGGGGCGATGTCCAGGACGACCCGCGGCTCCCCCCTCACTCCCCGAACGCAGCCAAGGGACGACGCGCTCCGCGAAGTAGCGCCACAGGAGACGGTGCCGCTCGAGCGCCCCGCAATTCGGACACCGCCCGTGCGCCCGGCCGTTCGCCCATAGGAACCGTTGGAACGACCGCTCGCACACCGGACAATGGACCGCGTCGCCCCGGTAGCGCATCCGGCCCACGACGGAGCCGACCCACAGCCTCAGTTCCAGCTTCGCTAGCGCCAGCCGCTTCCTAAGCATGGGCTCCCACCTGTATCGCTAGTGTCCCACAATTCTCGGAAGAAACCTGAAAAGTTGCGCTATGATGGGCCAGGACCTGGATATTTATTCTGTATTTTCAATGACTTACGATACCAAGCATTCTACCGGACAGGGAAGGTCCAAGCCACCTTTGTTGGAAGGTGCGTGGGACGTTAGTGATTCGAGTTGCAGCCGCGAGGCACGGAATTGGGATCAGGTGCAACCATGAGGCGTAATGCAGCCGGGTTCGCTCGGTAGGTCCGCTTGGTCCGGCGATGAGGCTACCTTGCCCGGGGTCGCGCCGCAAACGCTCCAGCGGGCCGCACCTAGATTCCTGCAACCACCGCACAGCAGTCAGCCGGCTCTGCGGCGAAGCATCCGGCCCATCGCGCTGCGGAGCGATTGCGCCTGCTCTCTGGGCGGAAGAGGGAGCCTGACACTAGTGCGTAAAAGTGTCCGGGAGGGGGCAACCCCAAAGAGAGGGTGCTGTATGCTGAAAAAGCATCGCGTGCGCCCGTAGCTCAGCTGGATAGAGCGCTTGCCTCCGGAGCAAGAGGCCGCAGGTTCGAATCCTGCCGGGCGTACCACTCACGTCGGCTGGCTACCGGTCCGGGCACAGAGAGCGCTCCGGCATCGGGCGCTCAATCCGAATCCCGGCCCTACCGGTTGTATTGCGGCGTCGGTCCCCGAAGCCTCGACCACGCCACATCGCAGGCCAAGCGGCCGTCCTCGGGCAGCGGGCCGCGCTGGGAAGCTTCCAGGTTTTGCTCTAGGTGACCGAGCCGGGACGCGCCCAGAATCACGCTGTCCACCCCCGAGCGATGGCAGAGCCACCGCAGCGACAGCTCGACCAGCGAAACACCTAGGTTTGAGGCAGCATCGCCCAGCCTCTCCACTGCGCGAAAGTACTCGGCGTGCCAGAACCGCTCGCGATAGCGCCGGTTGCCGTCGAAGCGGGTCCCGGGCAGCGGGCCGGCGCTCTGGGACTGCTTGCCGGTCAGCAGGCCGCCGGCCAGCGGGTTGTAGCAGACGTTCGCGACAGCGAATCTCTCGGTGAAGGCCAGATACTCCTGCTCGATACCCCGGGCCAAGACGTTGTACATCGGCTGCGCCACGACGGGAGCTTGATAACCCCCCTCGCGAGAGAGCGCCGCGATTTCCGCCATTTGCCAAGCCGCGTAGTTGGAGGTCCCTGTCCACCGGACCTTGCCCTCGCGGCGCAGCTCGTCCAGGGCTGCAAGGGTCTCCCCGATCTCCACCGCATAGTCGGGCTGATGCAAGTAGTAGATGTCGATGTAGTCCGTCCGCAGCCGTCGCAGGCTCCCTTCGGCGGCTCGCCGCACGGCGGCCGGGCTCAGCCCGCCGTATGCGGCCGCACCTTCGTGCATGTTTCCGCGGACCTTCGTCGCCAAGACGACGCGCGAGCGCCTTGGGCCCAGCACGCGGCCCACGATCTCCTCGGCCAATCCGTCGTTGTACACGTTCGCTGTGTCAACGAAGTTGACGCCCCGGTCGAGGGCGTAGCCCACCATCCGTGCGGCTTCGGGCTCAGCCACTTGCGAGCCGAAAGTCATCGTTCCCAGGCAGACGGTCGAGACTTCCAGGCCCGTTCCGGCTAGCGCCGTCGAACGCATCGCATGCTCCTAACCCGTCTCTCGAAGCCGCCGAAATGGCCGGCAGCGAAGCCCCTCTGTCCTAGCGCCGCACGGGATTGACGAATGCCCCGTTGGCGGCCACGTCCCAGACCGCAAGGCGAGCCCAGACCCAGCCCGGGGCCTGGACGGTCCAGTCGAAGGACCCCGCAGCGAACGGCGCGGTCTCCGCGAGGTCGATGATCTCCCGCTGCGTGCCTTGGCCGTCGCCCCAGACGATCTCAGCGAAACGCAATGGAAACGTGCCGCGGACCTGGGCCCGCACCGAGATCTCGTCCTCTCCTCCGCCGATCTCCCAGGCGGGCAGCAGGACCTCGCCGGTCGTCACAAAGAAATCCCCGCGCCGAAGAGGCTCCAGCAGCTCGCTGTAGTTGTCGAAGCCCGGCAGCCGCGAGGCCTTGACATAGTTGACATTCATATGGGCGTAGAGCTCGTGGGTGCGGTCGAACTGAAACACGTCAACCTCCCCCAGCAGCCGCTTGTGGAGGCCCCAGTTCTGCAAGTCGTCCAGCAGCTTCAAGCCCCGCTCGCCAAGCCTAGGCGTGGAGAAATCGGCGGGCATGGCCTTCCAGCCAGCGCCGAAGTACCGTTCGTCGCGGAAATGCTCGGTGTCTCGAATCGCGTCGGGATAGCCGGTCGAGCCTTTGGTGCGGGCGTGGGTTTGGTACATCCAGCCGCCCTCGCGCCGGACGAGCTCCAGCAGTTCCACCGCGTCGGCCGCGCTGTACACCGTGCCGTACTGGGGATGCTTCGACGCGAATCGCCTTCCCTCGGGCCTGTTCATCCACCAATAGACCGGCTTCGGGAACACCAGCGCCCAATGGCCGCCGAAATGCACGTTCGCCTCCTCGGAAGGGATCAGCAGGAACTTCTCGTCGGACTGCTGCCGGCAGGCCTCGAAGAAGCTGGCCAACTCCTGGAGCCGTAGCTCCGTGAGGTCGCGGGGGTGTCCGTCCCCGTGGAAATCCATGATGATCGCCGCGTCGACGCCCAGCTCCCGTAGCGCCGGCTTGAACGGCGGCGTCCAATCCATGCCCTCGGCCAAGGCCTGCACCGTATACGCAAGATGGAAATGCGAAGCTAGGGTCCGATAGCCGTCCAGCGCGGGGAAGCGGTCCCGGTTGGTGAACCGCAGCACCTCGTCCAGGACCTGGGCCGGCCCCTCGGCACCGAGCAGCAGGAACAGGGACAGCGACTGCTCGGTGCCCGGCGGCGCATTCGCCCACGGGTAGAACTGCCAGTTGGTGTCGGAGAGTTGGCGGATGCCGAGCGAAACCTTCCCCCGCCAGGATCGGTGCCAGTTCTGACTGAGGTTCGAAGTGAAGTCCCGGGGGAAGAAGTACTGGTGGGGCGCCGGAAACGCGGCGACGCTGCCCGCCCCCGTCGCAGACGCGAGCGCTCGGTAGCGCACCTTGTGCGGGACGCGCTCGGGCTGGAAACCGTTCGCGATTTCCTCGCGCAGGCGACCCTCGGTGTCGTAGTAGGCGAACGGCGTGCTCATGTTGCGGCCGGGCCGCACCTGCCCCGGCGCGGAGAACTCGATCCCGGCATCGTAGAGGAACGCTACGTTCGGCTCGCTCGTCGACACGACCGCCTGCTGCTGGACGAGGCGCGAGCCCGGGAAGAACGTGAAGGCGAGCCGCCCGCGAAAGGGGCCAGCCCGGAAACCGCCGCACACAACCCGAACGCGGTTTCCCACCGTCTCAACACGCATCGAATCGAGCTCGAACTCGCCGAAAAAGGCCCGCGTGCCCGCAGGATGCGTCGGCGGGTAGTCGAAGAAGGCGTTCCAACCCTTGCGTCGGACTCCAATTTCCACGCGGTAGAACGGACGGGCGGACCTCAGCACGGGAGCGTCGCCAGCATCCATAGAGGCGATGAGAGGGTGCGCAGGATCCCGGTCGAACGTCGCTCTCCAATGCCGTCCGGCCTCGTCCTGCCAACGCACAACGAGGGAGGCTTCGACGGCTTCGACATCGACCGGGCCCTCGCGGTAGGCGCTGAGGTCAAGCGGCACCGGTTCGGACGCCAGCGGCAAGGCCAGCGCAAACGGCAGAAGCAACTTCCCCGGCAGGATTCGCATTGCGCCCATCTTACCCAATGCTCCAATGCGAAAATCCCGCTGGCGTAGGGTTTGGCGCGGACCTCGGGCCCGTCGCAGCATCTCCGGAATCTCTGGACTGGACTCCACGGTGCGCTGGCCGTTCCCAGCAAAGAAAGCAACAGCGCGCCCATCAACATCGGGGTGACGGCGGGTCTCCGTATGTTCTGCACTATCGTTGCGGGTGGCCGAAACCGAGGCAGGCACCGTGGTCGCACGGGGCCGAGCGCCGAGTTGACGGGCCCCGATGCCTTCGAGCATTGCCTCGGCCCCCCTCGGCATGGTTTCGCGGCGCTACGGCCGCCCCCGTCCAGCCGCAGACGCAGCAGGCCGAATCGGCTCCGCTGTTGCCGCAGACAATCGCCAACGGGCTTGGCGCGGTCGCCAGCCACGCAGAAGGCTCCTCCAGGACTGTCGCCAGGCAGAGGTCGGCCCTGCGACCTAGCTCCGGCTCGGGGGTCTACGCCCAATCAGCCACGTTTGGCGTCCGCAGGCCTCGTCAGCGTCGATTCGGACCTCTCCGGGGGTTGACGTGCGGCCGCCGCTTCCCTACACTCATAGCGGTTCAAGGGAAATTGAGATGCTGCGTAGGTTGCTCGCGGTAGCCGGTTGCTTGGCGCTCGGAAATCCTGGGCTGCGGGCGGAGGTGGAGGCTCCAGACTTCGCTAGCGACGTCGCGCCGATAATCGAGGAGCGTTGCGTCCGATGCCACGGCGAGAAGCAGCAGCTCTCCGGGCTGCGCCTCGACAGCCGGGAGGCGATGCTGCAGGGAGGTCAGCGCGGAGCGTCGCTGCAGCCCGGCGACGCGGAGAGCAGTCTGCTATTCCGGCATGTCGCCGGCACGGCCGAGCCCCGCATGCCGTTCGGCAGCACTCTCGCGAAGGCCGAGATCGAGACCCTCCGGCGCTGGATCGAGGCCGGGGCAACTTGGCCAGCCGAGCCGGAGCCCGCCAACAAGATCTGGTGGTCGTTCGCCGATCCTGTGCGGCATGACCCGCCGAATCCAGGGGCCCATCCTATCGACGCCTTTCTGGCGGCGCGCCTGGACGCAGAGGGCCTGCAGCGGGCCCCGCGCACCAACCCGCGGACTCTGATCCGCCGAGCCTACCTCGACCTAACGGGACTGCTGCCGCCTCCCGAGGCAGTGGACGCTTTCGCAGCGGATCCGTCCCGGCAGGCCTTCGCAAGCATCGTTGACGACCTGCTGGACTCTCCGCGGTACGGCGAGCGCTGGGGCCGCCACTGGCTGGACGCGGTCCGCTACGCCGACTCGTCAGGGTACGAACACGACTACGACCAGCCCCAGGCTTGGCGCTACCGGGACTACGTCATCCGCGCCTTCAACGACGACAAGCCGTACGACCGCTTTGTCCAAGAGCAATTGGCCGGGGACGAGGTCGACGAGCCCGGCCACGACACGCTAGTGGCCACGGGCATGCTCCGGGTCGGCCCCCGCGTGCTGTTCCGCGAGAAAGACAACCCGCAGTACCGCTACACCTACCTAGACGACATGATCGCGACGACCGGCCGGGTTTTCCTCGGCCTTACGGTAGACTGCGCGCGCTGCCACGACCACAAGTTCGACGCGATCACCCAGCTGGACTACTACCGGACCCTCGCGGTGTTCTTCCCGTACATCCGGTACGACTTCCCCTTGGCTGACGGAGAGGCTGCGCGGCGGCACGCCGAGGCCACGGCTGCGATCGAGGCCAAGATCGCCCCGCTCAAGAAGCGCATCAGCGCCATTGAGGCCCCGTATCACGAGATCGCCGCGCAGCGCCGGCTGGAGCAGTTCCCGCTGGAAATCCAAGAGGCCGTGCGAACCCCGGACGAGGAGCGGACGCCGGGGCAGCAGCTGCTGGCTGCTCAGGTCCAGTACGGCCCAGTCGCCGTCACTGACGACATGCTGCCTCTGGAGCAAAAGGCGCAGCGGGCCGCATTGCGCACGCGCGTCAAAGAGTTGGAGGCGCAATTCCCCGAGCCGTTGCCGACCGCGATGGGCGTGCGAGATGGCGACTATCGCTTCGCGCCCAACGGCCGGGGAGACGAGGTGCAGCCCGGCAAGGGCGACCGCGAGGACTTCAGCGGCATCCAGGGAACCTGGCTTCCCACCAAGGGCTACCAGCCGCCCCCAGCCCGCTTCTTGCCCAACGCCGACTACCGCACGAAGGGCGATGTGGTCGCTCCCGGGTATATCGAGGCGCTGGCCAAGGGGCGGGCGTTTCAACCGGCCCCACCCGGAGACGAGCGCATCTCGAGCGGCCGGCGACTGGCCCTGGCCAAGTGGATCGCCTCAGCGGACAACCCCCTCACGGCGCGGGTCATGGCCAACCGCATCTGGATGCACCACTTCGGCGAAGGGCTCGTCTTCACCGCCAGCAACTTCGGCCGCATGGGCACCAAGCCGACGCATCCGCGGCTGCTCGACTGGCTCGCTACCGAGTTTGTGCGGCAAGGCTGGAGCGTGAAGGCGATGCACCGGCTGATCATGACGTCGGAGAGCTACCAAATGGCTTCGGCGCACGACGACCCAGCGGCGCGGGAGGCGGATCCAGACAACAAGCTGCTGTGGCGGTTCCGGCTCCGGCGGTTGGAGGGCGAGGCCATTCGGGACATCATCCTGGCGGTGTCCGGCAAGCTCAACCTCGAGGCCGGCGGGCCGGGGTTCTTCCCGCCGATCCCGGAGGAGCTCCGGGCGTCGTTCCCCAAGGGCAAGTGGGAGATGACCGAGCCGGGCCCCCGCAATTGGCGGCGCAGCGTCTACGCCTACGCCAAGCGCGGCCTGCGCTACCCGCTCTTTGAAGTGTTCGACCAGCCGAACATGAATGTGACGTGCGAGCGGCGCACCACAACGACGGTGCCAACTCAGGCCCTGACGCTGCTGAACAACGAGTTCGCCCTGCGCCAAGCCGGGTTCTACGCCGAGCAGGTGGCCGGGCTCGCCGAGGACGCTGCCGGACGGATCCGCGAGGCCTACCGCATCGCCCTCAGCCGTTCGCCGACCCATGCCGAGCTGCGCGCCAATCTCGCCTTCCTGCGGCGGCAAACCGAGTACCACGGAGGCGACGCTTTGGCGGCGCTGACCGACCTCTGCGACGTGATCCTGAACCTCAACGAGTTCCTCTATGTCGGTTAACCCACGCTTCCTGTCGCGCCGGGACCTGCTGTTCCGGGCCGGAGAAGGCATCGGCGGTCTCGCGCTGGCGCACCTCCTGCATCAAGACGGGCTCCTCGCCAAGGAGAGGGCCTGCGACGCGCCCGGTCTCGCCTCCCCCACGGCTCCCCGCGAGCCGCATTTCAAGCCCCGGGCGAAGGCGGTGATTTCGCTGTTCATGAGCGGCGGAGTCAGCCATGTCGATACCTTTGACTACAAGCCGATGCTGGAGAAGCACCACGGGCAGCCGCTGACCGGCAAGGGCAAGGTGCGGGTCCGCCAGGGCTACCCAGGTCCGTTGATGCGCAGCCCGTTCCAGTTCCAGCGCTACGGCCTGTGCGGCAAGCAGGTGTCGGGGCTATTTCCAGAGATTGGCCAGCTCGCAGACGAGATTGCGTTCGTGCATTCGTGCCGAGGCCGATCCAACGACCACGTGCTGGCGCACTACGAGTGGAAACACGGGGTCTCTGCTGATGGGGCACCCGAGCGTCGGCAGCTGGGTGACCTACGGACTCGGCTCCGAGAACCAGAGCCTGCCTGGCTTCGTCGTGATCTACGACCATCGCGGAGGACCGTTCTCCGGGCCGGCGAACTGGAGCAGCGGCTATCTGCCGGCGACCTACCAGGGCACGGTGTTTCGGTCCCAAGGCGACCCCATCCTCGACCTGCGCCCGCCGAGCGACCTACTTGCCCCGCAGCAGCAGCGGGCGCGCCTCGACCATCTCGCCAAGCTCAACGACGAACACGCGAAGCGCCATCCGGGTTCTTCGGAGCTGGCCGCGCGCATCTCGTCGTACGAGCTGGCCTACCGCATGCAAGGCTGCGCGCCCGAGGCCGTCGACATTTCCCAAGAAGCCGAGGAGACCAAGGCGCTCTACGGCATGGACGATCCGGTGACCGAGCCGTTCGGGAGGCAGTGCCTCCTGGCGCGCCGGCTCGTCGAGCGGGGCGTGCGATTCGTGCAGCTCTACAGCGGCGCGCTGCGCCAGCAGAACATCGACACGTGGGACGCCCACAGCAACCTAGTCGAGAACCACACCTTGCACGCCGGCGAAGTGGACCGGCCGATCGCCGGCCTGCTCCGCGACCTCAAGCGCACGGGGCTGCTCGACGAGACGCTCGTCGTCTGGCATTCGGAATTCGGGCGCATGCCCATTTCGCAGCGCGGCTTAGGCCGGGATCACAACCCGCACGCCATGACCGTGTGGTTGGCTGGGGCGGGCATCGCAGGCGGGCAGTCCATCGGGGCGACGGATGAGTTCGGCTACAAGGCCGAGCAGCAGGTCCTGACCTACCACGACCTGCACGCCACGGTGCTGCACATGCTAGGCATGGACCACAAACGGCTGACGTACTTCTTCAACGGTCGGCACATGCGCCTGACGGATGTGCATGGCGAGGTGATCCCGCAGCTCGCAGCGTAGCGCACCTGGGGGACCTGCTGTCGGCGTTCAGTGGCAGCCTGCCCCCGGTTTGGGCGAGGAGCCTAGCCGCGATCACGGAAGCAGGACTCCGACGACGGGCGTCGTCTGGGAGCGGGCGAGCAGGGCTGAGTTCGCAAGCACCTCTCAGCGTTTAGCGCGATTGACGCCTGCAGGCATCTGCTGACCAGTTCTGGATGAAAGTCCACCGTCTCAACGATCCGAGCCTAGCGCTGAAGATCGTTGCCGACGAGTATCCCAAGCTCCAGGTAATCGCCACCTGCTCCTCAGCTCTGGCGGCCACAAGCAAGTTTGGGCATTCGCTGACCGGGCGCAAGGAAACTGCGCCCGTCGATCTCCAGACCCGGCCCACCCACCACTACCGCCCCGAGCGTGCGCGCTCACGTGTTGCGGCGCATGCTCGCCTACCATGTCGCATGCGCGGCAACCTCGCGCCCCTGCTTGTCCTAGATTCCCGGATAATTCCCGAGATGGGCGTTGCCGGGCGGCTTGGCTTGGGCGAAGAGCCCTGCGCACCCAGCACGGGCCCCTCACCCCGTCGCCGCGCAACCTGAGCACCCCGCGCAGATGCACTGCGCCGGCCTGCGCCCGCACCGCAGCCGCCGCACCAACTCCGCCAGCGGCAGCCGGTCGTGGCTCACCAGTATCACTGCATGCATCGACACCGGTAACCGCTGCTCCCCGTCCCCGTCGCGCCGGAGACCCCGCACACCGGCTCCTCCAGCCACCGGGCCGGCCGGTACGCCACCGCGAGCGCCCGCTCCTGGCCCGCCGCGTCCAAGGGCTGCCCCTCGTCCTCCCGCAACTCCCTCGCGGCCACCCGACGCAGAATCGGGGCCTTTTGGCGCGGATCGGCCACGAGCACGGAATCATCCCAGCCCTTCTGCCGGCAGTAGCTCACCAGCTCCCCGCAGGAGTACTCGCTGGCGGCCCGCAGCCATATCCGCCAAGGCGGTGCCAGCCAGGGCACCCCTCCCGGTCCAGTGGCTCCCGCCCATGCCCCTGCACGCCCGGGTCGCCCACATGCAGCCGGGCGGACCCACCGCACCCACGCACACCGAGGGCAACCAGGACTGCCGCTCGTCGTGGTAGCCGCGCACGGCATTTTCGCACAACTTGCCTTCCACCTTGATCCCCGGGCTGTCCACGAACACCGGTACGGACCCCCACGCTGCCCGCACTCCTGCGCCACTAGCCGTGCGCACCGTCGCAACCCCTCCAGCGCCGCCTAGTGCCTCCAGTGCAGGCATTTGCCGAGCCGCCGGCGGGCAGGCCCGGCCCGCAGCCCGCCCGTTCGGCGCACGACGCGAGCGGTCCCCAAGTCGTCGCCTGCGTGGAGGGGCCCCCCGCCGGCGCAGGCCGCGCAGTCAACGCCTCCGGCCACAGGCTGAGCACTACAATGGCAATGTGCTCCAGCACATTCTGCCGGCCGCCTGCGTCCTGATCCTGGCGGCATGCGCCAGTCCCGACCCCGGCCCAGTCCCCGAAGTCGATCCCGCATCGTTCGGAACAAGCCTGCGTGAGCAGATCTCCTCGGCGCTCGCGGTCGCCAAGCGGGATCCGGGTGCCGCCAATCCAACCGGCCGGGCCGGCATGGTTCTGCAGGCCTACGGCCAGCACGGACTGGCCCCTCCGTTCTTTGAGCGGGCCCAGGCGCTCGCGCCGAGCGACCCCCGCTGGCCCTATTATCTCGGGGTCTCGCTGGCCGCGACCGGGGACCACGCTGCGGCACAGCGGGCTTTCCGGCAGTGCCTGGAACTCGATCCGTCCCTGTCCGCAGCTCGAGGACGGCTTGCTTCGGCCCTTTTCGCGGGAGGCGTGATTGAGGAAAGCCTGAAACTGTACCGCGAGGCGGCGCAGACAACGCCCGACGACCCTTCCCTACGGTTCGGGCTCGGGCAAGCCGCAGCGACGGCGGGTGAACTCGACGAAGCGGAGTGCAACCTCATCCGGGCCGTCGAGCTGGCCCCCCGGTTCGGCGCGGCCCACTACGCACTGGCAATGGTGTACCGCGAACGGGGGCAAGCCAAGCGGTCCCGAGAGCACCTGAAACTGTTCGAAGACCACAGGGACTACACCCCGCCCCCCGACGATGGACTGGCGAGCGCGGTACAAGCCCTGCGGGTGAGCGCGGCGGAGCATCTCAAGCGGGGCGTGGAGGCCAAGGAGTCCGGGCGGACGGCAGAAGCGATCTCGTTGCACCTGCGCGCCTTGGAGGAAGACCCCGCCATGCTCCAGGCGCGGGTCAACCTCCTGATCCTCTATGGTGCGCTGGGGCGCAGGACGGATGGCGAGGAGCAGTATCGGCTGGCCTTGGAAGCGGGACGGGAGAGCGCCGAGCTGCACTACAACTACGGCGTGCTGATGTACAAGGCCGATGAGCGCGCGGCAGCGGAGCGAGCGTTCGAGAAGGCTCTCGAACTGAATCCGAACCACGCTCTGGCAAACCACAATCTTGGGCAAATGCTCGAAGAGCAGGGCCGTTTCGAGGCGGCGCTGGAAAGGTACCGGCAAGCACTCGCGAACCGCCCCGATCACGGACTGTCCCACTACAAGGTGGGCATGCTCTGGATGCGCAAGCGCCGGGCGCCCGAAGCGGTGCGGGCGTTCTCGGAAGCAGTCAAGGAACGATCAGATCGCACGCCAACCTACCTTTTCTCACTGGCGGCGGCCGAGTTGGCTGCCGGCGAACGCGACGCCGCGACCAAGCATTTCCACCAAGCGCACGAGCTGGCTCGACGTTTCGGCCAGACTGGGTTGACCGCCCGCATCGACGAGGCGCTGCGCCAGCTGGGCGCACCGCGCTAGGCGTGTGCCGGGGACGGCGGCGGGCGGTACGTCCGTGCCAGCGGTTCCGTACTTTGCCGCGATCCGAATGTGTTCCGGGGTCGATTCGGTGATGCCGGCAGGGACGAACCTCGAAGGATCATCAGTCCCGAATCCGCTCGCCAGCCGGGGATACGCGTCCTTCCAGGGCGCGGGCGAATCGGCAGTCGGTCACCGCGCTGCCACTACGGCACACTTACTGATTTTGCCATAAGTCATTGCAAGGAACAACCAGAAACAGTATAGGCGCAGTCGGCCTCGCGGAAGAACCCCTGCACCTTGGTGGGGTCGGCCTCCAGGGCTTGCAGAGCCTCCTCCAAGCGCTCCTTGAGCTGACGGACCGTCCGGACCAGCAGCTTCCCCACCCGGCGCTTGACGACCGACCAGACTGGCTCCGTAGGGTTCCATGCCGGAGAATACGACGGCAATAGATGAATCTCCACCGGTGCCTCGGTCCGTTCCTTCCAGGCTTGTATATGCTTGGATGTGTGGATTCTGTGGCGGTCCACTATCACGTAAATCGGTCTAGCCTCCGTCTGGTCCAGTATCTGCTGTAGGAATTGTTCAAACGTGGCTGCGGTGGCGGTTCCGGCATGGATCATGTAATAAATTTCTCCCGAGGGACTGATCGCGGACAGCATGTTCAGCCGGAACCGTTCCCCTGTTTGCTGGACGACAGGCGTCTGGCCCCGGGGCCCCCACGTAGTGCCCCGGTGGTAGTGCGAGGTCATCCCGGCCTCGTCGGCAAAGAGCAGCAGCGCTCCCTGCTCCTGCGCATGCCGGGCGAGGGCGGGGTAGGTTTCTTCGATCCAAGTCCGCACCGCGTCGGCGTTCTGCTGGCAGGCCCGGAACTGAGGGCGCTGCGGGGTGAGGCCGAGGCGTCGCAGGACCCTGCGCACCGTCGACAGGGACAGTTTGACTGGGAACTGGTCGAGGATCCCTTGCCGGACAATCTTCAGCGCCCGGTAGGCGAACTCGAACTGGATCTGATCGGGGGATTTGTCCCGCAGAGTTGCGAGGATCAGCTGCATTGGGTCGGGGGAGAGGCAGGGAGGGCGTCCTGGTTTGGGTTGATGTCCGAGAGCCTGGAATCCACAGCAGGCCTAGAGCCAAATCCAGGTGCGGATTGTGCGGATGCCGATGCCGAATTCCTTGGCTAGGGCTTGGGGAGATTTGCCGTGGCGGGCTTGGATCACGACCAGCTTCCTAATGGGAAATCGGGACCGATGGGGGATGCGTCGGAAGTCGGGGAATGTTGGAAACTTCATGAACTAATAATAGCAGAAATCACAGGAAAATTCCATACGGAAATATCTCAGATAAAAAACATCTATAGACCAGTTTATGTGTGTGTTGGCGCGGGGGAGCTGCTGAGAGGTTGAAAACGGCCAGACCTGCAATTACTTTTGGCAAAGTCAGTAACACTGAAGTGTTGTCTCCCCCAAGGTGTCTCGCGGAATGGCAGACTGATCCCGGAACTGCAGCGGAGGGTTCGGCACCCAGCTACGCGGGCGCTGCGCACGACGGCCTCGCGGAGGCCGGACGGCGGCGGGCCGGTCTCGCACATGTGCGCCGCCCGCTCCTTGCACAACTCGTAGCAGTCGACCTCTCGCGGTCGACACCCCGCCAGCACCCGCGTCTCCGGGCAGGCCCGGCCCCCCTCCGCGGCCCGCTGCCAGCCCTGAATCCAGCGCCGGCCGGGGTGCCCCCAAGGCCTCGCCCAGGGCCGCAAGGCCTTGCGGACGGAGACTTCGCACAGCCGCCCCGGACGTTCCTCCAGCCCTCTCGCCAGCGCTACCCCAGCCACGGCACCGTCGGTACCGCCCAGCTGCGCGTCCCCACTCGCACTCCTCTTGGGTCTACACCTACCCCCTCCGCAATGTTGCTGATGCATTCCCAAGCAATTGCACGAAAAGGCTCCGCAAGCCATTGATTCTATTAGCGGTTTGCTTCCAGCGACTTTTTCTAAGTTAGCAAGTTTGCGGCAGGGTCAGATCGCCGAGACGCCAATGATGCTATGCTGTTTACGGTCTTTGGATCGTCAAAGGCTCGTTACGGCAAGAGGCGTTGCTCTTGCCATGAGGCGAATCTTGACTCCAAGAGGAGGAGTTAGCAGGATGAAACTGATAGCCCGCAACCTTGCCTATGTTGCGCTTTCTAGCACACGGGGCCTCTTGCTGTGCCTGTTCGCGGCACAACTCGCCCCAGGTCAGCTGATCCAAGGCGGCATCGACGGCCTCGTGACCGACACCACGGACGCAGCCATCGTCGGCGCCGAAGTGTCCATCACCAATGAGGCAACCGGCTCAGTCCGCTCCACGACGACTGGAGCGGCGGGCAACTACAGCTTTCCGACGGTCAATACTGGTTCGTACTCGGTACGCGTGCAGTCGGAAGGCTTTCAAGCGTTCAACTCAACCGGCGTCGCCGTCACCCAGAATAATGTGACGCGCGTAAACGCCCGCTTGGAGATCGGCCAGATCACCGAGGTCGTAAACGTGGAGGCGGCCTCCGTAACCCTGCAGACCGATCGTGCGGAAGTGCGCCAGGAAGTCTCGGAGCAGACGCTCAAGAATGTGCCGGTGCCGCTCGGACGCAATTACCAGATGCTGTTCGTGACCTTGCCCGGGTTTTCGCCACCGCAGAACGCGCATTCGGTGCCGACGAACCCGAGCCGCGCCGTACGCTTCTCGGTGAACGGCACGAGCCGCTCGAACAACAACACAAGAATCGACGGCGCGTCGTCCACGAACATCTGGGTGCCCCACATGACGGGCTACAACCCCGCTCTGGAATCGATCGAGACCGTCAACGTCGTGACCAATTCGTTCGACGCCGAACAGGGACTAGCCGGCGGGGCCGCGATCAACGTGCAGATCAAGTCGGGCGGCAACGATGTCCACGGGTCGGCGTTTCACTACCACATGAACAACCACCTGAAGGCCTATCCGTTCTTCAGCAACCGCAACGAGGCCAAGCCGAAGCTGATCAACAACCAGTTCGGCGGCACCCTCGGAGGCCCGATCAAGCGCAACAAGTGGTTCTACTTCGTCAGCTACGAAGGGACCTATGAATCGCAGTTCGCGCAGCGCTTCATTCAGATGCCGACCGAGGCGATGCGGTTCGGGGACCTTAGCGGGAGTCCGAATCCGGTGTTCGATCCTCTCACGGGCACCCAGGACCAGTTCGCTGATGACTATGCGACCGACAGGCTGCCCTTCACCGACAACCGCATCCCGCTGAGCCGGATTGACGCCGGCGTGCAAAACATGATCCATGCCTCCGACTTCCCGAACCCCAATCAACCCGGCGCGGGGGATTTCGGACTCGACAACAACTACGCGGCGAACGGCTCGACAACCTTTTTCCGCGACACCGTGGACGCGAAGACGAACTTCAACTTGACCGACACGACCAGCGGATTCATCCGGTTCAGCTTGCTGGACTATCGGATGTCGAACGCCCAGACGCTAGGCCAGTACGGTGGGAACCGGCTCCACCCGACCAACTCCAACCCGGGAACTGGATTCGGAAACACCTACTCGGGCACGATTTCGGTGACGCACGTCGTCAATCCGAACTTCGTCATTGACGGGTACTACGGCTACACGCTCGTAGACACGAACGTGGAGCAGCAGCGCCTCGACGAAAATCTCGGATGGACGGTGCTCGGCATTCCGGGACTGCAGTCGAACCGCTTTATCGACGGTGGATGGCCGCGCCTGCGCATCGACGACTTCGAGGGCTTGGGCATGTCGAACAGCTTCATGCCCTATTACCGGTCCGACCCCCAGAACCAGATCGTGCTCAATGGGAACTGGACGAAGGGCACGCACAACATCCGCTTCGGCACCGACCTGTACTTCCAGGACCTCGACCACAACCAGCCGGAATTCTCCGGCGGAACTGGAGCCGCTTCCGGCGAGTTTCGATTCCGCAGAAACACGACTCGTCAGCGCGGCGGCCCCAACGCCAACGATTTCAACTCGTACGGGTCGTGGCTGCTCGGCTTTCCACAGGACGCCGGCAAGATCTGGCAGTTCGACGAGAACGGCTACTTCACGCGGACGAGGCTGCTGAGCTTCTACGCGCGCGACCGTTGGAACGTCAACCAGAAGCTCACGCTGTCGTACGGCATTCGCTACGAGATCTTCCCGTTCCCGACGCGCGCGACTCGTGGGCTGGAGCGATACGACTTCGACAACAACAAGATCTGGGCCTGCGGCGTCGGTAGCGTTCCGACGAATTGCGGCATCGATATCGGCACGCACAATTTCGTGCCGCGGGCGGGAATCGCCTATCGCGTCGACGACAGCACGGTGATCCGAGTGGGCTACGGCATCACGGTCGATCCGTTCAACTGGGCGCGGCCGCTGCGAACCAACTACCCGATCATAGCGAAGGACGGACCGCTACTGCCGAACAGCTACGGCTTCGCGACAAACCTGCGCCGAGGGATCGACGTGATCACGGAGCCCTCGCTCGGGGACGGAGTCCTCGATCTCCCGTTGAACACCGCCGTCAGGACCATGGATACGCAAAACCTCACGCGCGGCTACATCCAGTCCTGGAACTTCACGGCGGAGCGACGTTTCGGAAACTGGATCGGCAGCGCAGGGTACGTGGCGACGCGCTCCGTGAACCAGCTTGCGGGCTTGGAGCAAAACTGGGGCGACATCGGCGAAGGCGGCGGCGGCAGGAAGCTCAACCAGAGGTTTGGCCGAACCGCTGAGACGGCCCTCTTCGGCAGTCTGGGCACGGCAAAATACGACTCCATGCAGGTCAAGCTGACGCGCAACGCCGCCGATGGTGTGGTTGTGAACGTGGGCTACACTTGGGCCCACGGACGAGGGTATACCAATGAGGATTCCGGAGGCGGACCGGCTTTCTTCAGGATTCCGCGCCTGTATCATCGGACCTACGGTGACCTGAGTCAAGACATCCGGCACAACTTCCAGATGACCGCGATTTACGACCTGCCGTTCGGCCGAGGGAAGCGGTACCTGACCGACAGCCCCTTGGGGAAGATTCTGGGCGGCTGGCAGCTCAACGGACTCTTCAGCGCCTACACCGGCACACCGTTTTCGGTCCAGGCCGATTCGGGGGACCTGAACGCAGCGGGCTCCGGCCAGATCGCCGACTGCCTCGCAGAGCCGCGCTACGTAAAGCAGGGCAGCAACCAGCTCTGGATCGATCCCGGCGCTTTCGCCCAGCCGGAAGGGGGGCGGTTCGGCACCTGCGGCCCGAACAACGTGCGGGGACCGGGCTTGCTGAACCTCGACCTCAGCCTCTTCCGGAAGATCCAGATCACCGAAAAACTGAATCTGCAGATTCGGGCGGAGGGCTTCAACATGATGAACACCCCTCATTTCGAGCGCCCGAATTCCAGGAACGTGAACTCGGGAGCGTTCATGCGCCTGAATCGGATTCGCAATACCGGTCGCGAGGGCATTGACGAGCGGTTCTTCCGCGTCGGCCTGCGCTTCGGGTGGTAGCGAGGATCCGTTCCGCTACCGTCATCCTGGGGGCCGCGCCGCAGCGCGGCCCCCTTTTCTGTGGGCACGCACATGCATGCCTGCCCACCCCCAGACCTCCGACTGGCCGCTTCCAACCTTGATCCGCTTGTCGGACCGGCCCGTTACGATGTGGTTGCGGTTCCGCCACCTGACGCGCCACCCAATGAACCAAGCGCACCGACAGTCTGCCATCCGGCGATAGTCGGCCTTCCCACCAACCGCACTTGGATCGGCAACCGACAGAGCGCCGTGAGAGTCGTGCCGAATTCTGACGGCGGACTGTAGCCCGAACGAAGCCCGCAGCCGCCCGCAAAAGACCTCCGGTCCGGATTCCTCGCGCCCAGCTCTGCAATGCTGTCCGCACGTTAACGAAGAGGGCAGGCCAAACGTAATATTCCAATGGCGATGTCGAGCGATGCAGGGCAACAGGTCCAATCGGCTGCGCTGCCACCGGTAGGCGGAGCAGTCTCGGCTGCTAACGGGGTTGCGGGATCCGCGGCGCTAGGCAGCAACCGCGGGAGCCAGAGCGAACGCTGGCTAGCCTACGCTCCTAGCCAGCCTCCCTCTTCCATGCAAACCCGGGCCCCTGAGGCCCAAGACCCTACCGGTTCCGACTGCCGCGGAAGAGTACTGCAACGCAACCGGCCAGACGCTTCTGGGTCTCCGGAGGCTGGCGCAGGTAGGCGACATTGCAGAGAATGGATCGATGCTAGCAGCAGCCCTTGTCACGTGCGTTTTCCTCGCCACGATCATCCTGGCTCTGGTGGCATTTTTGAGAACTGGGCAACTGATGCGCCTCGAGCGTCGGGTCGAGGCGCTCGAGGCGGCAGTGCGGGGTCTCGCACGCAAACCCGAAGCTGAACCGTCTAGGCCCCGTGCATCGGTCCCCGCCGAGGGCTCGGCTCAGCCCGCCTCGGCGCGGGCACCTCGCTCGCCGCGATTTCGGGCAGAGCCGCTAGAGCCCATTTCCGCCGAGGAATTAGAAGCGGTGATCGGCAAGCGCTGGCTGGCCTGGGTCGGCGTCTCGGTCCTGCTCGTGGGTTCCGGCTTCGCGCTACAGTTCGCCTTCGACAACCGCTGGATCGGAGACCTCGGGCGCGTCGTGCTGGGCCTGGCGGGTGGCGTGGCCCTGGCGGGTCTGGGGCAGTGGCAGTTGAGACTCGGCCGCCGAGGGTTCGCGCAGGCCCTTACCGCCGGCGGGGCGACTCTGCTCTACCTGTCGACGTACGCCTCGTACGGCTTCTACCAGTTCATCGACCCGGCGGCTGCATTTCTGCTCCTAGCGACCATCGTGCTGCAGACGCATTTGCTGGCTGCGTTCCAGCGCGCTCCCGCTATCGCCCTCATGGGCCAACTGGGAGGGTTTCTGGTGCCAGTGCTGCTGGACACGGGTCAAGACCACTACTGGGGGTTGTTTTCCTATACCTTCCTGCTTGCCTCGGGCGCGGTCCTGGTGACGTTGATGCGCCAGTGGCGGTGGATCTCCTCAGTTTCCTTCCTCTGCGCCCACATGCTGTTCTGGGGCTGGCATGAAGACCATTTCCACCCCGAGAAGCTCTGGCCTGCGGTGGCGTTCCATACAGCGATTTTCGTGCTGTTCGCGTGCGCCGACTTGCTGCCGCGCCTGCGGGGCCAGGCACCAACACTCGAGAGCCGGGCAAGGCTGTTCGCGAACCCGCTTGTGTTCTACGCGACCGGCTATGCCCTGCTTTTGCAGGACTATGCAGATTGGATGGGCACAGCGGCTCTAGCCCTAGCTGTAGCGTATGCCGGACTGGCCAAGCTGGCGGGCAAACGGCGGTGGGCACTGCCCTTGGTCGGGATCGCGGGCCTGTTCGCTACAGTAGCGGTTCCGGTCCAGTTGGACGCCCAGTGGGTCACGCTGGGGTGGGGCCTGCAGGGCTGCGTTCTGGCTTGGCTGGCGGTTCGCACCGCAGCGACTTGGTTTTCCTGGGCCTCCCTGCCCGTTTACGCATGCGCGGTGATCCACTACCTAGGCTGGGGCGCGCCTTGGACTTCCCGGGCTGCATTCACCCCCGTCGCGAATCTCGACTTCGCTGGAGCGTTGGCCCTGGCAGCCTGCCTGCTCTACGGCTCGCTGGCGTTAAGGAGTCTCAGCGGTCTCGCCGGCCTCTGTTTGGGCATGTGCGCCTCGGGGGTGGTTTGGCTGGCTGCCACGGTCGAAGCCTACAGCTACTTCGATGTTCTCCTCAGAGAAACCCCGATGCAGGCCCGGGCGGAGCGCGACGCGCTCCGGTGGTCGGGACTGACCTCGGTTTCTGTGGTTTGGGCAGTCTATTCGGCCGCTCTAGTCGGTGTCGGCCTCATGCGGAAGATCCGTCCCCTGCGGTGGTCGGGCCTAGCCCTGTTCGGCCTGACGGTGACCAAGGTGGCGCTCGTGGACATCAAGTCGCTCACCGGAGGGTATCGGGTCGTGGGCCTCTTGGTGCTAGGCCTGCTGCTGCTGGGAGTGGCATGGGCCTATCAACGCATGGCCCGGGAGGGCCCGAGATGAGCGTAAGCTCGGTGGCTGCGGCCGATCCGGGAGGAGAGACCGCAGGGCTACAAGAGGGATTGGACTGGGAGGCCAGGACGAAACGGAGGGCTCACGATGAAGGCGCAGGGAGCGGTCATCTTGGTTGTCACAGGGATCTGCCTGGCTCAGGAGCCGGAGGCGCGGGAACACTGGGAGCACTTCAAGGAGGTCGCCCTACCGCCGCACGAAGGTTTGGTTGGCGCGGACCTCGACCGCGAGGTCCTGGTTTCGTCTCGGCCCGACCACGGGGATGTGCGGCTGCGCGACGCAGACGGGCGGGAGACCCCCTACGCGCTCCGCATTCGGCGGGAGCTCGATCGCCGGGACGAGCTGCGGGTCCAGGAATTCGACCGAGCGGTCCGGGGCAGCACTGCTGAGGTCAGGATCGATCTCGGCGACGCGCCGAGATCGCATAACGAAGTCGAGGTCATTAGCTCAGGCGAGGCGTTCCGGCGCCGCGTCCGGATCTTCGCCAGCGACGACCGTCGCGAGTGGGCGCTGCTGGCCGAGCCATGGTTCTTGTTCCGCTTCCAGTCCGGCAGCGTCGAGGTTCACGAAGCGCGCATCCGGTATCCCGAGAGCCGCCGCCGCTTTCTGCGGGCCGAGGTCGAGGCGGATCCGGAAATCGACGAGGCCGCCCCGGAGATAGAGGCAGTGACGGTCCGCCTAGCCGTGGAATCACCGGCCCGGAACAGCGAGTTCGCGCTGCCCGTTCCGAAGCGGGAACCAACACGGAACGACGGGCGCACCGCCTCGCAGTACGTCGTCGATCTCGACGGGAAGCTGCCCGTGCGCGGGCTCAAGCTCGGGATCGAAGGGAACTTTTCCAGGCCGTACCGCTTGGAGGCGGCCGTCGAACCGCGGCCGCGTACGGTTGCCATGGGCAGGCTGGCCCGCGAGGCGGACGCTGACAAGCCCTTTGTCGTCGTTGAACTCGAGGAGACCTCGACCGAGCGGCTCGTCCTGACGGTGACCGACGACCGCAACGCACCGCTGGAGTTCCGGGAGCTGCGGCTCCTGGTCGCCGCCCGCGAGGTCTTGTTCGATCCCGCTCACGGACGGGCCCCGTTTCGGCTGGAGTTCGGCAACCCTGCCGCGCTGCCGCCGCATTACGATTTCGACGCTTCAGCTCCCCCGGCGGCGGCCGGAGTCCCTCGAGCGGAGCTGGGTCCCAGGCAATTGAATCCCGGCTACCGTCCCGACCAGCCCCTGACCGAGCGCGCTCCCTGGCTGATCCACACAGCCTTGGGAACCGCCTGCCTCATCCTGTTCGTCATCCTGCGCCGGATCGCAAGCGTCCAGGAGGGCTAGCGTATGGAATATCCTCAGGGAAGAGGAGGATCCTCCGGCAATTGGCATGAGACGTGAAAGCGGATCTCCGATGGCAGGCCGGATCCTGGATCTGCGTCCTCCAGCTCGAAACAGGCCGTTCGGATCGGAAACCCGAGTAGCCGACGCTAGCTAAGAGCTGATCCGATCCTCGCCCTCGCGTCGCGCACGGTGTTCCAAACGACGGCCCCAGCAGACTCGACCGCGTCGATCAAGCCGACGCTCTGGCCGGCGGGCAGCACCCCGTTTTCCGCATCGCCATCAAGCCTGCCGTGGACGGAGGCGGCATTGCCGACGCGCAACGCTTGCAGCGGGTACGGCTGGATCTCATCCTCGTGCTCGGTCCAATAGTCGGTGAACGCGTTGCGGATCATGCGGCACGCCTTACCGCTGTGGGCCCGCGTGACGATCGTGCCGGAGGAGCCAGTGCTGACGATCTTGGCCTTGTAGTTCGGATGGGCCCTGGCCTCGTGCGTGGCGATGAACCGCGTCCCCAACCAAGCCCCTTGCGCTCCCCACATCAGCGCCGCCGCGAGTCCTTGCCCGTCGGCAAGGCCGCCTCCAGCGAGGACCGGTACTGATCGCGTCAAAAGTCGTGTCATCGAAATTCAGGCAAGAATATACTTGCAGTCTGCCTCTCGAAAGAAGGCTCGCACCTGTTCCGGGGCTTTTTTCAAAGACTGGAAAGCAGCTTCCAGGTTGTCACGAAGCTGTTCTTCGGTCTTGCTCAGCTCGCGACTGACCCGACGCTTGACCAAGGCCCATAGCAGTTCCACTGGATTGACTTGTGGCGAGTAGGTCGGCTGAAAGTACAGCTCTACCGCGGCTTGGTTCTCTTCCAGCCATTCCTGGATGATCCGGGCCCGGTGAATACTGCAGTTGTCCACCACCAGCAGAATTTTCCGGTCCGCTTCCTCCGCGATCCGCTCCAGAAACTTCCGGAAGACCTCCGCCGTGACAGGACCTTCCCGCACTGTGTAATAGAGCTGGCCCTCCGGGCTGATGGCCGCCAGCAGGTTGAGGCGGAAACGCCCGCTGGCCACCTGCACGACGGGGGTCTGACCGCACGGGCCCCAGGTGCGCCCGTACACGCTCTGCGCAGCCAGGCCGGACTCGTCGGCGAAGGCGATCATGGCTCCTAACTCCTGGGCACGGCGAAGGATCTGGGGGAACTCTTGGTCTTTCCAGCGCTGCACGGCAGCGGGATCGTACCGGGTGGCGCGCCGCTTGGGCCGCTGCGGCGTAAGTCCGAGCCGCCGCAGGATCCGGCGTACCGTGGAGACGCTCAGGACGATGCCGAACTTCTCCCAAAAAGCTTGGCGCATTCGCTGCGCGGTCCACAAAGCGAACTCGAATTTGTATTGATTCGGGTCTTGGTCTACGACGACGGTGCGGATCCAAGCCAGGTGCCGGTCTGTCCATTTGCGTGGTCTTCCCGTTTTTTTTACGATCCCGCAGGCTTTCCATGCCTCCCAGGAAGAAGCGTGAGATCCAGCGATAGATCGTGCGTATGGAGAAAGGGACACAGGACTTTATCTGAGCCACTGACTTTCCCTCAAGGAACTGCGAGACCACCTTTTTTCGAATCTCGAACTTCTGGTTCTTAGTAAGGCGCAGGGAGAAGAAAAATCTTTCTTTTGTCATACTAATAGAGTACAACAAATCCACCTTGCAGATCAATCGACGAAGGGATTTCTGAGACACGACTTTTGACGCGATCAGTATGTCTACGGCCCGGACCACATCCGGCACCAGTGCGGCGGTGCCGACCTCGCCCACATGCCCTCCTCCGTCCCGTCCCGAAGCGATGACGGCATCTACACCATCACCGACTGCTTTGCGGGCATGCCGCACCGCACCGACAACCGCCATCACGTAGACGCCCAGGGCGTGCGCGTCCGCTACAGCTAGCTTCGGACTGCCCAGCCCGGAAATCAGCACCGGCACCCGCTCATCCAGAGTGACTTCGATCAGCTTCTGGACCGCATCGGTATATCGGACCACATCGCTGCCTTGGGCCCGCACCGTCGCGAAGAGAATATCGATTCCCGGATAATTTCCCGAGATGGGAGTTGCGGGGCCGTATGGCATGAGCGGGGAGCCCGGCGTACCCGGCGCGGGCCCCTCAGCCTGTCTCCGAGCGACCTGGGCCCCCGCGCAGGTGCCCTGCGCCGCCCCAGCCCTAGCCCGGCTCCCTCCGGCTCGCCGCGGGCAGCAGCCAGTCCCAGTGCAGATTGCTCCGGCTGCACAGCAGCCGCAGCCGCCGCGCACTGCGCGTCAGCCGCCCCACGCTGCCCGCGCAGTACCGGAGCAGCGGCCGCAGCCCGGGCTGCCGCGTCGCGGACGGCAGCACCTGGTACGGCAGCAGCCGCAGCAGCAGCTGCGCAATCTGCCCGCCCAGATAGAAACCCTGATGCGCCGCGGGCGAGCGGCACGGCGGATGATGCAGCCCCAGGTCCGTCAACGGCCCCTTGAACGCATTCTCCTGCCCCTGCTGGCCGCGATGCCGCCGCACCAGCTCCGCCACCGGCAGCCGGTCGTGGCTCACCAGCATCACCATGCACACCGGCACCCGCAGCCGCTGCTCCCCGTCCCCGTCGCGCCGGAGCACCCCGCACACCGGCTCCTCCGGCCCCCGGGCCGGCCGGCACGCCCCCGCGAGCGCCCGCTCCTGGCCCGCCGCGTTCAGAGGCTCCCCCTCGTCCTCCCGCAACCCCCTCGCGGCCGCCAAGCGCAGAATCGGGGCCTTTTGGCGCGGATCGGTCAGGCTCACGGAATCATCCCCGCCCTTCCGCCGGCAGGAGCTCACCAGATCTTTGCAGGAGTCCGCGCTGGCGGCCCGCAGCCCCACCGGCTGCCGCCCGTCAGCCAAGGCGCCACATCCTGGTCCAATTGCTCCCGCCAATCCCCCCGCACGTCCGTGCCGCCCGCATGCAGCCGGGCGCTGACCCACGCCACCCCCACGAACACCGAGTGCAGCCAGGACTGCTTCTCGCCGTGGTAGCCGCGCCCGGCGTTCTCGAACAGCTGGCCCTCCACCTCGATCCCCGTGCCGTCCACGAACACCGGGACGTAGCCCCACCGCTGCCCGCGCGCCTGCGCCCCCAGCGGCACCAGCCGCCGGCTGACCAGGCGCGCGCACTCCCGCAACCCCTCCAGCGCCGCCTGGTTCGTCCGCTGCAGGTCTGCGCCGAGCCGCCGGCTGGCGGGCGCGGCCCGCAGCCCGCACGTTTGCCGGGCGACGGCATCGGCCCCCAGAGCATCGACCGCGTGGAGGTGCCCCCGCCGGCGCAGGCCGCGTAGAGCAGCGCCAGCAGCAGCTGCACGTCGCTGCCACCGCGCCGGCGGCGCTGGAGGCGGACCGAGGCGGCCAGCTTCTCGGGCAGCCCGAGGAACCGGGCCAGCCGGGCCACCACGCCGAGCCCGGCCAGGCCCGTCAAGTCGTCGTCGCAGACGCCGTAAGCCAGGGTGGGGCCAGGGGGCCTCCAAAAAACTCGAGAGGCACCCCCGAGGTGCAATCCGCGAACACCCCGAGGACCGTCTGAATCATTGTAAAACAAAACGTTCCGGGTAGTGCCGGAATTTTTAACCGGGAATCAGGGCGGGCTCCGGCGGGGCGGGCTCATCGGCTCCACGCGCTGTCCCGGCCCTGCGCCTGCTCCGGACTCCTTTCGCGAGCCGCGGCCTCGCGGGCTAGCGCCGGCCCCAGGCGCTCCGCGGCCAGCTTGCTGACATGCAGCTGCTCGACCTGCTCGCTCAAGCTGCTCTGCTCCCGCTCGTACTGTGCGGACAGCGACCGCAAGACCTCGCTCAAATGCTTTTCCAGCTCGGTCATAGGCCCCCCTCAGCGCGGCGAGAGCAGCTTCAAGGCGGACTGCCCGCTCTTGAGCCGGGCGGTCGGCACCGACCGGTCGCTCGTTGCGTCCAGCACCTGCGTGCCCGGAGGGCAGGAACAGGTACCGCTTGCCCTCGAATTCGTGCAGCGCGATCCCCCAGGTCTCCAGCTGCCCCAGCGCCGCCTCCCGCTCCGCGATCCGCCCCTCGATCACCGCCAGCGTGCGCACCCGCACCGACGCCCACTGCCCCAGCCCCCAGCTCCCGACATAGATCGCTCCTTTCAGGCGTCAGCGCTTCTTCCGCTCCTCCGTCTCGGGGCTCTGCGAGTTGCGCACCGTGAAGTAGTAGGTCCGCTCGGTTGCGCACCTCGCCCGCCTCGGCGCGCTGCTCGAGGTACTCCCCGAGCAACTGGCGCGGGCCCGGCTCGACCGCGAGGCCGGCCCGCAGCTGCACCGCGCTGAGGCACGCCTCGTGCCCCGGGCGCTGCAGCGCCCGCTCGGGGGCGTCCGGGCGGCTCCAGCTCGCCGAGCGTCACCTCGGTGCCCAAGGGATCACGCTGGGGAGGGACAACCTGCACACCCACCGCCCCAGTGCCCCTCCGATGCCTTGGCACTGGACGCAGCCCAAACCCTGCGGAACCGCTGCGAGTTCGCCCACACACCCAAGCAGGGCCCTTGGCTCAACATCGCCGAGGTCGAGCTCCACATCGGGCTCCGTCAATGCCTCCACCGCCGCAGCGCCTCCCGGAGAGTCCTGCGCGACGAGGTCGCGGCCTAGCAGGCGTCCCGAGGCCGCATCCGGGGCCAAGTCACCTGGCAGTTCCCCACAGACGACGCCCATGCGAGGCTGCAACGCCTTTATCCGACACTTGGTGAATGACTGGACACTAGGCAGTTACGACGGGACTTTTGAGCAGGTCAGTAGTAGCTACAGGAAGAGTAACAGTTTGCTCTATCCAAGAGCGATGCATCGTCATCTGCATCGCAGTCCTCACGACAGATTTCTTCGTAAGTTTCCTTCGCGTAGGGATCATCGTGGACCTCATGTTCCTCCCACAAACTAGCACCTGCCGCTTCCGGGTAGTCACTAAACGGGTCGTCTAGTTCCTGCTCTGGCGTGAGATCGAACCCCTCGCCCCACGAAGATTCATCCCCCTCGGGCTCATACTCCCAAGGCATCGGGCCTCCGTACGATCCCGGAGGCCATATCTCATAGGCACAGACGGGGTCTCCGGCAGGTCCGCTTTTGTAGTCGGAAGCAAGTGCTGCGTCAGAATGAAGCAGCACTGCCACTATCAACGCAAACCATGTTTTCATGTGGTACTCCTCAAGGCAGTAGTATAGCAGACCAGACTGGTGACGCCAAGGGTTGTCTGGATTCCCGGTTAATTTCCCGCAATGGCGGTTGGGGGGCCGTAGGACTTGAGCGGAGAGCCCGGCGTACCTGGCGCGGGCCCCTCAGCCCGTCGCTGAGCGACCTGGGCCCCCGCGCAGGCACCCTGCGCCGGCCTGCGCACGCACCGCGGCCGCTGCGATCCCGGCTCCGGGCGCACCGAGCCCCCCGCGGGCTCCGCGTCGGTCCCCTGCCGCTATGCCCGGCGCGGCTCCGGCCGCGCCGCCCCAGCCCTAGCCCGGCTCCATCCGGCTCCCCGCGTGCAGCAGCCAGTCCAACCACAGGTTGCTCCTGCTGCACAGCCGCCGCAGCCGCAGCAGCAGCTGCGCGATTTGCCCGCCCAGGTAGAAACCCTGATGCGCCGCGTGCGAGCGGCACGGCGGATGCTGCAGACCCAGGTCCGTCAGCGGCCCCTGGAACGCATTCTCCTGTCCCTGCTGGCCGCGGTGCTGCCGCACCAGCTCCGCCACCGGCAGCCGGTCGCGGCTCACCGGAATCACCGTGCATACCGGCTCCAGCAGCCGCTGCTCCCCGTCCCCGTCGCGCCGGATCACCACGTACACCTGCTCCTCCGGCCAGCGGGCCGGTCGGTACGCTACCACGATCGCCCGTTCCTTCCCCGCCGCGCCCAGAGGCTCCCACTCGTCCTCCCGCAACCCCCTCGCGGCCGCCAGGCGCAGCATCGGGGCCTTCTGGCGCGGATCGGTCACGCTCACAGAATAGTCCCAACCCTTCCGCCGGCAGTAGCCCGCCACATCTTTGCAGTAGTATGCGCTGTCGGCCCGCAGCCCCACCGGCTGCCGCCCGGTCAGCAAGGGTGCCACATCCTGGTCCAGCTGCTCCCGCCAATTCCCCCCCGCACGTCCGTGCCGCCCCGCCTGCAGCCGGGCGCTGACCCAGGCCACCCCCACGCACACCGAGGGCAGCCAGGACTGCTTCTCGCCGTGGTAGCCGCGCTCGGCGTTCTTGAACAGCTGGCCCTCCACTTCGATCCCCGTGCCGTCCCCGCACACCGGCACGGGAGCCCCACCGCTGCCCGCACGCCTGCGCCACCAGCGGCACCAGCCGCCGGCTGACCAGCCGCGCGCACTCCCGCAACCCCTCCAGGGCCGCCTCGTGCATCCGCTGCAGGTCTGCGCCGAGCCGCCGGCTGGCGGGCCTGGCCCGCAGCCCGCACGTTTGCCGGGCGACCTCATCGGCCCCCAAGGGCGTCGACCGCGTGGAGGTGCCCCTCGCCGGCGCAGGCCGAGTAGATCAGCGCCAGCAGCATCTGCCCATCGCTGCCACCGCGCCGGCGGCGCTGGAAGTGGACCGACGCAGCCAGCTTCTCGGGCAGTCCGAGGAACCGGGCCAGCCGCACCACCACGCCGAGCCCGGCCAGGCCCGTCAAGTCGTCGTCGCAGACGTCGTAAGCCAGGGTGGGAGCGCTGTCGGGGGACAGGGGCAAGGAGGGCCTCCAAAAAAAATCGAGATGCATCCCCGAGGTGCAATCCGCGAACACCCCGAGGACCGTCTAAACCATTGTAACACAATACGTTCCGGATGGCACCGGAATTTTTAACCGGGAATCAGGGCCAAGGGTTGTCTAGATTCTAGATTCCCGGTTAATTTCCCGCAATGGGGGTGGGGGTGGGGGGGGGGCCGTAGGGCTTTAGCGGAGAGCCCGGCGTACCCGGCGCGGGCCCCTCAGCCCCGTCGTCGAGCGACTTGGGCCCCCGCGCAGGCACCCTGCGCCGGCCTGCGCACGCACCGCAGCCGCTGCGCCCCCGGCTCCAGGCGCACCGATCCCCCGCGGGCTCCGCGGCGGTCCCCTGCCGATGGGCTCGGCGCGGCCGCGCCAGCCCAGCCCTAGCCCGGCTCCATCCGACTCGCCGCGTGCAGCAGCCAGTCCACCCACAGGTTGCTCCTGCTGAACAGCAGCCGCCGCGCACTGCGCGTCAGCCGCCCCACACTGCCCACGCAGTACCGGATCAGCGGCCGCAGCCCGTGCTGCCGCGCCGCGGCCGGCAGCACCGGGTACTGCAGCAGCAGCAGCTGCGCGATCTGCCCGCCCAGGTAGAAACCCTGCTGCACCGTGTGCGAGCGGCACGGCGGATGCTGCAGGCCTACTAATTTTGCCAAAAGTAATTGCAAACAACCCACCAATAGAATCAATGGCTTGCGGAGCCTTTTCGGGCAATTACTTACTGAAAACATCAGTAAGTCCGTCAACGGCCCCTGGAACGCCTGCTCCTGCCCCTGCCGGCCGCGGTGCCGCCGCCCCAGCTCCGCCAGCGGCAGCCAGTCGCGGCTCACCAAAATCACCGTGCACACCGGCACCAGCCATTGCTGCTCCCCGTCCCAGTCGCGCCGGATCACCCCGCACACCGGCTCCTCCGGCCACCGGGCCGGCCGGTACGCCCCCACGATGGCCCGCTCCTTGCCCGCCGCGTCCAGGGACTCCCCCTCGTCCTCCCGCAATCCCCTCGCGGCCGCCAAGCGCAGAATCGGGGCCTTCTGGCGCGGAGCGGTCACGCTCCCGGAATCCTCCCAGCCCTTCCGCCGGCAGGAGCTCGCCAGATCCTTGCAGGGGTACGCGCTGTCGGCCCGCAGCCCCACCGGCTGCCGCCCGGTCAGCCAGGGTGCCACATCCTGGTCCAGCTGCTCCCGCCCATCCCCCCGTACATCCGTGCCGCCCGCGTGCAGCCGGGCGCTGACCCACGCCACCCCCACGCACACCGCGTGCAGCCAGGACTGCTTCTCGCCGTTGTAGCCGCGCTCGGCGTTCTCGAACAATTTGCCCTCCACCTCGATCCCCGTGCCGTCCACGAACACCGGGACGTAGCCCCACCGCTGCCCGCACGCCTGCGCCACCAGCGGCACCAGCCGCCGGCTGACCAGCCGCGCGCACTCCCGCAAGCCCTCCCGCGCCGCCGCGTGCATCCGCTGCAGGTATTCGCCGAGCCGCCGGCTGGCGGACACGGCCCGCAGCCCGCACGCTCGGCGGGCGACGGCATCGGCCCCAAGGCGTCGACCGCGTGGAGGTGCCCCCCCGCCGGCGCAGGCCGCGTAGAGCAGCGCCAGCAGCTGCCCGTCGCTGCCACCGCACCGGCGGCGCTGGAGGCGGACCGAGGCGGCCAGCTTCTCGGGCAGCCCGAGGAACCGGGCCAGCCGCGCCACCACGCCGAGCCCGGCTAAGCCCGTCAAGTCGTTGTCGCAGACGCCGTAAGCCAGGGTGGGAGCGCTGGCGGGGGACAGGGGGCCTCCAAAAAATCGAGAGGCACCCCCGAGGTGCAATCCGCGAACACCTCGAGGACCGTCTAAATCATTGTAAAACAAAACGTTCCGGATGGTGCCGGAATTTTAACCGGGAATCGGGGCCCGTTTGGGGCTCCCGGGTTTGGTTGCCGTTGCACCTCCGTTTGCTCGGCGAGGCTCCCAGTTCAACATCAACACCGAGATGAACTACTGGCCGGCTGAGCCGACCGTTTGCCCGCAACGCACGAGTTTGTGTTTGCGGACGTCAAGAAAGTCGCTGCAGCGGGGGCCGAGACCGCCTAGGAGCCCTACGGCGCACGGGGTTGGTTTCTGCCCCACAACTTCGACCTCTGGCGCGGTACTGCGCCGATCAATCATTTGAATCACGGAATCTGCCCCACCGGCGGAGCGTGGCTGTGCCAGCATCTGTGGCAGCGCAACTTGTACGAGGGTGACAAGAACTTCCTGAAAGAGTCCGCCTATCCCCTGCCGTGGGGAGCCTCGCAGTGCTTCCTCAATGTCCTGGTAGAGGCTCCGGACGGAGAAAGGCTGATCACCGGCCCAAGCAGTTCCCCGGAGAACAGCAGGCCGGTGATGGGCCCGACTGTGGGCCACCAAATCGTGGCGCAACTTGTTCGGCAATACTGATCCGTGCAAAAGTCGTGTCAGGGGTCTTTCCCCGTAAGCTATTGAAAATGCTAGAAATCTAGCGTGATTTGTGTGACAGGACTTATGCACTGGTCTGTACCGCCACTGCAGCCGAGACGCTGGGTGTTGAGAGGGGTTTCGGGAGAAACTGCACCGAACTCGAACGCGAGTCGACCCGAACCGGGTCGGACGCTTGGGCCAGTTGCAAAAGTGGCTCGACGATGTCGACGCCCCAGACAACAAGCACCGCCATGGCTCGCATTTGTTCGGACTTCATCCGGGCGTCGAGGTCACTTCCTACGGCACTCTGGATTGGTTCGTGGCTGCGCACCAGTCGCTGGAGTTCTGGGGGACAGGGGGCTAGGCTGGCTGGTCGATGGGCTGGCTGGTCGCTGGTCGATGGGCTGGAAGGTCAACTTCTGGGCGCACCTGCTTGACGGGGACCATGCCTATAAGGGTGCAAGAGCTCGACGGTCGACGCGGAGGGTTGTGCCCCAACCTGTTTCGACGCCCAGCCCCCGTTCCAGATCGACGGCAATTTCGAAGTGACCGCTGGGATCGCCGAGATGCTGCTGCAGAGCCACGACCCACATGGCACGCCGCTGGGACAACGCGGAGCAGATGCGCTGGGCGGGCTTCTTGCCCCTGCTTCCAGCGCTCCCCGGGCACCGAAAGTGTGGAAGGGCTCTGCGCTCGCAGGGGGCTCACGGGGGATCTGGAGTGGTGCGGTGGGGCGCTGGTCCGGGCCCGAGGGGGAGTTGCACTTCGGCAAGCCTTTGCGGGTGTGCTATGCTGGCCGCGAAATGGAGGTGCAACTGGGCTAGGGACAGGAACTCACGCCGACTCCCTGGTCCTTTGCTGCAGCTGAGGGCGTCTAGCGGCAAACCCGATGCGCAGCGCAGGTGGGCGCAGGTCCGCGGAGGGGGCCGAGGAACCGGAGGGGGAAGCCCGTGTAAACCCGGACTCGTCGCTTGGTCGGTGTATTCAGCCGAGCGTTCCAGGGGGCAGTGACGCCCGCCCGAAGATCAGACGCAGGCTGCGGGTGCCGAGCTAGCAGAGTGTCGCGGAGTCGTATCGGAAGGAGGGCCCCAATTGCAATCGAGGCGATCGTTCCTGGGCGCGGCGCTGGCCCTTGGTAGCGCGAGCGGGCAGGCACTGCCCACAGCCCCGACGACCCAAACCGCTCTGGACGGGTTCTTCACATTGGGGCGCAGCCAGGGCCACTGGTGGCTGGTCGCACCGAGCGGCAAGCCATTCTTTTCGATCGGGCTCAATCACATCGACCCAGCGAGCCTGAGGTATCCCGAGAACATCCACATCTGGCGAGAGTCCTATGGGGGCAGCACTACACGCTGGATCCGGGAATCTGTCGTGCCTAACCTGCAGCGATGGGGCTTCAATACCGTGGGCTGGGTGCAGGAGGTGACGGTCAGGAAGTGGAGGCATTCGCGGGCCTTCACGATCGACGAGTACCGTGCGCTCGGCATGCCGTTCTGCCACATGCTGCCCCTCACCGAATCCCACCAATGGGAGCAGCACACCCGGCACTTCGATTTTCGGAGCGGGGAATGGCGGCAATGGGTGGACTATGTGGCGCGCTCGCACTGCGCCGAGCTGAGCGAAGACCGCAACCTCATCGGCTACTTCTACAGCGACTGCCCAACCTGGGTGCATGACCGCCCGGACAACGCTTGGCGCGGGCCGATCTTCGACCCGGACCGGCTGAAGACCGAGGCCGGACGCCGCGAACTGCGCGAGTTGGCGCGAGCGTATTACAAGACAGCGCACGACGCCATCCGTCGCCACGACCCGCACCACCTGGTCCTGGGCGACCGCTACGAAGCCAACGCTGCCATCGCGGAGGAGGTGGTCGAAGCCGCGATCCCCTATGTGGATGTGCTCTCTTTCCAGGATTTCCGCGACCCCGTCGCCCATCTCGACGACTGGCACCGGCGATCTGGGAAACCCGTGCTGCTGGCGGACGCCGCCGGCATTCGCAGACCAGTCCCCGAGACGGGCTTCGTGCCGAACAACGGTGCTTGGTACGCCTCGGTCCTGGAGGGTCTCTTCAAGAACTCGGGCTGCGTGGGGTTCCACTTCTGCGGAGCCTACCAGCGCAACAAGGCCCGGCGCCGCGGGCTGTTGGACGAAATGGAAAGGCCGGATCGACAGCAGGTCGATCTCATCCGGGCCGCCAACGTTCGGGTCAGTCGCGAGATGGCGGAGCGGTTCTGAGGCCTCGAGGCTGGCAGAGCGGACGACGGGGGCGCTGGAGAGGGAGCGGGTGGGCCCGCGTTCCCCAGCGCCGCTTGGTGAGCGGGGCTCGGATTGCGGGATGCACGCCATGCGGGTGTCGCGCTCCCGTGCGTGGGCCATAGCACAGTCGCCCGGGGCTGCGCCCCGGAGTTGCTGACTTTGCCATAAGTCATTGCAGAATGCGACCAGCAACAGTCTAGGCGCAGTCGGCCTCGCGGAAGAGCCCTGGCACCTTGGTGGGGTCGGCTTCCAGGGCTGGCAGAGCCTGCTCCCAGCGCTCCCTGAGCTGGCGGACCGTCCGGACCGGCAGCTTCCCCACCCGGCGCTGGACTACCGACCGGACTGGCTCCGCAGGGTTCCATGCCGGAGAGTACGCCGGCCAGAGATGCATCTCCACCGGTGCCTCGGTCCGCTTCTTCCAGGCTTCCATGTGCTTGGATGTGTGGATGCTGTGGCGGTCCACGATCACGTGAATCGGCCTAGCATCCGTCTGGCCCGGAATCTGCTGCAGGAACTGTTCCAACGTGGCTGCGGCGGCGGTTCCGGCATGGGTCCTGGAGTGGATTGCTCCCGAGGGGCTGCTCGCGGACAGCCTGTGCAGCCGGAGCCGCTCCCCCGTGGGCTGGACGCCGGGCGTCTGGCCCCGGCAGCCCCACGTACTGATCGCGTCAAAAGCCGTGTCCTCAGAATTCAGGCAAGAATATACTTGCAGTCCGCCTCTCGAAAGAAGGCTCGCACCTGTTCCAGAGCTTTTTGCAAAGACTGGCAAGCGGCTTCCAGGTTGTCGCGAAGCTGTGTTTCGGCCTTGCTCAGCTCACGACGGACCCGCCGCTGGACCAAGGCCCCTAGCAGTTCCGCAGGATTGACTTGCGGCGAGTAGGTCGGCTGAAAGCGCAGCTCTACCGCGGCTTGGTTCGCTTCCAGCCACTCCCGGATGGTCCGGGCGCGGTGCCTCCTGCAATTGTCCACCACAAACGGAATCTTCCGATCCGCTGTCTCCGCGATCCGCTCCGGAAACTCCCGGAAGACCTCCGCCGGGACAGGCCCTTCCCGCACGGTGTCCTAGAGCTGGCCCTCCGGGCTGCTGGCTGCCAGCCGGTGGAGGCGGAAGCGCCCGCTGGCCACCCGCCCGACGGGGGTCTGACCGCACGGGCCCCGGTGCGCCCGGACACGCTCTGCGCAGTCAGGCCGGACTCGTCGGCGCGGCGATCAGGACTCCCAACTCCTGGGCACGACGAAGGATCTGGGGGAACTCTTCGTCTTTCCAGCGCTGCACGGCAGCGGGATCGTACCGGGTGGCGCGCCGCTGGGGCCGCTGCGGGATGAGTCCGAGCCGCCGCAGGATCCGGCGCACCGTCGCCAGGGACAACTGGACTTGGAGCTGGTCGAGGATCCATGGCCGGCCAATTTTCAGCGACCGGCAGGCGAACTCGAACTGGAGCTGATCGGGGGATTTGGCCCGCAGAGTTGCGAGGATCCTCTGCATTGGGTCGTGGGAGAGGCAGGGAGGGCGTCCCGGTTTGGGTTGCTGTCCGAGAGCCTGGAATCCGCCGCAGGTCTAGAGCCGCAGCCAGGTGCGGATTGTGCGGATGCCGATGCCGAATTCCTGGGCCGGGGCATGGAGAGCTTTGCCGTGGCGGGCTTGGATCGCGACTAGCTTCCTAAGGGGGGGCGGGACCGATGGGGGATGCGTCGGAAGTCGCGCAAGGTGGGGAAGCTCATGGAATAGCAGGAATCACAGGTAGGTTCCATGCGGCAATGTCTCAGATAAAAAGCATCTATAAACCAGTTCATGTGTGTGTTGGCGCGGGTGAGCTGCTGAGAGGTTGAAAACGGCCAGACCTGCAATTACTTTTGGCAAAATTAGTAGGTGCTGCCGTCCGAGGTGCGGCAGCCTAGGCTACGGGCGCTGATCCGGTACTGCGCGTGCAGCCTAGGGCGGCTTACGTGCAGTGCGCGGCGGCTGAGGCTGCTATTCAGCAGGGGCAACCTGCGGTTGGACTGGCTGCTGCACGCGGCGAGCCGGAGGGAGCCGGACTAGGGCTGGGTCGGCGCGGCCGGAGCCGGGTACGCAGCGGCTGCGGTGTGGGCGCAGGCCAGCGCAGGGTGCCTGCGGGGGTGCCCAGGTCGCTCGGCGACGGGAGGAGGAGCCCGCGTCGGTCCCGCAGGGCTCTCTCCGCTCAAGCCATACGGCCCCGCAATACCCATCTCGGGGAATTATCCGGGAATCTAGGCCCAAGATCTCGACTCGGATGAGCGTTATCGAACTCTCCCAGAGGCGATCCGAGTGCTGCGCGGCACGTTGTGCATGCTCGCCTACCGAGCCGAGACGGCGATGGTGTCCTTGGTCTTGGGCTCTGCTTGGCGCTCCGGTCCGCCCAGAGCTGTGCTCAAAGGAATCTTTGCCGGCAAAGTCCAGTCCGGTGCCGAGCGCTAGGGAGCACCTGCTGCGCATTCAAATGCCGTGGTCGTCGGCGCAACTCGATGATCGAGACTTCGAACCGTTGCTCAGCCGACTGAACCGAACCCGCACGGCATATCCAGGCATGGACTATCGTCTACTCTACAGAACCCGTTTAGGGTGGATTCGGCCGGGAAGTGCGCTGCCTTGCGTGGGTTCGCGGTGCCCCCCAAACTGGCGGCGGGTATTGAGCGCGTGCCCGAGGGACCCGATGCGTGCCTGCATACAATGGGCCATGGGCTATATGCGGAATGGGTGGGTCGCTGGCCTCGCGCTAGGGCTGGCGGGCTCCTGCTCCTCCGGGCCTGGCTTGGCCGAGCGGCAAATCGTTCTGCAGGAATGCGGTCCCTCCGAGGGGCTGCGCGATGCCCTCTGCGGGCGCGTGCGGGTCTTTGAAGACCGCGACCGCGGGGCGGGGCGGACCTTGGACTTGCGAGTTGTCGTCTATCCAGCCGCTGGGAGAAGCCCGCAGCCGGACCCTTTGTTTGTGCTGGCTGGCGGGCCCGGCCAGAGCGCGGTGCAGCTGAGTCCGATGATCGCCCGCGTGTTCCGCGGGGTCCGGCAGGATCGCGATCTGGTTTTCGTCGACCAGCGCGGTACCGGCGACTCCAATGGGCTGACATGTGAATTCGACACCGACGACTTGGGCGCGGCGCTCAAGAGCGAAGCCGTCGTCAGGCGAATGCAGCAGTGCCTGGCGGAGTATGAAGCGGATGTGCGGCACTACACGACGCCGGTCGCGATGGACGATCTCGACGAGGTCCGCGCCCAGTTGGGGTATGCCAGAGTCAATATCTGGGGTGGCTCGTACGGAACGCGGGCGGCTCTCGTTTACCTCCGCCGCCACGGCCGCCGAGTGCGCAGCCTGGTGCTCGACGGTGCCGTGCCCCTCGGGATGAAGCTGCCGCTGGCTTTCCCGGAGGACGCGCAGCGGGCTTTCGCCCTGACTCTGGATGCCTGCGAGGCCGAACCCGCCTGCCACCAGCACTTTCCCGATTTGCGCCGCCAGGCAACGGAACTCCTGGACCGTCTGCAGCGTAGGCCGATGCGGGTCGAACTGAAGCACCCACGCTCTGGAGAGCAGCTGAGTCTGGACCTCAACCGAGACATGGTGGCGCCGGTTCTGCGCGGCGCACTATACGATCCGACCGCTGCCGCAACGCTCCCGCTGCTCATCGACCAGGCGCACCGCGGCGAGTTCAAGGGGCTGCTCGCACTGGCCGTGACGGTGACCGAGCCGCCCGAGGAGGCTTGGATGAGCCTGGGGATGTTTTTCTCGGTCGTTTGCGCCGAGGACTTGCCTTGGACCACCCGGGCCGAACGCCGCCGCCGGGCGGCGGGCACCTTTCTCGGCGCATCGATAGGTGAGGCCTGGAGCGAGGTGTGCGCGACTTGGCCGCAAGGCGCGGTTGGGGAGGACTACCACAATCCGGTCCGCTCCGATGTACCGGCGCTGGTCCTCTCTGGAGCGCTTGATCCCGTGACCCCTCCGCGCTGGGGCGAAGTGCTCGCCCAAGGACTGTCCGCCGCGCGGCATGTCATCGTTCCGGGGGCTGGCCACGGCGTGTCTGGCGCAGGCTGCGTGCCCTCTCTGATTGAGGAGTTTCTACGCGACGGGTCAGCGAACGGCCTGGCCCCGAGTTGCGTGGAGGATTGGCGGCGGCCTCCATTTTTCGTCACCCCCGCCGGGCCCGCGATGGCGGAGGCCGAATGATCGGATTTTGCCCGATCCGCAAGAGCCGCGGAGTCGTGGGCTGCACGAGGCAGCTGAGCGGGCGGTGCCTAGAGCCTGTTGCGGTGCGGAGCTGCCCGAGCACCGGCGGAGCCGCATGGCGTTGGCAGGACGCCTCCGGTGCGGCTCAGCCCTGATTGGATTGAGGCGGACGCAGGCGCGGCCGTTGGCGGCGTCTGCTGGGCGCTCCGGACTTGGGTGGCGTGCGCTATGTTGGGTTTGCTGCCCGGGGCATGCTACGCTGATCGCCGGGCAGCAACGGCAGGCGCGTTAAGGCGGCTCAGGAACTGCCTTTACGGTCTGCCGACAGCCCGTGTGTGGCCAGCTGAGCTCGCCGCAATGCTCGGTACGGGTGCGGTCGCCGTCGGGCGAGCCGCAGGTGTCCGGACTTGGGCAGGCGTGCCGATAGTGTTGGCCTGGGCCTTGGGTCAGACTCGTCGGAACGTGCTGCTCCAGGAGGCTAGGGGCGGCTTGGACGCGATAAGCACTAGAGCCGCATGGGGCCGGGCCCGAGGGGTGTGTGCGACGGAGAAGCCGGGGGCTTGCCCGAGCAGCATTGAGCGTCCGGTCGCCTCGCACTCCGATTCCATCGCGACGCTGGGCGACACGAACGAAGGCGAGCAAGATTCGGTCGGGCAGGTGCTGGGTGCCTTTTTCTCGCAAGGCCTCGGGGTTGGGTTGACCGCAGGGGCTTGCTCGGAGGGCAGAGCGTGAGGCTCCTGCTTGGTGCGCTTGGGACGGTTCTCCGCAAGGAGCTGCTGGACGGAGGCCGCGACCGTCGCTCGATTGTGTCAGCCCTGGTGCCCTTGGCGCTTGTCCCATTGATGCTCTTTGTGGGATTTCAGGCGGCCGCCAGGCGTATCGAGCGAGAAAGGGACATCGCGGTGCCCGTCGCCGGTGCCGCGTACGGCCGGGCGCTGGTCGAGTGGCTGGACCGTCAGGCGGGCATTGAGATTGAGCCCGGTCCCGACGAGCCTCGCGCTCACGTGCGGGAGGGCAGGTCCGATTTGGTCCTGGTGATCCCGGAGGAGTTCGCCGAGCGTTTTCAAGGGTCCAGAATCGCTGAGGTGCGAATTGTGGTCGACGGATCGGACCAGGGTGCGGACCGGGCTGCCGACCGGCTGCACCGCTTGATCGAGAGCTACGGCCAGAGCATCGCTCAGCGGCGCTTGATCGTCCGAGGCGTGAGCCCGCAGGTCGTGCGACCGTTGCGGGTTCGGAGAGTTGACTTGGCGACTCGTCGGGAGCGGGCGGCGCTAGCCTTCCAATTCATCCCCATGCTCCTGCTCATGGCGGCGTTCGTCGGAGGGCTGCAGATAGCCATCGACTCCACGGCGGGGGAGCGGGAGCGCGGATCACTGGAGCCGCTTCTGGTCAACCCGGCCCCGCGCATTGCCATCGTCGGCGGCAAGTGGCTGGCCGCGTCCGCTTTCGCCTTGGCTAGCACCGGGCTGACGACCGCGATGATTCTCCTGGTGCTGGAGTACTCGCCACTCCAGAGGCACGGGCTGGCCTTGGTCCTGGGGCTTCGGGAGGTTGGATGGCTGCTGGCGGCTTCCCTGCCTGCGGGACTGCTTGCTACCGCTGCCCAAATGGCGATCTCGACGCTGGCGCGTTCGTACAAGGAGGCGCAAACGTACGTCTCCTTTCTGGTCTTCCTGCCCATGCTGCCGATGATGCTGACGCTCGGCTCCCCAGTCGAGTCGACACCATGGAAACTCGCCGTGCCGGTGCTGGCGCAGCATGTCCTGGCCATCGAGATCCTGGAGGGGCAGCCGATGGACCCTCTGTCGTTCGCTGTCGCGGGGCTGATGGCAGCCGGCGGGGGGCTGGTGTTTGCGGCCCTCACTGCGCACCTATTCCGGCGCGAGAGAATCGTCTTTGGCCGGTAGGCTCTGTCCGAAGCACGGCAGCAGTGCTCTGCCGCCTAGCAGGATTGGCGAGAAGCTAGGCCGGGGCGATGTGGAGCCTAGGAGCCCGTTGATAAAGTCCGGCTGAGCGGCGCTGTGCTCGGGGGGTTGCGGTACGAGAGCATTCCGTGGGATACTTGTTCACATGTCGCTGGGCGCTCGCAAACGGATCCAGGGGTGTGTCTTCCTCCATGCGGACGAACTCCCCCAGGCCCCGACCGTCCCGTTCTTCGAGAAGCTCAACGAGGTGCTCGAGCGCTCCGGGTTTGACGAGTGCCTGGAGCGGCTCTGCCGGCCCTTCTACGCCGCCAAGCTGGGCCGCCCCTCGCTGCCGCCGGGCGTCTCCTGCCGCATGCTGCTGCTCGGCTACCTGCTGGGCCTTAATTCCGAGCGCGCCATCGCCCTGCAGGCCAGCGACACGCTCTCGATCCGCGAGTTCCTCGGCTACGGGCTGAACGAGTCGACGCCGGACCACTCCACGCTCTGCCGCACGCGCCAGCGCATCGACCTCGAGACGCACCAGAAGGTCTTCGCCTGGGTGCTGGAGAGGCTGCGGGCCGCCGGACTGGCCCAGGGCGAGACGGTCGGGGTGGACGCCACCACGCTGGAAGCCCACGCGGCGCTGAGCACGCTGCAGCGGCGGAGCACCCAGGAGGGCTACGGGGAGTTCATCGAGCGCCTGGCGAAATCCGCGGGGATCGAGACGCCGACGAAGGAAGAGTTGCTCGAGTTCGACCGCCGGCGTAAGAACAAGTCGATGTCGAACAAGGAGTGGGAGCACCCGATTGATCCGGACGCCCGGGTGGCCCGCATGAAGGACGGCGCGACGGACAGGGCCCACAAGGCCGAGCACGCGGTGGACCTGGACAGCGGTGCGCTGGTGGGGCTGACCGTGCAGGCCGCGGACCTAGGCGACACGGCGACGCTCGGGCCGACGCTGGCAGCGGTGGAAGAGGCGCAGGGCGGGAAGCCGCAGACGGTGGTGGCGGACAAGGGCTACAACAGCGGCGCGACGGTGCTGGCGCTGGAGGAGTCCGGGCAGGAGCCGGTGATTCCGGAGCCGCAGCGGAAGCCGCGCCAGGGGGAGCCGGGGCAGGAAGCCGAGCGTGCGGCGGGGGAGGCGAACCGGGAGCGGGTCGCCGGCGAGCGGGGCCGCAAACTGGAGCGGCAGCGCTGCGAGAAGGTCGAACGGTCGATGGCCCACAGGTACGGGACCGGCGGGCTGCGGCGGGTCCACCTGCGGGGCCACAGCAACATCCTGCAGCGACTGCTCATCCACGCCTGCGGGTACAACTTGGGTGTCCTGATGCGGTCGCTGACGGGGATCGGTACGCCCCGAAGCCTGCAAGGCGGCGGCTCCCTGGCCGTTGCGGCGCTAATTTGGCTTGGAGAAGGCCTCGGGAAGGCCCTGAAACGGCTTCTGAGCGCGTTTTCGAGCGTTTGGGCCGCCCGGCGGCCCGCGCTCGGGCTCGGAGCCTAGTCCGCAGAAGCCTTCGCTGCGTTCCGCCGCGTCTCGGCGGTGACTCGGACAGCGTCATTTATCAACGGGCTCCTAGGCCTCTCCGCGCTAGACCGCATGTGCTTGCGTCTGTGCGGGGCGATAGCGGCCCTCGGCGGCCGGGCCGGTCTCCGGTGCGGGTGCGTCGCGATTCAGAGCGAGGAGCTACTAATTTTGCCGAAAGTAATTGCAAGCAACCCATCAACAGAATCAATGGCTTACGGTGCCTTTTCGTGCAATTACTTATGAAAACATCAGTAGCAGCGATGGCCCTGCCGGACTCGCTGGACACCCTGTGGGCTCACGCGGGATCGCTTGGTGCGCGGAATCCGCTAGGTCGCCGCCCCGGAATTCGGAGGCCGGGGGCATCTGGCACACGGCGTGGTTCGGGCTTGCTTGCGGTTGGGCATCACCCTTCGGACGCTCGGCGGATGCCCAGCCGCTTCGCGATCTCCTCGAGCGGCACTCCCTTGGTTTCGGGCATCACCTTCAGCACCCACAGCAACTGCAGCACCATCATGCTTGCGTAGAACGCGAAGGCATGCCCTCCCGAGGCCTCCGCGATGACTGGGAAGGTCCACGAGATCAGCGCGGCGAACAGCCAATGGGTGAAGCTTCCGAGCGCTTGGCCCTGTGCCCGCACGCGGTTGGGGAAGATCTCGCTCAGGTACACCCAGATGACTGCCCCCTGGCCGAAAGCGTGGGACGCGATGAAGACCATCAGGCTCGCTAGAACTACTAGGCTGCCGAAGTCCGTGAACTGCGTTCCGAAGGCGTAGAACGCTCCAGACGTGGCAGCGAGGCTCAGAATGTAGCCGATCGATCCAGCCACCATCAGCTTGCGTCGGCCGAACCTATCGATCACCAGCAGGGCCGCCATGGTGAACACCAAATTTGTGCAGCCCACGATCACCGCCTGGCCCAGCGACGAATCCGTGCCGGCTCCGGCCATGCGGAAGATGTGGGGCGCGTAGTACATCAGCGCGTTGATGCCCGAGAGCTGGTTGAAGGTAGCGATCGCCACCGCCAACTGCACCGGGTGCCGGTATTTCTCCTGCAGCAAGGGCTCGCGTCGGCTCGCAGCAGTTTGGGCCAGCGACTCCTCGATTGCCCGAAGCTCGCGGGGCGCGTCCCGTGCGCCGACCATTGCCAGTACTCTGGCCGCCTCCGCGTTCCGCCCCTGTGCCACGAGCCACCTTGGGCTGCGCGGAGTCGCGAACATCAGCGCTAGGAAAATCGCCGCGGGCAGTGCCTCGACCCCGAACATGACGCGCCACTCGACCGGACCGTACTGCATCCGCGCTACGCCGAAGTTCGACAGGTAGGCCAGCAAGATGCCTAGGACGATGTTGAACTGGGTGATTGCGACGAGCCGCCCGCGGAACTGCGCAGGCGAGATCTCCGCGATGTACATCGGCGCGACGACCGAGGATGCGCCGACTCCGAGGCCCCCAAGCCAGCGAAACACCAGGAACGAGTACCAATCCCAGGCCGCGGCGCTGCCCGCCGCTGAAACGAGGTACAGCAGAGCGATCCAAGCCAGTGTGCTCCGGCGCCCGATCCGATCGGCCGGCGAGCCAGCGAACAGGGCCCCGAGGATGGTGCCGATCAGAGCGCTCGCCACCGTGAAGCCCAGCCCCAAGCCACTCAGCTCGAACACCTTGCGCAAGTGCTCCGTAGTTCCAGAGATGACCGCCGTGTCGAAGCCGAACAGCAGGCCTCCAAGAGCGGCGATGATCGAACAGCGGAGCAGAGTCGAGTTCATGATGTGAATTGAGGCGGCGGGATGTGCGTCGGCTAGCTGAGCCGCTCTTGGAGGCCAGCGGCCGTCCAGCATCGCACAATTGGTGATGTCCCGGTGCCGCTCGCGCCAAGCGCGGTCCTTCGAACCGCACCGAACCTGCGAGTCCGCAGGCCCCTATTTCGCCGAGAGGGTGGTGCCAGCCTCCGCCTGTCCCAAGCGGGGTGAGGTTCGATCAGCGTGATACTGCTGCGCTTCACTCTCCAGCACTGCGCACGGGCTTGGTTGGCTTCGCCCTGATTCTCTTCGCCGCGTGGTTGGTTCCGGCGGCGGCTCAATAGGCTGACGATCTGGCGGTGCCGGTCGAATACACGGTGAGATCCTTGCGGGAATCGACCCGGCGGCGTCGAGCGCGACGGAGTAGCCAGCAATACGGTGCTGTTGCCGGTTCGTTAGGAGGCGCTCCTATTCAAGCTTGCAGAAGGGCCTGGACCTCGCTCAAGTCCGGCACTCGGCCTAGTTCGCAGTGCCGAGCGCCTGCGGCGCACGAGAATCGGAGAGCCTCGAACTCCCTGCGGCCCTGAGCCAGGGCCAACGCGAACGCGCCGTGGAAGACATCGCCGGCCCCGGTGCTGTCGACGGCCGTGACCGGGAACGCCGCAAGGCGACCGCCAGAGTAAGCGACGCCCCGGTCTCCGAGGGTGACCGCGCCCCAGGCTCCGCCGTCTTCGATCTTGCGAATCAGAGTGTCGACCCCTCCCTGGGCGACGGAAAGGTCTTCGTCGGCGATGACATGGGTCGCCGTTCGGGCAATCTCCCAGATCTCCGGGCGGTTCTGGTCGAAGTCATGCACCACCGGGATGCCGCGCTGGCGCGCCAACCTGGCGACCCGCAAACCGCCTTCCGGCCAGCGCCCATCTATCAGGACTGCATCGGCCGTAGCGACCGCTTCGGCCGGAATCCAATCGGGCATCCGCCGGCACACCGTCTCCGAGGTGCGGAAAGAGGAACCGCTCTCCATCTGGCCGAATGAACACTTCGCAGGTTGGGCTAGTACCCGGAAACGCACGGTAGCCGGCCGTGTCCACGGCGTGGTTCGCCAGCAGGCTCGCGATCCGTTCACCGGCAGCGTCCGTGCCGCGGCGCCCCCAGAACGAGGCTCTCCCTCCTAGTCGAGAGACCGCCACGGCCCCGATGGTTGCCGGTCCTCCCAGGGCCTCGTAGCGGCGAGTGGCGTTCTCTCGGTGTTGTGCGGGTGGAAAGCGCTCCACGCACAGGCGAGTGTCTAGGAACCCCATTCCCACACAAAGCACATGCGCACGGTCTCGGCTCGGCATTGGCTGCTGGGATGCCCCCTCCAGCGGGTTGCATGCATCGTATCCGATTCGCTTGGGCGAGCGTCCGCGCAGCGCGAGGGTCCCGATACGTGCGACAGCGATGCGGCGTCTAGCCCATGTAGCCCGTGTTGGGGCTCGGTGCTAGGCAGCGGCGGTGTCGATGCCGCGGATTCCAGAAAGGTCCTCGGACATTGCAGAGCACGCAAGCCAAAGGAGAGTAGGCTCCGCAACAGCGGTCGCCACCAACGGTGGCCGAAGGCTGGCTCGCGAGCTTGGGGCTACCCCGGGTCCAATCGGTTGAAGCTGGCTGGCGGAACTGCCCTAGTCGACGCACTGCCAAGCCAGAACTCATTCGATTCCAGCTATCCTCGGGAACTGAAGTAGGGAACTCCAAGCCTGACATGCATTGCGCTCTCGGAGACCTTGAATTTTTCTGCTAGACCGGCAATTGAGGTGACGCCCTCGTTCATGGCTCTGTCGATCAGGTGCCATGGCATCAGGATTTCCGCAGCGAAGTGGTTCGCCTGCCACTCCAGGGTATTGCTGAGTTCGCTCCGATAGAGTGCGTCGTCTTGGATGCCGTCACCGATCAGATGGCGATGCAGCACAAAATGAGCGATTTCATGGGCAATAGTGAACCTTCGTCGCGTAAGGGCGTGGCCCGAGTTGGTCCAGATCGTGTGCGTGAACCGGGAATCGGTGGGTGCCTCCTTCCGAATCAAGCCTGACACGGAGTCCGGCCACCGCTTGGCCTTCCGGACTTGAATCCCCATCTGGTTCGCGATCGGAACGACCCATACCGGAGCGTGAGTCTGATGCTTTAGAATCAAGCCCCGCAGCTGGTCTTCTGTCATCTTGTCCGGGGTCATGGTTCGTTGACCTCCCGTTCGAGTTCGTCATCCGCCGATTCGTCCAACTCCGATGATGCTGTGGCCTCCTTGGGAGACGTACGGTCGGCCCATAGTTTGGTTATGGCAACTTGCGCCTGCTCTGCAGCTTGATGCAGGGCCTCCGTGCGGATCGATTCCAAGCGCAAGAACCCGACGACCGAGATCCCGAATCCGCCGAAGACAAGCACCATGGACAAGAGTGCTACTTGTACCGACAGGGTTGCTGCGACGTTTTCCGCATTCAGTATAGGGGCAAGACTCGTCGCTATGAGAAAGATGAAGTTGACGACACTCAGCGCGAAGCCTAGGCCGATCGTCAATTGCCACGTACGGCTCAACCCAGAGTATGCGACACTCACCGCTGGTCTTCCCGCTGGCTTCTGGCTAGCTAGGTCGCCGGGCTGCACTTGGCGGCTCCGCAAGCTAGAGGCCACTAGGATTACCGCCACGACCCCGACCGCACGCCAAGCCGCCTCAGATCCAGATTTCGCGTTGGTAAGCCAGTGCCCAGCGTACGCTGCCAGCCCTATGAACCCGATGGCTCTGAGGGGCTGGCGAGCCAAGCGTTCGATCTGGTGCCGGAACCGTGTCATCTTCGGTGTGGAAGTGACAGAAGCTTTAGCATCGTAGCAGCGTTGTAGCATCATGCATCGAATTAGCTCGAGGCTTTCCGATCGGCGCTTCTTTGCTGCGGCCCAGTCCGAGATGTCGAGCTAGGGTCGTTGCGACCGCTCTCAATGGTCGTGCCAGTTCGGCGTGTGGGCTTGATTGCAGCTGCCCCGGAACAATCTGATTGATGGTGCGGTACGACGGTTGGCGACGGGCGAACGCCGCCACCCCAAGTGCTCCAAGGCCGCCAGCCTCCAGGTCGGAATCTCGGGGCCCTGCGTCACATTACCGACCAGTGCTCTCGGCGAGGTCTTTGCAGCGCCCCGAGCCTAGGGTGGGGGGCCACCTGGGGGCGTAGTTGGATCCAGTCCCCGGTGAGCCTAGGACTCCGGCCGAAGCCCGCCCGGATCGTTCGCGCTCCTACGACGACGAGCAGGTGGCCGCGGTGAGCCACCGGGCGCTGTAGGCTCGGGCGGCTGACGGGGAACTTTGGAGGATACGCCGGATGGCCGCGACCCCCTGCGTCGACGAGCAGACGCAGAGCTAGTAGTATGATTCCAAAATAACATGTCAATAGACAGGGTGTCCTAGGCGACGGAGACCTCGTCCATCTTGTAAGTCCAGCGGTACGCCACGGGATCCTCGTTGACACGGTCGATGTACGCCTCGCTCCGCAGCTTGAGTTCTTCCTGGGTCGCGACCCGGATCTCCCTGAGCAGGGTGCGCGTCAGCTTTGAGAAGAACGATTCGACCAGGTTCAACCACGATCCGTGCTTGGGCGTGAACACGAACTCGAAGCGGTTGGCGACGGTCGCCGGATACGCCCGCGTCTCCTGCGACGTGTGCGCGGAGTGATTGTCGAGCACGACCCGGATCGGAATCCCCGGGGGATAGGCGCCGTCCAGTTGCTGCAAGAACTCCACGAACTCGCGGCTGCGGTGGCGCTCCACGACGGCCCGGTGGATGTGCCCGGTGAGCAGGTCCAAGCCCGCCCTCAGCGTCAGCGTGCCGAGCCGCTTGTATTCATAGTCGCGCCCGGGCGAAGCGTGCTGGCCGGGCTTGGGCGCCAGGTCGGGAGCGACCCCGGCGAGGGCTGGGATGCCCGGCTTCTCGTCGTAGGAGACCCAGGCCGTGAGCGCGGTTTCGCCGGCCTCGGCGCCGGCCTCGCGGAAGACCTGCACCTGCTTGTAGAGCAGCAGGACCTGCTCCCTCTGGGGCTCGCAATCCGGATCGCGCCGCTCCAGGTAGCACCGGACCTTGTGCGGGCGCAAGCGGTGGGCCCGCAGCAGCTTGCAGACGGTGCCGCGCCCGACGCGGGCCAAGCTGGGATGGCCCGCGGCGACGCAGCGCTCCCGCGCATGGCGGGCCAGGAGCCGCAAGGTCCAGAGTTCCTCGGGATAGCCGCATGCCCGGGGCTTGGCGCAGGCGACCGCCACGAGCCACGCCCGGGCTGCGGTCGGGATCCGCGCCGGGCGACCCGGCCGGGCCAAGTCCTCCAGGGCGGCTGCGGCCCCCAGCTGCAAGCCCTTGTCGACGCAGCGTTCGATCTGGGGGCGGTTCGTGCGGAGCGTGCGGGCGAGGGCCGAGACCGACGCGCCGGCGGCGTAGCCGAGCAGGATCTTGGCACGCTCGACGCGCCGGGCCGGCTCGGTGCGGGAGCGGGAGACGGTCTCGAGCGTGGCCCGCGCCGCGGGGCTCAGGATCAAATCGGGGCGTTGCTTCCGGAAGGGCATGGCACCGTGGGGAGCCCCTGCGGGCAACCCTGCAACCAGCCTAGCTCAACCTCAAGCCTATTGCAATATTATTTTGGAATCGTACTACTAGGCCCTGGACCGCACCCAGCCCGTGCTGCCGATGGGCTAGGGCTAGGGCCCAGGCTGCACGCCCGACTACATCCGCCACGGCCACGCTGTTCGCGGCCCGCAACGCGGTGCCAGGGGCCCAGCGCTCGCCCAGTGCCGCCAGCATCAGGAGTGGCTCGTGTTCCTGCGGCTGCTCCCCGCCCCCCGTGCGGCTCTCGATATCTACTTGGTCTGCGCCAACTGCCTCCCGCGCCAGCACACCAAGGTGCGGGTCTGGCTCGTGGAGCGTCCGCGCTGCCACCTGCACCGCATCCCGACCTACGCCTCTGGACTGAACCCAGTCGAGCGCTGGCGGAAGGCTCAGCCAGCGCGCTCTCCCGTACGCAACGGTTCCTAACGTCACGCAACTCCAGGAATAAATGAACGGATTACTGGGGCGACGCGCTAGACGACGACGCCGAAGAAGCCCTTGAGCAGATACGCGGACGAGAGCGAAATCGCCAGGAACCAGACGCCCCAATGTGCATCCCAGCCTGCTATGCCGACCGTGCGCGAAGGATACTCTAAGCTCACTGCCGCGACCGACGCGGCGGTGTAGCCGTTCTCGCCGGGTGCGAGCAGCAGCCGTTCCCACCACGAGTGGCGTCGGCTCGGCGACAGGTATTGCAGGCCCCCCTCGGCGACCGCGGCCTTCTCAACGCGGCCCTCAGGCGTTTCGAGAGTAAGTGCGCCCTTTCCAGCGGCGACTGCGCGGACCCTCCAACTGACTTGACCTGTTGCTCGCGCCTCTACCGAGACACTGTCGACCTCGAATCCTCCCGAGCCTGCCAAGGTAAGATCGCGCCCCGAGAGCTCGGTCGTGACTGTCAGCAGCGCCGGTTCGCCCACCCGCAGGGCACGCCTTCCGTAGACAGCGTCGAAGTGTCCGTAGAGCAAGACCATCGGCAGCGCCAGAAAAAGCGCGGGCCGCAGCATCAAGCCGATGTACCGGGCATTGCCGAGCAGCAGCCTCCCCTGCGCCCGCAGCAGGATGCGCGGTTCGTCGCGGTAGATGCGCATCTCTAGGAGGTACGCTTGCATGCGCTTCTTGGCCCGCTCGATCGCGGGCTGATCCGAGGTCTTGCCCACGACCCAGAGCATGCCGACACCGATCAGGACTGAAGCCAACCCCAGGCTCGCCAAGGGCGGTAGGGCGTCGAGCGCTCCCGCGTAGCCTGCGACGAGAAGGCGCAGCAGGTGGTTGAAGCCGTCAACGATCACAAGTGCAACCGCCGCCTCACTCGAGGTAGCCGAGGCCCTGCATGCTCTTCAGGATCTCCTCGTCGGAGGCTCCTTCTTCGATTTGCGCCAGCTCTTTCTCGATGATGTGGGTGACGAACTCTGCAGGCGAAGAGTACCCGGCTGCGTCGGCGCAACGCTTGACTCGCTCGAACAGGCTTTTGTCGAGTTTGATCGCCGTCGTGGACCCGAACATCGTGCCTTTTCATCATACGCTGGGCGGCCAACCGTGGTTCCGGTCGCTAGGCCCGGGGCGGTTGCCTCGCAGGACAGCCTGCAAGCCGGGCCGCAGACGCCGCGCTAGGGCTGCCACAGCCGACGGGTCGAGTGGGTCCAACGGCGGAACCTCGGCTAGGACCTCAATCCCTCCGTACTGTTCGATAGCCCTGCGATTCTCTCGGTTCGGCTCTCCCACCAGCACCACGCCGGCGACCCGTAGGGACCGCTTGCGCAGGGCTTCCAGAGTTAGCAGGGTGTGGTTGATAGTTCCTAGGCCCGATTGAGCCGCGACTGCCGCAGGCAGGCCCAGCCTAGCGATCAAGTCAACCATGGTCTCCTGATCGTTGAGCGGAACCAGCAGGCCTCCGGCGCCCTCGACGATCCAGAATCGATCCCTGTCCAAGGTGCTGGCAATCTCCAGCAGCCTTGCGATGGTGATGGTCCGTCCGGCGAGGCGTGCCGAGAGGTGGGGCGACAACGGTAGGCGCAGCCGAACTCCCGCGTCGCGCACCTCTGCCGGACTGCATTGCGCGAGCCGCCGCACCTCCGCCGTGTCGTCGTCCCGTTCGATGCCGGTCTGGACGGGCTTCCAGTAACCGATCTCCCCGTCCGGGCGCAGGGCTGAGACCAGCAGGCTGGAAACGACTGTCTTGCCGATCCCCGTGTCGGTGCCGGTTACGAAGACACCGTGCATTCACACACCTCGCCCAGAACCCGCGCCGCGCATTCCGTGAAGCCACGGATGTCCCCCTCGCTCAGCCTGGCATTGACCGAGACGCGCAAGCGCGCAGTGCCCTCAGGTACTGTGGGAGGGCGAATGGCCCGCACATCGTAGCCGGCCTGCTGCAACCTTGCCGCGGCCAGGACAGCCGCCTCGTTGTCGCCGACGATCAGCGGCACAATCGGCGAGTCCGCCTCTTCCACGCCTAGCAATTGACGCAGCAACAAGGAATAGGCGCGCACGCGGACTCGGGCCTGCGGGTCCTCTTCCAGCAGTTGCAGGGCTTCGTCCAGGGCCTCGGCGAGCGCTGGGGGCGGGGCAGTTGAGAAGACGAATGGCCTCGCCGACTGCACCAAAAAATCGATTGCCCACTGCGGGCCGCACACGAAGGCGCCGCCGACCCCTAGGGCCTTGCCTGCGGAGTTGACGGACAGGAACACGCCGCCGTCGCAGCCCGTCTCCGCGATGAGCCCGCTGCCGGACTCTCCGAAGACGCCGACGGCGTGGGCCTCGTCCACCACCAGCGCGCAGCCGTACAGCTCCGCCAGCCGGGCGTAGCTCGCCAGGGGGGCCCGGTCCCCGTCCATGCTGAACAAGGATTCGGTCACGATAAAGCGTTGGCCCGCGCAGGGTTCCCGCTCCAGAAGACGATGGAGGGCCGCAGCGTCACCATGGGGGAATACGACCTTGCGCGCCTTCGAAAGGCGTAGGCCGTCAATCAGGCTCGCATGGTTCAGTTCATCGGAAAACGCCAAATCCCCTGCCGCGGCGAAGGACGACAGCACGCCGACGTTAGCAGCCCAGCCGCTGCCGAAGTACAGCGCTGCGGGCGTACCCTTTAGGCTCGCGAAGCGCTGCTCCACCGCCCGAAACGCCGAGCGGTGCCCGCGAAGCAGTCGCGAGCCGGTGGAGCCGACTCCGAGGGATTCCACTGCGCGTGCCAAGCGCTTGCGGATTCGCGGGTGTCCGGCGAGGCCGAGGTAGTCATTGGAGCACAGGTCCAACCCGGCTGGGACCTCGAGTCTGCGGCGCAAGCCTTGGGCTTCCAGAGCTGCCAAGCGTGCCTGGACGCGGTGCTTCAGCGGTCGTATTGCGTGCGCCATCGCTCGCGTTGCTCCGCGGCGGACAGACTGCCGCCGGGTAGGCTCCTACGCGCTCGGGGCGGCGATGGTCATGGGCTCCGCGCATAAGCGCATGCCCATTCTCGCGAGCAGGTGCGCGTCTTCGGTCTCGCTGGGGTTGGCCGTGGTCAGCAGGCGCTGGCCCAGGAAGATCGAGTTGGCACCGGCCAGGAAGCACAGGGCCTGGCCTTCTTCCGAAAGCTCCAGCCGCCCGGCCGAGAGTCGCACGACCGTACTTGGCATGGCGATCCTCGCCGTGGCGATCACCCGGGCGAAGTCTAACGCGCCAACAGGTGGCTGATCGCCCAGCGGCGTGCCGGCGACTCGGACGAGGCTGTTGATGGGGACGCTCTCGGGGTGCGGGTTCTGCCGTGCCAGCTGCACGAGCAGGCCCAAGCGGTCGTCGACCGATTCGCCCATGCCGATGATCCCCCCGCAGCAAACGGTCACGCCGCTCCGGCGGACCCGCTCCAGCGTGTCCAGGCGTTCCTGGTAGGTGCGGGTCGTAATGATGTTGCCGTAAAACTCCGGGCTGGTGTCAAGGTTGTGGTTGTAAGCCGTGAGCCCGGCGTCCGCCAGCTGGTCCGCTTGCTCCTGGGTTAGCATGCCTAGGGTGCAGCACGCTTCCAGGCCGAGGGCGCGCACTCCGCGGACCATTTCGACTACTCGATCGAACTCCGGCCCGCCTGGGGCTTCCCGCCAGGCCGCTCCCATGCAGAAGCGGGTTGCTCCGGCCTGTTTGGCCTGCCGCGCCCGCTGCAGCGCGCGGTCGAGACTGAGCAGGCCGTCGCTCTCCACGCCGGTGGCGTAGTGGGCCGACTGGGGACAGTAGGCGCAGTCTTCCGGGCAGTCGCCTGTCTTGATGCTGAGCAAGGCGCAGCCCTGGACGGCGCTGGGGTCGTGAAATTCGCGGTGCGCGGTCTGGGCCCTGTAGAGCAGCTCAGGCAGCGGCAAGTCGTGGATCGCGCGGAGCTCGTCTCGGCTCCAGTCGTAGCGCGGCATCGGAATTCATTATCCTATGCAACGGTCTGCGGCGCTCCGGCTTGATCCTCGGGAGCTCTGCGAAGGGACCAGCGAGGATCGCGCGGCGGAGGCGGCAGGGCCCGAGCGATGGGCTCGGGCGACGCGTGAGCCAAACGGGCAGGCGGCAACTCCGCGACGCGCCGGACGGTCGGGGGGGGGGGGGGGGGGGGGCGGACCGCTCCGAGGTCTTGCTAGCATGGGAGTGCTGAGGTTCGCGGCCCGGGCAAGGCTGACTGGGGGCCTAGGGGACGATGGCTGGGGCGAGGCAGTTAGGGCAGGCTGTTCCCGTTGCGGCTACAGCCTGAAGCGAGCCGCACCGCTTCCCGTCCCGCCGCTGCGTCCTTGAGGAGCACCACCCTTTGCCAGCGCTCAATCCGCAGACGCTGTCGCTGCCACGTGACCTCGAGGACGACCTCCGAAGGCTCTGCGACCAATGGGAGCAGCGCGGCAACCTGCAGCGTCTCTGGTCTGGAGACGCATCCCTGTGGACAGGGGCTGGCGAAGAGAATTGGCTTGGCTGGCTGCGGATCGTTGACCAGCAGTTGGGGGATATTGCCCGTCTGAGGGCACTTGCGGCGGACATCCGCGGGCGCTACACCGATGCGATTCTGCTCGGGATGGGCGGGTCCAGCCTATGCCCCGAAGTGCTGCGTCTGTGCTTTGGCACCTGCGAAGGCTTTCCCGACCTGCAGGTGCTGGACTCCACGGACCCCGCCCAGATCCGGGCCTGCGAAGACTCTGCCCAGCTCGAGTCCACTCTTTTCTTCTCGGCCAGCAAGTCCGGCTCGACTCTGGAAACGGCCTTGCTTACGCGGTACTTCCTGGACCGTCTGTCTCGTCGCGTTGGGACAGCTCAGGCTGGGAAGCAGTTCGTGGCGGTGACGGACCCGGGTTCCCGTTTGGAAGAGCTAGCGGCGGACCGAGGCTTCGGCCACGTTTTCCGCGGCGTGCCGGAGATCGGCGGGCGCTATTCCGCCCTTTCGCATTTCGGCCTAGCTCCCGCTGCGGCAATGGGCTTGGACGTTGAAGCGTTGCTGCACAGTGCGCGGAGCATGTGCGAGGCCTGCGCTGCGGACTCCCAGCCGAGCCGTAACCCGGGGCTCCGACTCGGGCTGCTGCTGGGTGCCGCCGCGCGCAAGGGACGCGACAAGCTCACCTTCGTCGTTACGCCCGGCAGCGCTCCTCTCGGAGCCTGGATCGAACAGCTGGTCGCCGAATCGACCGGCAAGCTTGGATTGGGCATCGTCCCTGTTGACGGGGAACCGCTCGGCTCCCCGGACTCCTACGGGGACGACCGGATCTTCGCCCAGTTGGTTCTCGGGGACGAGAGTGATCCGGAGCAGGATGCGAAGCTCGCCGGACTGCGGAGCCAGGGCCACCCTGTGGCGCGGATTGCGGTCCAGGAGACTAGGGACATCGGCCAGGAGTTTTTCCGCTGGGAGTTCGCCACAGCGGTGGCAGGGGCGGTGCTGGGCATCAATCCCTTTGACCAGCCCGATGTGGAATCCAGCAAGGTTGGCGCTCGCGAGCTGACTGGACGGTACGAAGCCGACGGGACGCTTCCGTCCGGAGACGCCTTTCTGACGACCGACGGCATGCGGCTGTTCGCCGCTCCAGGCTACGCCCGACGCTTGGTGGATGGCATCCCCGAGCCTACGCCGGAATCCGTGCTCCAGGCGCACCTCGGCAACGTGGGGGCCGGAGACTACTTCGCTCTGCTGGCCTACCTGCCTAGGGTGCCCGCCTGCCAGGCGGCGCTCGCCCGCATCCGCGCCGCTGCGAGGGCGCGGCTTCGCGTGGCGACCTGCGTGGGCTTCGGGCCGCGGTTCCTCCATTCCACGGGGCAACTGCACAAGGGCGGCGCGGGCAACGGCGTGTTCGTGCAGCTGGGCTGCGAAGACGTGAGTGACCTGCCGGTGCCGGACAGCGGCCTCACCTTCGGCGTCGTCCAGGCGGCCCAGGCGCAGGGCGACTTCGAAGTTCTTGCGCGGCTGGGACGCCGCGCTCTGCGGATCCAGCTCAACGGCTGCCCGGACCAAGGGTTGGCGCGGCTGGAATCAGCTTTCGCGGCGGCTCAGTAGGAGCGGGGCAAGCCCAGCACCTTCTCGGCGATGTAGCCGAGGATCAGGTTGGTCGAAACCGGCGCAACTTGGTACAGGCGTGTCTCCCGAAACTTGCGCTCGATATCGTAGTCGGCGGCGAAGCCGTACCCGCCGTGCGTCTGGAGGCAGGCGTTGGCCGCCTCCCACGAGGCGTCCGCGGCAAGCAGCTTGGCCATGTTGGCCTGGGGGCCGCAAGCTTGGCCTGCGTCGTACATTGCGGCCGCTCGGAACCGCATGAGGTCGGCCGCTTCGAGGTGCGCGTGCGCGGTCGCCAGGGGGAACTGGACGCCCTGGTTCTGGCCGATAGGGCGATCGAAGACCACCCGCTCGCGGGCGTAGCGGCAAGCCGTCCGCAGGAACCAAGAGCCGTCCCCGATGCACTCGGCTGCGATCAGGATGCGCTCGGCGTTGAGGCCGTCGAGCAGTGCCCGGAAGCCTTCGCCCTCCCTGCCGACCAAGCAGTTCGTCGGCACCTCTAGCCCGTCCAGGAAGACCTCGCAGGTATGGTGGTTGACCATTGTGCGGAGGGGGCGGATCTCGAGTCCGTGCCCGACCGCTTGGGCCAGGTCGACGAGCAGGATCGATAGGCCGGCGGTTTTCCGGCGCGCTTCCGCCAGGGGCGTGGTGCGGACGAGCAGGAGCAGGAGGTCCGAATGCTCGATGCGCGAGGTGAACACCTTCTGGCCATGCACGATATAGCGTTCGCCGCGTTTCACCGCCCGGGTCTGGGTTCTCGTCGTGTCGGACCCCGCTGTCGGCTCCGTGACGCCGAAGGCCTGCAGGCGCAGTCGACCGGCGGCAAGCTCCGGCAGGATGCGCCTCTTCTGCTCGTCGCTGCCGCGCCGCGTCAGCACGTCCATCGTGTACATCTGGGCGTGGCACGCCGCTGCGTTCCCGCCGGACGCGTTGATCTCCTCCACGACGAGGCTGGCCTCGAGTACGCCGAGCCCGGGCCCGCCGTACTCCTCGGGAATGAGTGCGGCGAGCCAGCCGCCCTCGGTCAAAGTCCGGACGAACTCGGTCGGATACGTTGCGGTGCGGTCCAGCTCCCGCCAGTACTCGCAGGGGTAGCCCGAGCAGACTTCCCTGACGGAGCGCCGGATCTGCTCCTGCTCGGCGGTCAGCGGGTAGCTCATTCGGCGGTTCTGGGGCGCTTGGGCACGAGCACCGTGCGCTTCAAGGTGAGCACGGTCTCGTCGCGCTGGTTGAACCCGCGGCTCTCCACGTACACCAGGCCGCGGTCGGGCTTGGAGCGCGACGTGCGCAGGTCCGCGATGCGGCTCTCGGCGTAGATCGTGTCGCCGTGGAAGACGGGAGCCACATGCTTCACCTCGCTGTAGTCGAGATTGGCGATGGCCCTGCCGCTCACATCGGCGACGCTCATCCCCACGACAATACTGAAGACCAGCGGCCCGACGACGAGCCTTTGCCCGTGCTGCGTGCCGGCGGCGTAGTGGGCGTCAAGATGTACGGGATGCTGGTTCATCGTCAGCAGCGAGAACCAGGTGTCGTCGGCCTCGGTGATCGTGCGCCCCGGCCAGTGGCGAAAGACTTGGCCGATCTCGAATTCTTCGAAGTAGCGGCCGTAGGCCATCGTGCGCGATCCCGAAGCCGACGGCTCAGGCCGCCGGGTTGCCTATTGTAGGGAGTGGAACGTCGATGGAACTGCTGAGCGTTCGCAGTCTGCTGTTCGTCCCGGGGGATAGTCCGAAGAAATTGGCCAAGGCGGCCGGAGCGGCCGCGGACGGGGTGATCATCGATTGGGAGGACGCTGTTGCGGCCCACAGCAAGCAGGCGGCGCGAAGCGCCACGCTGCAGGCGCTGCCAAATCTGCTGGCGCGCAAGATCGTGGTGCTAGTGCGTCCGAATCAGTTCCGGCGAGAGTGGTGGGCCGACGATCTCCGCGCCCTCCGCGATTGCGCCGCCGACGGCTTGGTGATTCCGAAATGCGAATCCCCTGGGGATGTCGAGGAGATTCTGAGCTTGCTGCCGGAGTCGATGGCGGCCGTGCCGCTGGTGGAATCGCCCTGCGGCCTGCTCAACGCCCCAGGCCTCGCGGCCTGCTCTCCCCGGGTCCGCGCTCTGATCTTTGGAGCCGAGGATTATTCGGTGAAGGCCCAGATCCTGCGGAGCGAGGATGAGCGAGAGCTCCTGTACGCCCGCAGCAGGATGGTCGCTTCGGCGAGGGCGTACCGTAAGCATGTCTTCGACTCCCCGGCCATGGAGTATCGCGACTTGGCGGTGGTTCGACGCACGGCGTGGCGCAGTCGGCGACTGGGCTTCACGGGCCAGGCTGCGATCCATCCCGCCCAGGCCGAGGTGATCAACGACGTATTCCTGCCGTCGGAACAGGAGGTCGCCGACGCGTTGGCCGTTCTGGGCCGGCACGAGAAGCATCGCGGCGGAGCGCACGGGGTGGACGGGGTCCTGGAGGACATGCCGATGGTGCGGACGGCGCTGAACGTGATCAGCAGCAGGCAGCGGCTCGTCGGCCGGACCGGCTCGGCCCGCGGGCCGCGGCCGAGCGGAGAAGAGCGCGCGGGCGCAGCCTCCGAGACGAGCTAGCCGGGACCGCGACGGCGAGTCAAGGGTGCCGCCCGGCGAATTACAACCCGGAAGCGCCGCACGGACGCCTGTTCGTCGGGGCGGTGGTCCCGCTCAGCTTGGCCGGCTAAGCCGAGCTCCCGGGACAGATATTGACGTAAGGCATTGTTTTATCTGAATTAGCGTCCGTTTGCGGAGATGCGGCACCGGGTACGCTACAGGCGCAGGCCGAGTAGGTCGAGGGCTTGTTTTTTGCAGCGGCATGGGGCGGGTGGGCAGGTCGCAGGGCTTGGCTTGGCCCAGCTTGGGCTGCACCCCGGTGGCTAGCTTGGAGCGCGGCGCGACTGTGCGGGCCACGATCATGGCCGCCGCCAGCTTGCGTCGGCGCGAAGGCCTGGCGGCGATCAGCCGGTCGAGCCCGAGTCTGCGCCAGGACCCCAGTCCGGCCGCGACCTGGCCGCGGAGCCTGGAGCGCACGCTGCGGCAGGCGGCCTCGGGTGCGACGAGGGTTGCGTTCTGGAGCGTGCGACGCAGGGCCTCAATCTTGGCTGGGGGCCAGCGGGTGAGGTTGGCGAGGGGCCTTGCGGACGCGCCGACCCTCCCGGAGGAGGATGGCGGGTCGCGCAGTGCAGTTCGGGTCGACTTCGATATGCATGGGAACTGTTTTAACAATAAAATTTTAAAATATAAAAATATAATCCATATTACATGGCAACAAACTGATACCGGCCCATTGTCGCTGGCCTGTTGAGAAACAGTGCTTTACGGGAAAAATCGCCCGCAAACCAGCCGGAAGTTCAGGTTAAGCGCCGCCGGGCCGGTCCAGGGGGAACTCGCGCCGGCGGACACGGATAGGAAGCCGAGGGCTTGGCTATACTCGCAATTGAGATGGCCGATGCGACCAGCGTCCGGGACGTAGCCAGCGTCCTGCATCCCTTCACGAAGCCGTCGCAGCATGAGGCGGACGGCCCCCTCCTGATCAAGAGGGGCGATGGAGTCTGGGTCTACGGAGAGGACGGCCGGGCTTACCTCGAGGCTGCTTCCGGCCTCTGGTGCGCTTCCCCTGGGGTTCAACGAACGGCGTCTGGCCGATGCGGCCTACCGCCAGCTCACCACCCTCCCGTTCATGCACCTCTTCACTTCCCGCAGCCATGCGCCGGCGATCGAGTTGGCGGAGCGGCTCCTGCGGGTCGCCCCGAGCCCGATGTCGAAGGTCTTCTTCGCGAACTCCGGCTCCGAGGCTGCCGACACGGCCATCAAGATCGTCTGGTTCTACAACAATGCCCTCGGGCGTACCGGGAAGAAGAAGATCATCGCGCGCCGGGATGGCTTCCACGGCTCGACCATCGGGGCGGGCAGCCTAACCGGGATCTTCCGCAACCACCTCAAGTTCGACCTGCCGATCCCGAACATCCGGCATGCCGCGCGGCCCCACTTCTACCACGGGGGCTTGCCCGGCGAGTCGGAGGAGGCCTACGCCTCGCGGCTGGCGGCCGAATTGGAACAGCAGATCCTGGACGAAGGTCCCGAGACGGTCGCTGCCATGATCGCCGAGCCCGTGATGGGCGCGGGAGGGGTCCTGGTGCCGCCCCGGGGCTATTTCGAGAAGATCCAGCGTGTGACGGCCAAGTACGATCTGCTGGTCATCGCCGACGAAGTGATCTGCGGCTTCGGCCGCACCGGCAACATGTGGGGCTCGGAGACGTTCGGGTTGCGCCCCGATATGCTGACCACCGCCAAGCAGCTCTCGTCCGCGTACGCGCCGATCTCGGCCGTGCTGGTCAACGAGAAGGTGTACCGAGTACTGCGGAAAGGCAGCGACGAAGTCGGCCTGTTCGCCCACGGCTTCACTTACAGCGGCCATCCGGTGAGCGCCGCAGTCGCGCTGGAATGCCTCAAGATCTACGAGGAGCGCGGCTTGGTCGAACATGTCCGCCAAGTCGCGCCGAGGCTGCAGGAAGGCTTGCGCGAGCGCTTCGCGGCCCATCCGCTCGTCGGAGAGGTCCGCGGTGTCGGTCTGGTCGCGGCCGTCGAGCTCGTCGCCGACAAGCAGGCCAGGGAGCCGTTCGACGGGCAGCTCGGCGTAGGGCCGCATTGCGCGCGCCTAGCGCTGGAGCGCGGTCTCGTCATCCGGGCCTTGGGGGATTCGCTAGCGCTGTCCCCGCCGCTGATCGTCCAGGAGGCTGAAATCGACCTGATGCTGGAGCGCTTCGGCCAAGCCCTGGACGCTACGGCGGACTGGCTGGCGCGCCGTTAGGCGCGCCAGCGCTGGACCGCCGTGCTCCGCGGCCGCGGGCGGCTCGCGATGCGGGCGATGCCCGCCTCCTGGCCGGCCTCGTTTGGGTCGCCGGAATGATCGGTTCGGCGCCTCAGTTGCGCTTGAGCCTAGGCCGGTTCGCGTCCGCGCCGGCGGTTCGCTGACGCCCCCGCAAGCGGATGATCCGGTCCTTGACGGATTGGAACTCGCTGGTGCTCACGGCGTACTGACGCTGCGCGGGCAGCAGTTCGTCGATCGTCTTCTGGATGCTCTGGATGCGCTTCTGCGTCGGGGGGTGCGTGCTGAAGGCCTGTGCGATGGCGTTCTTGTTCCGCTTCTGGGCGGTCTTCAGGCTTTCGAAGAACTGCATCAGCGCGGCGGGATCATAGCCAGTCTTGTACAGGTACTGCACGCCTAGGAAGTCGGCCTCCTTCTCGAAGTTGCGCGAGAACTTAAGCATCGTCAGCGGGATGGCGTAATTGGCCGCCTGCCTGACGCCGTAGCTGGCCCAGCCGCCCCCCAGGAAAAGCAGCGGAATAGAGGCAAGCTCCGCCAGCTGCGCGCGGGTCATGCTGCGGGTGGTGTGCCGCGCCGTGACGTGGGCGATCTCGTGGGCCATCACCCCGGCTAGCTCCGCCTCGTCCCTGGCTAGCTCGATCAGGCCGGTGGTGACATAGAAGTAGCCGCCCGGCAGGGCGTAGGCGTTGACCACCTCGGAGTCGATCACCTTGATCGTGAACGGTATTTTGGCGTCCGAGTTGTTGACCAGATTCTGGCCGATCCGGTTGACGTACTCCGCAATGACCGGATCGTCAACGATCTTGGCGGACTGGTCGATCTTCTGGGCCCACTGGCGTCCGAGCGCGACATCCTGCTCCAGGCTGTAGAAGTTGACGGCCTTGCCGACGTCGCGGCTGCCGATTTGCGCCACATCCTCCTTGGCATTCTTGGGCTGGCGCTTGGCCGGACCAGTCGCGGCCCGCGCTGGACTGCTTGCTGCGGCCACCAGCGCTGCTGCTACCAGAATCCTTCCGAACAACGATTGCATGCGTTCATTCTCCGTGCGGGTGCCGAATCGGGCTCTGTCCGTTGAGACGCCCGGGCCGCCAGTTGCGTTTCCGCAGAAGGTGCCAGATCGCTGAGCGGCCCTACAATACGGATTGGGTCGGAGCGTGTTTCGGTGCTTGGCGGCGGCGCTCGTCTGCGGAGCGGGGGCTCTGGCCGCGGGAGTCGCCGAAGAGGACTTGCGCAGCATCAGGCGCTTGGAGCTTGACCCGCAGCACTGCTACCGCGTCCGCGACGTTTTCCTCGAGCGCGAGGACCTCAAGCTCTATTTCACCGATGGCCATGTGGTCTTGGCCAAGCCTGTCTTGGGGCGGACGCTCGCGGCGCTCTTCCTGGCCACGGAGCCGTCGGATGTCGGTGAGGTCCTGCTGATACCTCCGACCGCAGCTGAGCGTGAGTCCGCGTCTCGCTTCCTGGGCGAAACGATCCTCAATGAGAAGTTCCGCAATGCGATGCTTTTCTTCACCGACGACACGCCGCAGGCGCTGGAGGCAGCCATTCGGCAGGCTCCGGCGCATCAACTCGACCTCGAGGCAGGCGACCGGATCGCTGCCCGCTGGTCCGCGGTGCTGCGCAACATCGTCGACAGTTCGGCGCCTCGCATTCTGCTCGACTTGTATTCCGGGCGCAGTTCCGATCAGGGGTTCTTCGCCGCGGCGGTGCGGGGCAGCACCTTGGGCCGCTTCGACATCGTCATCGACCCCCTCCGGCCTGAGCAGGTAACGGCGGGCCGGCTCGTCCGGGCGGGCGGGCGGTCTTACTACGAGACCTGGAATCGATTCGAGGCGCGATCCTACCGCAGCGGCTCGAGGCAGCCCGAGCCGCTGGCTGCGCGCCTCGAGGATTACCGCATTAGCGTGAGGCTCGGCACGGACCTCCACCTGCAAGCGCAAGCCGTCGCCACGCTGGTGCGCTCCGCAGTGCGTTCCCGCGCGGTGGGCTTCGAGATCTCCGACCGCCTTGAGGTGACGTCGGTGCGCGTTGCCGGAGCGGAGGTCGAGTTCCTGCAGCACCGCCCCGCCGCCCCCGAGCATCGTCGGGGCACCGAGCATGCGCTGGTCGTCGTGGTGTTGCCGGAGTCGCTGCTGGAGGCCAAGCGCCTGCCGATCGAGTTCGCCTACGAAGGCAAGATTGTCACCGACGCCGGTTCTCGCGTCTACTTTGTGCGTAGCCGGGACAGCTGGTATCCCCGCCTAGGCCTGGAGAAGACGCGCTACGAATTGGAGTTCCGGTACCCCCAGCACCTGGATCTGGTCGCTACTGGCGAGCCGGTCGAAGACTACAGGGACGCCGGGATGCGAGTTTCGCGCTTTCGGAGCGGTCGGCCGATCCGGATGGCCGGATTCAACCTGGGCGACTATGTCGCGGCTAGCCGGGAGGTGGACGGATTCCGCGTCGAAGTCCGGGCGACAAAGACCGTGGAGGCGCGTCTCCAGGCGCCGCGGGCTCCGGTCGTGCTCCCGAACTCGCCCGGGGTCGGGAGGCGGCGGGGCGGTGCGCGCCGGGAAGTCCCGGTTGTCGTGTTGCCGAATCCTCCCCCGGCGAACCCCGCCCAGGGCATTGAGCGGATTGCGGACGACAGTGCGGCCGCGTTCCGCTACTTTCTCGGCAAGTTTGGCGAACCAGCCCTGCCGCTCACGGTGGTGTCGCCCGTGCCGGGGGACTTCGGACAGGGCCTCCCAGGCTTGGTGTTCGCGGCGACCCTGAGCTACTTCCAGCGGGGCGACAGCGTGATGCGGCCCTTGGCCAGCGAGGCGCAGCGTTTCTACGCCGATTTGCTCCGGCCGCACGAGATTGCGCACCAGTGGTGGGGCAACGTCGCAACCGTGGAACTGGACCGGGACGCTTGGCTCATGGAAGCGCTGGCCACTTACTCGTCGCTGCTGTGGCTCGAGGAGCGCCGAGGCGAGCAGGAGCGCAACAGCGCCCTTGAGCACTTCCGCCGGAACCTGCTGCAGCAGACGGCGGGCCAGACCTTGGAAAGCGTCGGGCCCATCGTGCTCGGGCGGAGGCTGAGCACGGCCCGGATGCCCGAGGCCTACCGCACAATTGTTTATGAGAAGGGAGCCTGGATCTTGCATATGCTACGCGGGATCCTGGGGGACGAACGCTTCTTCGCGATGTTGCGGAGCCTTTGCGACGAGCATCGGGCTGTTCCGGTCACGACGGAGAGCTTCCGGGAGCTGGCCGCCCGCTGGGTGCCGCAGAATTACCGGGATCCGGACCTGCGGGACTTCTTCGATCAATGGGTCTACGGCACGGGAGTGCCTCGCTTAGCCGTGACTTGGAAGCAGACATCCAAGGGCGGCCGCCACAATCTCACGGTGCAGGTCCAGCAGAGCGGCGTGCCCGACTTTTTTCAGCTGCGGGTCCCCGTGGAGGTCCATACGCTTCCCGGGCGGTCCTTGGTGAAGTCGGTGGTCACAGGGGAGGACGAGGAGTCGGCGCGCTTTTCCGTCGTGCTGCGGAATCCGGCCTCGCGGGTCGTCCTGGATCCGGAGCTCTCCTTGCTGGCGCAACGGCAATGACGAAGGAGGGCGGCGAAGGCCGACTAGGCAAGTCTTCGGGTGGGGGACGCCCAGCGGAAGCAGCGCAGCCTGGGCCCCGGAGGCTTGGGCCAGGCTGGCGGCGAGGGCTCGCTGCCAGCCTGTGGCGGGGGTCTGCCGACCGAGCGCAAGGCGAGCGGAGGGTCTCCGCCGGAGAGTCCGGTCCAGACGGGCCCGTGCAGGCCGCAGGACCCCTCTTCGGCCGCAACGGTCGCGGCCCGCAACGCCCCGCCGACCGTCAGGTCGCGGCCGCTCGGCTGGGAGACAGTGCCAAGCTTCGCCGCTGATCCGCAATAATGTGGGAGGGAAGTCGCATGCAGACACGGATGCGGACCCTCTGGGTTGCGGGCCTCGCAGTGCTGTGCGGAGCGGTGTGGTGGGTGCTTGCGCCCGCGCAGACGACAGGCTCGGCGGCGGCGGTTGCGCTGCAGGAGGCGCGCAACCTCGGCAAAGCGTTTTACGAAACCCCGGGATCCTCGCGGCAGGCTGTGGAGCAGCTCAAACGGGCCTTGGGTCTGAACCCCGGCTCGGCCCGCGAGCACCTCAACTACGGCTTGGCCCTGCTCCGTGCGGGCGAGCGCGAAGAGGGCATGGCCCAAGTCACCGCGGCGCAGAAGATCGACCGCACTTTGCCGCATACCTACTTCAACCTGGGGATCGAATACAAGAAAGCCGGTGAGGCCGAGAAGGCGATCGACCAGCTCCAGCAAATGGAGAAGCTCGTGCCCGGGGAGGCGAAGACCCAGTACAACCTCGGGGCGCTTTTCAAGCAGATTGGCAACACGCGCCGCGCGATCGAGAAGTTCGAGAGGACCATTGAGCTCGACCCGTCTCTCGCCGCGCCGCACTTCCAGCTGTTCGGGATCCTGCGCCGCTCGGACCCGGAACGGGCGACGCAGGAGCTAGAGGTCTTCAAGTCCTTGAAGGCGGCCACGGAAGACGCCGCCGTCGGCGAGGATGTCGACTGGAGCTTCTACTCCGAGCTGCACGACCCCTCGCTCGCGACCGGCAGGGCCGCTCCGGCGGGCGACTTCGAGTTCTCGGTGCGGGAAGTGGCGCGGCTGGCAGGCGAGCCCCTAGGCGCGATCAGCTTGGACTGGGATGGCGACGGGAGCGCCGATGCCTTGGCTTGGTCTGCTCAAGGCGGCGTCGCCCTCGTGGGCGGCGCGAGCAGCGGCCTGATGCCCGGAGGGCCTCGGGTGGCCGGGGCTGCCTACTACGGCGCCGGCGACTTCGACGGCGACGGCCTGGCCGACCTCTGCCGGGTGGGCGCAGACGGAGTCGAGGTGCTCGCCAACCGGGCGGGGCGCTCGCTGGCGGAAGTCTTCAGTCTCGCCGGCCGCTTCAGCTTGTGCTTGTTCGCCGACTACGACCACGACAACGACTTCGACCTGTTCGCTCTCGGGGCCGACAAGCGCCTGCTGCAAAACGACGGAGAGGGTTCGCTCCGGGACGTCAGCTCGGAGTTTCCGTTTGCCGCCGGACCGGTGCGCGCCGCAGCCTTGGCGGAGCTCTTCGAGGACAACGGCCAGGACTTCGTCGCCGTTTACGGGGACCGGGTCGCAGTGCATCAGGACCGCAAGCTAGGGGTCTACGGGGAGGCCTCCGTGGTCGAGGGGGCTGCCGTTGCTGCAGGGCCGGTGAGCCTGGCAGTGGTGGACGCGAACCACGATGGGTATTTGGACATCGCCGTCGGGGCTGGCTCTCAGACCCAAATCCTTGCGAACCGCCACGGCACGCTGCACAGCGGGCCTTCGACGAGCCGGGTCGAGGCTTGGGCGGACTTCCACTTGCGCGGGCGCGTCGACGCCGCGACCCGCCAGGGCTTCGCCGTCAACAGGACCGGCTTCGCTTGGGAAGCGTCTGCGTCCGAAGCCCCGCCTCCGCCGGGCTGGAGTGTGGCAGGGGACTACAACGGCGACGGCAAGCCGGATCTCTTGGCGGCGGGCCCGGACGGAAGGGTGCGCTACGCCGAGAATCGCATCCGGACCTCAAACCGGGGGCTGACCGTCCGCCTGGAAGGCGTGAAGAGCCCCGCGATCGGAACCGGTTCCCGCGTGGAGCTCAAGGCTGGCCTGAGCTACGCCAAGCAGGTCTACGCCGGCGTGCCGCTGCACTTCGGCCTCGGTGCGGCGGCGGAGTTCGACACGATTCGCGTGACTTGGCCGAATGGCTTGATCCAGAACGAGATGCCCGGCGAGCAGGCCGATGCAGTGGCGATCAAGGAAGCGCCCCGGCTGTCCGGGTCCTGCCCCATGGTCTACACCTGGAACGGAACAGGCTTCGAGTACATCGGCGAGGTGCTCGGCGTTGCCCCGCTCGGGGCGAGCCTCGCCCGGGGCGTCTATTTCCCCGTCGACCATGACGAGTACGTGACGGTCCGCGGCGACCAACTGCGCGAACGCGACGGATTCCTCGATGTCCGCCTGACGGAGGAACTGCGCGAAACCGCCTACATCGACCAGGTGCGCCTCGTTGCGGTGGACCACCCCGCGGAAATCCGCATCGTCAGCAACGAGAAGGCCAAGGGCCCGCCGTTCCCTGACTTCAAGCTGTACGGCGTGCGGTCCCCGATCCGCCCGGTCGCCGCGACCAACCACCGGGGCGAGGATGTGCTCGGCCAACTCCTGCGGAGCGACCGCCGGTACGCGATGTTCGACCGGGACTACGGGAGCCGCGCCGAGCGGCACTCTCTGACGCTCGACTTCCCCGCCGTCGACACCAGCGATGCGGTGCTGCTGCTGGAGGGCTGGGTCGACTGGTCATCCGCCAGCAGCATTGTCGCGGCGTCCCAGACGACCTCGTCCGCCATCCAGCCCCCGTTCCTGCAGGTGCAGGACGAGCGCGGCGCATGGGTGACCGTCATCCCCGATCTCGGGCTGCCCGGCGGCACGCTCCGGACTGTTGCGGTCGATCTCAGCGGGCTGTTTCCGGCGGAGTCGCGCAAGATGCGCCTAGTGACCAACATGTGCGTCTACTGGGACGCGATCTACATTGCCCAGGGCGCTCATGCGCCTCCGGCTAGACTGACCCGTCTGGCGCCCGAGCCGGCCACGCTTCGATTTCGCGGCTTTTCGCGCAACCAGGTCGCCGCAGGCCGCACGCAGCCCGAGAGCTTCGACTACCGCCAAGTGTCGGCGACATCCAACTGGAATCCCACTCCCGGTCGGTACACCCGGTTCGGCGATGTGCGCGAGCTGCTGGGCGCAGAGGACGACCGCTTCGTGATCATGGGCGCTGGGGACGAGATCGAGCTGCGGTTCCCGGCGCAGGGCCTGCCGTCGCTGCCGCCGGGCTGGACGCGCGACTACCTGTTGCTGGTGGACGGCTGGGCGAAGGAGAACGAAGCGAACACGGCGTTCGGGGACTCCGTCGAACCGCTGCCGTTCCACGCCATGAGCGGCTATCCATATCCGTCCGGCGAGAGCTACCCTGCCACGCCTCGGCACCTGGCTGACCTCGAGAGCATCCACACGCGCCCGGCGCTGCGGTTGCTGCGGCCCTTGGTCGCGGCGGGGACTGGGCGGTGAGCGAGCGCCCGGCCGATTCTCCAGCACCCGCCCCGAGTCCCGCCGGGGCACCGGCACCGGGCAGGCCGCGCCGCTTTTGGCGGAAACCGACTGTCGAATGCGCTGGGGGCGCTGCCTTCCTGGTGCTGTTAGTCAACGCCGGCTGGCTCTGGGCGTTTCCGGAAGCCGATGCCTTCTATCTCGCGAATATCCTCCTCCATCTGGCGTTGGGCATTGCGCTGACCGCGGGCCTGTGGCTCTCGGGACGCTCCGTGTTCCGCCAGGCGCGCAGCAATCCCGTGACGTGGGCCATGCTGGCGGTCTGCGCCGGACTCGGCCTGGCGCTCTGCGTTGTGGGGGCGACTAGGCCCCACCTGGCCCTCGTTGTCGCGCACGGCGCTTGCGGGTTCGCGGGGGCGGCGGCGCTCGCCTTCGTGCGTCGCGACCGTCGCCTCGGCGCAGTGCTGGTCGCGGCCCTGCTTCTGCCGGCCCTCTCGGCGGCGCGGGCACGCTGGTTTCCGGATGCTCGCGCAAGGATCGTCAATCCGACCGAGGCGCCGCTGTCGATGGACTTCGAAGGCGGAGGGCGCGGCAGCCCGTTCTTCCCGTCGGCGGCGCAGACGGCCAGCGGCGGCGCGATCCCCTCGGACTTCTTTCTCGAATCGGCCGCCTGCGGGGAGTGCCACAAGGACGTATACGAGCAGTGGAGCTCATCGATGCATCGCTTCTCGTCCTTCAACAACCAGTTCTACCGTAAGTCGATCGAGTATATGCAGGAGACCGCGGGGGTGCAGGCCTCCAAGTGGTGCGCGGGCTGCCATGATCACGCCATGCTCTTCAACGGGATGTTCGAAGAGCCCGTCGCCGGCCAACTCGACCGGCCGGAGGCGCACGCCGGGCTGGCCTGCGTGTCGTGCCACTCTATCGTCCACGTGCCGGACACGCTGGGCAACGGCGGCTTCACCATCGAGTACCCCCAGTTGCACGGGCTCGCCTCCAGCCAGAACCGGCTTTTGCGGGGACTGCATAACTACGCGATCCGCACGGCTCCGAAGGCGCACCGCCGAGCGTTCCTGAAGCCCTTCATGCGCGCAGACGGCGCCGAATTCTGCGCCTCCTGCCACAAGGTGCATCTGGATGTGCCGGTGAACAACTACCGCTGGGTGCGGGGATTCAACTCTTACGACAACTGGCAGGCGAGCGGCGTGTCCGGCCAGGGAGCGCGGTCGTTCTATTACCCGGCCGCGCCGCAGGGCTGCGCGGATTGCCACATGCCCTGGGTTCCCTCGCAGGATCCGGGCAACCGGGGCGGCTTGGTGCGGTCGCATCGGTTCGCCGCGGCCAACTCCGCCGTCCCGTACGTCAATGGCGACGAGCGGCAGCTGGAGGCGGTCAAGGGCTTCCTCCAGAACGGGGTCGTCACCGTCGACATCTTCGCTGCAGCGCCGGTCGTGGAAGACGCCGCGGGACCCGCAATGCTCCGGAACGCCGGCCAGCTGGCGGCCGCCACGAGCTTCGCCGTCGGGGAGGAGGCGAGTGCCCGCCGCGGCCCGGCACTGCTGCGGGAGGTCGGCAACCTCGCGGCTCCCATCGACAGGGTCCTGCCCGTCGCGCAGCCGGGCGAGACGTTGCGGGTGGACGTGGTGGTCCGCACGCGGAAGGTCGGGCACTTCTTCCCGAGCGGTACGGTCGACGCCTTCGATGTGTGGCTCGAATTCGAAGCCCTCGACTCTGCGGGGCGGACGTTCTTTTGGAGCGGCAGGGTCGCCGACGAAGGCAGGGGGCCGGTCGATCCCGGAGCGCACTTCTACAGGGCGCTGCAGGTTGACGCCCGTGGCAATCCGATCGACAAGCGCAACGCATTCCATATGCGCGGCTTAGTCTATGCGCGCCTGATTCCTCCGGGAGCCGCGGATGTCGCGCACTACCGTTTGACGGTGCCGGAGGACGCCGAAGGGCCGCTGACCTTGCGGGCCAAGCTCAACTACCGGAAGTTCTCGCACCGGTACACGGCGTTCGCCTACGCGGGCCGGGCCGGGCCGGGCGAGTACGGCAAGGACTTTGACGATCGGGAGTTCACTTACGCGCCGCAAGACATCCCCGCCAACGTGCCGGGGGCCGTGCGGGACCGCATCCCCGTGCTGCCGATCATCGAAATGGCGCGGGCGGAGACGCTCTTGGCCGTAGGCCGCCGGGCCGAGGGCTGGGAGCCTGCGATTTGGAAAGGCGACTGGGAACGGTGGAACGACTACGGCATAGGCCTGCTGCTGCAAGGCGACCTGAAGGGTGCCGAGCACGCCTTCCGCCAAGCCATGGAGGCCGATCCGAGCCATCCGGACGGCTGGGTGAACGCGGCTCGGGCAATGGTCGAGGAGGGCCGCCCGCAGGACGCCGAGCCCCTACTGGAGGAGGCGCTCGCCCTGGCGCCGGGACTGGCTCGGGCGTTGTACTTCCGGGCTCTGGCGCGCCGCGCCGCAGGCGACTACGACGGTGCGCTGGAAGACTTGGGGCAGGTCGTCGACCAGTACCCGCGGGATCGGGTTGTGCTGAACGAGATGGCGAATCTGCTCTTTCTGCAGCGCGAGTACGGCCAAGCGGTCGAAGTGCTCGACAGGGTCGCGCGAATCGACCCGGAGGACCTCCGGATGCATTACACGCGGATGCGTGCGTACCGGGGCCTGGGGAATCTGGAGGCGGCGGCCCGCGCCGAAAAGCTGTTCCTGCGCTACAAGGCGGACGATTCCGCCCAGACCCGCACCGCCCCCCTGCGCCGGGCGAGTCCCGAGGACAACAACGAACGCCAACCGATCCATGAGCATGTCTCCGCGCCCCTCTAAGGCCTGGCTGGCCTCCTGCGTCCTGCTGCTGGCAGGCGCGTGCGCCGATCCGGACGACTCCGCAGAGGCCGGGCTGCCAGCCGCTGCCAGGGTTCCGGTCACCTTCACCGACGTCACCGCCGAAGCGGGCATCGACTTCGTTCACCACAACGGCCGTTCGGGAAGGAAGTACCTGCCGGAAACGCTGGGGTCCGGTTGCGCCTTCTTCGACTACAACAACGACGGCCGCCCGGACATCTTCCTGGTGAACTCCCGGCCCTGGCGCGCCGGGGCCGAGCCCATCACCTCGAAGCTTTACCGCAACGAAGGCGGCGGACGGTTCACCGATGTCACGGAGGCGGCTGGGCTGGCTCGCGAACTGTTCGGGCTCGGCGCCTCGGCGGCGGACTACGACAACGACGGTTTCGTGGACCTCTACGTCACGGTCTTGGACGGCGATAGGCTGTTCCGCAACCGAGGCGACGGCACCTTCGCGGACGCCACCGCGGCCGCTGGGATCGACAACGCCCGGTTCGGGACCAGCGCGGCCTGGGTCGACTACGACTTGGACGGCCATCTCGACCTGTTTGTCGCCAACTACGTGCAATGGTCGATCGAGGAGGACCTGTGGTGCTCGATGGACGGGGCCAAGAAGAGCTACTGCACGCCGGAATCCTATCCGGGCCAGCCCTCCGTGCTCTACCGCAACCGGGGCGACGGCACGTTTGAGGACGTCAGCGAGCGGGCCGGCGTGGCCGACCCCACCGCCAAGGCGCTGGGCATCGCCGTCTTCGACTACGACGGCGACGGCTTGCCGGACATTTTCCAGGCCAACGACACCGAGCCGAACAAGCTGTACCGGAACGAGGGCGACGGGACCTTCAGCGAGCACGGCATACCGGCCGGCATTGCGTACGCCGAGACCGGCGAGGCCCGCGGCGCCATGGGCGTCGACGCAGCCGACTACGACCGCAGCGGCCGATTCCATCTAGTCGTGGGGAACTTCGCCAACGAGAAGCTCAACCTGTTCCACAACGAAGGGAACGGCCTGTTTGTGGACGATGCGCAGACGACCGCAATCGGCCGGGACAGCCTGCTGTCGCTGACGTTCGGAGCGTTCTTCTTCGACTACGACCTGGACGGCCATCCGGACATCTTCTGCGCCAACGGGCATCTCGACGAGGAAATCGAGGTCGTGCAGCCAGCGGTGCGCTTCGCCCAGCCGCCGCAACTTTTCCGCAACGACGGAACCGGCGGCTTCGAGCTTGCCAACGGGGATGTGGGGGCGGACTTCGGCGAGCCGCTCGTCGCCCGCGGCGCCGCCTACGCCGACTACGACGGGGACGGCGATCTCGACATCCTGGTGACCACGAACGACGGCCCGGCGAAGCTGCTGCGGAACGACGGCGGGAATGCCAACGGCTACCTGCGCGTGCGGCTGCAGGGGAGGGAGTCCAACCGGGATGGCTTGGGGGCGCAGGTGGCGCTCGTTTCGGCCTCCGGACGCCAAGTCCAGCTCGTGCGGGGAGGGTCGAGCTATTGCTCGCAGAGCGAGACGGTCGCGACCTTTGGCCTAGGCGGCGACGGGGCCGTGGCTTCGCTGGAGGTCCGCTGGCCCAGCGGCGCTGTCGATACGTTTGAGGAACTGACTCCGAACCGCGAGTTTGTCGTGGTGGAAGGCGAGCCGCTCCGCAGGGCCAGCCTGCTCCCGCGCAGCGCGCCTTAGGAGCCTGTTGATAAAGTCCCTGGGATACGATTTCCGCTGCGCAATCGCGTGCGAACCACCGGTTTGCGCCTGTTTCAGGGCCTTCAGGAGTCGTTTCATGGTCATTTCAGGGCCCTGCAAGGAGTTGCTGGACAGGCTTCACGGCCGCTGAGGACTTTTTCAACAGGCTCCTAGGCGTACTTGCGCAACTCCAGTTTCGCGACCGTCTCGCGATGCACCTCGTCCGGCCCGTCCGCCAGCCGGAGAGTCCTCTGGCTGGCCCAGGCGCTCGCCAGAAACGTGTCGGGGCAGACTCCCATAGCGCCGTGGGCCTGGATCGCACGGTCCAGCACCCGCAGAGCCACGTTGGGGGCGATCACCTTGATCTGCGCGATTTCCTGGCGAGCGACCTTGTTCCCGACGGTGTCCATCATGTAAGCGGCCTTGAGCACGAGCAGCCGCAACTGCTCGATCTCCATGCGGGAGTCGGCGATGTCCTTGCGCAGCGCACCGTGCTCGGCCAGCGTCTTGCCGAAGGCGACGCGGGCCCGGGCCCGACGGCACATGGCCTCCAGCGCCCGTTCGGCTACGCCGATGGAGCGCATGCAATGGTGGATGCGGCCGGGCCCGAGCCGGCCCTGCGCAATCTCGAAGCCGCGCCCTTCGCCGAGCAGCATGTTCGTTGCTGGGACACGGACGTTCGCAAAGGTGATCTGCGCGTGTCCGTGAGGGGCATGGTCGTAGCCGAAGACATGCAGCATCCGCTCGATCTTCACTCCGGCAGTGTCGAGGGGCACCAGGATCATGGCCTGCTGCTTGTAGCGCGGGGCGCTGGGATCGGTCTTGCCCATGAAGATGGAGACCTTGCAGCGGCGCTCGCCGGCCCCTGAGGACCACCATTTGCGTCCGTTGATCACATATTCGTCGCCGTCCCGGACGATGCTCGAGCGGATGTTGGTGGCGTCGCTGGAAGCTACATCCGGTTCGCTCATCGAGAAGCAGGATCGAATCTCGCCGGCCAGCAGGGGCTTGAGCCAACGCTCTTGCTGCTCCGGCGTACCGTAGCGCACGAGAACCTCCATGTTGCCGGTGTCCGGCGCGGAGCAGTTGAAGACCTCCGGGGCCATGGGCGAGCGGCCCATGATCTCGCAAAGCGGAGCGTACTCTAGATTGGTCAGCCCTGCGCCGAATTCGCTGTCGGGCAAGAACAGGTTCCAAAGACCGGCGGCTCGCGCCTTCGGTTTCAACTCCTCCAGGACCGCAGGAGGCGCCCAGCGGTCGCCTTCGGCAACCTGGCGGCGGAAGAGGTCTTCTTTGGGGTAGATGTGCTCGTCCATGAACGCGAGCAGGCGGGCCCGAAGTTGCTGGACCTTGGGGGAGTAATCGAAATGCATGGAGATGGGCAGGGCTGCGGCAGCCTGCCATTGTACAGGCCGGTGCGCGCAAACGGCAGGCTAGGGCTGGGGCGTGGATCAGAGGGCCCCCGGCTCGGTGCCGGAAACAGGGGCGACGCTCGAAAGGGCCGGCCGGCGGGAGCCTGCTGATCCCGAGTGACGCACTGGGATTGTCGGTGTGGCGGGGCGGGTACCGCCTGCGGTTGCGGGACCCCTAGGCCGGGTTGAGTTTTGCGCATCTACGGAGAGTCCGAGGAGGCCCTCCAGAGGGGACGGAAACCCGTCTGCAAGCTGCGAGGAGGGTTCCACAGGCCAAGGCGAATCTCGACTAGGAGACGCGCCGGCTGGCGGAGCGGGAAGCCCGCTTGGCCGCGTTGGACCACTAGGCGCGGTAGCCCGCCTTCAGCGCCCAGGGACGCCTGATTGGGGATGCTGCCGTGCGAAACTCCGGAGCAAGAGCCGCTGGATGCTCTGCGCCGGGGTCTGCAGGGGCTCGAGGCCCGATTCTTGGCAGGTCGCACGGACTTGCGGGGCTAGTCGCCGATCGGAGGCAGAGGCCTGCGGCTGGACCTGCATGGGATTGCTAGGCCAGGAGTTGAGTGCAAGACACCAGTGTCGGGTCGGTCTCGCGCAACCGGGGCCAGGTCGCAGCCGAGTGGTGGATCGCGAAGCAGAGGGAGCCGGGCGGTAAACGCCCGCGAGGCCGAGTGCGTGTCTAGCGGAGCTGCCGAGAACACCCGCAGGAAGCTAGCCCTGATTCCCGGTTAAAAATTCCGGCACCATCCGGAACGTCTTGTTCTACAATGGTTTAGACGGTCCTCGGAGTGTTCGCGGATTGCACCCCGGGGGTGCCTCTCGATTTTTTTGGAGGCCCCCTGGCCCCTGTCCCCCGACAGTGCTCCCACCCTGGCTTACGGCGTCTGCGACGACGACTTGACGGGCCTGGCCGGGCTCGGCGTGGTGGCGCGGCTGGCCCGGTTCCTCGGGCTGCCCGAGAAACTGGCCGCCTCGGTCCGCCTCCAGCACCGCCGGCGCGGTGGCAGCGACATGCAGAGGCTGCTGGCGCTGATCTACTCGGCCTGCGCTGGCGGGGGGCACCTCACCGTGGTCGACGCCCTGGGGGCCGATGAGGTCGCGCGTCAAACGTGCGGGCTGCGGGCCGTGCCCGCCAGCCGGCGGCTCGGCGCAGACCTGCAGCGGATGAACCAAGCGGCCCTGGAGGGGTTGCGGGAGTGCGCGCGGCTGGTCAGCCGGCGGCTGGTGCCGCTGGGGGCGCAGGCGTGCGGGCAGCGGTGGGGCTCCGTGCCGGTGTGCGTGGACGGCCCGGGGATCGCAGTGGAGGGCCAGCTGTGCGAGAACGCCGGGCGCGGCTACCACGGCGAGAAGCAGTCCTGGCTGCCCTCGGTGTGCGTGGGGGTGGCGGGGGTCAGCGCCCGGCTGAACGCGGGCGGCACGGACGTGAAGGGGGATGGGCGGGAGCCATTGGACCAGGATGTGGCGCCCTGGCTGACAGGGCGGCAGCCGGTGGGGCTGCGGGCCGACAGCGCGGACTCCTGCCAGGATCTGGCGAGCTCCTGCCGGCGGAAGGGCTGGGAGTATTCCGGGAGCGTGACCGATCCGCGCCAGAAGGCCCCGCTTCTGCGCCTGGCGGCCGCGAGGGGGTTGCGGGAGGACGAGGGGGAGCCCCTGGACGCGGCGGCCAGGAGCGGGCCATCGTGGGGGCGTACCGGCCGGCCCGGTGGCCGGAGGAGCCGGGGTGCGGGGTGATCCGGCGCGACGGGGACGGGGAGCAGCGGCTGCTGGAGCCGGTGTGCATGGTGATTTTGGTGAGCCACGACCGGCTGCCGGTGGCGGAGCTGGTGCGGCGGCATCGCGGCAAGCAGGGGCAAGAGAATGCGTTCAAGGGGCCGTTGACGGACTTGGGGCTGCAGCCTCCGCCGTGCCGCTCGCCCGCGGCGAATCAGGGGTTCTACCTAGGCGGGCAGATCGCGCAGCTGCAGCTGCTGCAGTACCAGGCGCTGCCGTCCGCGGCGCGGCAGCCCGGGCTGCGGCCGCTGATCCGGCACTTCGTGTGCAGCGCGCGGCGGCTGCGGCTGCTGTGCAGCCGGAGCAACCTGTGGTTGGACTGGCTGCTGCACGCGGGGAGCCGGGCTAGGGCTGGGCCGGCGCGGCTGGAGCCGCGCCGGGCCCAGCGGCAGGGGACCGCCGCGGAGCCCGCGGGGGGCTCGGTGCGCCTGGAGCCGGGGGCGCAGCGGCTGCGGTGCGTGCGCAGGCCTGCGCAGGGCGCCTGCGCAGGGGCCCAGGTCGCTCGGCGACGGGCTGCGGGGCCCGCGCCGGGTACGCCGGGCTCCCCGCTCAAGCCCTACGGCCCCCTCAACCGCCATTTCGGGAAATTAACCGGGAATCTAGGGAAGCTAGGGGTGAATCTGGGTCTGTGGCAGAGTACGGTGTGAAGGGTTCGCATCCGCGATGTCGATCTGAAGCGGGTGCGAGGATTCCCCTTCTCGCCCGCTGGGTGCGACCGTCCCGCCGGTCGCTGTGACAACCAGCGTGCCCGACCCCTGGCCGGTCCTTCCGCCTAGCGGCCCGTCCCAGCCCCGCAGGCCGTTCCGGCGGACAATAAATGCAGGAAGACGAGGTCCAGGGTTTCAAAATGAAGCAGTTCGCCCATCAGCTCGCCGTCCAGACGCACGGCAAGGGCTTCACGGAGATTACGCGACCGGTCCTGGCATGGTTCGGAGGTCTTGGGATCGAGACAGGTCTCTTGACCGTGTACATCCGCCACACATCGGCTTCTCTGACGATCCAGGAGAACGCCGACCCCGATGTCGTGCATGATCTGGAGACTTTCTTCGCCCGGCTGGCTCCCGAAGACGACCGGCTCTACCGGCACACGCTGGAGGGGCCGGACGACATGCCGGCGCACATTCGAGCCGCGCTCACCCAGACGCACCTGGCGGTGCCCGTGGCAGCGGGGCGCCCGGTGCTGGGGACTTGGCAGGGGATCTATGTCTTTGAGCACCGGCGGCGGCCGCACCGGAGAACGGTCGCTTTGCACGCCGTCGGCGAGTAGCCCTGCGGTGCGGGTGCCGCCCGGTGGGGGCAGGTAGTATCTGGGGCTCGGCTGCAGCTGCCCCCCGGGAGGCGGTCCCCCCCCCCCCCCCCCGGCTTGCTCAGCCGAACTTGCGCCGCTCGGCTGCGCGGACTTCGGCTTCGTCCATGCCGAGGTGATGGGCCAGCTCGTGCCATAGCGTCTCGTAGATTGCTTGACGGATGTCGCCCTCCGCGCAGCGCTCGAGCGGGCCTTGGAAGAGAGTGATCCGGTCCGGCAAGGCCATTTGGTACTGCCACCCCCGGCTGTCGAGGGGGATCCCCTCGTACAGGCCGAGCAGCGTGTCCTCGGGCGGGACTCCGGCGGCCTCCAACTGCTCTCGGCTCGGCTCGTCTTGAATCAGGACGGTCACGTTTGAGAACTCGCGCCGGATGGATGCCGGTATGCTCCCCCACGCCTCGGCCGCCCAGCGCTCGAAGAGTGCCCGGGGATAGCGCATGCTACCGGTCGTAGGGAGATGTTCGCCTATTCCGAGGCGGCGCTAGGCGACGCCGCCCAGTCCGTGTACTTACGGGCGATGTCCGCCTCGGCTGTGCTCCCTGGATGGACAAGGACCCGATAGACGAAGCGCAGCGTTTCGCCCGCAGCCAGCGTGATCCCGCCGTTCCGGCTTTCGTCGGCATGGAAATCGCGTTCGCCGAAGATGTTGGCGGCGAACAAACCGTAGCCGCGGACATGCCAGTAGGTCGGGTGCTTGGGGTTGTCTGGATGGTCGAAGATCGCGACGCCGAGGGGCTTGCCTACGATGCTGCCTGCGTAATCGACCCAAAGCGCCCTTTTGCCCCAAGCGCTGGCTTCCGAGGTGTGCCCTGCGGAGTTCGTAATGCGGCCCGTTCGCGGAACCCCCCGGTTGCGCAAGTAGTGCTGAACCCTCAGTCCGAGGGACTCAACAAACTTGAGAATCCCCCGGGCGCGCAAGTCCTGCTCCTCGAGCTGCGGCTCCTCGAGCTCGGTCGCCATCCGCACCGCGAAGGTTCCTTCCTTGGTGTCCCCGAAGTGGACCGTCCTGGCCTCAGCTGTCAGCACGATGTCAAAGTCCACGCTGCGGTCCTCGCCGTGTTGGCGGAAGCGCATCGTGCGCCGTTCGCGCACCAGCGTCTCGCCATCCGGTGCGTTCCAGCGGAAACTTGCCTGGATGCGGCCGGATGTCTGGCCTTTTTCGACCGCCTCGATCGCCTCAAGCACGATGAGGCCCTTCCTGCCGCGGGTGCGCTGCGACGGCTCGTTGGCCCAGAAGTCGACTCCGTTGACGTCGCCGTGGCCGAACCAGACGCCCCGGTGGTGGGGATGGTCGGTTTGCTCGCCGGGCACCTCCTCCATCGGATAGCTGCGGGTGACCACAGTGCCATCCGCTGCCCGCAGCGGGTGCAGGTAGGGCTTGGTCGCTGCGGAGCTGAAGAACAAGGCCGTGAACGGCTGCCCGCCCAGCTTGACTTCGATGCGGTCGGCATGCCGCTCGAAAGAGACTGGCTCGGCTGCGCCCAGCCAGCCGGCTAGCGCCCCGGCGAGCAGGAGTCTATGCATGCCCCTATTGTCCAACATCGCCGGCGGCTCAGGCTACCGTCAGGCCGGTCGGCATGCTGGCGGGGACGGCCTCTGAAACGAAGACCGCCCGCGTCGCTGGCGCGAGCTAGAACCCGTAGCGCAGCCCGAGCTGCACGATGCGTCCGGACGCCCCGACCGTCAAGCCGGTGATGTTCCCGAACGCACGATTCTGCGCATTGCCGTTCGGCAGTCCGAAATTGGCCCTGTTGGGGACGTTGATGACCTCGCCGCGGAACTGCAGGCTGTGGCCCTCCCAAGGCATGCTGACTGTCTTGATCAGCGAAGCGTCTGCCCGCAGCGCACCCGGCGCGATGAAGGCGTTGCGGCCGACATTGCCGAATGTGAAGCGCCCCGGCCGACCGAAGGCCGAGGTGTCGAAGAACTTCTCCCCTCTGACGTTGGAGCGCCAGTTCAGGTTCTGCGCATAGGGCCCCGAGGCCTCGGCGCGAACCCGGGCGGCGGTGGGGTAGACCTGGCTGGCGTTGCCCCAGAACAAGGAGAACGGCGGCCCCGTGCGGGCCTCGATGATGGTGCCGATCGTCCAGCCGCCGGCGATGTGCTGCAAGGCCGAGTTGCCGAAGCGGAAGGGAAGTTCGTACACCACGCTGAGAATGGCGCGGTGCGCGATATGGCTGCCGCCCAGAGACCAGGCGGCCCGGCGGTCGTACTGGTTCGCGAAGGGCACGTTGCCGCTTTCGCCGCCGAGCTCGTTGCGCCCTTCGACGTTGTCCATCGCCTTGGACCACGTATAGTTCGTCTGGAACTGCAGGCCGCTCGAGTACCGTTTCTCGAGCTTGAAGTTGACGCCGTGGTATTCCGAGTCCCCGAAGGTCGGGGAGATCATGACCACGTTGGAAAACTGCGGAAACGGGCGCAGCACCTGCGGCGCGATGCCGGCGCTGTCGACGAGACCGATCTGCGACGGATGGATCTGGTTCTGCGTGGCGGAGCCTGGAATCGTCAGCTTGTGGCCGATCGTGGACAAGTAGCCCACCTCGAACAGCATGTCTGCCGGAAGGCGGCGCTGGATGTTGAAGTTGTAGGTGAGCAGATACGGGTTCGGCCGGTTCTCCGGCTGGAAAAACTGCGGCGAGAAGGTGGGCTGGTCCCCGATCGCCACCGCACCGAAGCCCGGGACGAGATCCGCCTCGGTTGGCTCGACGATGGGCGGCAGCCCGTTCCGGAGCAGGAAGGCTGCGTCGGTCGGGCGCAGCGTGCCGAACGAGCCCTGGATCGAGAAGCCGGCGTTCGTGACGATCGGCGTGGCTTGGTCGTACTGCCCGGTGTAGACGATCGACGCCCCAGCCCGAATGACCCAGTCGTCCGTGGCGCGGTAGGAGAGCCCGAGCCGCGGCCCGATGTTGCCGTAGACGAAGTTGTGGGCGTACTTGCTGCCGCCTCGGGCGTCCCGTCCAGACCAGGTGATCAATCCGGGGCAGTCGCAGGCGGGGTTGTTGGCGTTCGCGTCGAACGAGTTCTGGCGGTTGTCGATGGCCTCGAAGCGGGGGGTGTCGAGATCCCAGCGCAAGCCTAGGTTGAGCGCGAGCTTCGGCGTCAGCTTCCAGTCGTCCTGGATGTACATCCCCATGGAGTTCGCCCGGCTCCGGATGAGGAAAGTTTCGGTGCGGCTGCCGCCGGCGACCCAGCCGTAGAGCAGGGCGGCCACCGAGTCGCCCGTCGCGTTCTGGTTGAAGTTCATCGACCCGCCCGCGGAGGAGAGGAACACATCGTCGTTGATGGACCAGCGGAATTCGCCGCCCCACTTCAAGGAGTGCTTCCCGCTGACGTAGGTCCAATTCGAGACGATGTGGTTGTCGCGGATCGGAAACTGGCGGCGCTCCTGGCCGCCGCCGCGGCCGATGCGCTGGATGCCGCCGGCGAAGCCGAAACCGGGGAAGAACTCGGGGTTGTTGCCGGTGAAGCCGATTTCCTGGGACAGTCCGAGGCCCTTCGCCGCAATGGTGGGGTGCCACTTCCGCTTGTTCCAGGTGAATCGGTTCTCGGTGACGAGCTTGTTCGAGAGATTCGAGATCTCCGTCACCGACCAGTTGAAGTAGTGAAAGCTGTTGATGCGCTGGGAAGTATGCACGGGCTGGGGCCAGAACCCCTTGAATAGCTCGGACTGCCCGACATTGTGGACATAGCGCCCGTAGATGCGGTGGCGCTCGCTCAACGTGTGGTCGACACGCACGGAGAGCGTGTTGCTGTCGTTCACGTTCCGGGCGTTGTTGATGAAGTTGCGGCTCCGTGTCGGGCGGCCGTCGATGTTGGGCTGCGGCCAGAATCTGGCGACGGCTGCGCCTACCGGGTCCTGCTCGCTGGCTGGGATGGCATTGTTCGGCACCGGATCGCCGGTGACTGGGTTCAGGATCTGCGTGGATAGGCCGGAAAAGTCGCCTCGAGTCTCCGCCGGGTCAGGAATGTTCTCGATCCGCGGATTGGCTGTCCGCTGGGGCGTGAATTCCTGGCTCGCGAAGAAGAACGTCCGGTCCTTGGCGATTGGGCCGCCCGCTGCCCAGCCGTACTGGTGGCGGCGCAGCGTCTGCTTCTGGTTCGCGAAGAAGTGGCGCGAGTCCAACGCGTCGTTGCGGATGAACTCGTAGAGGGCGCCGTGGAAGGCATTCGTGCCGGACTTGGTGGTCATCTGGATGAACCCCCCGCCCGAGCGTCCCATCTCGGCCTTGTAGTTCGAGACCTCGACGTTCATCTCCTCCAGAGCCTCGATCGGCGGGTCGTAGTTCAACGACGCGACGCCGAGCAGGATGTTCTGCGTCGAACCGCCGTCCAGGGTCCACATCGCGTTGTTGCTGCGACCGCCGGCGATCTGGAATTGCGAGCCGTTTCCCCGTTGCACGACGAAGCCGCTGAGCCTCACGAGCTGGGCCGCCCGTCGTCCGAGCAGGGGCATGTTGGCGATGGAGTCGTTCTTGATCACGCCTCCGACCGAGGAGTTCTCGGTCTTGAGCAGCGGGACATCGGCTTCGACGGTGACGGACTCAGTGACTTCGCCGAGTTCCAGCACCGCGTCGGCGCGTATGACCGAGGCCGTGTCCAGGCGGATGCCCTCGCGGGTGTACTGCTTGAAGCCCGGCGTGGAGACGGTCAGCTCAAACGTACCTGGCTTGATGAACGGGATCGTGTACGACCCCGTCTCGTTGGTGGCCGTAGCGTAGCTCTCTCCCGTGTTGGTGTTGATGATGGCGATCTCGGCAGCGGGGACCACCGCTCCCGAGGCGTCGCTGACGGTGCCAGTCAGCGTGGCGTTGGTCTGGGCCAACGCAGCTGCGGCGCACAGCAAGGCGAGGCCAGCGACGAGGCTGGCTCGTAGTCCTGACATATTCGGATTCTCCTCAAACAGTTGCAGCTGGCCCACGCCCCCGGGCCCCCTGCCGACGGACTTCCGGCCGCGCCCAGTGTAGCAACGGGTGAGGGCGACGCGCAAGCGGCGCTGGCAAGCAATTCTGAGAAGCCCATCCGGGCCTCGGTGTGCAGCGAACCGGTCTGGGGGGAGTGTTGCAGCGCCCTCGAGGGGGCTGGAATCAGTCCCGTCGTGCGAACCTGGCGGCAGGCGGAGATGCTAATTTCGCCAAAAGTAATTGCAAGTAAAACACTAGTAGAATCAATGGCTCGCGGAGGATTTTCGTGCAATTGCTTATGAAAACATCAATGCCTGGGGCCACGGTCGCTCCCGAGGGCGATAGCGGTCGCAGCCAGACCCCATGCCAGTTCCCGGCCCGTGCGACCGTTGGCGGCGGATCCGTGGCGCTGCGACTGCTGCCGGGGCGGATGGCCAGACCAGCTCTCGCGCGGAGCGCAATGGGCCCCTTCCTCCCTAATCGAATGGCTGCGCCCCAATGGCTCCCCGCAAGAAGGCGAGGTGCCCGGGGGCGCTGACCCTCGCGAACTCGGCTTGAGCCCGCGCTGCGCGGTGCTGCAGGCCCATCCGCGCCTCGACCTCCCCGGTCGGGTCTTGGGCCTGGACCGCTTCGATATGCGCGATGAGACGCTTCGTTGTGCCGATATCCTGCCTCTGCTTCGCTTGCAGGCGCTCCGCGTACCAGTCGCTCTTCAGCACCGATTCGCGCGTGAGCTGGGCCCGGAATTCGGGAGAGTGCTGCGTTAGGCCGTCGTACTCCCCGAAGGCCATGATCGACAGCAAGGCTCGCAGCGGCGGGCAGACCGCGTCGGCCGAGCCGTCCTCGAAGTATTGCCGTGCGACGGTCTCGTGAGCCTCGGCGATGTAGCGGATTCCGGTCGCGAACGCCTCCGGGTCCTGCGTCTCGGGCCGCAGGATGGCGTCGTCGAAGACCATCGCTGGGTTGTCGAACAAGCGCCCCAAGAACCGGCGCACGAAATCCGCGTTGATCCGGTACCCCAGGCGGCTGGCCGGCACGGGGCTCCCCTCGAACTCGTAGTCCGCGAGAGGCTCTAGCAGTTGCTGCGCAATCAGGAACTGCGGGTCCCGCTCTCGCGGGGTGAGCCGGCACCAGATCTCCGGCACGAGCAGACTGACGTCGTGGCCCATAGCGACCTTGGGTCCGATATGGCCCGCCGCGGTCGAGAACCCGCCCAGCCCGGTCAGGGCGTAGCCAACGAAAGCCGCGTTTAGGTCCGCCGCAGGGCGCAGGGCGTTGAAGGGCCCCTTGGTCAGGGCGCCTTCGCTGCCGAAGCCGGTCGTCGAGGGGCTCTTGCCGGTCAGCGACGCGATGAAGTCCATGAAGAGCTCGGGCAGCTCTTGGTAGTGGATCGGGTTGTAAACGGCCAGTCCGCGGATGCCGCTACCCGGGTCGGGGGGGTTGTTGCGCCGCCCGATCAGCACGGCGTGGACCGGCCACTGCACCGGTTCGCCCGCGGGGATCTCGTTCAGCAGGCGCGCGCCCATTTCGGCCACGTGGCGGTCGAAGGGCGCAGCGAGGTCCGGGCGGTCCTGGAGATAGCGGGGGTTCTTAGTCGGCTTCCCGTTGACGAGCCTTGGGTTGGCGGAGCAAACGATGTATTCGGCGTCGGACCGGGAGGCCTGCTTCAGGAAGTCCTGCATCGGTTCGCTGAACCGGTCGAAGTCCGCGGCCCGCAGGGTCATGGCCTGTACGTCGTCGCGCGCGAGAGGCTCGAAATTGGACAGGAACACCCCGCCGTTGGCCAAGTCGCGCTCGGTTTGCCGGTCGAGACCGCGGTGGATGGCGTCGTCGGGTCGCTGGAACAGGCGGTACTCGCAGTTCTGCACGAACTTCGCGCTGGCGGCCCCGTTGGCTGCCGCTCGTGCGAGGTGCCGCAGCGGAGCGACCGTCGAAGCGCTGATGTCGTCCTCCATCGCAAGCTTCTCAGCCACGATGAAGTCCTGGCGGCACTTGAAGGTGCGCCAAGCTAGGTTGCCCAGCAGCCCGACGCGGAGATACATGCCGACCAGCTTCCGCCGCCCGAACTTGAGCTCGTTGCCCGGGGACCCGTTGACGATGTCGACGCTGAAGTGCTCGCGCCAATCCGCGCCCCACTCAGGCTTGTAGAAGCGCTTGATGATGAAGACGATGGCGTAGATCCGATTGGGGATTCCGGCTAGCCAGCGGTTGTACTCGTCGGAGTATTCGTGCGAGGGCGTGAGGAGCTTGATCACGCTGCCGAGCGATCGGGCGGTCCCGAGGATGGGGCGGCTCTTGCGGCGGGCATAGACCTCTCGGTACGCGGCGGGCGACTTCCAGCGATTCGCGTAGTCGCGGTCGAAGATCTCCTGGGCGCGGTCCAGGTCCCGCTCCAGGTGCGCGACGAAGATCGGGCCGAACAGCATGTAGTCGCGCAGGGACTTGCTGATCTCGCTCTTACCGCCGCCGCTCACCGTGCAGGGCTTGTGGCAGAAGGTGCCCTGGGCGACGGTTCCGCGCAGCCGCCAGGACGGGGCCGCCGGGTGCCGCTCCATGCGGACGCGGAAGCCCGACGGGGCCATGTAGACCTTGCCGGGCAGCAGCGGCAGCGAGCGCTGCCGCCCGTCTTGGGTCCACCGGATGTCCTGTGTGCGCAGGCTGACCAAGGCGTCCTCTGAGAGGTACAGCAGGTCCGGAAACTCGAGGTCCCGGGCGTATCCCTCGGGCATGAGCTCGACCGTGCCCGGGTAGTCGCGCACGACATCGATGAGGGTACGGCCGTTGTGCTTGCGCGAATTGACCTGGAAAACATCGCCCAGGTTGTAGCTGGCGAACGCCAAGGTCCCGCCGGCGTGCTCCTCCTCGGCGTTCCCGAGCAGGTTCGCGGCGTAGCTGATCTGCGTCTTGACTTCCTTTTTGCAGTAGCCGAAGTAGTTGTCCGAGATGAGCGTGACGATCACGCCGTCCCTGGTGCGGCAGGTGAGCTTGAACGGCGTGCCCTCGTTGTAGATTTCGTCTTCGTCCCTCCAGCACATGCCGTCGCGCCGCTGGCGTTCGGTCGCCTCCTCGAACGGCGGCAAGCCGACTTCCCGCTTCTTCGCGCTCCCTAGCTGCGGGGCCAGGATGACTGCGCCCGTGTGGCCGCTCCAGTGGTCGATGTCGAGGCCCGCGTCGTTCTCGGGCAGGTAGGGGTCCCCGGAGTTGCCGAAGATCGACTCGACGAAGTCAAGGTTGCTGACGAGCCCTCCGGGCGCGAAGAACCGGACCTCCATGCGCTTTTCCGAGGCGAAGCCGGGCACGGCGGGAGATACCAGCGGACGGAGCAGCAGGGAGACGAAGCACTGGGCGTCGGGAGCGAATGGCAGCGACCGCAGGCTGCCCGGAGGCTCCATCGCGCGGCGGAACAGGGCGGCGAAGGTTCGCTTGGGGACGGCCTTTTTGTCCGCAGGGATCGGCAGGCCGCCCTCCGCGACATGGAACGTGCCCTTGGTGGTGCGCCGGTCGTGACGGGGATTGTGCAGCACACCGTTGGCGACGCGGTACGACTGAACATACGGCGAGGAGAATGCGTCGCCGTGGGCGGGAAGCGCCAGCTCCCGCGCCATGCCGTGGCGATCGAGGACCAGGGTCCGGCTGGGCAGCCGGAGCGGCTCCGCAAGTCCCAGCTCGCCGAAGTGGGTGCCGAGGAAAGCCTCGATGCGCTCGTCGGCTGCGCACCGGTGGTCAGTGAGCAGCCGCGATTTTTCGCGGAAGTTGGCGAGCAAGCCGCGGGCGTTCTCCGCGAAAGCGCCCGCTTCGGGTGCCAGGCCGGCGGCAGTGAGCCGAAGGTTGACGTAGCCCAGCAGGCGCTCCCGCTCGCCCGCCGAGCGTTGGCCCACCGGTTGAGGGCCGAAGCCCAGCGCGGTTTTCAGGTCCATGGGGATTGGGGGCCATGCAACCGGCCCTTGATTCGATTATGGGTGAACGGCTGCGGGTTGCTCCCCGCTGATGGGTCCCAGCAGGCACGTTGCCTGGCGGGAGGCGGCCCGGCCCTTCCGGTGAGGGCGGAAGCCCTAGATAGCTAAGCGGTTGGAACAGGTGCCTGCGTCCTAGGTCTGGCCCCGGGAGTTCGGTGGCGACCGCTGTATGCGGCCTGCTTCCGGGACCGCCAAGCTGGCTCGGGACCGCGCATCTTCGATGCGCGGAGCTCCCCGTCGCGGTCCCTCGAGACTAGCCCGCCCTCTGCGGAGCTGAGGTCGATCGTTCGCCGTGCAGATACCGCTCCCAGCGTCCGGGGCCCCTGGGCTGCGCCCCAGCATTTGCGTCGGCTCGGGGCCTTGCGCGGCAGCCGGTGCCCGGTACGCACCGATCTGCACTAGGTTGCATGCTTCTGCATCCCGCTTGGCCGGGTCTCGGACGAGGATCCCTTTGGAGGCATTCCCGGCAGCCCAACTCAATCCGGCGCACGGGAGATTCTGCCCGCGGGGGACGGCTCCAGCGCCCGTTCTCGAATTGCAGCCTGGTTTCCAGTTGCCCGGCTGCGCCCGTCCCTGCTAGACTTGAATTAGGCTTGCCTGAATATGAAACAGCGGGAATGCAAAGCACTAATCTTGGCACTCCTAATAGCGCTGTTCTCGCCGCCGTCGGCGCGGTCGCAGGCCTCGGCGGCATTGCGGGGAAAGGTCTCCGACGCTCAGAATGCGGCAGTGGCCGGGGCGGCCATCCGGCTAGCGCATCCCGTGTCGGGGTTCGAGCGCGAGACGGTCACCGACGCACGCGGCCGGTTCGAGCTGAGGAACCTGCCCTTGCAGGGGTACCAGCTGAGCGTGCAGCGGATTGGGTTCCGCCCGGCCTGGCAGCGCGTCGAGTTGCGCTCGACGGTGCCGGTTGCGGTCGCTGTGCGGCTTGAAGTCGAGGGCCACCGCGACTCCGTGGCGGTCGCGGCCTCTGCGCCGCTGGCGTTGCTAGACCCTGAAGCGAGCGGCACGAGGACCCAGCTCAGCCGGCGGCGGATTGACAAGCTCCCGCTTGCCCCTGGAGCCCGCGGTTTGGAGGCCGTGCTGCTGACGTTTCCTGGGTTTGCCGCGAACGCCAACGGCACCATCCACCCGCGCGGGGCCCACAATCAAATGACCTACGTGGTGGACGGGATGCCGATCAGCGACCAGTTCTCAGGGCAGTTCGCGACATCCATCGATCCGAGCCTGGTCCAGAGTCTGGAACTGTTTACTGGCGACATCCCTGCGGAATACGGGGCCAAGGTGTCGGGCGTGGCCAACATCACCACCCGCTCGGGCTTTGACGGGGGCGGCCGCGGCTTCGGGCGGCTCGAGTTCGGTGGCGGAGGCTTCGACACGCTTGCCCCTGGAGCGCAAGTTGGTGGCGTCCGAGGCCGTCTGGGCTGGTTCGGCTCGCTCTCCGGGGTTAAGAGCAACCGCTTCCTCGATTCGCCGTCCTTCACGAATCTGCATAACGGCGGCAACGCCGAACGCGCGTTCGCCCGGCTGGATTGGCACCACTCCCCGCGCGACCTGTTGCGCCTGAGTCTGTTGGGCGGACGATCAGCGTTCCAGCTCGCGAACCTACGCAGCCAGCATAGGCACGGCCAGCAGCAGCGCAGACGGCTCAGGGACGCGGCCGCCTCGCTGGGGTACGTGCGGGTTCTGTCGCCTGCGGCGACGTTCGAGTCCACGAACTCTTGGCGCGCCACCTCGGCGCTGCTCGCGCCGAGTCCCGGCGACCGGCCCGTGAGTGCCGCCCTGGCCCGGCGTCTGGTGACGCTGACGACCTTCAACCGCTTGAACTGGCAGCACGGAGTCCACGAGCTCCGCTTCGGTGTGGATGTCCAGCACTTCCCCTTGCGGGAGGATTTCGCGTTCACCTTGACCGATCCAGGGTTCAACGATCCCAGCAGGCCCGATTTCAATCCGAATCTCGTTCTTTACGACCAAACCCGCGGAGGCAGCTGGTTCCGCTTCCAGGACCGTCGGGCAGGGCGCCTGGCGACCGGCTTCGTGCAAGACCGGATCCGCTGGCGTAGCCTCGTCTTCAACCTGGCGGCGCGCTTCGACCGCTATCGGATGCTGGCGCGCGGCAGTCAGCTGCAGCCTCGCGTCGGCGTAGCCTACCACTTGGCCCCGACAGGCACGGTGTTTCGGGCGTCCTTTAACCGCAACTACCAGACTCCCCCGAACGAGAATCTGCTGCTGGCGAGCTCCCCGCTGTCGGCTGCGCTGGCTCCACCCGAGGTGCAGCGCACGCTGAACGGGGGAGTGATTCATATCACCCCCGAGCGGCAGGATGTTGTGGAGGCGGGCCTGCAGCAGGATCTGGGCGGCCGTGCCGCGCTGAATACGGTCTTCTACCACAAAGACTCGACCAATCCCCAGGACAACGACAACTTCCTCAACACAGGCATCATCTTCCCCACCTCGCTGGCCACCGCCCGCGTCAACGGATTCGAGGTGCGGCTCGTGGTGCCGGAGGCCCGCCGTGTGTCGGGTTCGTTGAGCGCCACCCACTACCGAGCCACAGTGGCTCCGCCTTTCACGGGCGGGCTGTTCCTGGGGAGCAACGCTCTGGAGGCCCTGAGCGAAGGGCCTTTCGTCATCGACCACGACCAGGCGCTGGGCTTGAACGGTGATGTGACCTACCGCCCCGCCAAGGGCTGGTGGACTAGTTGGCAGCTGCGACACGACAGCGGTTTGGTGTCGAATCCGTCGGACCCCGAGGTGGTTGCCGCCGACCCCGACTATTTCGACCAGTTGCCCTACGTAGACCTTCTAAGCGATCCGCCACGCGTCAGGCCCCGCACGACAGTTGATGCTGCTGTTGGATACGAGCGCTACCAAGGCGACCGGCGTCGCTGGGAGCTGGTGCTGCAAGTGCAGAACCTCGGGAATGCGAAGGCGCTCTACAGCTTCCAGTCGATCTTTGTCGGCACGCGGGTCATCCAGCCCCGGACAGCGAGTCTGAGGCTGCGGTACTTCTGGTAGGCAAGATCGACTCCATCCCTCGCGGGTCGCCTAGTTGCGAAACCGTGGATGAGCGATGGGACTGCAACTCCAGGATTGCAGCGGACGGCCCTCTCGGCGGCGCGACCAAGGGGCCGCGCAAAAGGCGCAGGGCACCGCGTGTTGCAGAACTCGCTGAGGGCAACAGGCTGTGGCGCGGTCGCCCGTGTTGCTTGTTCTTGCCTCCGGGACAGCCGCATTCAGGATCCCCGGCAACCGCGAAACCCGCCTGGCTAACACTGACACGCAATTCGATGTGTTCATACTGGTTTTGCCATAAGTCATTGCAAGAAACAACCAGAAACAGTATAGGCGCAGTCGGCCTCGCGAAAGAATCCCTGCATCTTGGTGGGGGTCGGCCTCCAGGGCTTGCAGGGCCTCCTCCCAGCGCTCCCGGAGCTGGCGGACCGTCCGGACCAGCAGCTTCCCCACCCGGCCTTGGACTGCCGACCGGACTGGCTCCGTAGGGCTCCATGCCGGAGAGTACGCCGGCAACAGATGCATCTCCACCGGTGCCTCGGTCCGCTCCTTCCAGGCTTCTAGAGGCTTGGATGTGTGGATGCTGTGGCGGTCCACTATCACGTAGATCGGTCTAGCATCCGTCTAGTCCGGAATCCGCTGCAGGAACTTTTCCAACGTGGCTGCGATGGCGGTTCCGGCATGGATCCTGGAATACATTGCTCCCGAGGGGCTGCTCGCGGAGAGCCTGTGCAGCCGGAACCGCTCCCCGTTGGCTGGAGGACAGGCGTCCGGCCCCGGGGGTCCCACGGAGTGCCCCGGTGGTAGTGCGAGGTCCTTCCGGCCTCGTCGGCCCAGAGCAGCAGGGCTCCCTGCTCCTGCGCCTGCCGGGCGAGGGCGGGGTAGGTTGCTGCGATCCCAGTCCGCACCGCAGCGGCGTTCTGCTGATAGGCCCGGAACTGAGGGCGCTGCGGGGTGAGGCCGCGGCGTCGCAGGACCCTGCGCACCGTCGCCAGGGACAGCTGGACTGGGAACTGGTCGAGGATCCCTGGCCGGACAATTTTCAGCGACCGGTAGGTGAACTCGAACTGGAGCTGGTCGGGGGATTTGTCCCGCAGAGTTTCGAGGATTATCTGCATTGGGTCGTGGGAGAGGCAGGGAGGTCGTCCCGGTTTGGGTTGATGTCCGAGAGCCTGGAATCCATAGCAGGCATAGAGCCAAAGCCAGGTGCGGATTGTGCGGATGTCGATGCCGAACTCCTTGGCCAGGGCACGGAGAGACTTGCCGTGCCAGGCTTGGATCACGACCAGCTTTCTGATGGGAGGTCGGGACTGATGGAGAATGCGGCGGAAGTCGGGAAATGTTGGAAATTTCATGAATTGATAATAGGAGGAATCACAGGCAGGTTCCATGCGGAAATATCTCAGATAAAAAACATCTATAGACCAGTTTATGTGTGTGTTGGCGCGGGGGAGCTGCTGAGAGGTTAAAAACGGCCAGACCTGCAATTATTTTTGGTAAAATCAGTAAGTAATCCTGATTACCCGCAAGCCTCATCCAAAATTAGGCGGTGGCCCTGAACGCGTCAAAAGTCGTGTGAGTGCTCTTGGTGGACCGCGCAGTGAGGGTGCCAAGCCTTAGGGTGGAAAGTTCGGCAGCTTCCGGAGTGGCTCCATGGTGCGCCGGATCCTGCGGCGGCTCCCGCTCCCGCAGCAGCGACCCCAGCGGTGCGCTGTCCAGTCCGAGCCCGCTACTGATGCTTTCCCAAGTAATTGCACAAACAGGCTCGGCAGGCCATTGATTCTATTGGTGGATTGCTTGCAGTTACTTCTGGAAGAATTTGTAACGGGCAGCGGGGGCAAGACGCAGAGGGCCCTAAGCTCGCTCGCCGGTCCCAAGAGTGGGGAGCCCTGCTAGCCTGCGCCGACGAGTCCGGCCTGGCTGCGCCGAGCGGGTCCGGACGCCCCGGGGGCAGTCGCGGGCAGACCCCCTCCCCGGGCGGGTGGCAGCGGGCGTTTGCGCCTCCATCGGCTGGCGGCCAGCAGCCCAGAGGGCCAGCTTTAGCACAGTGTGCGGGAAGGCTCTGCCGCGGCGGAGGTCTTTCGAGAGTTTCTGGAGCAGATCGGAAGATGCTGGTAGTGGTTGACAATTGTAGGATGCACCGTGCGTAGATAATCCAGGCACGGATGGCTGCGAACCAAGCCGCAGCAGAGCTCTATTTTCAGCCGACCTACTCGCCAATCCGGTGGAACTGCTATGAACCTTGGTCAAGTGGCAGGTCAGTCGCGGTCTAAGCAAGACAAAAGCACAGCTTCGTGACAACCTGGAAGCTGCTTTCCGATCTTTGCAAAAAGCCCCCGGAACAGGTGCAAGCCTTCTTTCGAAAAGCAGACTGCCAGTATATTCTTGCCTGGAGTCCAGGGGTAAATCAGGGGAACCTAGATCCCCCGGATAATTTTCCGAGATGGGGATTGCGGGGCCGTAGGGCTTGAGCGGGGAACCCGGCGTACCCGGCGCGGGCCCCTCATCCTGTCGCCGAGCGACTTGGGCCCCCCGCAGGTGCCCTGCGCCGGCCTGCCCCCGCCCCGCAGCCGCTGCGCCCCCGGCTCCGGGCGCACCGAGCCCCTCGCGGGCTCCGCGTCGGTCCCCTGCCGCGGGGCCCGGCGCGGCTCCGGCCGCGCCGCCCCAGTCCAGCCGCAGGTTGCTCCTGCTGCCCAGCCGCCGTGCGCTGTGCGTCAGCCGCCCCACGCTGCCCACGCAGTACCGGATCAGCGGCTGCAGCTCGGGCTGCCGCGCCTCGGACGGCGGCACCTGGTCCGGCCGCTGCCGCAGCAGCAGCTGTGCGATCTGCCCGCCCAGGTGGAAACCCTGCTGCGCCGCATGCGAGCGGTACGGCGGATGATGCCAGCCCAAGTCCGGCAACGGCCCCTGGAACGCATTTTCCTGCCCCTGCTGGCCGCGGTGCCGCCGCCCCAGCTCCGCCACCGGCAGCCGGTCGCGGCTCACCGGAATCACCGTGCATACCGGCTCCGGCAGCCGCTGCTCCCCGTCCCCGTCGCGCCGGAGCACCCCGCACACCGGCTCCTCCGGCCCCCGGGCCGGCCGGTACGCCACCGCGAGCGCCCACTCCTTCCCCGCCGCGTCCAGGGGCTCCCCCTCGTCCTCCCGCAGCCCCATCGCGGCCGCCAAGCGCAGAGTCGGGGCCTTTTGGCGCGGATCGGTCACGCTCCCGGAATCATCCCAACCCTTCCGCCGGCAGGAGCTCACCAGATCCTGGCAGGAGTCCGCGCTGGCGGCCCGCCGCCCCACCGGCTGCCGCCCTGTCAGCCAGGGCGCCGCATCCCGGTCCAATTGCTCCCGCCCATCCCCCTGCACGTCCGTGCCGCCCGCGTGCAGCCGGGCGCTGACCCCCGCCGCTCCCCCGCACACCGAGGGCAGCCAGGACTGCTGCTCGCCGTGGTAGCCGGGCTCGCCGTTCTCGAACAGCTGGCCCTCCACCTCGATCCCCGGGCCGTCCACGAACACCGGCACGTAGCCCCACCGCCGCCCGCACGCTCGGCGGGCGACAGCATCGGCCCCCAGAGCGTCGCCCGCGTGGAGGTGCCCCCCGCCGGCGCAGGCGGAGTAGCGCAGCGCCAGCAGCCTCTGCCCAGTGCTGCCACCGCGCCGGCGGCGCTGGAGGCGGACCGAGGCGGCCAGCTGCTCGGGCAGCCCGCGGAACCGGGCCAGCCGGGCCACCACGCCGAGCCCGGCCCGGCCCGTCAGGTCGTCGTTGCAGACGCCGTAAGCCAGGGCGGGATCGCTGGCGGGGGCCAGGGGGCCTCCAAAAAACCAAGAGGCACCCCCGAGGTACAATCCGCGGACACCCTGGAGAACCGTCTAAATCATTGTAATACAAACACGTTCCGGGTGGTAACCCGCGGCAAGGCGCTCTAGGATGGCTCACCGTCCGACTTTGCCAGCTGCGCCCGCAGCGCGGCGAGCTCGGCTTCCAGCGCACGCCGCTTCCGCGCCTCGGCGTCCCGCTCCCCCTGCGCGGCGCGGCGCAGGCGCGCCTCAGCATCCCGCTCCCGCTGCGCGGCACGGCGCAGATGCGCCTCAGCATCCCGCTCCCGCTGCGCCTCCTGGCGGGCCCGGGCCTCTTCCTGCAGGATCGGGAGCAGCAAGCCCGTGGCCGGGTCCCGGAAGCGCAGCAGCTCCCCCTGCACCTCCAGCCCCAGCCCCAGCACCGCGCTCCACGCCGCGCCCTCCGCCGTGGTCTCCAGCGGCTCGTAGCGGCCCCCCCGCAGCGCCCAGCCCTCCAGCCGCGCCCCCCGCAGCCGCCCCAGCGTCTCCCCCGTCGGGTCGAACTGCCAGTACTCCCGCACTCCCAGCCGCCGGTACAGCTTCTTCTTCGCCGCCAGGTCCCGCCGCACCGTCGCCTCCGACGCCACTTCCAGAACCCACTGCGGCACCGGCCCCTCCCGCCACACGCGGTACGACTTGCGGTTCTCCCCCGACACCCCCTGGACCACGAACACGTCCGGGGCCACCCGCGCCCCCGCATCCCCCTCCCGGTAGTACACGAACGTGTCGCAGGCCACGTAGACCCGGTCCCGCCGGTCCGCGAAGTGCAGCCGCAGGGCGGCCTGGGCCTCGGCCATCGCCCGGTTCTGCCAGTCGCTGTCCGCCATCGGCAGCCCGTCCGAGCACGGGTACTCCACCGGCGGCGGCGGAGCCGCCTCGCGCTCCTCCAGGACGGCCGCCGCCAGCGTTCCAGACATCCCGTTGCGCACCCCCCGGGCCCGCTCAGTGTACCACTCCGCGGGGCGTGCGCCCTCCGCCGCCGGCAGCCGCCGCACCCGGCGGCCCGGCCCGTAGGCGAGATGCTGACCGGCACCGAAGGCGCGGCAGCGGCAGGCAGGAACAGACTGGCAGTCCGCCTCTCGAGAAAAGGCTGGCCCCTGTTGCCGCGGCTCACCGGAATCACCGTGCACACCGGCTCCAGCAGCCGCTGCTCCCCGTCCCCGTCGCGCCGGAGCACCCCGCCCACCGGCCCCTCCGGCCCCCGGGCCGGCCGGTACGCCACCGCGATTGCCCGCTCCTTGCCCGCCGCGTCCAGGGGCTCCCCCTCGTCCTCCCGCAACCCCCTCGCGGCCGCCAAGCGCAGAACCGGGGCCTTCTGGCGCGGATCGGCCACGCTCCCGGAATCATCCCAACCCTTCCGCCGGCAGGAGCTCACCAGATCCTGGCAGTAGTACGCGCTGGCGGCCCGCAGCCCCACCGGCTGCCGCCCTGTCAGCCAGGGTGCCGCATCCCGGTCCAATTGCTCCCGCCAATCCCCCTTCACGTCCGTGTGCCGCCCGCGTGCAGCCGGGCGCTGACCCACGCCGCTCCCACGCACACCGCGGGCAGCCAGGACTGCTGCTCGCCGTGGTAGCCGCGCCCGGCGTTCTCGAACAGCTGGCCCTCCACTTCAATCCCCGGGCCGTCCCCGAACACCGGCCCGCAGCCCCACCGCCGCCCGCACGCCTGCGCCCCCAGCGGCACCAGGCACCGGCTGACCAGCCGCGCGCACTCCCGCAACCCCTCCAGGGCCGCCTCGTGCATCCGCTGCAGGTCTGCGCTGAGCCGCCGGCTGGCGGGCCCGGTCCGCAGCCCGCACGCTCGGCGGGCGACGTCATCGGCCCCCAGAGCGTCGACCGCGTGGAGGTGCCCCCCGCCGGCGCAGGCCGCGTAGAGCAGCGCCAGCAGCCTCTGCCCAGCGCTGCCACCGCGCCGGCGGCGCTGGAGGCGGACCGCGGCGGCCAGTTTCTCGGGCAGCCCGAGGAACCGGGCCAGCCGGGCCCCCACGCCGAGCCCGGCCAGGCCCCGTCAAGTCGTCGTCGCAGACGCCGTAAGCCAGGGTGGGAGCGCTGTCGGGGGACAGGGGTAAGGGGGCCTCCAAGAAAATCAGGATGCACCTCCGAAGTGCAATCCGCGAACACCCCGAGGACCGTCTAAATCATTGTAAAACAATACGTTCCGGATGGTGCCGAAATTTTTAACCGGGAATCAGGGAGGGAAAGGGGAATGCGTGCAGGTATGGGGATGTGTCAGCGGCCCGGGGACCTGCGCCTGCAATCACACGGCTATCACGCGGCTGGGGCGGCGGCTCCGGTTGACGGAGGCGATCCTGTCGGCGGAGGGTGTGGGTGAGGACGACCAGCTTGCGCTCGACGGCGATCAAGGCCGCGGCCACCGTGCGGCAGCAGGCTAGGCCGGCGCTCCGCACCGCGCTGCCGCTCGGCCTGCCGGCAGCTGCGCCCGTGGCTCAGGCGCAACGGGTGCGGACGCCCGTCCGAAGGGACCCCCACGGCTGCTACGCGGGGCGTCTGGGCGGACGCCCCGCGCCCCGCTGGCCGTCCCGGCGCACCCCGCTTTAGGAGGCGTCGTCCCGCTGCACGACACCCTCCCAGCGCGTGCGCTTGTGGCGCTCGCGCAGGGCTTGGCGCAGCTTGGGCAGCAGCTTCCCAGCCGAGTTCCGGTTCCCGCCCAGCTGCCGGGCCAGCTCCAGCGAGGAGCGTCCGTGCTGGGCCGGGGGGCGGAGGTGGAGGGCCAGGCACCCCGGGGCCCAGGGCGCTCGGCGACGGGGTGAGGGGCCCGCGCCGGGCGCGCAGCGCTTTCCGCTCAAGCCAATCGGTCTCGCAACACCCATCTCGGGGAATGATCCGGGAATTTAGGCAAACAGGCTATAGCTCAAATAAAACAATGACTTACGTCAATATCTGTCTTGGAAGCTCGGGTTAGACCATGCCCAGTCTCCCACCCAGAAACAGTACTAACAGAGGCGTGCGGCAGACTTGGCAAGCCATTCAATGCGCCCTGGCCCCAGGAGCGCGGCTCCAGCCGGCAGGTTTAGCAAGCCGAGGTCGTGTCGCCGGACCGCGGCCCACAGTCCCGCACACGATTCACGTCAGCCCCGACAGGCCCGCCGCAGGGACGGTCCTTGCTAGGGCCGCATCCAGCTCAGAGTCTCGCTTCGGAAGCTGCGCAACCGCAACTGGCGGGCTGAATCGTCGAAAAGCACCAGAGCGCCGCCCACGGGCAGCCGGCCGGTCGGAACCGCCCAATTAGTAATTCCTTGAGGTGCCGCTCGCTGCGTGCAGTGCGGCAACCTTTGGGGTGGTTGGTAGCGGTGGGTCCTGGGGCGGGCGAGGCGTTCATTGGTAGCGGGGGGCGGGAGCCGGGCGCGCTTCCCGGAACCAGGCGATCGTCCGGGCCAAGCCGCTGCGGAGGCCGGTCGCGGGTTCGTAGGCCAACTCCGTGCGGGCCCGGGAGATGTCCGCCAGAGCATGGTCCACATCGCCTGGGCGGGGCGGCCGCCGGGCTAGCGGGAGCGGCCGGCCGGTGAGGCTTTCGAGGGCCTCGCGGAGTTCGAGCAGCGAATGGGCGCGCCCGCTGCCGATGTTCAGCGTCTCGCCGGCGAAGCCCTGGGCGCGCGTGGCGGCGGCGAGGTTCGCTTGCACCACATCGTCGACAAAGGCGAAATCGCGCGTTTGGCGGCCGTCGCCGGCCAGGTGCGGCTGGGAGGAGGGGTCGACATAGAGGGAGTGCAGCCAAGCGGGGATCACGCCCGAGTAGGCGCCGCCGAAGCGGGCGAAGGGGCCGTAGACGTTGAAGTAGCGCAGGCAGACGACATCCTGGCCGCGCAAGCGATGGAACAGCTGGGCCCACTGCTCGGCCTGGAGCTTGGCGAGGGCATAGGGGGAGGCGGGCCGGCAGGGGTGGGTCTCGGGCGTCGGTCGCGCCCGGGCCCCGCCGTAGACGGAGCTGCTGCTGGCGAGGACCAGCCGCGTCCTGTCCGCCAGGCCGGCGCGGGCCAGCGCCTGCAGCACGGCGAGGGCGCCCAAGGCGTTGGAGGCGGCGCTGCGCAGCGGCTCCTGCATCGAGTAGGCCACCTGCGGCAGCGCCGCCAGGTGAAGGACCGCCCGCGGCCGCCGTCTGCCGGAGCAGCTGGCGGAGCCACTCGGCATCCGCGACGCTGCGGTAGTGGTACTGCACGCCGTCGATCGCGTTCTCGGCGAGCCCGGACGACAGGTCGTCGATCCCGACCACCTCGGCTCCGAGGGCGGCGAGCCGCGCGCAGGTGTTGCGGCCGATGAAACCGTTGCTGCCGGTAACGACAAACGTCATGCTGTGCGCAGGTTGCATCGGGGGGCCGGAAGTTCCCCGGCCGCGGTGCGGAGCTGGTGCCGGGGCTCGCGCGCAGCCTGCGGGCGGGGAGCGGGCCGCCACCCGCCCGTGAAGCGCGGCGGCTGCCCGCGGGCCTGCGCGGTCTCCGCCGGCGGGTGCCCTAGCGGCTCCAAGTCGGCTTGTCCCAGCCCATCCCAGTACTTGCGCGGAGGCTGCAGCGGGCTCGCCCGACGCGCCGCGGGACCTCTTGAGTGGCAGGAAGCGCTGACCGGCCGACCCTCCCACGGCAACTCCCGTGGACTGGCCCTCGATCCGCTACTGCCCTCCGCGTCTGCTACGCATCTCGGATGCGCGGGAAAGAATCCGTCGGCCGGCCTCCTCTGCATAGTCATTCTAGCGCTAACTGTGTGTCAGGGTCAGCCTGCTTGCCTAGGACCTGCACTCGGCAGGTTCGGTGATCGCCATCTCCCTTGCAGCGGCGGCCCGGTCTCCTGGCGTTTGGCGCGGCCTAGCGCCATTGAGTGCGCTCAGGCGGTACTCTGGGAGGCACCGCGGCTTTCCGTTGCGGCGAGTGGCCGAGGCTGCGGCCGGAACCACTTGTCCCTGGACGGCTTCGTGCCGCCGCCAGGTTGTATCGGGGGATGCCCGGCGACGGGCATCCCTGGGGCATGCGGATCCTCTTCGTCAGACTCACGCCATGGGTGAATACCTCGCTAGGCTGGCCGCGCTCCGCCAACGTGTGCGCGTGGCAGCGCTCTATGTCTCCGCGTTACCCAACATTCGCTACCTGACCGGCTTCTCCGGCAGCGCCGCCCACCTACTGGTCGAACCGGACCAGGTCACGCTATTCACCGACGGAAGGTATCGCTTCCAAGCTCAAGCGCAGACGAGCGGGATCGATGTCGAAATCTCCTCGGGGGACTCGCGCCCGAGCCTAGTGGCTGCTGTCCGCAAGAGGCGTTTGAGACGGCTGGGCTTCGAGGCCAACCGCCTTGCCTACGACACCTTCGCCTACCTGGAGGCGCAGGTGCCCCATTGCCAGTTGGTGCCGGTGCGGGCGGCTGTAGAGCACCTGAGGCTCTTCAAGAGCCCGGCCGAGGTCGAGGCCATTCGCCGCTCGCTCGCCCTCAATGCGGAGGCTTTCGAGGCTGCGTGCGCCCGAGCCGAGCCTGGCTGGACCGAGAGCCGCTTGGCGGCCGAGATCGAGTTTCGGATGCGTACGCTCGGTGCCGAGGGCCCCTCGTTTCCGACCATCGTCGCCAGCGGGCCGCACGGGGCGCTGCCCCACGCCCAGCCTCGAGCCGAAGCGATGGAGCCCCAGTCCCTAACCGTCGTTGACCAGGGTGCTATGCTTAGCGGATACTGTAGCGATATGACCCGGATGATCGCCTTTGGCCATCCGGACGCCGTACAGAAAGAATTGTTCCGGGCAGTCTTGGCGGCTCAAGAGGCCGCGTTAGAGGCCATCCGGCCCGGTGTTGAGTGCCGCAGCGTGGACAGTCGCGCCCGGAGGGTCTTGCGGGGCGCCCATGTGGACGGCGTTCGGCTCGATACCGTATTCGTGCATTCGACTGGCCACGGTCTGGGCCTGGAGGTCCACGAGGGGCCCCGGATCGCCCCCCGGCAACGGCAACGTCTGCAGGAGGGCATGGTGGTAACCGTTGAGCCAGGAGTCTACCTGGAAGGGTGCGCGGGGGTCCGTATCGAGGATGTCGTCGTGGTTACGCGCGACGGCTGCGAGGTACTAACGCACACGCCGAGGGAACTGCGCGTGCTGGAAGGGTGCTCACGGACACATGGCTGACGAGAACGCGGATTTGGAGCAGATCGAGGCCCTTGCCGATCTGCTTAACGCCAAAGGACTGACCGAGATTGAATACGAGCGCCGCGGGCTGCGAATTCGCGTTGCGCGAGGCGGTGCAGCCGCCGCTGGCGATGCACCGGTCGCTCTGCCGGCAACGCTGCCCGAGCAGCTTGCTGCCAGCGGCGGCGAGGCCGCTGCTGCGGGGGACGAGGCTCAGGCGATCGTCTCGCCCATGGTGGGCACGTTCTATGTCGCGTCCTCGCCGGAGTCGCCGCCATTCGTGGAGATTGGCGACCGCGTGCGGAAGGGGCAAACCGTCTGCATCATCGAAGCGATGAAGCTGATGAACGAGATTGAGTCCGAGTACGACGGCGTGGTCGCCGAGCGCATGGTCGACAACGCCCAGGGCGTGGAGTTTGGCCAGCCGCTGTTCCGGATTGAAGTCCGCGGGAACGCGGCCTAGCATGATCGAGAAACTGCTCATTGCGAACCGCGGCGAGATCGCGTTGCGGATCATCGCTGCCTGCCGCGAGTTGGGCATCCGCACCGTCGCGGTCTATTCGACGGCCGACGAGGAGTCGCTGCATGTCCAGCAGGCGGACGAGGCGATCTGCATCGGCGGCGCGGCGAGCGCCGATAGCTACCTCAACGTGCCGGCGGTCATCAGCGCGGCCGAAATCGCCGATGTCCATGCGATCCATCCCGGGTACGGCTTCCTCGCTGAGGATGCCAGCTTCGCCGAGATTTGCCAGGAGTGCGGCATTCGTTTCGTTGGTCCGCAGCCCGCCGCGATCCGCCTCATGGGCGACAAGGCCCAGGCTCGGAAAGCTGCCCAAGAAGCCGGGATCCCTGTGCTACCGGGCTCAGCCGAGCCGCTCCGGACGGTCTCCGAGGCCCGGGCCTTCGCGGAGGAAGTCGGTTTTCCGGTGATTCTCAAAGCCTCCATGGGCGGTGGCGGACGCGGTATGCGGATCGTAAGCGAAGCGGGTTCCGTGGAGGATGCCTTTGAGCAGGCGCGGTTGGAGGCCGGGGCGGCCTTCGGCAACGCGGAGCTCTACCTGGAGAAGTACGTCGAGAGGCCGCGCCACATCGAGTTCCAGGTGCTGGGCGACGAGCACGGCGATGTGGTCTCGCTTGGCGAGCGCGAATGCTCGATCCAAAGGCGCCACCAGAAGCTACTCGAGGAAACCCCGGCCAACGGCATTGATCCCGACCGGCGGGCTCAGATGGGGGAGGTGCTGGCCAAGGCCCTCCGCGCGATCGGGTACTCGAACGCCGGAACGGTCGAGTTCCTGATGGACGAGGACGGCGAACTGTACTTCATTGAGCTGAACGCCCGGATCCAGGTGGAGCATCCCGTCACCGAGGCGGTGACCGGCGTCGACTTGGTGCAGTGCCAACTCCGCGTCGCAGCGGGCGAGCCCCTGCGGGATGTTCTGCCCGGACCCGTGGAAATCTCCGGGCATGCGATCGAATGCCGCGTCAACGCGGAGGATCCGGAGACATTCCTGCCCTCTGCCGGGCGAATCGACAGGTATGCGCCGCCTGGCGGCCCCGGTGTGCGGGTGGACAGCGCGGCCTACTCCGGCTGGATGGTGCAGTCGCACTACGACTCTCTTGTGGCCAAGATCGTGGCCCACGCGGCGAATCGGAGCGGCGCGATCCGTAGGATGCAACGCGCCTTGTCCATGTGCGTTCTGGAAGGCATCCGCACCTCAATCCCTCTGCATCAACGGATCCTCGCGACGCCCGCCTTTGTGGAAGGCCGCTACGACACGTCGTTCATCGACGGCCTGGGTTTGTGACCGGAGGTTTCCGCTGCAAGCCTCCAGCAGCGCAAAACGCACGCCGGGCGGCGAATGGCCAGCGCTCCGACCCACCCTGGTTCTGGCTCCAGATGCTTCAGGCTCCACTCCGATCTCGGACTGCCGTCCGAGGCGAGGATCGCCGGTCGCTGCCCGGGAACGAAGGCGACCTCGAACAGCTTGAACGACGGAGCCAGTGCGCCGCCCGCGGCCTTCAGGTACGCTTCCTTGCGGGTCCAGCAGGCGAAAAAAGCTGGCTGCTGCTCATGCGGGGCGGTGCGGCCGAGAGTGCGGCGTTCGCCCGGGGCGAAAAACCGCTCCGCGAGGCGCTCGGCGAGGGGTACGGCTCGAATGCGTTCCAAGTCGACGCCCAACGGGGCGGAGCCGAATGCGAACAGGGCTCGGTCGCCGGAATGCGAAAGGTTGAAGTGCAGGATCGAAGTCGCGCCCGCAGTCTCGAGGTGCGGTCTGCCGTGCGGACCGTAAGCGATGTGGATCGAGCCTGGTGCAGTGCCCAGGTAGCCGGCCAGCAAGCGACGCAGCGCGATCCGGGCAGCGGCGAAGCGTCGGCCCGGCACGGTCGCCATGGCCGCGGCTCGTTCGCGTTCGCTGCCCGAGAGTAGCTTCGCGGCCTGCGGCGGTGGATCGCGTTGCAGATCGAGCGAGGTGTGCCAGACATCCACTTCGTCCCCGCTCCTCTCTGCTTGGCCTAGCTCGGGTAGCGCGCGGCGGATGAACGCATCCGGCACTCTACGGACCATACACCACAACGCGCCGCGGCTGGCCTGCTGCTACACTGCCACAGATTTCTCATATGCACCGGTTTTACTGCTTGCTCGCCCTAAGTGGCCTCACAGGTGGCTGTATGTCCGAGGTTGCCGACAATAGGCTCGGCGCAGATCCGCAGCGCACGAACATCGTCCTCCTGCTGCTAGACGACATGGGCTACGCCGACATCGGGGCCTACGGCAATTCCTACCACCGCACGCCGCACATCGACCGGCTCGCGGCGGAAGGCATGCGGTTCACTGCCGCCTACGCGGCGGCTCCGAATTGCTCGCCTACGCGGGCCAGCATCCTAACCGGCCGTTGGCCCGCCCGGACGGGTGTGACGCAGTACCTGCCCGGCAATGTCCTGCCGCACGCCCGGCTGCTCCAGGCCGAGCTGCCGCTCGGCTTGCCCCTGGAGGAAGTCGTTTTAGCGGAGCCGCTCGCGGAGGCTGGCTACGCAACCGCCTGCATCGGGAAGTGGCATTTGGGGAATGGGGAGTACGCTCCGGTGCAGCGCGGCTTCCAGGAGAGCTTCGCCTCCGGCCATTGGGGTTCGCACAGCACGATGTTCGCTCCGCATGCAACCGTCGATGTCCCGGGCGCACGCGCCGGGGGGACTACCTGACAGACAGCCTGACCTCGGCCGCGGTGCGCTTCATCGAGCGCAACCGGGACCGCCCGTTCCTTCTATACCTCTCGTACTATGCGGTCCACGGCCCAGTGCAGGCCAAGGAGGGGCTAATCGAGGCCTACGGGGAGCGCACGGACCCCAGCGGGCGCAACAACGCCGTCTACGCGGCGATGGTGGAGGGTGTGGACCGGTCGGTGGGTCGTCTCGCGTCCACGCTTGGGGAACTCGGGCTGGCCTCCAACACAGCGGGTGATCTTCTTCTCGGACAACGGAGGCGTGCCCCAGCGCGCATTCAACGGAGGCTTCCGAGCCGGCAAGGGGTACCTGTGGGAGGGCGGGATCCGAGAGCCTCTCATCGTGAAGTGGCCCGGAGTCACGCCCGGAGGCTCGGTCGAGTCCACGCCGGTCAGCAGCGTGGACCTCTATCCCACAATCCTCGATCTTGCCGACGTGCCGGACGCCACCCGGACACACGGTCGACGGGGTTAGCCTAGCGCCCCTGCTCCGAGGCGCTGGAGCGCTCCCCGCGAGGGCGCTCTACTGGCACTACCCGCACTACTCCAACTCCGGCTCGACGCCCTCAGGAGCGATTCGCAAGGGGAGCTGGAAGCTGCTGGAGTTCTTCGAGGACTCGCACACTGAGCTTTACGACCTGTCCGACGATCCGGCGGAAGCTCGTGACGTGGCTCCGGAGCGATCTGCCCTGGCGGCAGAACTGCAGCGGGAACTCGCTGACTGGCGGCAGGCCGTCAAGGCCCAGTCGCTGACGCCCAATCCGGGCTTTGCTCCGGCGCGGGCAAGGACGCGGTTCGGTTTGCGGTACAAGCAGGTCTGGGACCCGGAAGAGCCTTGGGAGCCTGTGCCGTAAGTCGGCCAGCGATTCGATGTGCTGGGGGAGGTCCCCGGCTAGGTGGCCGGGCGGATGTGCGGGATGGCGAAGCGGGGCGCCATCTCGGGGAGACCCCGGCCGCCAAGCGGCAGATCAGCCCCGGCCTGCCGCCGGGCGGGCCGCCACTCAGCGCGAGGGCGCAGGGACGCGCCGCGCTTCGCCGCAGCTGGGTCCGGGGCCCCGCCGAGCACTCCTCGCGCAGAGCCGCCCGGACGAGCGGCCCAGCCGCGGAGCTATGCCAGAACCTCGGCTAGGAAGTTGCGCAGCGCCTGCCACGAGCGCCGGTCGGCTTGCGGGTCGTAGACGGTGCCCCTCGCCGGACTGTTCGCAGCAGGGTTCGTGAACGCATGCATCGTCTGGCCGTAGGCGTGCAGTTGCCAGTCTGCTTTCGCGGCAGTGAGTTCCCTCGCCAGCGCCGCGACGCTCGCCGGCTGCGCCAGGGGGTCGTCCCAGCCGTGCAACGCCAGGACCTTGGCCCGGATCCTCCGGCCTGCAGTGTTGCCCGGCGGGTCCAGCAGGCCGTGGAAACTCACCGCGCCGCAGATTTCTGCGCCGGTGCGCGCAAGGTCGAGGACGCAGAGCCCTCCGAAACAGAACCCCACCGCGGCCGTCCTCATCGGATCCACGTTGGCCTCCCCTTTGAGGGCGTCCAGGGATCGCTGCATGCGTCGCTGCAACAGGCTGCGGTCCTCTAGCAGCGGGGCCATCAAGCGGGCATTCTCTTCAGGCCCGCTGCCGACGATACCGTTGCCGTACAGGTCTACGGCGAGGGCCGCATAGCCGAGGTTGGCGATGTCGGCGGCTTTGCGGCGTTCGAACGGGCCGCACCCAGCCCACGTGTGGACAACGAGCACGCCGGGGCGCTTGCCTTCCGCGGCGGTATCCCGGGCTAGTTCGCCCCGGAAAACCGCGGGGCCGTCGGCGTACTCGAATGCCCGGGTTTCGACTGCCATCGCGGCGCGAGTGCTCTCGGAGCCCTCTCCCCGAGCGGGCCGCTCACGTGCAATCCATTATCGGGGAGAGTTCTCTGCTGCGCAATCCCGGGGCCGGCGACCGCTCGCCTCCATAGCGTTGCCGGTGGAGGGGGCGGGGAGGCCACTTCGGCGGCTGGTCGGCACAGTGGCGCTAGCAGCCTGCCGGGCCGACTTGCGCAAGCTGTGGGGAAGGGTGCGCGGTAGAATGGCGTCTATGCCTCTGGTGGTCAACGGGGAAGCCGTCGACGCGGCAGTTCTGGCTCGCGAGGCGGAGGGCCTGCGGCAGCGGTTCCAGCAGCTTTCCACCGAGGACAAGCGGCGCTACGGCTTGAACGCGGGCAATCTGCGCCAGACGGCCGTCGAATGGGCTCGCGAGAATGTCATCGAGCAGACCCTGCTCCGGCAGGCTGCCCTTGAGGGTTCGGAGCCGCTCCCCGCCGCCGCGGTCCAAGAGGCGTTCCAGGAGGTTTTGCAGCGCGCCGGCGGCGCGGAGAAGTTCGCCGAGGCGGGTGGGGACCAGGAGCGGGCCCGGGCGGACCTTGCAGCCCGTCTCAAGGTTGATCGGCTGATCGCTGCCGTCACAGCCCGGGGCTAAGCCGCCCAAGCCCAAAGACCTGCAGGAGTTCTACCGCCGCAACAAGGAGCGCTTCCGCACAGAGGAGACCGTCCGGGCGGCGCACATCGTGAAGCATGTCGAGAAGGGGGGTCGCAGAGGACGAGGCCCGCGAGGCGGCCGAGGCCCTCCACGCGCAGTTGCGGAGCGGCCGTAGCTTCGAGGAACTCGCCGACCAGCAGTCAGACTGCCCGGGCAACGGCGGGGATCTAGGCTATTTCCCCCGCGGCCAGATGGTCCCGCGGTTCGAGGAAGTGGTGTTCGGGTTGCGGGTGGGCGAGGTCAGTGAGGTCTTCCGGACCGAGTTCGGCTTCCACATCGCCAAGCTCCTGGACCGCAAGCCCAAGGGTCTGCGGCCCTTCGCGGAGGTGAAGCGGGCAATCCAGACGGAACTCCTGGAGCAGCGCCGTTCGAAGCTGCTGGAAGCATATGTGGACCGGCTGCGCGAATCGGCGACCATCGAGGCCTCCCCAGACCCTGCCGCGGCGACCGCTTCGACGGAGGCCGGCTAGGGCCATGCCGGGTGCCGGAGCCAACACGGGCGGCCCAGTCCGCCCGGCCTTGACGGGGGGCCCGCCGGCGCACGGGAGCAATCCTCATCCATGCTGCGTCCCGAGCCTGGCGCGAGCGCGCACCTTGGCCGAGTCTAAGGTGTTATCCGATCGTCGCCCGCGTGCGCTGCGCGGCTCGACCGCGGACATGCGCAAGGTTGACGGCGGCATCTTTCTCATGGGCACGGAAACCGACATCGGCTTTCCCGCGGACGGCGAGGGGCCAGTCCGGGAGGTCTTGCTGGACGCGTTCTTCGTGGACGCGTTCCCGGTGACAGTCGAGTCGTTCGGAGACTTTGCGCGCTCCACGGGGCACAGGACGGATGCCGAGCGCTTCGGTTGGTCGTTTGTCTTCCACGGCCAGTTGCCGCCGGACCGCTACCGGGCCCTTGTCGAGGACACGGTCGCCGGCCATGAGTGGTGGTGCAAGGTCAACGGGGCGGACTGGCGGCACCCGGAGGGCCCCGAATCGGGGGTTGAGGCGCGCCCCGACCATCCGGTCACCCATGTCTCCCACCGCGACGCCTTGGCTTATTGCGCCTGGGCCGGTAAGCGGCTGCCGACGGAAGCCGAATGGGAGTGCGCTGCCCGCGGCGGACTGGAGCAGCAGACGTACCCTTGGGGGCAGGAGCTGGAGCCGGGCGGCAAGCACCTGTGCAACATCTGGCAGGGCCGCTTTCCGCATCACGACACGGGTGCCGACGGCTATCGCGGTCCCTGCCCCGTGGACGCCTTTCCGCCCAACGGACTCGGCGTCTACTCGATCACCGGCAACGTTTGGGAGTGGTGCGCGGACTGGTTCCATCCCACATATCACGTGACGGCCACGAAGACCAACCCGGTCGGCCCGCCCGGCGGCTCGGCGCGGGTGATGCGGGGCGGGTCTTTCCTGTGCCATGCTTCATACTGCAACCGGTACCGGGTCGCGGCGCGGACTTCGAACACCCCGGACAGTTCCACAGCCAATCTGGGGTTCCGCTGCGTAAGGGATGTTTGATGAGGTTTGGCACCTCGCGAGGTTTGGGGGCACCCTCACGGCGCCGGGGGTTGCTGGCGGCGTTGCCCGCGATCCTGCTGGCGGTGCCATGGGCTCAGCCCCAGCTGGCGCCGCCCTCCGAGAACGGCCGGGAGCCCCCTCCCCCTGTCGAGCAGCCGCTGCCCTTCAGCCATAGGTCCCATGTGGCGTTTGGAGCCCAATGCCGCGACTGCCATGTGATCGCTGACCCAGGCTTCGCCGCTGGATATCCCTCCGAGGGAGACCTGCATGGCTTGCCATGTGGCGGTCAAGACGGACAGTCCGCACATCCAGCAGTTGGCGCAGTTCAGCGCCGCCGGCAAACCCATTCCCTGGAACCGGATCTACCGCGTGCCCGACTTCGTGTGGTTCTCGCACGCGTCGCACGTGGATGACGCGGCGGTGGCCTGCGAAACCTGCCACGGCCCGGTGGCCGAGCGCGAGGGGTCCTGCATCAGGAGAAGCCGACGACGATGGCAGCTTGCATGGACTGCCATGCTCGCCACGGGGCCCCGAACGACTGCGACCTGTGCCATGATCCCGGCTAGGGTGGGGGGGCTTGGGCCCCGTTGTTCCGGCCTGTCCTGGCGACGGACAGGCTGACGCCATGCGCCTCTCGCTACTGGGCTCGACCGGCTCGATCGGTCGCAACACGCTGCAGGTCGTCCGCGAGATCGAAACACCCGTGACCGTCGTGGCGCTCGCCGCCGGACGCAATGTGGAGGAGCTGCTTCGGCAGGCACTGGAGTTTCGCCCGGGGCTGCTGTCGGTGGCCGACGAGCTGTCCCTAGTGCGCCTGCGGCAGGGTCTCGCCGGGATCCCGGGTTATTCCCCCCGCTGCGTCTGTGGGCAGCCGGGGGATCCTCGAGGCGGCGCAGGGCCCCGACTACGACGTGCTGGTGTCCGCTGCTGTGGGCGTGGCGGGGTTGGAAGCCACCTACGCGGCTGTCCGCGCAGGCCGCCGGGTGGCGCTGGCCAACAAGGAAGTGCTGGTCGCGGCAGGGGGTCTGGTCATGGCCGCGGCGCGCCGCTCCGGGGCGGAGCTGATCCCGGTCGACAGCGAGCACAACGCGCTGCACCAATGCCTGCGGGCAGGCCGCAGCGATGAAGTCGAACGGCTGATCCTGACCGCTTCGGGCGGGCCCTTCCGCACGACGCCAGCCGAGGAGCTCGTTGCGGTCACGCCCGAGCGGGCCCTCCGGCACCCGACCTGGAAGATGGGCAGCCGCATTACGGTCGACTCGGCCACGATGATGAACAAGGGCTTCGAAGTCATCGAGGCCTGCCATCTCTTCGCCGTCCCTCCCCAGCGCGTCGAAGTTGTAGTCCACCCGCAATCGGTGGTCCACGCCATGGTCGAGTACCGGGACGGTTCGCTGATCGCCCAGCTGAGCCCGCCGGACATGAAGCTGCCGATCCGCTATGCCCTGGCGTACCCCAGGCGGGAGGAGAGCCCGCGAGCCCGCATGGATTGGACTCGTGTGGCACAATTGGATTTTGAGCCGCCGGATTTGGCGAAATTCCCGTTGCTGGGGCTCGCCTTCTGTGCCGGAGGGAGGTCGGGCTGCGTTCTGAACGCAGCCGACGAAGTTGCTGTAGAGGCTTTTCTGGGCGGTCGCCTCCCCTACTTGGCGATCGCGGAGGTCGTTGAGCGCACCTTGGCTGCCGTCTCCGGTCCTCCGGCCGCTTCGATCGACGAAGTGCTGGAGTGCGACCAAGAGGCGCGGTCGCGCGCTCGGGAACTGGTGAGGGTGCAGGCGCGGACATCGGCGGTGCGGGGCCGGTCAGACTGAATTGGAGCGAGACGCATGATCACGTTTCTGTTCGTGCTGAGCATCCTGGTCCTGTTTCACGAGCTAGGGCATTTCCTGGCAGCGCGCTACTTCGGGGGTCACGGTCGAGAGCTTCTCAATCGGCTTCGGCCCGCGCCTGCTGGGCTTCGTGCGGAACGGCACCGACTTCAAGATCTGCCTGCTGCCGCTGGGGGGCTACGTCAAGATGGCTGGGCAGACCGTCGCCGGCGCCGCGACGGCCGAATCCGGCGAGCTGGAATCCAAGCCCCGCTGGCAGCGGCTGGTGATATCCGCGATGGGGCCGATCTTCAATTTCGTTCTCGCGGTCGGGCTGCTCGCGGGCTTGTACCTGTATCGGTACGAGCGGGCCGAGGTTCTTGAGCGAGGAGCCCCGGATTGGCTATGTCCGGCCCGGCTCGGCCGCGGCCGCTGCGGGGCTGCAGCCCGGCGATCTGATTTTCTCGCTGGACACCGTGCCCACGCCTACGTGGCGGGACCTATCCCTCGCGACGGTCCCTGGTTGTCGATCGCCGCGTCAAGGTCGAGTTCCGGCGCGGTGGCTCGGTGAGCAGCGCGGAGATCGAAGTGCCGGGGGACCCTCGGCAGCCGGGCCTGGGCGATCCGGGATGGGCCGCCCGCCACGAAGTGGTGTTGGAGGCCGTGCTGCAGGACCTCGCCGGCCGAGGCGGCCGGCCTGCGCCCCGGGGACCCGCTTGGTTTCGATCGGCGGGGGAGGGAGGGTGGCGGTAGTCGAACAGGCTATCGCCGTCGTCGGCGGCCTCCGAGGGCCGCCCGCTGGCGATCGAAGTGGAGCGGGGAGGGCGCCCGCCAAATGCTGCAGGCCCGGGCCGTGCCAAGCGCGGGCGACGGAGTCTGGCGGATCGGCGTGCGCCTGCTGGCGCGCTACGAGCAGGTCTCCGAGCCGCTCCCATTGGGCCAAGCGCTCAGGATGTCGGCGAGCGAGAACTACGCCTACGCCGGCTTGATTTTCCGCACCCTGGCCGCGCTCGTCGTGGGGGAGGTCTCGGTGAAGGCGCTGGAGGGGCCGGTCGGCATCTATGAGCACACCAAGGACGCCGCGCCGCCTACGGCATCGGCCCGCTGGTCCAGCTGATGGCTCTGATCAGCGTGAACCTGGGCATCGTGAACCTCGTGCCGATTCCCGTCCTTGACGGCGGGCACATCCTATTGCTGCTGGTGGAGTCGCTGTTGCGCCGCGACCGTCAGCACGGTAGTGCGGGAGCGGTTCACCCAGGTCGGGTTGGCTTTCATCGTGCTGTTTGTTCGGGCTGGTGATGTACAACGACTTGATGCGGCAGTTCTTCCCCTAGTAGCCGGCGGGCCCAGGCGGGCCGGTGGAACCCCCGGCCGGCTGGCATGTCAGAATGGGAGTGCGCGGGGCGCCGGCCCCAAAGAGAAGAGGATTGCGACAAATGCGCTTGCCCCTACGGATGCTTGCTCCGGCCCTGCTGCTCGGCTCCATGCCCGGCGCAGCGGTCGCCCAAGCCCAAATCGCTGTGATTGACTTCCAGACAGCGCTGTTGAACACCGCCGACATGAAGAAGGAGTCGGCCGCCCTGGAAGCGAAGTACCGCGATCGCCAAGAGGAGATCCAGCGGCTTTCGACGGAGTTGGAGGGGGATCCAGGCCAAGCTCCAGACCGCGACCCGGGGACGAGGCCAACGCGCTGCAGAACGAAGGTCAGCGGAAAGCAGCGCACGGCCCAGCGCTTGAGCGAGGACCTGCAGTCGGATGTCGAATTCGACCGCCAGAACATTCTGGGGCTCCGCCAGCGCGCGGATGCGGGAGGTCATTCGTGACCTGCGCATCGACAAGGGGATCGACCTGATCGTGGACGGCGGGAGCGTGCTGGCGCATAATGCCCTGATCGACCTCACAACGGAAGCTACCCAGGCCTACGACGCCAAGCATCCCGCCAACTGACCGCGCCCTGGCCCAGCGATGGAATTCCTCGGAGGGCTACGCCACCAAGGGCCTGCTGGCGGACCGCATTCTGAAGGCTGTCTTGGGGCTGCTGGTGGCTGCGGCCATCCTGGGCCCGGCCTACTACGTGTTTTTCCGGAATTGGCGCGAGGAGAGTCGCAGGTGCGCAGGTTCTTCGAATTGCTGCGGGCCGAGCGCTTTGAGGATGCGTACGTGCTCTGGGGCTGCTCCGTCACCGAGCCCTGCCGCTACTATCCGTTTGGCGAGTTCTTGGAGGACTGGGGCCCGGATTCGCCGTTCGGCACAGTGGCCGTTTTCGGGTTGAGCCGATCCTACACCCAGCCCAATGGTGTCATTGTGCGCTACACCATCAATGGGGTTGAGGGCGATCCGCTGTGGGTCGAGCGCGGAGACCGGCAAATCGGCTTTGCCCCCGACTAACCCGGAATCCGATCGGGCTGGGCCCGGGCTTTCGTTCGCGGCGGCGTTGCAGTCCCCGCCCTGCGTGCGGCACTGTGACGTCATTGCCGGTCGCGAGAGATGCATCCGGCTGAACGAAGCTGTTCCGAGGTCTTCCGGGCTGACTCTGCGGCCGCCAGCGCCGCTTGGTTGCGACCGCGGGTTGGGGCCGCCGGGGGTCCCCGTTGCGCTGTTGCTGGCGACGAAGCTGTCTCCAAGCACCCCGAGCCGCGGGCCCCTGGATCGTAGTCCGTGTCGTGTTCGAAGCCGTAGTTGCTGGTACGGCCGCGATGCGTGCTCGAGAAGCTCCAGCCCCGGGGCCAAGCGAGCTCTTGGTGCGCAGCGAACCGCTGGGCCGGGAACAGATTGTCCGCGGCGGACGGGGCGAGGTTTCGCACGGGCAGTGCCTGAATAACTGTTGCGAGGGCCCACAGCGCCTCCACTGCGCGGGCCGCGAGCGACAAGAACTGCAGCTCGCAAGCCTTGGAAGCGCCTATTCCCGAGTTCGTGCCCCAAGTCCAAGCAGAGGGGCTTGGGGTTCATCTCCGCGTTGCCCGACCGGGCCGCTGGTCACGCCGGAGCCGGGAGGCCGGAATCGTTGCTGTGCGCATGGCGAGCCGGCACGCGGCGGATAAAGCGGACGAGCCGGCCCCGGACATGCCGCATGAGGAGCGTTTGGGGAGTCGGCCCCGGCCGTCTCGGACCGCCGCGCACGCTTACCGGCCTTGCTCGGCCCGCACCAGCTCCCGCCAAAGGGCGCTGTAGTAGCGCAGGTACCGGTCCGGCTCGCAGCTCTCCGCCGTCTCGGCCAGCGTGAAGCGGTCGTAGCCACTGGCTCGCAGCAGCGCGAAGAGTTCGCGGTGAGGATAGTCCGGCAGGTCGCGCAGATGCACGTTGCGGATGAAGCGTGCCAACTGGCCGAACGCGGCCCGCACCGAGCCCCCCTCGATGTCGGTGGGGTTCGAGTTCCAGCAGACGCCCACCGCGGGATGGCCGCAGGCGTCCATGATGGCGCGCATCACGGAGGGGCGCTGGGTGCCCCGGCCATGGACCTCGACCCAGATCTCCACACCGTAGCGCTCGGCATGCTCGCCGCACTCCCGCAGAGCCTCCCCGATCCGGCGCACGGTGACTTCTTCCGGCACCCCTGCGGGCAGTCCGTTGGGCCGCACCTTGACTCCCCAGCAGCCCAGGTCGTGGGCCAACTCCACGAAACGGGCCGTCTCCGCGATGTTGGCCCGCCGTTCACCTGCGTCCGGGGAATGGTACTCGCAGGCCGAGCCGAGGCTCAGCAGGCGCACGCTGCTGTCCTCGAATCGCTGGCGGACGCGCTGAATCTCCGCTGCGGGGAGGCCCGGCTCCACGCCGTGGCGATGCGTGCTGCGCAGTTCTACGGCCTCAAAGCCGTGAGCGTCCAGCTTCTCGATGATCGTGTCGATATCCCAGTTGCGCGCGACATTGTAAGTCACCAAGCCCAATCGCATGGACGCACCCCCTGCTGGCGGCCCGGCCGAGCCGGGCCCCGACCATTGTCGCAGAGGCTGGCGGAGTTCCTCGGCGCGCCCGTGACGCCCCATCCGCGGGTCCTCCTTAGGCCCGCGAACGGCCTGCAAGAGCTTATTGGCAGGCCTCCAAGAGGAGGTCGCGGCGCCAGGAGTGCCTTCCAGAGCGGTGTCGATCGGCTAGTGGGATACTAGATGTTGACAGCGGAGGGCTCGCATGTTCTAGCAATTGCGATTCCCGAAAAAATCTGCGGAATCAGTGGCTTGAGTGTTGACAGCCCTTGCGGGGCGGAATCACAATGGGTGGACCATTCTGGCCAAATGTGGTGGATGGTAGACCTTATGTGGACAGTTCTGGACAGCCAGGCGTCCATTGGGTATGCTGCGCAGGGCCGATTGAGCGATGTTCCGCGGAGTGCAGAACGGGAGCGTGGACGACAAGGGGCGGCTGAAGCTGTCCGCTGCGGTCGTCCGCCGGCTCAAGCAAGAGTACAGCCGGACGGATCTGTACGTGACAAGTACCGACGGGCGCCAAGTGCAGGTCTACCCGATCCGCGAATGGGAGGTGGTGGAGCAGCGGATGGCCGAGCCGGCGACCGGGCCCGAACAGGGCAAGTTACGCGAGCAAAAGAAAAAGCTCAAGCGCTGGACGGACCACTTCGGAAGCGAGGCCAAGGTGGACAGCCAGGGACGGCTGATGCTGCCCGCCACACTCCGAGAAGAGGCGGGCATCCGAGGCGCCGTGAAGGTGCAGTGGCAGTTCAACCACATGCTGGTGCTAGACGAGGCCGCCTACCAAGTAGAGCTCGAAAAGAACGCGCTCAGTGCCAGCGACCTCGAGCTGGCAGCCAGCCTAGGCATGTGATGGAGCCAGTCGGCGAGCATCATGCGGTGATGGCGGACCAGATGGAGCGGTTCCTGTTCGGCGAGGAGGGCGTAGGCGCGGGCGGCGCATACTGCGACTGCACGGCAGGCGCTGGCGGCTACGCGGCCCGGATTCTCAGCCGCCCCGGCGTCCGGCGGCTGATCGCCATCGACCGCGACGCGGAGGCGCTCGAGCGCTGTCGGCGGCGGCTAGCGCGGTTCGGCCAGCGGGTCTCGTACTTCCAAGGCGCCTTCTCCCGCATCGGCCACGCCGCCCGCGGCTGGCTGCCGCTGGCCGGAATTGTAGCCGACCTCGGCCTGTCCCGGCTGCAGCTCGAGGATCCGCGACGCGGCTTCAGCCTGCGGTCGGCTGGGCCGCTCGACATGCGGTTCGACCAGGCCCAGGAATTGCGCGCCGAGCGCTTGGTCAACGCCGGAGGCGAGCGCGAACTGGCGGACCTGCTGTTCCGGCTGGCCGACGAGCGCCACAGCCGCCGGATAGCCGGCGCGATCGTCCGCGCCCGCCCCGTGCGCGACACGTCGCACTTGGCCGAGATCGTCGCCGCTGCGGTGCCCCGCGCGGCCAGAGGCCGCATTCATCCCGCCACCCGCACGTTCCAGGCGTTGCGCATGGCCGTGAACAACGAGCTCGGAGAACTTGCCGGGCTGCTGCGGGCCGCGCCGGGGCTGCTCGCCCCCGGCGGCCGCCTGGTGGTGGTGAGCTTCCACAGCGGGGAGGACCGCATGGTGAAGCAGGCGTTTCGGCAACTGGCGTTAGCCGGCGTCCTGGAAGTTCTGACTCGCCGAGTGGTGCGCCCCTCGGCGGCTGAAGTCGAGCGCAACCCGCCGAGCCGCAGCGCCCGCCTGAGGGCGGCGTGCCGGCTGAGGGCGGCGTCCGATGGAAAAGGATCGGTACACAAATGGAGAAGTCAGCACTGAACGCGCCGCCGGAGCCGCAGCAGGCCCGAGCCGGATGGAGCGAGGCTCCGAGCCCGCCCCCGCAGTTGGGATCTGCGGCCGCCGGTGGCGCGCGAGGTTCTTCAGCCTCCGCGCCCTCCTTGCTGACGATGGGCGGAGCTGTTCTGTACCAGAAGAAAATCGACAACAGCGCTATCAGCTACCGGTACGACCCCCGCGATAGGGACGAGCTGCAGAGCTTTGTCAGCGTCGGCTTGTTCTTGGCTCTGCTGTTGCTCGTGGCGTTCGGCCCGCGGCTGTGGCAGCGCCATTCGGGCTACCGCCAGGCGCAGTTGCGGGAGCGGATCGAAAAGCTCGCCGCAGTCCGCGACGAGCTGAAGGTCCAGAAGGGGCGCCTTGAGGGTCTGCCGCGCGTCCGGGCTCTCGCCGAGCAGCAGGGGCTGCGCGAAACGGATCAGGACCGGTACACGTGGTTCGCGCCCCGCCTCGAGCGGGCCGAGCCCGAGGCTGCTGTGGAGCGAGTGCCCGAGCAGGCGCCACAGCACCGGGAGGGCCGTCCCGGGTGGCCCAAGCCCGGTGCTGCTGTGGCGCAGCTGCTGCAGGCCGGGGATTAGCGTCGGCAGACTCGCAGGGGCAGGAGCTGCCAAGCGTAGGCGCATTCGCACGGGACCCAGATTGCCGCAGCGGGCGGCACTGGTTCGCGGGGCGGATCGCGGATCGAACCGGGCTGGCGGCGGGCCGAAAGGAGAAGGGATCGGTGCATGGCTAGGTCTGCGCAGTGGGGAACGCGCTCGGCAACTCGGCCTCTGCGTGCGCTGCCCTGGAACGGCCTGGGATCGCGCGGCCGCTGGCGGTTGGCCGTCCTAGGGCTGACTGGGGCCTTTGGGTTCCTGCTCATCCTACTGCGGCTCGGGGACCTGCATATCCGCAAGGGAAGCTCCTTGAGCGGGCAGGCGCTGGGGCAGCAAGAAAAGCAAGTTGAGCTCCTCGCCCGGCGCGGGCGAATCCTCGACCGGCATGGCGCGGAGCTCGCGCTGAGCACGCCCGTGCAGTCGATCGCCGTGTTCGCGGACGAGGTGGAAGACCCCGAAAGCCTAGCCGCGCAGCTTGCCGCCGCCGTGCGCGGTGACAAGCGGGCCCTGTTGCGCCGCCTGCGCCGCGGGGGGTTCCAGTGGGTCAAGCGGCTCGCGGACTTGCCCGATACCGAGCGCGCCCGCGCCCTACCCCTGCAATCGGAGGTCTTGCACTTTGAGACCGAAGCGAAGCGCTACTACCCGCACGGCACAGTGGCGGCCCATGTGCTCGGCACCGTAGGGCTGGACCATGGGGGGCAGGCCGGCGTCGAGCAGCGCTTCGACAAGCAGCTCACGGGCCAGCCCGGCTTGGGCATCCTGCAGCGCGACGGCGATCAGCGCCGCTACGGCAGAAAGGTGCTCCGCTCTCCGGTGCCGGGTGCCGACCTGGTGCTCGATCTCGATCTCGAGCTGCAGTCGTTCGTCCATCTGGAACTTGACCGTGCGATAAGGCAGACCAAGTCGCGTGCGGGCACGGTGGTCCTCATGGACCCGAACTCAGGGGAAGTCCTAGCCCTCGCGAGTTGGCCCCGATTCGACCCGAATCGGCTGTCGCGGACCCCGGAGGACCTCGAGAACATGCGGAACTTCGCTGTGAGCCACCTCGTCGAACCGGGGTCCACGTTCAAGGTGCTGACCGCAGCCGCAGCGCTGGAGGAGGGCGCTGTCGAAGTCGACGATACGTTCGATTGCGAAATGGGCGCGGTGTGGATCAGTCGCCGGAGGATTCGCGACCACCACCCGTACGGCCTGCTGACGGTTCCCCAAGTGCTGATGAAGTCGAGCAATGTCGGCATCATCAAGATCGCCTACGAACTCGGCGAAGAGCGTATGGCGGAGTACATTCGCCGCTTCGGGTTCGGCAGGGCCACCGGGGTAGCCCTGCCCGGGGAAGTCCCCGGGCTGGTCCGCCCTCGCCGGCGGTGGAGCGGATCCTCGCTCGCCTCGCTGGCGATGGGGCAGGAGATTGGCGTGAACGCGCTGCAAATGGCCCGGCTCTTCGCCGCTGTCGCCAACGGAGGCACTCTCGTACAGCCCCGGATCGTTCGGTCGGCGCAGGAACATGGCCGGGAGCCAGTCACTTTCGAGCGGGAGGCGGGGCGCCGCGTGCTCACGGCGGAGACCGCCTTCACGATGCGGGCGATCCTAAAGCGGGTCGTCGAGGACGGGACCGGACGGCTGGCGGCCATTCCGGGGTACGGCGTGGCCGGGAAGACCGGGACCGCCCAGATGATCAACCCCGTTAGCCGTTCCTACCGGGACGGAGCCTATTTGGCCAGCTTCTGCGGATTCGCGCCGGTCGACGACCCTGCGGTGGTCGGCGTGGTGATGCTCTACGATCCACGGGGCGAGTTCTACTACGGCGGGCGCATCGCCGCCCCGTTGTTTGCCGCAGTCGTGCGGAAGGCGCTGCGTCGGCTGCACGTCCCCCCTTCGGAAGATCTGCCGCGGCGTCCGCGCTCCGTCGCGGAGGTGTCTGCCGCGGAGCTCGCGGACTTCGCGCCGGGTCGGGCGAGTCCGGGCGAACCCGGCGGCGAGTTGGAATCGCAGCGCGGTGCGCCCAGCGGGCCCGAGGTCGCCGTAGCTCCGGACCCGGGGCCGCCAGCGGTGCAGTTGGCTAGCGCCCTGCTTGCGGAGGATTGGCGGCGCGAAGGGTCGGCGGCGACCCCTAGTTTCCTCGGCCTCACCTTGGGCGAAGCGTTTTCGACCGCCGCTAGGCTCGGGATCAAGATTGAGGCCAGCGGTAGCGGTCTGGTCCGGCATCAATCTCCGGTCCCGAACGAGGCCTTGCGTCCGGGGCAGGCCGTGCGGCTCTCTTTGGACTCTCGCCCCGGGGAGCCAACGGGCGTGCGACGGTGAGGCGATGAGGCTCGGCGAGATGCTGCAAGACTGCGCTGTCGGCCCCGTGCCGCCCGTCGACGTGAGGGGCCTCCAGTACGACTCGCGTCGGCTGCGCCCGGGGGAAGCATTCTTTGCTTTCCCTGGAGCGCGGGTCGACGGGCACGCCTTCGTGCCGCAGGCCCTGGCTGCGGGGGCGGTCGCGATTGTCAGCGAGCGGGCGGCGCCCTCGGGCCTGGAAACCCGCTGGGTGCAGGTGGAGCACGGCCGCCGGGCCCTGGCCCACGCCTCCCTGCGATTCTTCAACCATCCGGACCGCAGCCTGCGGGTGACGGCCGTGACGGGGACAAACGGGAAGACCACTACCGTCCACCTGCTGGATGCGCTGCTGCGGTCAGCGGGCCACACCACCGCGGCTCTCGGCACCGTGGAGCACCGGGTTGGCGACGAGGTGGAGAGGGCCGTTAACACCACTCCGGAATCGCTGGACATCGCGAGGCACCTAGCGCGGTTGCGCGAACTCGGCGGCACCCACGCCACGCTGGAGGCTTCGTCCCATGCGCTGGCTCTCGAGCGCATCTGCGGCATCGCCATGCACACTGCCGTCTTCACCAACCTCACGCCGGAGCATCTGGACTTCCACCGCGACATGGCCGAGTACGCGGCCGCGAAGCGGCGCCTCTTTGAGGGTGTCGAGGCGCCGCCGCCGCGCTTTGCGGTGGCCAATGCCGACGATGCGGTGGGGCGCAGTCTACTGCAGCTCGGCCTTTCCGAGACGGTCTCTTACGGCCGCGGGGCGGGGGCGAGTGTGCGTGCGGGCCGGGTCGAGCCGGACCCGAGCGGCCTGCGCTTGGCAGTCGATACGCCGCACGGCCGCCTGCAGGCCGAAACCACCCTGGCGGGGGCCCACAACGTGGACAACCTCCTGGCGGCAATAGCCGCCGCGCAATGCCTCGGACTCGAGGCCGGGACCATCGAAGACGGGCTCCGGCGGGTCCGGGCCGTTCCCGGACGCTTCGAATCCGTCCGCGAGGGGCAGCCATTCGCTGTGGTGGTGGACTACGCCCACACCGAAGACGCGCTGCGGCGCCTACTGGCCGCCGCCCGGCAGCTGGCGGAAGAGGACGGCCGTCCGGGACGGTTGCTCGCGGTGTTCGGCTGCGGGGGCGACCGCGACCGGGCGAAGCGGGCCCCTATGGGGCGGGCCGCCGGGGAGTTGAGCGATCTGGTGGTGCTGACAGCGGACAATCCGCGCGGCGAGGACCCGCGCCGGATCGCGGAAGAGACGGCGCAGGGCCTGCAGGGGTCTAGCGCCCGATGGACCACGGAACTGGACCGCGCTGCCGCAATCGCCTCCGCTCTCAACGCGGCGCAGGCCGGTGACGTCGTTGTCATTGCCGGCAAGGGCCACGAGACGACGCAGATCCTGGCGGACCGGACGATCCCTTTCGACGATCGGGTTGAGGCTCGGGCGGCCCTGCGGCGGATGGGGTACGGCAGGCCGTGAAGCTATCCCTGGCTCAGATCCGCTCCTGGTTGGGACTGCCCGCCTCCCCAGCGGATGGCGACGCGCTCGGGTACTCGATCGATTCCCGGACACTGCAGCGCGGCGACCTTTTCTTCGCGATCCGCGGTCCCCGGCACGACGGCCACGACCATCTCGGGCAGGCGTTGGAGCGGGGAGCGGTCGCAGCCGTTGTCAGAGCCGCCCATCCAGCCCGGCCCGGCGACCCTCTGCTCCGCGTGCCGGATCCTGCCGAGGCGCTGCGGACCGTCGCGGCCCGAGCCCGCGGACGATGGGGCGGGACCGTGGTCGCCGTCACCGGCAGCAGCGGCAAAACCACCACCAAGGAAGCCGTCGCGGCACTGCTGGCCACAGACCGGACGGTTTCGAAATCGGAGGGCAATCTCAACAACGAGTACGGCCTGCCGCTCTCCCTGCTGCGAGTGAGCGGGGACGCCGCTGCGGCAGTCGTCGAGATAGGCATCAACCGACCGGGGGAGATGCGTCCTCTGGCACGCCTCGCTACGCCCGACATAGCCATCGTGACCAATGTCGGCACCGCGCATGTGGGAAACTTTGCCTCCTCGGAGGCCATCGCCGAGGAGAAGCGCGGCCTCGTCGCAGAGCTGGCGAAGGGCGGATGTGCCGTGCTCAACGCCGACGATGCGCGGGTGCGCTCCTTCCGGACGCACCACCCGGGCCCTGCGGTGACCTTCGGAATTGAGGAGCCCGCCGACATCCGGGCCGAGCGCGTGGATGATCTCGGGGCCGCAGGCGTGCGGTTCGAAGTGGCGGGGGTGGAGCTGCATTCGGCGCTGCCCGGGCGGCACAATGTCTACAACCTCTTGGCCGCCTTGGCGGCGGCTTCCTACAGCGGGCTCGAGATCGGATGCCTGCGCGCAGCAGTAGCCCGGCTGCGCCCGGCGGCGATGCGCGGAGGCGTGCGCCAAGTCGCCGGCGTGACCGTCATTGACGATTGCTACAACGCCAATCCCGACGCGATGGAGGCCATGCTGCGGGTGCTCCGGCGCACCAAGGCGCGCCGCCGCCTCGCCCTGCTTGGAGAGATGCGCGAGCTGGGAGAGGGGTCTCGGGAACTCCACCGGCGCGTGGGGCGGGCGACGGCTACCGCTGAACTCGACTACCTGGTCGCGGTGGGCGGCGACGCAGCGGAGATTGCGGGTGCCGCAAGCGTGCCGACGGAGTTTCACGACGATCCTCTAGCGGCCGCTGCCGCCTTGGCGGCTCGGCTGGAGCCGGGGGACGCTGTGCTGCTCAAGGCCTCGCGGGGGGTGGGCCTGGAACGCGCCCGCGACGCGCTGCTCGAAGAGCTGGGGCGGCGAGCGCTTGCGGGAAGGCCTGCGGCCTGAGCACCATGCTGTACCACTTCCTCGTCGAGTACCTGTATCCGCTGTTCAGCCCGCTCCGGGTGGTCGGCTACATCACGGTGCGCACCGCGCTGGCCACGCTGACCGCGCTGGCGATCGGTTTGCTGGCCGGGCCTTGGCTCATCCGCCGCCTGCGGGAGGCGCAGATCGGCCAGTACATCCGCGGCGACGGCCCGCAATCGCACCAGGCCAAGGCGGGCACACCCACGATGGGCGGGTTGCTGATCTGCTTGGCAACCGTCGCTCCGACGCTGCTCTGGGCCGATCTGCGCAACGCCTACGTCTGGATTGCGCTGCTGGCTTTGGTGGGGTTCGCCGCTGTCGGGCTGCTGGACGACTATCGCAAGGTGGCCCAGAAGCGAAACTTGGGGATCCGCACCTGGACCAAACTTGGCCTGCAGGCGGGCCTGACTCTGGCTATCGGCGCGTGCCTGGTCGTCCTGAGCGGCCGCGGGTCCTACGAGATGGGCATTACGCTGCCATTCTTCAAGGACATCCGTCCGGACCTGGTGATCGACGCTTTCCTGGGCCACCCGCTGACGTATCCGTTCGCCTTCACCTTGTTCTTCGCCTTCCTGTTCCTGGTGCTGGTGGGTTCGAGCAATGCCGTCAACCTGACGGATGGCCTGGACGGCTTGGCGATCGGCCTGACCCTGATCTGCGCCGGGGCGCTCACAGTCTTCGTCTACATCGCGGGCCACAGCGAGATTTCCGCCTACCTCGACGTGCCGGGGGTGCCGCTGGCTGGCGAGCTGACGGTGTTCTGCGGGGCGCTTGTCGGCGCCAGTCTTGCGTTTCTCTGGTACAACGCCCACCCTGCCCAGGTTTTCATGGGCGATGTAGGGTCCCTGGGCCTCGGAGGCGCCATCGGCACGGTCGCGGTGCTGGCGAAGCAGGAATTGGTGCTGCTGTTCGTCGGGGGGATGTTCGTTGTCGAAACACTCTCCGTTATCGCGCAGGTGGCCAGCTTCAAGCTGAGAGGCAAGCGAGTTCTGCGGATGGCGCCCTTGCACCACCACTTTGAGCAGCAGGGCTGGCCGGAGTCGAAGGTCATCGCCCGGTTCTGGATCGCGGGGTTCGCTTGGGCCCTGCTCGCGCTGAGCACGCTGAAACTGCGATGACCCTCCGCGGCAGACGTGCGCTAGTGCTGGGGCTCGGGAAGTCCGGGCTGGCCGCCGTGCGCTTCCTCGTGAGCCAGGGGGCCCTGGTCGCCGCAGCGGACCGGAGGCCAAGCAGCGAGTTGGGGCCGGCGGTAGAGGCGCTGGCGGGCCTGCCGGTGCAATTGCACCTGGGCGGTCACCCGGACGCTCTGCTCCTGGCTCAGGACCTGATCGTGCCGTCCCCGGGCGTCCCGTGGGACTTGCCTGGACTCGTTCTGGCGCGCCAGCGGGGCGTCGAGACTGCCGGCGAGCTCGACCTCGCCGCCGGTCGCCTGCAGGGCCGCGTAATTGGCGTGACGGGCACGAACGGCAAGACCACGACCGCCTCGCTGATCGGGCACATCTTGCAGCAGGCGGGAGTGCCAGGCACGCTGGCGGGCAACATCGGCACGCCGGTCCTGCAGATCGCCGAGGACTCCCATGCCGAGCAGTGGCACGTGTTGGAGCTCTCGAGCTTTCAGCTGGAGGCCGCGAAATCGTTCCGCTGCGATGTGGCGGTAGTGCTGAACGTCACGCCAGACCATTTGGACCGCCACGGGGACCTAGCGGCCTACGCGGCCGCGAAGGAGCGCATCCTGCGGAACCAGCGGGCGGAGGATGTTGCCGTCCTCAACGCTGACGACGAGCAGTGCCGGGCGTTCGGCGCCCGGGCGAGCGGATCCGTAGCGTGGTTCGCGGCGCGCTGCCGTCCCCGGCTGGATGCCTGTGCGGCGGACGGGCGGATTCGCTTCCGGGGAGCGGATGTGGCTTCGGACCGGCTTCCGATCCCTGGCGTCCACAACCTGGAAAACGCTCTGGCGGCCGTTGCCGCGGGCGCTCTGGCCGGGGTCGAGTTCCCCAAGATCGGCCGGGCGCTGCGGTCTTTCCAGCCGGTCCCGCACCGGATGGAGTTCGTCGGCCGCGTCGGCGGGGTGAGCTACTACGACGACTCGAAGGCGACCAACGTGGCCGCTGCGGTCAAGGCCTGCTCCTCGTTTCCGACGGGCCTCTGGGCCATCTTGGGGGGCCGGGACAAGGGCTCGGACTTCCGCCCGCTGGGCGCGGCGCTGGGCGGTCGGTCGCGGGCGGCCCTGCTCATTGGCGAGGCCGCGCCCCTGCTCCGCGAACAGCTCCGGGGGGCCACGGACTTGGTCGAGCTGGGTGCGCTCGAAGCGGCCGTGAGCCACGCCCGCGAGCACGCCCGGCCCGGTGATACGGTGCTGCTCGCGCCGGCCTGCGCCAGCCACGACCAGTACGCGAACTACATCGAGCGGGGTCTGGAGTTCCGGCGCCTCGTGGCGGGACTGGGGGATTGAGATGCCGCTCATACTGCGCTGCGACCGCATCCTGATCTGGACGATGCTCTCGCTGACTCTGTTCGGGTTGTTGATGGTCTACAGCGCCACGACTGTGTCCGAGGGCTCGATGTCGCTGCGGATCGTCAAGCAGCTGGCCGCGGCCGGGATCGGCCTCGCTGCGATGTACGCGCTGATGTTTCAGGACTACCGGAGCTTGCGGAATCCAAGGGTCGTCTACTGGGTGCTCGGCGTCGCGGTTGTGCTGCTCCTGCTCGCCGCCGTGCTGGGCGCTGGAGCCAGCACGCGTCGGTTCCTGCGCTTGGGCGTGCTTTCGCTGCAGCCGTCGGAATTGGCCAAGCCGGCGGCCATTCTCTATTTGGCCTATTACCTGGGGCGCAACTCCGAGCGGACCCACGAGCTCCGTACGCTGGTGCGGCCCGCGGTCGTGGTGGGGGGGGCTCGCGGGCCTGATCCTGATCGGCAAGGACTTCGGCACCACGGCTGCGCTGGCGATCGTGGCGGCCGCGATGCTGTTCCTGGGGGGCGTGCGGCTGCGGTACATGCTGCTGGCGATCCTGGCTGCTCTGCCCGTGCTGTACGCCGTGGTGTGGCGGGTGCCCTACCGCAAAGAGCGCATCCTGATCTTCCTAGACCCCGAAGCCGACCGGTTCGGCAGCGGCTACCAGATCCTCCAGTCGAAGATCACCGTGGGCTCCGGGGGCTGGTTCGGGCAAGGCTTGATGGCTGGCAAGCAGAAGATGGAGTTCCTGCCGGAGGCCCACACGGATTTCATGTTCGCCCTGGTCGGCGAGGAACTCGGCCTGCTCGGCTCCGCTGCGCTGGTGGCCGCTTTCAGCCTCCTCCTGTGGCGCGGGCTGCGGGCCGCAGGCGGGGCGCCGGACCTCTTCGGCGTCTACCTCGCAGCGGGCATCACCATGATGATCGCGAGCCAAGCCATGCTGAACATGGGCGTCGTGCTGGCGCTGCTGCCCACCAAGGGCATGCCGCTGCCGTTCATCAGCTACGGCGGCTCGTCGCTGATGACGGTGCTGGCGTCGTCTGGCGTGCTGCTCAATATCAGCCGGTTCGGGAGATGATGATGGAGCCGAAGCCCCGGGGCTGCATTCTCGTCGCGGCGGGCGGCACGGGCGGACACGTGATCCCGGCGCTCGAGGTGGCCCGCGCGTTGCGCGGCCGGGGCTGGGAGTGCGTGTTCGTCGGCACGCCGCGAGGCCTGGAGAACCGTCTGGTCCCGGCAGCCGACTTCGCGCTCGAGCGGATCCGCGTGGGCTCGCTCAGCCGCGTGTCCGTGCGCAGGCAGCTCGCTACGCTGCTCCAGGCCCCCCGGGCCTTGGCGGCGGCAGTGGGCTTGGTCCGCCGTTGGGGGCCTGTGGCTGCGCTGAGCCTGGGCGGCTACGCCTCGGGGCCTTTGGCGGCGGCCTGCGCCGTGCTGGGCGTGCCGCTGGTGGCTTTGGAGCCCAACGCACATCCGGGTTTGGCGAACCGACTGGCGGCCCCTGCCGTGAGGAAGGCTCTGCTCGCTCATCCGCAGGCGGCGAAGCGCTTTCGCGCCGCTTCCTGCGCGGTCACGGGACTGCCGGTCAGACGGGAGTTCTTTCGAGTCCCGCGGCGCCTCCCGGGCCCCCGGCTCGCCGTGCTCGTGCTAGGCGGCAGCCGCGGCGCGGCGCGGTTGAATCAAGCGGCGCTGGGGGCAGCCCGGGTCTGGCGTCGAGAGGGTGTCCAGCCGCCCCGGGTGGCCCACCAAACCGGTTTCGAGGACCTGGAGCGCACTGCGGCGGCTTACCGCGAACTGGGTTCGGACACCGAGGCTGCGGCGTTCTTCGACGACCTGCCGGAGCGCTACGCACGGACGGATCTGGCGATCTGCCGGGCGGGTGCCTCGGTTGCTGCAGAACTCTGCGCCGCCCGCCTGCCGGCAGTGCTGGTGCCGTTCCCCTACGCGGCGGACGATCACCAGACGGCGAACGCCAGGGTGCTCGCCGAGGCGGGCGGAGCGCTCCTCGTGCGCGACAGCGACTGGACCGGGGAGCGCATGGCGCAGGAGATCGCTAGGCTGGCCGCCCACCCCGTCCGGTTGGAAGCCATGGCGGCCGCACTCGCGCCCCTGGCGCCTGCCGGAGCCACGGAGCGTGCGGCGGACGCGGTCGAGGAGGCCGCGGCACAGGGAGGAAGCTGAGACGAGATGCTCTTCAGGAAGGAAGCCAGACGCCAGCACCGGATCCATTTCATCGGCATCGGGGGCATTGGCATGAGCGGAATCGCTGAGATTCTGCTGAACCTCGGGTACGGGGTGACCGGATCGGACCTGCGCGAATCGCCGGTGACGGCGCGGCTCCGGCAACTCGGCGCTCGGATCGACATCGGCCATCGAGCCGAACATGTGCGCGGCGCCGACGCGGTCGTCGCGAGCACGGCGATTCCTCGGCACAACCCGGAGCGGCTCGAAGCGATGCGGCAGCGGGTTCCGGTCGTGGCCCGCGGCGAGCTCCTGGCAGAGCTCATGCGCGTGAAGTACGGCATTGCCGTGGCCGGCAGCCACGGCAAGACCTCGACCGCTTCGATGTGCGCGGCGGTGCTCGGTGCCGGCGGCAAGGACCCCACGGTCGTCATTGGGGGCCGGGTCGCTTCGATGGGCTCGAACGCCCGGCTCGGCAACAGCGACTACCTGCTGGTCGAGGCCGACGAGTCGGACGGCTCGTTCCTTCGCCTCGACCCGATCCTCGCGGTGGTGACCAATGTGGACCGCGAGCATCTGGACCATTACGGCACGGTCGGGAACATCCTGGATGCCTTCGAGAAGTTCACGAACAACGTGCCGTTCTACGGCGCGGCGATCATCTGCGCGGACGATCCCTTGGCCCGCGAAGTGGCCGCACGCACGACGAAGCGCTGCCTGACCTACGGCTTGCGCGAGAATTCCCCGGAGGCGGACCTGGCGGCGGACCGGATCGAGCTGGGTCCCGGCCGAGTGGCCTTCGGGCTGGTCCGCCGCGGCGAGGATCTGGGCCGCTTTGAAGTCGGCGGCGTCGGCTTGCACACGGTGCGCAACGCCATGGCGGCGGCTCTGGTGGGTCTGGAACTCGACCTCCCTCCGCAGCGGCTCCGGGCGGGCCTGGCCGAATTCCGCGGCGTGGACCGGCGATTCCAGAAGCGCGGGGTAGCCGCCGGAATCACCGTCATTGACGACTACGGGCACCACCCCACCGAGATCCGCACGACCTTGGCGGCGGCTTCCTCCTGCGGGTTCGCGGCCGTGAACGCGATCTTCCAGCCGCACCGGTACAGCCGGACGGCCGATTTGGAGCAGGAGTTCGCGCGCTGCTTCGAAGCGTGCGACAGGCTGTGGGTGGTCGACATCTATTCCGCGGGCGAGGATGCGTTGCCGGGCGTCTCGAGTCCGCGCCTCGTCGAGCGGATCGCTGCGGCGGGCCAGGCGCAGGTCGCCTACTGCGCGTCCATGAGCGACGCAGTGGAGCAGGCCCTGTCCGCCATCGGCCCTGGCGAGGCCCTCATTACGTTCGGCGCGGGCAATGTCTGGACGGCCGGGGAGGAGTTTTTGCAACGGCTGCGCGGGCAGGATGGTGCAGCCCTCCGAGTCGCCGCACAGCCCTCGGCGGCGTGCGGCGCCGACGACAAGGAGGCCTAGCGATGGCGAAGGGGAAGCGCAAGCCAGAGAACCAGCTGGATGAATCGGTCGCCCGGCAGGGCGGCCTGCGATTGCTCGGACGGATTCCGAAGCTGAGCCCCGCCGCCGGGCGTGCGGTTCGGCAGGGCCTGCTGCTGGCTCTGACCGCCTTAGCAGGCCACTGGGTGTTGACCGCGGTCGTTTTCGAGAGCTCGCCGTTCCGGGTGGATCCGCAGCAGGACGGTCTGCTCATCGAAGGCCTCGCCGTGATGCGGCCAGACGAGATCCGCGAGGTGTTCACGAGCGATGTCGGGCGCAGCCTCCGGGCGCTTGACCTGGACCTGCGGCTGCGGGAACTGCGCGAGGTGCTTTGGGTGCGCGACGCCCGCGTGCGCCGATTCTGGCCCAATACGATCGTGGTCACCGTGGCTGAGCGGACTCCGGTGGCCTTTCTGCGCCTGCTGGGTGAAACCGCGCCGCGCATGATCGATGCAATGGGAGTCATCCTTGATGTGCGTGGCGTCACTGGCCGGCCGCTGCCCGTGCTGGCCGGCATCGGTAGCGAGATGCCCTGGGACGGGCGCATGACGCGCATGCGCCTGTTCCACGCAGTGATGGAAGCGTTCGCCGAGCGGCAGGAGCAGGGATTCGCCCTGGAAGTGGCCGAGGTGGATGTCTCGGACGCAGCGAACGCTGTAGTGCTCACCCGGCACCGCGACCGGATGGTGCAGCTGCTGATGGGGAACCGCAGCCTGCATCACCGGCTCGAGGTGTTTGAGAGGTACATCGACGCATGGCAGGAAGAGTTCGGGCCCCTGGAGTCGGTCGATCTACGGCTGGAAGGGCAAGTCGCGTTGATGCCGGAGGCCAAGCAGGGGTAGCTGGACATGACCGACCAGCCAAACACGTATGTTGGATTGGATCTCGGCGGGGCGCAGACGCGTTGCGTCGTGGCGGCGGAAGGGGTCGGCGGGCCGGAGTTTCACTGCTGCGGCTCCATGCCGCCCGTGCGGTGGACCGATCGCGGGTGCCGCGTCCCCCAGATGAGCGCGGAGGCGGTCGCCGAAGCGATCTTCGAAGCCGAAGCCGGTGGCCAGCTTACGCTCACAGGGGCAGTCGTGGGCGTGGGGGGGGGGCATGTTCGGAGTCACCTGGTGCATACGGCGGTGGCGTTGCCGCACGGCGAAGTGCGGCAGACCGACATCGCCCGGGCGGTAAGGAAGGCTGAGCGCGGGCTGCTGCATGCGGACTCGACGGCCCTCCAGCTGGTGCCTTTGGAGTTCATCGCGGGCGCCCGGTCTGGCCTGCAGAATCCACTGGGGCAGCCCGCGAGGCGACTGGAGGCGTACGTGCGGGTCATTTCGACCCGTACGGAGGAGCACGAAAGTGCGCAGCGGCTTGTCAACCAAGCCAGCCTCCGGGTAGAGGAGACCATCTTCTCCGGCTTCGCTGCGGCGTACGCGTCGCTGAGTGAGGCCGAAGCGGCTACTGGCGTGGCCCATCTGGAACTCGGCCAGAGTTCGAGCGGGCTTACGGTTTTTTGCGGCAGCCGGCTGCGGTTTGCTTGCGGGGTCGCTGTCGGTCGCGACGACCTTGTGGAGGATATCGCCCAGGCGTTCACGGCCGAGGAGGTTGTGGCCTCGTCGCTCATCACCGACTTCGGCTCCGCGGTCCACCAGACGCAGCCATCAGGCGTTTATCTGACGGTTCCCAGCAACGATCCGCGGTTTCGAAACCGCGTGGGACGGGCTTGGCCGCGCGACATGCTCGACAAAATCGTGTCTCTGCGCGTTGTGCAGTGCCTTGAGCTAGTCCGCAACGAGTTGCGCCATGAAGGGCTCGGGCACGGGGCGGTCCGCTCGCTCGTCATCTCGGGCGACCTGGCGGCGCTGCCGGGCATCGAGGCAGTCTCCGAGAAAGTAACGGGCCTGCCGACCCGGATCGGTCGTGCCGAGCGCCTCGCGGGCCTTCCAGAGCCCCTCAGGCACCCAGGCTGGGCCTGCGCTGCGGGCTTGGCTCTCTATGCGCGCCGTCTCGCCTATCGCCCGCCGAACGACGCTGCTGCGGCAACGGAATCCGCAGCAACCCGACCAGAGGAGGTACCAGCATGAGCGAACCACAGGCGGCTGCCGACCGGGCAGCCGAAGCCAAGTCCGAGGGGTTGAAGTTCACCTTGGAGGAGATGCCCACCCACCGTCCCTCGATCAAGGTGATCGGGATCGGTGGTTGTGGCGGAAACGTCATCGACCACATGATCGAATCCGGTGTGACCGGCGTCGAAATGATCTGCCTGAACACGGACGAGCAAGCCTTGATCCGCTGCAAGGCGGAGACGAAGGTCCAATTGGGCCAGCGCATGACGCAGGGCTACGGGACCGGAGCCGATCCGGAGATCGGCCGCGAGGCTGCGTTGCAGAACACGGAGGAGTTGACCGAATTGCTCGGCAACGCGGACATGGTCTTTCTGGTGGCTGGCCTGGGGGGCGGCACCGGGACTGGTGCGGCGCCGGTTGTCGCGTCGCTGGCCAAGCAGATGGGGGCGCTTACGGTCGCAGCGGCGATCAAGCCCTTCTTGTTCGAGGGCAAGCGTCGCACGGCCATTGCCGAGCAGGGCATGGCTGCGCTGCTCGAGCAGGCCGATACAGCCCTGGCTGTCCCGAATGCGCGCTTGCTCGAGCAGGTGGAATCTGGACGGGGCTTCTTCGACGCCTTCCGGGTCGCGGACAACGCCGTTCTCAGTGCGTTGGAAGGGATCACGGACGTTATCTCGAAGCCCGGGATCATGAACAGCGACTTCGCGGATGTCCGGATGGTCCTGCAGAACGCGGGCCTAGCCGTAATAGGCTCCGCCGAGCGGAGCGGCCGGGATGCCGCGACGCAGGCCGCCCGCGAGGCGATCGCCAGCCCGATGATGGAGCACAAAGGGCTCGACCAAGCTACGAAGGTCCTCGTCAACATCACTGGGTCGAAGCAGTTCGGGATGCAGGACGCCAGCGAGGCATTGCAGCTGATCCACCGCGAAGTGCAAGCTGATGCGGATTTGGTCGTCGGCGTGGTCCGTGATGATGAGGTGGGTGAGAGCGTCAAGGTGGTCGTGATCGCTTCGGGCTTCGAGCGTAGGCAGCGCCATGCCGGGGAGGCGGCGTCCGTTGCGGCCGACCCGGCACTGGGCGTTTCGGGAGGCATCGCATCGAGCGCACCGTCGGCTGACCGCGAGGCCTATGGCCGGCTGCAGGTGCCGTGGGGCTCGGAGCGTGCCGTGGAACTGCTGGAAAGCGACGAGGCCGAGGTGCCAGCCGTTGCCGAGGCGGTTCAGGAGAAGTGGGCCGACGGGGATGCCAGGCGCGGCTCTGCTGTGGAACCGGATCGGGTTGCCGAGGCGGTTCAGGAGAAGTGGGCCGACGGGAGCGAAGCTAGCCCCCCCGGAGACGGGCGCGACAAGCCCTCGGCGAGGCCGGCCGGTCAGCCTCTGGAGTTCATGCCGCCGCCGAATATCCGGCCCGACGACGAGGAGGAAGAGCGCGGGCCCCGGAGAAGGCCAGCGTTCTTCCGGCGCCGGTTGCGCTCCGAATAGGGGGGCGGGGCCGGGGTCCCGCCGTCCAGCGCGCACGGAATGGCGCAGTGCTATAACTGGGATATGGACAGGCGCGGATTCATCGCGGCCTCGTCTGCTGCGGGGGCCACTGCCGCAGCAGCTGAGACCGACGCCGGTGGTAACCAGATCTACGAGTTGCGCTGCTATCGGTTGCGCTACTCGAAGTCCGACCAGTTTGGTCGGCTGACGGGGTTTCTGCAGGCTGAGCATCTGCCGATGGCCCGCCGGGTGGGCATGGTGCAGGGCTACTTCCGTGTCACGCTCGGCGAGTTTTCTCCGCGGCTCTACACCCTTGCGGTGTTTGATTCGTTCGCCGACATGGGCCGGAAGCTCGCGGCCAAAGCGGACGATCGGGCTTGGAGCCGGGCGGCGGCGGAGTTCGGGGCGGCGGACGCGCCGGCCTACGACCGCGTCGAGAGCTGGCTGCTGCGTGCGTTCGACGGGATGAAGAGGATCGAGGTGCCCGCGGTGCCGGAGAAGCCGCGAGTGTACGACTTGCGCGTATACGAACAGGAATCCTTTCGAGACACGCGGGAGAAGATGCGGATGTTCGACGAGGAGGAGATCCAGATCTTTCGAGACAATGGGATTCACCCTCTGATCTTTGGCGAGACGATTGTCGGGTCGCACATGCCCAGTCTGACGTACATGTCCTACTATGCCGACATGGATGCGCGGCGGCAGGCTTGGGCGGCTTTTGCTGGCAGCGACGCTTGGAACCGGATCAAGAACCGGCCCGGTTGGAGCAACGCAGAGATTGTCTCCACCGTTTCAAACATCCACTTGGCAGGCCTGCCGTTCTCGCCGATTCGTTAGGCCGCACGGACTCGGTTGGAATTGCTGCGACTGATCGGCAGGGGCGGCAACCGCTTAGGAGCCCGTTGAAAAAGCCTCGGGCTCCGTGGAACTTGCGGGCGCGGTGCTCAAACGGGCCCGCCACGGCAGCAGAATAGACCCCAAGGATGGCGCAACCGGCCAGTATCGGTGATTTGAGTGCGCTGCTGCACCACCCGATGCCAGCTGAGTGCGCCGTCCGGACTTTTTCAACGGGCTCCTAGGGCGAGGGTGCGGGCGGGGGGCCGGGGCTCCCAGATCGAGAAGCGGGGCTGGTAGGTGGCCGGGTCGCGGACGATGAAGTCGGCCACGGTGTGGCTGCCCGGATCGGTGCCGGTGATGAACGTGCTCCAGGCGACGGGGCTGAGCGCCGGCATGGTGGTGCCGAGCCGGCGGAAGTGCGGGGCCCGCCCGGCGTCCATGAGCGCCTGGACGATGCGGGGGTCCAGCCCGTCCAGGCCGAGGACGACCGCGCGGCGGCGCCCGCCGGGGACCGGGCGCGCGCGCCGGCAGGCCCCGCCCGCGCCGGCGGCCGCGGCGGCGAGCGCGGCTCCGAACCGGCGGCGGGTGGCCCGGCTGCGGCGGGGCACGCTAGAGGCCCTCGAGGCGCAGGTGCTCGCGGGCGTTGGCGAAGCACACGCGCTGCACGAGGTCGCCCACGAGGGCCTCGTCGGCGGGCAGCTCGCCGCGCTGCAGGTCGCCGCCCAGCAGGTTGCACAGGACGCGCCGGAAGTACTCGTGGCGGGGGTAGGACATGAACGAGCGGGAGTCGGTGACCATGCCCGCGAAGCGCGCCAGCAGGCCCGTGCGGGAGAGGCAGTTCAGCTGCCACTCCATGCCCTCCTTGTGGTCCAGGTGCCACCAGCCGGAGCCGAACTGCAGCTTGCCGGGGATGCGCCCGTCCTGGAAGCAGCCCAGCAGGGTGGCGCAGGCGTAGTTGTCGCTGGGGTTGCTGTTGTAGACGATCGTGCGCGGCAGGGCGTCCTCGCGGTCCAGGCGGTCGAGGTAGCGCCCGAGCGCCTCCGCCTGGGGCCAGTCCCCGATCGCGTCGAAGCCGGCGTCGGGGCCGGCGGCCCGCAGGCCGCGGGAGCTGGCGTCGCGGAGGGCGCCGAGGTGCAGCTGCTGGGTCCAGCCCCGGGCCGCGGCGAGCCGCCCGCAGTGCAGCAGCAGCGAGCCGGCGAATTGCGCGCGCTCGGCGGCGGTGGCCGGCGCGCCGGCGCGGGCGGCGGCGAAGATGGCCGCGGCGGCGGAGTCGGGCGGGCAGGCCGCCGGGGCGCGGGCGAGCCCGTGGTCGGACAGGCGGCAGCCCAGGGCGTGGAAGCGGGCGTGCCGCCGCTCCAGCGCGTCGAGCAGGTCCCGGTGGGAGCGGACCTCCCGGTCGGCGGCCCGCTCCAGGCGGGCGAGCCAGGCGTTGAACCGCTCCGGGCGGTCGACCTCCAGCGCCCGGTCCGGGCGGAAGGCGGGGTAGACGCGGGTCTCCGGGGCGGCGGCCGCGAGGGCGCGGTGGGGCTCGAGGTCGTCGGTCGGGTCGTCGGTGGTGCAGAGCGCCCGCACGGCGAACCGGCGCAGGATGCCGCGGGCGCTGAGCGCGGGGTCCGCCAGGCGCTCCCGGGCGAGCTCCCAGACCGCGGCGGCGGTGGAGCCGTCGAGCAGGCCGTCGAACCCGAAGTAGCGCTTGAGCTCCAGATGGCTCCACTGGTAGAGCGGGTTGCGCAAGGTGCGCGGCACCGTGCGGGCCCAGGCCAGGAACTTGCTCCGCGGGTCCGCGCCCCCCGTGCAGAACTCCTCGCCGACGCCGTTGGCGCGCATGGCGCGCCACTTGTAGTGGTCGCCTTCGAGCCAGATCTCGAACAGGTTGCGGAAGCGGCGGTCGGCGGCGATGTCGGCCGCCGGCAGGTGGCAGTGGAAGTCGAGGATGGGCTGGGGCTTCGCGTAGGTGTGGTACAGCCGCCGGGCCCACTCGCTCTCCAGCAGGAAATCGTCGTGGATGTAGGACATGCCGGCGCTGCGGGGCGCTCCCCCATCATAGCCCCGCACCCGGGGCGGACGGCAAGGCCGCGGCGGGTGCGCCGCAGCTGTTCGGCAGTGCGCGAGGGGCTGCTGTCCTCGCTGCCATCGCGCCGGATTGGCGGCAGGGCGGGGAAGTAAGCAAGGACTTCAACTTCAAGCTCCGTCAGATGTTCAGCCGTGAACCCGATCATCTCGCGCAGCGGATCGGCGCCGGAACTCTTTTCCCAAAGCGCCCGCAGGGTCGTCCTGTCGTTGGTGATCATCGTGGTGCTCCTCCGTGCAGGCGAACTTGCCAGCCTAACCCTCAAATAGCACCGCGATGAGCGCCGCTAGGGATAAGTGGCCTGCCGCCGCCAGACTCCAGACGGTCGCTGCGGCGGGCCACTTACGCCCGGTTACCAGCGGAAGCCTCTGCTCCTACACCACGCTTGGGGACAAGACCAGATACCCTAGTCACCTAGCGATGGACCACTGCGGCGGTCTGCCAACTTGCAGGTAGCCAACCGCAGGTCCGCCGCGATCTTGGAGGGTGCCCTAAATCAGGCTTCAGGTTCAGGCCGCAGCCGGTCGGGAAGACTCGCGTAACGCCATAAACCGCACCAATCCGGTAAGTATTCATACTGGGAGAATCTCCTAGTGGGGGCTGCAAGTTCCTCTCTAGGGTATGGAGTTGCGAACTGTTGCTGCCCGGATGGCCGGGAAAGACGTGCCTCCTTGCCTAGCCGATTCAGGGACCGATCGAGAGCGAATCGACCCGTGCCGCATTGCTGATGCCGGAAATCATTGCCACGCAGTCGGCACCCGCTCTAAGCACTTCCGCAGCATTGCGTAGGGTGATGCCTCCGATGCCCACTAACGGCTTGCGCGTCAGCGACCTCGCTTCTCCTACGCCTGCTAGCCCAACCTCCGGGTCTGGGTTCTGCTTGCTGGATGTTTGAAACACCGGGCCGATCGCGAGATAGTCCGCCGACTCGCATTCGGCCTGCTGCAACTGCTCAGCGTTATGGGTCGAGTAGCCTAGCAGCATCTTAGGGCCAATGATGCGACGCACTTCCTGGGGATTTAGGTCCGCCTGTCCGACGTGTACGCCATCCGCTCCTAGAGCAAGCGCAATGTCCGCCCTATCGTTGACAACGAAGCAGACATTGGCTTTGCGGAACAGCTTGCCGATAGCCTGGGCCTCGGCAAACGATTGGCGGGTCCATGTTTTCTTAAGCCGGTACTGCGCAATCCGGACCCCTAGGCGGGCTAGGTGGAGAGCAAGCTCCAGCGCGGCAGTCGGCGCTGCCGTGAAGGAATCTGGATCTATGATCGGATAGATCCTCGGAGGATATCGTAGGATGGCGTCCCCTTGCTGCAACTGGGCATCCATGCTGGGCGCAAGAACTAAGGCGGTGCCTAGCTCGGCCTTACTGGGAGACATCCCTAGCGAAGCTCGAGAATCTCCCGCTCCTTTAGCTCGCCGGCCTGCCCTAGTTCGTGAATTGCTTCGTTCGTAATCTTCTGGATTTTTTCCAATCCCCGCCTGCCCTCGTCCTCAGAAATGGACTTCGCCTTCTCGAGTCTTCTGACGGCTTCGTTGGCATCCCGGCGAATATTTCGCACAGCGACCCTGTGCTGCTCAATTACCTTGTGCAGCCGTCTAACTAATGCTCGGCGGCGCTCCTGCGTTAGCGGCGGTATGGTTAAGCGGATGATCTTCCCGTCGTTCGCTGGATTGATGCCCAAGTCTGATGCGCGTATCGCCTTCTCTATAGCGCCGATCTGCGAGATGTCCCACGGCTGTACGGCAATGTTAGTCGGAGTTGGCGTGGTGAGGGTCGCCATCTGGTTCAGCGGAGTCGGAGTGCCGTAGTAGTCGACCTTGATCGGGTCCAGAAGTGCAATGGAGGCCCGACCCGTTCGGATCGTTGCCATCGCACGCCCTAAATCTCGCACTGACTCTTGCATCCGGTGCCTCGTCTCTTGCTCGATTTCCGGAACGGTGTCTTCGCTGATGTGCGTCATGCAGTTCGATCCTCCGGGGTTTCCGGCCATTCGACGACCGTGCCGGGTAGGGCTCCAGCGGCGACTCGCACTAAGCTGTCCCCATCGTCGAGCTGGAACACCAGAATCCGAATCTGGTTTTCCCGACACATCGCAATGGCGGTTGCGTCCATCACTTCCAGGCGCTGGGCCAGCACCTGATCATAGGTGATTCTGGCATACAGGTTGGCGTCGGGGTGAACGGCGGGGTCCTTGTCGAACACACCGGGAACTTTGGTAGCCTTGGCGAGCAGGTCGGCACCGAACTCCGCCGCCCGCAGAGAAGCGGCGGTGTCGGTTGTGAAGTAGGGATTGCCCGTGCCTGCGGCGCAGACCACTACGACGCCTTCCTCAAGCGCCGTCACCGCCTTGGCTCGATCGTACGGCTCCACCACTGGGGTCATCCCTATGGCGCTCATCACTCGCGCAGGGACTCGTTGCGCAGCCAAGGCGTCACCAAGCGCCAAGGCGTTGATCACCGTGCCCAGCATCCCGATTTGGTCGGCCGTGGTGCGTTGAACGCCTGCCCGCTCGAGTTCGGCACCCCTCACGATGTTGCCGCCACCCACCACGAATGCGAGTTGAGCGCCGGCCGACCGCCCAGCGCCGATTTGGGTCGCAAGGCGTCCCAGGCGCGTAGGATCGATTCCGCCACCGTCCGGGAGGGACAGCATTTCGCCAGAGAGTTTGAAGACGATGCGGCGGGGGCTCCGCACTTTTTACCTCGCGCTTGGTGTGGGGTCGCGGCGAGGATCACAGGTCGGAGGTCCCGCCGTCGGTCGGGTCAAGCGTCGCCACCGGGGCTCCGTGCAAATCAGCTTAGCCATCCTCGCCGACCTTAAAGCGCTGGAAGCGCCGGACCGAGATGTTCTCGCCCAACTTGGCGATCATGGCTCGCACTAGGTCTCCGACCGCCATCGATGGATCCTTGACGAAGGGCTGGTCCAGCAGGACAATTTCCTCGTAGAACTTGCCCATGCGGCCGTCGACAATCCGGTCGACGATTCGCTCCGGCTTGCCTTCCTGCAGCGCCCTGTCGCGTTGGATCTGGCGCTCCTTCTCGACAATCCCCTCCGGAACCCGATCACGTGTAGTGTAATGCGGGTTGGCAGCCGCAATTTGCATGGCGATGTCCTTCACTAAGTCTTGAAAGGCATCCGTGCGCGCCACGAAGTCCGATTCGCAGTTCACTTCGACGAGCACCCCTAGTTTCGACCCGGCGTGGATGTAGCTCCCGATCACGCCTTCGTTGACGGCCCGTCCGCTCTTCTTCTGCGCAATGGCGATCCCGCGCTTCCGCAGGGCAACCTCGGCCGCAGCCATGTCGCCGTCTGCCTCTACTAATGCTTTCTTGCACTCGAGAAAGCCAGCGCCGCTCTTGTCGCGCAGTGCCTTGACCTCTTTGGCGGTGATGTTTGCCATGATGTGCCTCTCCTTCGCAGCCTGGATTCGAATAGCAACGGTCCGCGGAGAACATTAGGCGTTGGACGCCCGCCCATTCTCAGCGCCGATCGCTTGGGCTGTCTCGTCTTGCCCGTCAGGGCCTTCTGCCGCTCCGTCTTCAGTCTGCGGGATCAATTGCCTTCCTTCGATGACCGCTTCGGCAACTTTCTTGGTGTAGAGCCAAATGGAGCGCAGGGCGTCGTCGTTGCCTGGGATCACGTAGTCGACTAGGTCCGGATTGCTGTTCGTGTCGACTACGGCGATCACGGGGATGTTCAACTTTCGGGCCTCGTTTACTGCGATTTCTTCCTTTCTCGTGTCGATGATGAACACCATGTCCGGAAGCCCGGGCATTTCTGTAATGCCCGCGATGTTTGCGTGCAACGCCTTCCGCTCGCGCTCCAAGCGCGAGATCTCCTTCTTGCTGCGGCCCTCGTAGCCCTCTTCCTCGGAAAGGCGCTGGAGTTCCTTATAGCGCTCCAAAGATTTCTGGACCGTCACCCAGTTCGTCAGCAGGCCCCCGAGCCAGCGGTGGTTGACGTAGTACATGTCGCATCGCCGCGCTTCCTCGGCTATTGCCTCCCGGGCTTGGCGCTTGGTTCCGACAAAAAGGATGGTCTTTCCAGCGCTAGCTTGTTCGGTGATGAACTGGACTGCCTCCTTGAAATTCTTCAAGGTTTTCTGCAGGTCGATGATGTGGATGTTGTTGCGTTCGCCGAAAATGTATTCCTTCATCTTCGGATTCCAGTGCCTAGTCTGATGCCCGAAATGAACGCCGGATTCGAGCAGTTCCTTCATTGTAATTTTCGACACGGTTCCTCCAGTGGTTGGTGTGCGCGGATAGCGGCAGCTCCAGCCAAGCTGCCCCGGCGGCTGAATCCGTCCAAGCAGGATTTGGTTTCTCGCCGCAGCGTGAAGGGATGGCCCCGAGGCACCTTAACGCTTCGAGTACTGGAATCGTTTGCGAGCTCCGGGCTTCCCGTATTTCTTGCGTTCGTGCTTGCGGGGGTCGCGCGTTAGGTAACCGCCCTTCTTGAGCAATGGCCGCAGTTCCGAGTCGTAGCGCTGCAGCGCACGGGCGATGCCCAGGCGGACCGCGTCGGCCTGGCCGGATTTGCCACCTCCGCGCACCAGCACGACGGCGTCGAATTTGGCGGCGGTCTCGCTGGCTGTCAGTGGCTGACGCACCTTGACCTTCAGGGAGTCGGTCGGGAAGTATTCCTCAGGAGTCTGGTTGTTCACCTGGATTCGGCCGGACCCCGGACGCAGGAAGACCCGGGCCACTGCCATCTTGCGCCTACCGGTGCCCAAGTACTGCTCTTGTGTGTTCGACACGGATTCGGTTCCTTTGCGCGTGCGGGTCAGACCGCCCACGGTTTCGGTTGCTGAGCCTGATGGGGATGGTCCGCTCCAGCGTACACCTTTAGGCGGGTCGTCAACTGACGCCCCAGCTTGTTCTTAGGCAACATACCCGCGACGGCGCGCTGCACCAGCCGCTCCGGGTACTTCGCCCTCACCTCTCGAGCGGATTCCTTCCTGAGGCCGCCAGGATAGCCAGAGTGCCGCCAATAAACCTTCGCCGTCTCCTTGTTCCCAGTGAGACAAACCTTGCTCGCGTTGACCACGATTACGAAGTCGCCGGTCTTCAGGAAGGGAGTGAAGTTTGGCTTGTGCTTGCCTCGCAGCAGGGTTGCCGCCATGGTGGCCACTTGGCCTAGGGTGCGCCCTGCGGCGTCCATGACGTACCACTCAGGGGACAGGCCGTCTGTTTTCGGAACGTAAGTGCGCGTATCCATTGGATTCGGTGGGGCGCTCGCGACACCCATCCCGCAAGCTTCTATTGTACACTGTGCCCGAACTGCTGGTCAAAGGCTGCCACACCCCTGATTCCCGGGTAAAAATTCCGGCACCAGCCGGAACGTCTTGTGCTACAATGATTTAGATGGCCCTCGGGGTGTTCGCGGATTGCACCTCGGGGGTGCATCTCGATTTTTTTTGGAGGCCCCCTGGCCCCTGTCCCCCGACAGCGCTCCCACCCTGGCTTACGGCGTCTGCGACGACGACCTGACGGGCCTAGCCGGGCTCGGCGTGGTGGCCCGGCTGGCCCGGTTCCTCGGACTGCCCGAGAAGCTGGCCGCCTCGGTCCGCCTCCAGCGCCGCCGGCGCGGTGGCAGCGACGTGCAGAGGCTGCTGGCGCTGATCTACTCGGCCTGCGCCGGCGGGGGGCACCTCACCGCGGTCGACGCCCTGGGGGCCGATGAGGTCGCCCGGCGAACGTGCGGGCTGCGGGCCGTGCCCGACAGCCGGCGGCTCGGCGCAGACCTCCAGCGGATGAACGAAGCGGCGCTGGAGAGGTTGCGCCGGTGCGTGCTGCTGGTGGCGCAGGAGTGCGGGCAGCGGTGGAGTACGTGCCGGTGTGCGGGGACGGCACGGGGGTCGAGGTGGAGGGCCAGTTGTGCGAGAACGCCGAGCGCGGCTACCACGGCGAGAAGCAGTCCTGGCTGTACTCGGTGTGCGTGGGGGCGGCGTGGGTCAGCGCCCGGCTGCATGCTGGGAGCGTGACCGATCCGCGCCAAAAGGCTCGGATTCTGCGCCTGGCGGCCGCGAGGGGGTTGCGGGAGGACGAGGGGGAGCCCCTGGACGCGGCGGGGAAGGAGCGGGCGGTCGCGTGGTGTACGGGCCGGCCCGGTGGCCGGAGGAGCAGGTGTACGGGGTGATCCGGCGCGACGGGGAGCAGCGGCTGCTGGAGCCGGTATGCACGGTGATGCTGGTGAGCCGCGACCGGCTGCCGCTGGGCGGAGCTGGTGCGGCGGCACCGCGGCCAGCAGGGGCAGGAAAATGCGTTCCAGGGGCCGTTGACGGACCTGGGTCTGCATCATCCGCCGTGCCCGCTCGCACGCGGCGCATCAGGGTTTCTACCTAGGCGGGCAGATTGCGCAGCTGCTGCGGCCGCTGCCGTACTGATCGCGTCAAAAGTCGTGTCATCGAAATTCAGGCAAGAATATACTTGCAGTCTGCCTCTCGAAAGAAGGCTCGCACCTGTTCCGGGGCTTTTTTCAAAGACTGGAAAGCAGCTTCCAGGTTGTCACGAAGCTGTTCTTCGGTCTTGCTCAGCTCGCGACTGACCCGACGCTTGACCAAGGCCCATAGCAGTTCCACCGGATTGACTTGTGGCGAGTAGGTCGGCTGAAAGTACAGCTCTACCGCGGCTTGGTTCTCTTCCAGCCATTCCTGAATGATCCGGGCCCGGTGAATACTGCAGTTGTCCACCACCAGCAGAATTTTCCGGTCCGCTTCCTCCGCGATCCGCTCCAGAAACTTCCGGAAGACCTCCGCCGTGACAGGACCTTCCCGCACTGTGTAATAGAGCTGGCCCTCCGGGCTGATGGCCGCCAGCAGGTTGAGGCGGAAACGCCCGCTGGCCACCTGCACGACGGGGGTCTGACCGCACGGGCCCCAGGTGCGCCCGTACACGCTCTGCGAAGCCAGGCCGGACTCGTCGGCGAAGGCGATCATGGCTCCTAACTCCTGGGCACGGCGAAGGATCTGGGGGAACTCTGCGTCTTTCCAGCGCTGCACGGCAGCGGGATCGTACCGGGTGGCGCGCCGCTTGGGCCGCTGCGGCGGAAGTCCGAGCCGCCGCAGGATCCGGCGTACCGTGGAGACGCTCAGGACGATGCCGAACTTCTCCCAAAAAGCTTGGCGCATTCGCTGCGCGGTCCACAAAGCGAACTCGAATTTGTATTGATTCGGGTCTTGGTCTACGACGACGGTGCGGATCCAAGCCAGGTGCCGGTCTGTCCATTTGCGTGGTCTTCCCGTTTTTTTACGATCCCGCAGGCTTTCCATGCCTCCCAGGAAGAAGCGTGAGATCCAGCGATAGATCGTGCGTATGGAGAAAGGGACACAGGACTTTATCTGAGCCACTGACTTTCCCTCAAGGAACTGCGAGACCACCTTTTTTCGAATCTCGAACTTCTGGTTCTTAGTAAGGCGCAGGGAGAAGAAAAATCTTTCTTTTGTCATACTAATAGAGTACAACAAATCCACCTTGCAGATCAATCGACGAAGGGATTTCTGAGACACGACTTTTGACGCGATCAGTACCAGATGCTGCCGGACGAGGCGCGGCGGCACGGGCTCCGGCCGCTGATCCGGTACTGCGTGGGCAGCGTGCGGCGGCTGCGGCTGCTGTGCGGCAGGGGCAACCTGCGGTTGGACTGGCTGCTGCACGCGGAGAGCCGGAGGGAGCCGGACCAAGGCTGGGTCGGCGCGGCCGGGGCCGCGCAGAGCACAGCGAAACGGGACCGACGCGGAGCCCGCGGGGGGAATCGGTGCGCCCGGAGCCCGGTGCGCAGCGGCTGCGGGGCCGGCGCAGGGCACCTGCGGGGGTGCCCAGGTCGCTCGACGACGGGATGAGGGGTCCGCGCCGGGCGCACAGAGCTCTCCGCTCGATCAAAGCAACTCGGCAACACCCATCTCGGGAAATTATCCGGGAATCTAGGCCACGCTGGCATCGCGGTCTAGCTCGCGGCTGGAAATGAAGGATGGGAAGAGACCGGCCTCCCGCAATTGCCTACGGTTCTGGCAACCCAGGCGGCAACGGTCCGGCCCGCTGCCCCTCCCAACTGGTACTGATCGCGTCAAAAGTCGTGTCTCGGGAATCCCTTCGTCGATTGATCTGCTGGGTGGATTTGTTGTGCTCTCTTAATATGATAAGAGAAAGATTCTTCTTTTTCCTACGCCTTACCGCGGACCAGAAGTTCGAGGTTCGAAAAAGGTGGTCTTGCAGTTCCTCGAGGGGAAGTCAGTGGCCCAGATAAAGTCCTGCGTCCCTTTCTCCATACGCACGATCTACCGCTGGATCTCACGCTTTTTCCTGGGAGGCATGGAAAACCTGCGGAAGCGCCAAAGAACGGGACGACCACGCCAAGGGACAGACCGGCACCTTGCTTGGACCCGCATCGTCGTCGGAGACCAAAACCCCGCTCAAGACCCATTCGAGTTCGCTTGGTGGGCCGCGCAGCGAGTGCGCCAAGCCTTTGGGGAGAAGTTCGGCAGCGTCCTGAGCGTCTCCACGGGGCACCGGATCCTGCGGCGGCTCGGACTCCCGCCGCAGCGGCCCCAGCGGTGCGCCACCCGGTACGATCCCGCTGCTGGGTAGCGCTGGAAAGACACAGAGTTCCCCCAGATCCTTCGCCGTGCCCAGGAGTGGGGAACTCTGCTCGCCTGCGCCGACGAGTCCGGCCTGGCTGCGCAAAGCGTGTCCGGGCGCACCTAGGGCCCCTGCGGTGAGACCCCTGTCGTGCGGGTGGCCAGCGGGCGCTTCCGCCTCCACCTGCTGGCAGCCAGCAGCCCGGAGGGCCAGTTCTATTGCACGGGGCGGGAAGGTCCTGTCACGGCGGAGGTCTTCCGGGAGTTTTTGAAGCAGATCGCGGAGGAAGCGGATCGGAAGATTCCGTTGATGGTGGACGATTGCAGGATTCATCGGGCACGGACAATCCGGGAGTGGCTGGAAGCGAACCAAGCCGCAGTAGATCTGCACTTTCAACCAACCTACTCGCCGCAAGTCAATCTAGTGGAACTGCTAGGGGCCTTGGTCCAGCGGCGGGTCAGTCGCGAGCTGGGCAAGACCAAAGAACAGCTTCGCGACAACCTGGAAGCTGCTTTCCAATCTTTGCAAAAAACTCCGGAACAGGTGCGAGCCTTCTTTCGAGAGGCAGACTGCCAGTATATTCTTGCCTGAATTCTGATGACACGACTTTTGGCGCGATCAGTATGTATTTCCCAGCTCCAGTCGAACACAGAACCTGCTGACACGACTCTTGCACTGGTCAGTAGCAGGCGCTGGGAAGCGGGCCATCTCGCAGAGTGTCTCCGGCAGGACCGGGTGTAGCCGGTAGCGGCGCTTCCAAACGCTGGGTAGCCGCCGAGCAGCAAGGGCGAGCCGGTGTGCGACGAGGCGGGGGGATGCAAATCCAGGGCGGTCGAACGCACGGTAGAAGATGGGCTTAAAAAGCTGGGAGGAGGGGGGTCTGCCAGCCCGGATGTCGCACCGGAACTAGAGTGCGCCGCCGTTGGTCTGTGGGCCGAGCACGAAGACAGTGCAGGAGAGCCGGTTAACGCACTCCAGTTCAAGAGTGAGGTGCTACTCGAAGGGATCGGAGACTGTGCCTGCTACTGATTTTGCCATAAGTCATTGCAAGGAACAACCAGAAACAGTCTAGGCGCAGTTGGCTTCGCGGAAGAACCCCTGCACCTTGGTGGGGGCGGCCTCCAGAGCTTGCAGGGCCTCCTCCAGGCGCTCCCGGCGCTGGACGACCGACCGGACTGGCTCCGTAGGGTTCCATGCCGGAGAGTACGCCGGCAAGAGATGCATCTCCACCGGTGCCTCGGTCCGCTTCTTCCAGGCTTGTCTATGCTGGGATGTGTGGATGCTGTGGCGGTCCACTAGCACGTAGATCGGTCCAGCATCCGTTTGGTCCGGAATCCGCTGCAGGAACTTTTCCAATGTGGCTGCGGTGGCGGTTTCGGAATGGATCATGGAATAAATTTCTCCCGAGGGACTGCTCGCGGACTGCCTGTGCAACCGGAACCGCGCCCCCGTGGGCTGGACGCCAGGCGTCCGGCCCCGGGGGCCCCACGGAGTGCCGCGGTGGGAGTGCGAGGTCCTGCCGGCCGCGTCGGCAAAGAGCAGCAGGGCTCCCTGCTCCTGCGCGCGCTGGGCGAGGGCGGGGTAGGTTTCTGCGATCCAGGCCCGCACCGCGGCGGCGTTCTGCTGGTACAGACAGGTGCAAAAGTCCTGTCGCGAAAATCGCTGTAGCTCGCCAACGTTTTCAATGAGTTAGGGCAAAAACTACTGACACGACTTTTGCGCCGGTCAGTAGGCCCGGAACTGGGGGCACTGCGGGGTGAGACCGAGGCGTCGCAGGGTCCTGCGCACCGTCGACAGGGACAGTTGGACTGGGAACTGGTCGAGGGTCCCTGGCCGGACAATTCGCAGCGACCGGTAGGCGAACTCGAACTGGAGCTGGTCGGGGGATTTGTCCCGCAGAGTTGCGAGGATCCTCTGCATTGGGTCGTGCGAGAGGCAGGGAGGGCGTCCCGGTTGGGGTTGCTGTCCGAGAGCCTGGAATCCACAGCAGGCCTGGAGCCGAAGCCAGGTGCGGATTGTGCGGATGCCGATGCCGAATTCCTTGGCTAGACCTTGGAGATATTTGCCGTAGCGGGCTTGGATCACGACCAGCTTCCTAATGAGGGTCGGGACCGATGGGGAATGCATCGGAAGTCGCGAAAAGTTGGAAACTTCATGAATTGATAATAGCAGAAATCACAGGTAGGTTCCATGCGACAATGTCTCAGATAAAAAACATCTATAGACCATTTTATGTGTGTGTTGGCGCGGAGGAACTGCTGAGAGGTTGAAAACGGCCAGACCTGCAATTACTTTTGGCAATATCAGTAAGCTCATGGCGGATTCTGAGTGCGGGGCTTCCCTTTGGTAGGATCGGGCCAGAGCACTGACGCCCGAGGAGGACCAGCAGGGGGAGTTCGCGCTGCAGAGCGAAGCACCGCTCGGAGTCCACTTCTGCAAGTGGCTAGGCCTTGGTAGATGCGGGGCAGAGCCTAAGCGAGCCCTGATTCCCGGTCAAAAATTCCGACACCAGCCGGAACGTATTGTATTACAATGATTTAGACGGTCCTCGGGGTGTTCGCGGATTTCACTTTGGGGGTGCCTCTCGATTCTTTGGAGGCCCCCCTTGCCCCTGTCCCCGACAGCGCTCCCACCCTGGCTTACGACGTCTGCGACGACGACTTGACGGGCCTAGCCGGGCTCGGCATGGCGGCCCGGCTGGCCCGGTTCCTCGGGTTGCCCGAGAAGCTGGCCGCGTCGGTCCGCCTCAAGCGACGCCGGCGCGGTTGCAGCGACGTGCAGAGGCTGCTGGTGCTGCTCTACTCGGCCTGCGCCGGCGGGGACACCTCCACGCGGTCGACGCCTTGGGGGCCGCTGACGTCGCCCGGCAAACGTGTGGGCTGCGGGCCGTGCCCGCCAGCCGGCGGCTCGGCGCAGACCTGCAGCGGATGCACGAGGCGGCGCTGGAGGGGTTGCGGGAGTGCGCGCGGCTGGTCAGCCGGCGGCTGGTGCCGCTGGGGGCGCAGGCGTGCGGGCAGCGGTGGGGCTCCGTGCCGGTGTGCGGGGACGGCCCGGGGAGCGAGGTGGAGGGCCAGCTGTTCGAGAGCGCCGGGCGCGGCTACCACGGCGAGGGGCAGTCCTGGCTGCACTCGGTGTTCGTGGGAGCGGCGTGGGTCAGCGCCCGGCTGAATGCGGGCGGCACGGACGTGAAGGGGGATGGGCGGGAGCAGCTGGACCAGGATGCGGCACCCTTGCTGCCAGGGCGGCAGCCGGTGGGGCTGCGGGCCGCCAGCGCGTACTCCTGCGAGGCACTGGTGAGCTCGTGCCGGCAGAAGGGCTGGGATGATTCCGTGAGCGTGACTGATCCGCGCCAAAAGGCCCCAATTCTGCGCTTGGTGGCCGCGATGGGGTTGCAGGAGGACGAGGGGGAGCCCCTGGACGCGGCGAGGGTGTACCGGCCGGCCCGGTGGCCGGAGGAGCCGGTGTGCGGGGTGCTCCGGCGCGACGGGGACGGGGAGCAGAGGCTGCTGGAGCCGGTGTACACGGTGATGCTGGTGAGCCGCGGCCGGCTGCCGCTGGCGGAGCTGGTGCGGCGGCACCGCGGCAAGCAGGGACAGGAGCATGCGTTCAAGGGGCCGTTGATGGACCTGGGCTGCAGCCTCCGCCGTACCGCTCGCACGCGGCGAATCAGGGTTTCTACCTGAGCAGGCAGATCGCGCAGCAGCTGCTGCGGCTGCTGCCGGACCAGGCGCGACAGCCCGGGCTGCGGCCGCTGATCCGGTACTGCGTGGGCAGCGTGGGGCGGCTGACGCGCAGTGGGCGGCGGCTGCGCCTGCTGTGCAGCCGGAGCAATCTGCAATGGGACTGGCTGCTGCCCGCGGCGAGCCGGAGGGAGCCGGGCTAGGGCGGGGGCGGCGCGGCTGCGGGGCGAGCGCAGGCCGGCGCAGGGTGCCTGCGCGGGGGCCCAGGTCGCTCGGCGACGGGCTGAGGGGCCCGTGCCGGGTACGCCGGGCTCCCCGCTCAAGCCATACGGCCCCGCGACCGCCATTTCGGGAAATTAACCGGGAATCTAGAAAGCGAACTCTGCTGAGGCTCGGCATGGGATTTTTGTTATAATGTTCCCCATGGGCGGGAGCCGTGCCGCACGCCGGCTGAGATCTGACTTCTTCTCTTGTTGGAAACGAAGGAGCACTCAACAATTCGGCCGCATATTGGAGTTCGGCGAGCCTCAAAGATCGCTTGTTCTCGGTACGGGGCCACAGAGTTGGCCTGAGGTGCTCAAGGCATCGCGAATGGCTTCTGGTAGGCTTGGCCAACTTAGCCTGCAGAATGCAGCTGTATTACGCATGGGCTCGTCCTCGCGTCTTCCGCGAAAGGACTTCAAATCCGAATGTAACGGCTGCTTTCTCTTTTCTCAACCCCATAAGCAAGGTCTAGTTGATTGGGGATGGCTCTCGCATGTTCCTCCAATTCATTGCGGCGGAGCGCAAAGATCTGTGTGTTCGGAGAAGCCTGTGCCGACTGTCGTCGAAGTTCGCGACGCTGCTTCGATAGCAACGTACCTGCAGCGTCGCTCCAGGCCTGCCCGTCCGGTACGGCTAGCGACGCAGGAACGCAGAGATTCCATATAATTATAAACATCTAAAAATCAGGGAAACCGACATAATCCCTAAGAAATCACTTTGGTGAAGCGGATCGAAGAGGTAAGAGAGATGACTTCGGATGCACAGCGCTTTGCGGTAGCGCCCGAGCTTTTCCTTCGCCCACTGGGCTTGATCGCGTTTTGGATGGTCGCAGTTCTAGAGCTTCTCCATCTTGAAGGGTTTAATATCCTGAAGGGGACGTTTGTCGGGGCTGGTATGCTCGTTTTTTCCGGCGTTGTTACAGCGGGCGTGTCGAAGATTCGCTGGCCTGGAAGTCTAAGCCCCACTTGTCTACTGCTAGCACTAGCCTTCGTGCTTGATGTATGCATCGGTAGTACCGTCCTATTTTTCCAGAAATTTCAATATTTTGAGTGGACTGTTAATTCTTTTGTCGTAGAAATTCCCAGAAGGATGATAGTGTTCCTAGTCGCATTATTCGGTGCACAATTACAGTTAGATCGTGCGGAGGGGGGGGGGATTGCTATGTTATGTCGGGGTATAGTCATGATCCTTATTTTGGGGTGCGTTCTCACGATGCTATCGCCGGTGCTGATCAGCCTGAATTTGGTTACAGTCAGTGCGGACGATCTAATGCGTTTTACAGGAGTGTATGGGACACCCGGACTCGCCGCGCTGATCGGTTGTCTTACAGTAGCTTGCGCGTCGGCGATCCTCATTGAACCAAAGTCTCTAGTGCTGGCCTGTGTAGGTTTAACTGCGGGTCTATTTTCTGTGATTATGTCATTCAGAAAGACCAGTTTTATTTGCATTTTAGTGGTGATTTTGTTTTTTCTCCTTTTTGGTGGGCCGACGTTCCGCAGACGATTCATCGCTTGGGTTCTAGTAGCTTGCATAGCCGCCGTGTTTGCGGTTTGGGCTAGTGGACCTGGCAGTTTAGTTTTCTTGTTGAAACCAGAAAATATCATACGAACTAGCCAAATACTAGATTTGTCTAGCGGAGATATATCAAGCAACAACGCCTTCTCAGGGCGCTTGGAACTCTGGGAATTGGGGCTGGAAGAGTTTTTTGAATCGCCGCTCTATGGGTTAGGGTTTGATGCATTGAAGCATATGAACAATGCTTCCTACAGCGTAGAGGGAATTCGTCATGGTCCTCACAATTCGTACATCAAACATGCCGCTGAATCCGGCGTGGTTCCGATAATATTGTTGCTGATTGGACTCACTTCGCTCTTCCAGGTTCAGTGGATTGTACCGCAAAGTCCTGGTAGGAACTTCGTGGTTGCGAGCGTCATGGTGATATGCTTGTTTGCAATTTCGGACCAGAGGATGTTTCTGCACCGAATTTCGGTGTTTCACCTTGGAGTTATTGTTGAAATTGCAAAGAGAGAGATCGAGAAACAGCGTTCGGCAGCATGATATTTGATCATGTCCCGAGTTGTGGTGTAGGAGCTTGGCGTCATTAGCGGTATTCGGCGGGTAGGGCCGGGACGCTCGGGCTGTCACATCGGGCAATTTGACGGTTGTATTGTCGCTCACGGGAGCGATGGATTCCAGGGCCATGTATTTCGCTCTCGGGACGGCCCCTGCGTCGTTCCACTCGACGAGGATCGCGCCGATCAGCCGCGTGACGGCATTCTCGTTGGGGAAGATGCCGACGACACTGAGTGTGGCGCTTGATCTCGCCCTGAAGGCGTTTGAGCGGGTTCGTCGAGCGCAGCTTGGTACGATGCGCCACCGGGAAGGTCCTAGACCCTGATTCCCGGTTAAAAATTCCGGCACCAGCCGGAATATTTTGTGTTACAATGATTTAGACGGTCCTCGAGGTGTTCGCGGATTGCACCTCGGGGGTGTCTCTCGATTGTTTTGGAGGCCCCTTGGCCCCTGTCCCCCGACAGCGCTCCCACCTTGGCTTACGACGTCTGCGATGACGACTGGACGGGCCTGGCCGGGCTCGGCATGGTGGCCCGGCTGGCCCGGTTCCTCGGGTTGCCCGAGAAGCTGGCCGCCTCGGTCCGCCTCCAGCGCCGCCGGCGCGGTGGCAGCGACGTGCAGAGGCTGCTGGCGCTGATCTACTCGGCCTGCGCCGGCGGGGGGCACCTCACCGCGGTCGACGCTCTGGGGGCCGATGAGGTCGCCCGGCGAACGTGCGGGCTGCGGGCCGTGCCCGCCAGCCGGCGGCTCGGCGCAGACCTGCAGCGGATGCACGCGGCGGCGCTGGAGGGCTTGCGGGAGTGCGCACGGCTGGTGCCGCTGGTGGCGCAGGCGTGCGGGCAGCGGTGGGGCTACGTGCCGGTGTTCGTGGACGGCACGGGGATCGAGGGGGAGGGCCAGCTGTGCGAGAACGCCGGGCGCGGCTACCACGGCGAGAGGCAGTCCTGGCTGCACTCGGTGTTCGTGGGGGGGCGTGGGTCAGCGCGCGGCTGCACGCGGGCGGCACGGATGTGCGGGGGGATGGGCAGGAGCAGCTGGACCAGGATGTGGCGCCCTGGCTGCCAGGGTGGCAGCGGGTGGGGCTGCGGGCCGCCAGCGCGGACTCCTGCCAGGATCTGGTGAGCTCCTGCCGGCGGAAGGGCTGGGATGCTTCCGGGAGCGGGACCGATCCGCGCCCAAAGGCCTCGCTTCTGCGCTTGGCGGCCGCGAGGGGGTGGCGGGAGGACGAGGGGGAGCCCCTGGACGCGGCGGGCCAGGAGCGGGCCATTGTGGTGGCGTACCGGCCGGCCCGGGGGCCAGAGGAGCCGGTGTGCGGGGTGATCCGGCGCGACTAGGACGGGGAGCAGCGGCTGCTGGAGCCGGTGTGCACGGTGATTCCGGTGAGCCGCGACCGGCTGCCGGTGGCGGAGCTGGTGCGGCGGCATCGCGGCAAGCAGGGACAGGAGAATGCGCTCCAGGGGCCGTTGACGGACTTGGGTTTGCATCATCCGCCGTGCCGCTCGCACGCGGCGCATCAAGGTTTCCACCTAGGCGGGCAGATTGCGCAGCTGCTGCTGCAGTATCAGGTGCTGGCGTCCGCGGCGCGGCAGCCCGGGCTGCGGCCGCTGATCCGGTACTTCGTGTGCAGCGTGGGGCGGCTGACGCGCAGTGCGCGGCGGCGGCTGCTGCTGTTCAGCAGGAGCAACTTGTGGTTGGACTGGCTGCTGCACGCGGGGAGCCGGAGGGAGCCGGGCTAGGGCAGGGGCGGCGCGGCCGGAGCCGCGCCGGGCCCAGCAGCAGGGGGCCGACGCGGAGCCCGCGCGAGGCTCGGTGCGCCTGGAGCCGGGAGCGCAGCGGCCGCGGTGCGGGTGCAGGCCGGCACAGGGCGCTTGCGGGGGTGCCCAAGTCGCTCGGCGACGGGCTGAGGGGCCCGCGCCGGGCGCGCATCGCTCTCCGCTCAAGCCATACGACACTCCAACCGCCATTTCGGGAAATTACTGATTTTGCCATAAGTCATTGCAAGGAACAACCAGAAACAGTCTAGGCGCAGTCGGCTTCGCGAAAGAACCCCTGCCCCTTGGTGGGGTCGGCCTCCAGGGCTTGCAGGGCCTCCTCCCAGCGCTCCTTGAGCTGACGAACCGTCCGGACCAGCAGCTTCCCCACCCGGCGCTGGACTACCGACCGGACTGGCTCCGTCGGGTTCCATGCCGGAGAGTACGCCGGCAACAGATGAATCTCCACTGGTGCCTCGGTCCGCTCCTTCCAGGCTTCTATAGGCTGGGATGTGTGGCTTCTGTGGCGGTCCACGAGCACGTGAAGCGGTCCAGCCTCCGTCCGGTCCGGAATCTGCTGCAGGAACTTTGCAAACGTATCCGAGGTGGCGGTTCCGGCATGGAGCCTGGAATAAATCTCTCCCGAGGGGCTGCTCGCGGACAGCCTGTGCAGCCGGAACCGCGCCCCCGTGGGCTGGACGCTAGGCGTCCGGCCCCGGGGACCCCCTGGAGTGCCCCGGGGGGAGTGCGAGGTCCTGCCGGCCTCGCCGGCAAAGAGCAGCAGCGCTCTCTGCTCCTGCGTGCGCTGGGCGAGGGCGGGGTAGGTTGCTGCGATCCCAGTCCGCACCGCGGCGGCGTTCGGCTGGGAGGACCGGAACTGCGAGCGCTGCGGGGTGCGGCCGAGACGTCGCAGGACCCTGCGCCCCGGCGCCAGGGACAGCTGGACTGGGAACGGGTCGAGGATCCCTGGCCGGACAATCTGCAGCGACCGGGAGGCGCACTCGAACTGGAGCTGAGCGGGAGATTTGTCTTGCAGAGTTGCGAGGATCCTCTGCATGGGGTCCTGGGAGAGGCCGGGAGGGCGTCCCGGTTGGGGCTGCTGTCCGAGAGCCTGGCAGCCACAGCAGGCCTAGAGCCGAACCCAGGTGCGGATTGTGCGGATGTCGATGCCGAATTCCTGGGCCAGGGCAGGGAGAGCTTGGCCGTGGCGGACTGGGATCACGACCAGCTTCCTCAGGGGAGGTCGGGACCGCTGGGGAATACGGCGGAAGTCGGGAAATCCTGGAAACTTCATGAATTGATAAGAGCATGAACCACAGGGAGATTCTATGCGAAAATGTCTCAGATACAAAACATCTATAGACCAGTTTATGTGTGTGTTGGCGCGGGGGAGCTGCTGAGAGGTTGAAAACGGCCAGACCTGCAATTACTTTTGGCAAAGTCAGTAACCGGGAATCTAGGTCCTAGAGGTCAGGATGTCGTGCTCGGTCTCGTCCAGTAGGGCGGCGAACTGCGGTGCCTTGGTTTGGATCTGGTCGGTGACCTAGTACCATTGGGCGAAGGCCCTGGCAGCATCCCTTTGGGCGAAGGCCGTAGTCACGCGCCGGCCCTGCTGGACGGCAGGGGCCCGCAGGTTGCGCATGCAGTGCCTGCGGCAGTGCTGCGAGGTAGCACCGAGGATGTGCATCACAGCGGTCTGCAGCCCCTTGTGGTCATCGGAGACCGCCAGTTGGACGCCCCGGAGACTGCGCCGGGTGAGGCTGCGCAGGAAGTCGGTCCGGAAGGCCTCGGTCTCCGACGCGCCGAGCGCCATGTCGAGCACCTCACACCGGACCCGGTCGTTGACCGCCACCGCGAGGGTGGTCGAGACCGAGACGCTGCGCCCGGCCTGGCACATCTGCGCATAGGTCGCGTCCAGCCGGAGCTAGGGTTACTGATCGCGTCAAAAGTCGTGTCATCAGAATGCCGGCAAGAATAGACTTGCAGTCTGGCTCTCGAAAGAAGGCTCGCACCTGTTCCGGAGCTTTTTGCAAAGACTGGAAAGCAGCTTCCAGATTGTCGCGAAGCTGTGCTTCGGTCTTGTTTAGCTCGCGACTGACCCGCCTCTTGACCAAGGCCCCTAGCAGTTCCATCAGATTGACTTGCTGCGAGTTGGTCGGCTGAAAATACAGATCTAACGCGGCTTGGTTCGCTTCCAGCCACTCCCGGATTGTCCGGGAGCGGTGCATACTGCAATGGTCCACCATCAACGGAATCTTCCGATCCGCTCCGAAACTCCCGGAAGACCTCCGCCGTGACAGGACCTTCCCGCCCTGGGGCCTAGAGCTGGCCCTCCGGGCTGCTGGCCGCCAGCCGGTGGAGACGGAAACGCCCGCCGGCCACCCGCCCGACGGGGGTCTGACCGCACGGGCCCCCGGTGCGCCCGGACACGCTTTGCGCAGCCAGGCCGGACTCGGCGGCGCAGGCGAGCATCGCTCCCAACTCCCGGGCGCGGCGAAGGAACTTGGGGAACTCTTCGTTTTTCCACCGCTGCCCAGCAGCGGGCTCGTACCGGGTGGCGCACCGCTGAGGCCGCTGCGGCGGAAGTCCGAGCCGTCGCAGGCTCCGATGCACCGTGGAGACGCTCAGGACGCTGTCGGACTTCTCCCCCCAGGCTTGGCGCACTCGCTGCGCGGTCCACCCAGCGCACTCGCATGGGTCTTGAGCGGGGTCGTGGTCTCCGCCGACGATGCGGATCCAAGCCAGGTGCCGATCTGTCCCTGGGCGGGGTCTTCCCGTTCTTGTACGATCCCGCAGGCTTTCCAGGCCTCCCAGGAGGAAGCGTGAGATCCAGCGCTAGATCGTGCGTAGGGAGCAAGGGACGCAGGACTTTATCTGAGCCGCTGACGTGCCCCCGAGGAACTGCAAGACCGCCTTTTTCGAACCTCGAACTTCTGGTCCGCGGTAAGGCGTAGGAAGAAGAAGAATCTTTCTTTTGTTATACTAATAGAGTACAACAAATCCACCCTGCAGATCAATCGACGAAGGGATTCCCGAGACACGACTTTTGACTCGATCAGTAGGTGTCCTTCAGCTGACGGTCCAGGAAGCCGCGGAGCTTGCCATCGAACTCGCCGTACAGCCGCGAGACCTGGCTCTGCGAGATGTCGCTCATTCCCAGCGACCGCACCGGATCGTCGACCACGCGGGTCGACACGCCTTGGGCGCAGGCCTCCTGGACCACTATCGTCAGCGTCTGCTCCGCCATCCGCCGTGGCTCCAGGAAGCCGGGGCAGGAACTCCCCTGGCGCAGCTTCGGGGTCTGGAGATCGACCGTGTCGGCGCATGTCTCCCAGTGCTGGTCACGGTAGCCTTTTCGTGCGGGATCCGACCTAGCAAACGCTCGCCGTGGGCGGTGCCGGGCAGGCCCTCGACCTCCAGCGTCATCAGGCGCTCGGACGTGAACTCGAGCATCTAGCGCGGCGGATTGGCGTCGGAACTTTTTTCCAACGGTGTCCGCAGGGTCGTTACTGACTTTGCCATAAGTCATTGCAGAATGCGGCCAGAAACAGTCTAGGCGCAGTCGGCCCCGCGGAAGAACCCTGGCACCTTGGTGGGGTCGGCCTCGGGGGCTGGCAGAGCCTGCTCCCAGCGCTCCCTGAGCTGGCGAACCGTCCAGACCAGCAGCTTCCCCACCCGGCGCTGGACTACCGACCGGACTTGCTCCGCAGGGTTCAATTCCGGAGAGTACGTCGGCAACAGATGAATTTCCACCGGTGCCTCGGTCCGCTTCTTCCTGGCTTCTATATGCTTAGATGTGTGGATTCTGTGGCGGTCTACTATCACTTATCATAGGCAGGTTCCATATGACAATGTCTCAGATAAAAAACCTCTATAGACCAGTTTATGCATGTGTTGGCGTGGGGGAGCTGCTGAGAGGTTGAAAACGGCCAGACCTGCAATTACTTTTGGCAAAATCAGTATGTCGTTGCTGCGCATCCTTTCAGATACATTGCTGAGCCTAACCCTCAACTGGCACCGCGATGACTGTCGCTAGGAGCCCGTTGATAAATGGCGCTGTCCGAGTCACCGCCGAGACGCGGCGGAACGCAGCGAAGGCTCCTGCGAGCTAGGCTCCGAGCCCGAGCGCGGGCCGCCGGGCGGCCCAGACGCTCGAGAACGCGCTCAGAAGCCGTTCTGGGGCCTTCCCGAGGCCTTCTCCAGGCCGAATTAGTGCCAAAACGGCCAGGGAGCCGCCGCCTTGCAGGCTTCGGGGCGTACCGATCCCCGTCAGCGACCGCATCAGGACGCCCAAGTTGTACCCGCAGGCGTGGATGAGCAGTCGCTTCAGGATGTTGTTGTGGCCCCGCAGGTGGACCCGCCGCATCCCGCCAGTCCCGTACATGTGGGCCATCGACCGTTCGACCTGCTCGCAGCGCTGCCGCCCCAGCTGGCGCCCCCGCTCGCCGGCGACCCGCTCCCGGTTCGCCTCCACCGCCGCGCGCTCGGCTTCCTGCCCCGGCTCCCACTTGCGGGGCTTCCGCTGCGGCTCCGGAATCACCGGCTCCTGCCCGGACTCCTCCAGAGCCAGCACCGTCGCGCCGCTGTTGTACCCCTTGTCCGCCACCACCGTCTGCGGCTTCCCGCCCTGCGCCTCCGCCACCGCCGCCAGCGTCGGCCCGAGCGTCGCCGTGTCGCCCCGGTCCGCGGCCTGCACGGTCAGCCCCACCAGCGCACCGCTGTCCAGGTCCACCGCGTGCTCGGCCTTGTGGGCCATGTCCGTCGCGCCGTCCTTCATACGGGCCACCCGGGCGTCTGGATCGACCGGGTGCTCCCACTCCTGGTTCGACAGCGACTTGTTCTTGCGCCGGCGGTCGAACTCAATCAAATCTTCCTTCGTCGGCGTCTCAATCCCCGCGGATGCCGCCAAGCGCTCGATGAACTCCCCGTAGCCCTCCCGGGTGTTCCGCCGCTGCAGCGTGTTCAGCGCCGCGTTGGCTTCCAGCGTGGTGGCGTCCACCCCGACTGTCTCGCCCTTGGCTAGCCCGGCGGCGCGCAGCCTCTCCAGCACCCAGGCGAAGACCTTCTTGTGCGTCTCGAGGTCGATGCGCTGGCGCGTGCGGCAAAGCGTGGAGTGGTCCGGCGTCGACTCGTGGAGTCCGTAGCCGAGGAACTCGCGGATCGAGAGGGTGTCGCTGGCCTGCAGGGCGATGGCGCGCTCGGAACCCAAGCCCAGCAGGTAGCCGAGCAAGAGCATGCGGAAGTAGACGCCCGGCGGCAGCGAGGGGCGGCCCAGCTTGGCGGCGTAGAAGGGCCGGCAGAGCCGCTCCAGGCACTCATCGAAGCCGGAGCGCTCGAGCACCTCGTTGAGCTTCTCAAAGAACGGGACGGTCGGGGCCTGGGGGAGTTCGTCCGCAGGGAGGAAGACGAGCCCCTGGATCCGTTTGCGAGCGCCCAGCGACATGTGAACAAGTATCCCACGGAATGCTCTCGTACCGCAACCCCCCGAGCACAGCGCCGCTCAGCCGGACTTTATCAACGGGCTCCTAGGGGTCAGGGGTCCGCCGCCGCCAGACTCCAGACGGTCGCTGCGACTGGCCGCTTACCTTCAGCTCCCAGCGGAAGCCTCTGCTCCTACACCATGCTTGGGGGCAAGCTTGGGCTGAGACCTGGAGTTCGGCCCCGCGAGACCCAAAGGCTCTTACTTCGACACGCGAGGAGGAAAATACATATGCACGCTATCTACAGACCGGTGCATAAGTCCTGTCACACAAATCACGCTAGATTGCTAGCATTTTCAATAGCTTACGGGGAAAGACCCCTGACATGACTTTTGCATGGATCAGTATGACCATGCAATTTCTGCTGCGGAGTACGCCCGGCTTTGAAAGCACGCGGGCACATCAGGGATGCTTCAGGTCCAGATTCCTTGCATATTCAAAACCTTCCAATACGGGAAACAGACGGGAGGGACCGGATGCCGTAAGGACTGAGAACAGCATCTGGGTGGACCTAAACGGGATCCGGCTGGTGCAATTGCCGCGAAAGGATCATGAGGTTCGGCAAGGGTACGCGTTTCCGCCGAATGCAAACAAGTGATTGAAACCGTTGAGGATGAGTTCTCCACAAACCATCGTACAACCGGACCAGTCCAGTTGAGCCTCTTGAAATGGAATGCGCGAAACATCACTTAAGTGATTGCTATGCTTGAACTTAAGGCCAAATCCGGATCTAGAAACTGTCGGGTTTGGGGTAGAGGAACGCATGGATCGGCCCAAGTCATCGGCCACAGAGTGAACCATTGCGGGGCCACCTTAGAGTGAACCATTGCGGGGCCACCTTAGAGTGAACCATTGCGGGGCCACCTTGCCGACGAGCCAGACCCGTTTGGGCCTAGGCGGTCCCCCAACACAAGCGCCGACGGTCTCCGAAAGGTGTCCTGCTCAAGGAACTGGACCCGAGACCTCCATGTATGGCGGAATTTGATCATCCGCATCAAATTCGATCAATCGAGCAGCTTTGGGCTGTGATTCCCTAACCCTGAAAAGTCACGAGGCGTTAGCGCTAACCCTGCAGTTGGTGCTTGACAATGCCAAACACTTTCTCCAGTGCGTCGGGCAGCGCTTGAGGGTTCTTGCCTCCGGCCTCGGCGATGTCGGGCCGACCGCCTCCTCGACCGCCTACTAACTGCGCGACCGACCGGACGATTCGTCCAGCGTGGACTCTTCGACCCGCGACATCCTTTGTCGCTGCCGCGACCAGCACAACGCGGAAGTCTCGAACGGTGGCGAGCACTACCACCCCCGTCCCGATCCTCATGCGGAGGGTGTCTGCGAGCAGCCGCAACTGGGAGCGGTCCATGTCGTCCAGCTTCGCAGCGATCACACGCAGGCCGTCTATTTCCTGCGCTCTCCGAACCAAGTCTGCTACGCTCGCTTGCGCTAGCTTGTTCTTGAGGTCCTGCATTTCCCGGTCTTGCATCTGCTTTTCGTCGAGAAGCTTCCGTATCGAATCGGCGGGGCTGAGTTCGCGGCCCGGCAGCAGCGCCATCACTTCGCCGAGGTTCCGATCTGCCAGCCGGCAGTGGCGGAGTGCTCCTCTGCCAGTGAGCGCTTCCAGGCGTCGCACACCGGCGGCACTGCTGCTTTCGGAGACAATCTTGCACAGCCCGATTTCACCGGTTCGCACGACATGCGTGCCGCCGCACAGTTCCTTGCTGAAGTCGCCCACCGAGACGACGCGAACCTGTTCGGAGTACTTTTCGCCGAACAATGCCATCGCTCCGTCGCCGAGGGCGCGATCAATATCCTTGGTCTCCGTGACAACGTCAAAATCCAGTAGGACATGGTCGTTGACAAGATCTTCGATTTCATCGATCTCGCTTGCCTCGAGGCGTGCGTAGTGCGTGAAGTCGAACCGGAGGCGGTCGGGTGCGACCACGCTACCCGCCTGCTTGGCGTGGGGCCCGAGGACCTTTCGAATCGCTGCATGCAGCAGGTGTGTCGCGGTGTGGTTGCGGCGAGTAGCGTCTCGCAATTCCTCATTCACACGCCCATGCAGCTTGGTGCCGACAGCAATGTCCTCTAGAAGCTCAGCGCTATGCAAGCTAACTCCTGGCATGATTGCCTGCACATCCCGCACCAATGCGACTTCTGTCTCGCCGGTCGATAGCATTCCCGAGTCGCCCACTTGCCCGCCAGCCTCCGCATAGAACGGAGTCCGGTCCAGCTGCAGCTGGACCGCAGAGCCAGCCTTGGCTGCCTCTACGGTTTGGCCATCTTGCAAAATCGCGACGACTTGAAGTCCTTCAGATTGGACTTCGCTGTAGCCGAGAAACTCCGTGCGTCCCGTCGGCTCGAACTCAGGCGCCAGGGGCATAGGCAAGCGTGGATGACGAGACCCCTTCCAGACCGCTCTGGCACGACTGCGCTGACGGCTGAGTGCGAGGTCGTAGCCACCTACGTCAATTCGCAGCGATCGCTCATTGGCCATCTCCCGTTGTTCGTCAATGGATAAGCCAAAAGTGTCGTATAAGCGAAATACAGAGGCACCGGGTATAGTTCCATCAACAGCTTGTGAGGCTGTGGCCTCGAATTCCCTTTCCGCCACTGCGAAATTCTGATAGTAGCGTATTTCCTCCATATGAATTATCTTGCTAACCCTCTCCGTAGTGTTCTTAATATCAGGATATCCCGAAGACATTAAATTTGCAATAGAGTCGGTTAGCTTGTGAAGGAAAATATCTTCGCAACCTGCCATTCGAGCATGGCGCAGAGCTCGACGTATGATCTTTCTCAGCACATACCCTCGCCCTTCGTTGGAAGGCAATACACCATCATGTACAAGGAACACCGCCGCACGACTGTGGTCAGCGGCAATGCGGAGCGCAATGTCACGGTGCGATTTTTCGCCGTAATTTATTCCCAGCAGAGCGCCCGCTCTTTCGATAATGGGTAAGAATAAGTCAGTGTGAAAATTCGACCGCTTACCCTGCAATACAGCTGCCATGCGCTCAAGCCCCATCCCGGTGTCAATCGAAGGTCTTGGCAACGAATGAAGTTTTCCACCCGCATCCCGCTCGAATTGCATAAAAACTAAATTCCAAATTTCCAAATAACGCGATATTTCTGACGGAAAAGGTGCATCTTCTTCCTCAAATTCGAGTCCATCAGGTCCATAATCGTAGAATATTTCCGAGCAAGGTCCGCAGGGACCTGTCTCTCCCATCTGCCAAAAATTGTCCTTTTCATCGCAACGATGGATTCGGTCTTCTGCAAGGTTGGCAACTTTTTTCCAAAGGCGTTCTGCCTCATCGTCCTCCCGAAACACGGTGACAAACAACCGGCTCTCGGGTAAGCCAAAAACCTTCGTCACGAGCTCCCAGGAAAATGCGATGGCATCCTCCTTGAAGTAGTCTCCAAACGAAAAATTGCCGAGCATCTCAAAAAAAGTGTGGTGTCTCCTGGTGAGGCCGACATTCTCTAGGTCGTTATGTTTGCCGCCAGCGCGCACGCACTTTTGCACGCTGGTGGCGCGTGAGTAGATACGCTTCTCGATCCCGAGAAACATATCCTTGAACTGGTTCATGCCTGCGTTCGCAAAGAGGAGCGTCGAGTCACCGGCTGGAACTAGCGAGGAGCTCGGTACGCGATGGTGCCCCTTTCCCTCGAAGTAGCTGAGAAACAGATTTCGGATTTCGTTGCCTGTCATGAGTTAACGGAAGCCTCGGCTGCACTACGCGAAGACTAGATGCCTCATCTAAGTGTAGCGTCTCCTAACCGGCTTGGACCATCACTCCTAACCAAGATTCCCGAATGATTGCCCGAGATGGGGATTGCGGGGCCGTAGGGCTTGAGCGGAGAGGCCGGTGGGCCCGGCGCGGGCCCCTCATCCCGTCGCCGAGCGGCCTAGTAGTACGATTCCAAAATAACATATCAATAGACGGGGTGGCCTAGGCGACGGAGATCTCGTCCATCTGGGAAGTCCAGCGGTACGCCACGGGATCCTCGTGGACACGGTCGAGGTACGCCTCGATCCGCAACTGGAGTTCTTCCTGGGTCGCGACCCGGATCTCCCTGAGCAGGGTGCGCGTCAGCTTCGAGAAAAACGATTCGACCAGGTTCAACCACGATCCGTGCTGAGGTGTGAACACGAACTCGAAGCGGTTGGCGACGGTCGCCAGATACGCCCGCGTCTCCTTCGACGTGTGCGCGGAGTGATTGTCGAGCACGACCCGGATCGGAATCCCCGGGGGATAGGCGCCGTCCAGTTGCTGCAAGAACTCCACGAACTCGCGGCTGCGGTGGCGCTCCACGACGGCCCGGTGGACGTGCCCGGTGAGCAGGTCCAAGCCCGCCATCAGCGTCAGCGTGCCGAGCCGCTTGTATTCGTAGTTGCGCCCGGTCGAGGCGTGCTTGCCGGGCTGCGGCGCCAGGTCGGGAGCGACCCCGGCGATGGCTTGGATGCCCGGCTTCTCGTCGTAGGAGACCCAGGCCGCGAGCGCGGTCTCGCCGGTCTCCGCGCCGGTCTCGCGGAAGACCTGCACCTGCTTGTAGAGCAGCAGGACCTGCTCCATCTTGGGCTCGCAATCCGGATCGCGCCGCTCTAGGCAGTACTGGCCCTGGTGCGGGCGCAAGCGGTGGGCCCGCAGCAGCTTGCAGACGGTGCCGCGCCCGACGCGGGCCAAGCTGGGATGGCCCGCGGCGACGCAGCGCTCCCGCGCATGGCGGGCCAGGAGCCGCAAGGTCCGGAGTTCCTCGGGATAGCCGAATTCCCGGGGCTTGGCGCAGGCGACCGCCACGAGCCACGCCCGGGCTGCGGTCGGGATCCGTGCCGGGCGACCCGGCCGGGCCAAGTCCTCCAGGGCGGCTGCGGCCCCTAGCTGCAAGTCCTTGTCGATGCAGCGTTCGATCTTGGGGCGGTTCGTGCGGAGCGTGCGGGCGAGGGCCGAGACCGACGCGCCGGCGGCGTAGCCGAGCAGGATCTTGGCGCGCTCGACGCGCCGGCTCGGTGCGGGAGCGGGAGACGGCCTCGAGCGTGGCCCGCGCCTCGGGGCTCAGGATCAAATCGGGGCGTTGCTTCCGGAAGGGCATGGCACCGTGGGGAGCCCCTGCGGGCAACCCTGCAACCAGCCTAGCTCAACCCCAAGCCAATTGCAACATTATTTTGGAATCGAACTGCTAAGTACCCCCGTAGGCACTCTGCACACCCGGCTCCGAGCGCACCGGAACCCGCACGTGCTCCGCGTCGGTCCCCTTCCGCTGTACCCGGCACTGCCCCAGCCCTAGTCCGGCTTCCTCCGGCTCGCCGCGTGCAGCAGCCCATCCAACCGCAGGTTGCCCCTGCTGCACAGCAGCCGCAGCCGCCCCATGCTGCCACGCAGTCCCGGATCAGCAGCCGTAGCCCGTGCTGCCGCGCCTCGGACGGCAGCACTTGGTACGGCAGCAGCCGCAGCAGCAGCTGCGCGATCTGCCCGCCCAGGTAGAAGCCCTGCTGCGCCGCGGGAGAGCGGCCTGGCGGAGAATGCAGGCCTAGGAGCCCGTTGATAAAGTCCGGCTGAGCGGCGCTGCGCGGGGGGCTTGCGGTGCGAGAGCATTCCGTGGGATCCTTGTTCAGATGTCGCTGGGCGCTCGCCAACGGATCCAGGGGTTGGTCTTCCTCCATGCGGACGAACTCCCCCAGGCCCCGACCGTCCCGTTCTTCGAGAAGCTCAACGAGGTGCTCGAGCGCTCCGGCTTCGACGAGTGCCTGGAGCGGCTCTGCAAGCTCTTCCACGCCGCCAAGCTGGGCCGCCCCTCGCTGCCGCCGGGCGTCTACTTCCGCATGCTCCTGCTCGGCTACCTGCTGGGCCTCCATGCCGAGCGCGCCAGCGCCCTGCAGGCCAGCGACACGCTCTCGCTCCGCGAGTTCCTCGGCTCCGGGCTGAACGAGTCGACGCCGGACCACTCCACGCTCTGCCGCCCGCGCCAGCGCCTCGACCTCGAGACGCACCAGCAGGTTTTTGCCGGGGTGCTGGCGAGGCTGCGGGCCGCCGGGCTGGCCCCAGGCGAGACGGTCGGGGTGGACGCCACCACGCTGGCAGCCCACGCGGCGCTGAGCACGCTGCAGCGGCGGAACACCCAGGAGGGCTCCGGGGAGTGCCTCGAGCGCCTGGCGGCCTCCGCGGGCCTCGAGACGCCGACGCAGGCAGAGTTGCTCGAGTGCGACCGCCAGCGCCAGAACCAGTCGCTGGCGAACCAGGAATGGGAGCATCCGGTCGATCCGGACGCCCGGGTGGCCCGCAGGAAGGACGGCGCGCCGGACAGGGCCCCCAAGGCCGAGCACGCGGTGGACCTGGACAGCGGCGCACTGGTGGGGCTGACCGTGCAGGCCGCGGACCTAGGCGACACGGCGACGCTCGGGCCGACGCTGGCAGCGGTGGCGGAGGCGCAGGGCAAGAAGCCGCAGACGGTGGTGGCGGACCAGGGATACCCCAGCGGCGCGACGGTGCTGGCGCTGGAGGAGTCCGGGCAGGAGCCGGTGATTCCGGAGCCGAAGCGGCAGCCGCGCCAGGGGGAGCCGGGCCGGGAAGCCGAGCGTGCGGCGGTGGAGGCGAACCGGGAGCGAATCGCCGGCGAGCGGGGGCGCCAGCTGGAGCGGCAGCGCTGCGAGCAGGTCGCACGGTCGACGGCCCCCAGGTACGCGACCGGCGGGATGCGGCGGATCCACCTGCGGGGCCGCAGCAACATCCTGAAGCGACTGCTCATCCACGCCTGCGGGTACAACCTGGGCGTCCTGATGCGGTCGCTGCCGGGGATCGGTACGCCCCGCAGCCTGCAAGGCGGCGGCTCCCTGGCCGTTGCGGCGCTAATTTGGCCTGGAGAAGGCCTCGGGAAGGCCCCGGAACGGCTGCTGAGCGCGTTCTCGAGCGTCTGGGCCGCCCGGCCGGCCCGCGCTCGGGCTCGGAGCCTAGCCCGCAGGAGCCTTCGCTGCGTTCCGCCGCGTCTCGGCGGTGACTCGGACAGCGCCCTTTATCAACGGGCTCCTAGGAGCCCGTTGATAAAGTCCGGCTGAGCGGCGCTGCGCGTGGGGGCTTGCGATTCGAGAGCATTCCGTGGGATATTTGTTCACATGTCGCTGGGCGCTCGCCAACGGATCCAGGGGTGCGTCTGCCTCCCTGCGGACGCACGCCCCCAGGCCCCGACCGTGCCGTTCTGCGAGAAGCTCCACGAGGTGCTCGAGCTGGCCGGCTGCGACGAGGGCCTGGAGCGGCTCTGCCGGCCCTTCTACGCCGCCGGGCTGGGCCGCCCCTCGCTGCCGCCGGGCGTCTCCTGTCGCAGGCTCCTGCGCCGGCTACCTGCTGGGCCTGGGTGCCGAGCGCGCCAGCGCCCTGCAGGCCAGCGCCACCCTCGCGAGCCGTGCGTTCCTCGGCTAGGGGCTCCCCGCGTCGCCGCCGGACCCCTCCCCGCTGTGCCGCCCGCGCTAGCGCAGCGACCTCGAGACGTACCAGCAGGTCTGCGCCTGGGTGCTGGAGAGGCTGCGGGCCGCCGGGCTGGCGAAGGGCGAGACAGTCGGGGTGGACGCCACCACGCTGGAAGCCCACGCGGCGCTGCACACGCTGCGGCGGCGGAACACCCAGGAGGGCTCCGGGGAGTTCCTCGAGCGCCTGGCGGCATCCGCGGGCCTTGAGACGCCGACGCAGGCAGAGTTGCTCGAGTGCGACCGCCGGTGCCGGAACCGGTCGCTGGCGCACCAGGAGGGGGAGCACCCGGTCGCTCCGGACGCCCGGGTGGCCCGCAGGCAGGACGGCGCGCCGGACAGGGCCCCCCAGGCCGAGCCCGCGGTGGACCTGGACAGCGGTGCGCTGGGGGGCTGACCGTGCAGGCCGCGGACCGGGGCGCCACGGCGACGCTCGGGCCGACGCTGGCGGCGGTGGCGGAGGCGCAGGGCGAGCAGCCGCAGACGGTGGTGGCGGACCAGGGGTACCCCAGCGGCGCGACGGTGCTGGCGCGGGAGGAGTCCGGGCAGGAGCCGGTGCTTCCGGAGCCGCAGCGGAAGCCGCGCCAATGGGAGCCGGGGCAGGAAGCCGAGCGCACGGCGGGGGAGGCGCACCGGGAGCGGGTCGCCGGCGAGCGGGGCCGCCAGCTGGAGCGGCAGCGCTGCGAGAAGGTCGCACGGTCGAGGGCCCCCAGGTACGCGACCGGCGGGCTGCGGCGGGTCCACCTGCGGGGCCCTCATACTGACTTTGCCAAAAGTAATTGCAGGTCTGGCCGTTTTCAACCTCTCAGCAGCTCCCCCGCGCCAACACACACATAAACTGGTCTATAAACGTTTTTTATCTGAGACATTTTCGCATAGAATCTCCCTGTGATTCATGCTATTCATGAAGTTTCCAAGATTTCCCGACTTCCGCCGTATTCCCCAGCGGTCCCGACCTCCCATTAGAAAGCTGGTCGTGATCCCAGCCCGCCACGGCCAAGCTCTCCGTGCCCTGGCCCAGGAATTCGGCATCGACATCCGCACAATCCGCACCTGGATTTGGCTCTATGCCTGCTGTGGATTCCAGGCTCTCGGACATAAACCCAAACCAGGACGCCCTCCCTGCCTCTCCCATGACCAAATGCAGATGATCCTCGCAACTCTGCGGGACAAATCTCCCGATCAGCTCCAGTTCGAGTTCGCCTACTGGTCCCTGAAAATTGTCCGGCAATGGATCCTCGACCAGTTCCCAGTCCAGCTGTCCCTGTCGACGGTGCGCAGGGTCCTGAGACGTCTCGGCCTCACTCCGCAGCGCCCTCAGTTCCGGTCCTCCCAGCAGAACGCCGCCGCGGTGCGGACTGGGATCGAAGAAACCTACCCCGCCCTCGCCCGGCATGCGCAGGAGCAGGGAGCCCTGCTGCTCTTTGCCGACGAGGCCGGCATGACCTCGCACTCCCCCGGGGCACTCCATGGGGTCCCCGGGGCCGGACGCCTATCGTCCAGCCAACGGGGGAACGGTTCCGGCTGAACATGCTGTCCGCGAGCAGCCCCTCGGGAGAGATTTATTCCATGATCCATGCCGGAACCGCCACCTCAGACACGTTGGAACAGTTCCCGCAGCAGATTTTGGACCAGACGGAGGCTGGACCGATTCACGTGCTAGTGGACCGCCACAGAATCCACACATCCCAGCCTATAGAAGCCTGGAAAGAGCGGACCGAGGCACCGGTGGAGATGCACCTGTGGCCGGCGTATTCTCCGGCATGGAACCCTACGGAGCCAGTCCGGTCGGTGGTCCAGCGCCGGGTGGGGAAGATTCTGGTCCGGACGGTTCGTCAGCTCAAGGAGCGCTGGGAGGAGGCCCTGCGAGCCCTGGCGGCCGACCCCGCCAAGGTGCAGGGGTTCTTTCGCGAGGCCGACTGCGCCTAGACTGTTTCTGGTTGTTCCTTGCAATGACTTATGGCAAAATCAGTAACAGCCTGCAGTGACTGCTCCTCCCCGCCTGCGGGTGCAACCTGGGCGTCCTGCTGCGGTCGCTGCCGGGGAGCGGTACGCCCCGGAGCCTGCCAGGCGGCGGCTCCCTGGCCGTTGCGGCGCTAATTTGGCCTGGAGAAGGCCTCGGGAAGGTCCCGGAACGGCTGCTGAGCGCGTTCTCGAGCGTCTGGGCCGCCCGGCCGGCCCGCGCTCGGGCTCGGAGCCTAGCCCGCAGGAGCCTTCGCTGCGTTCCGCCGCGTCTCGGCGGTGACTCGGACAGCGCCCTTTATCAACGGGCTCCTAGGTCCGTCAACGGCCTCTGGCACGCAGGCTCCTGCCCCTGCTGGCCGCAGTGCCGCCGCACCAGCTCCGCCAGCGGCAGCCGGTCGTGGCTCACCGGAATCACCATGCACACCGGCACCAGCCACCTCTGCTCCCCGTCCCCATCGCGCCGGATCACCCCGTACACCGGCTCCTCCGGCTCCCGGGCTGGCCGGTATGCCCCTGCGAGCACCCGCTCCTGGCCCGCCGCGTCCAGGGGCTCCCCCTCGGCCTCCCGCAACCCCCTCGCGTCCGCCCGGCGCAGAATCGGGGCCTTTTGGCGCGGATCGGTCCCGCTCCCGGAAGCATCCCCGCCCCGCTGCCGGCAGGAGCTCCCCAGCGCCCCGCAGGAGTCCGCGCTGGCGGCCCGTAGCCCCGCCGGCTGCCGCGCTGCCAGCCAGGGCACCGCATCTTGGTCTAGCTGCTCCCGCCCGTCCCCCTGCATGTCCGTGCCGGCCCCACGTACACCGCGTGCAGTCAGAACTGCTTCTCAGCGTGCTCGCACAACTGGCCCTCCCCCTCGCTCCCCGGACCGTCCCCGAACACCGGCACGTACCCCCACCGCTGTCCGCACTCCTGCGCCCCAGCGGCACCAGCCGCCGGCTGGCGGGCACGGCCCGCAGCCCGCACGCTCGGCGTGCGACGGCATCGGCCCCAGGGCGTCGATCGCGTGGAGGTGCCCCCCGCCGGCGCAGGCCGCATAGAGCAGCGCCAGCAGCATCTGCCCAGCGCTGCCACCGCGCCGGCGGCGCTGGAGGCGGGCCGACGCGGCTAGCAGCTCGGGCAGCCCGAGGAACCGGGCCAGCCGGGCCACCACGCCGAGCCCGGCCCGGCCCGTCAGGTCGTCGTCGCAGACGTCGTAAGCCAGGGTGGGAGCACTAGCGGGGGACAGGGGCAAGGGGGCCTCCAAAGAAATCGAGAGGCACCCCCAGGTGCAATACATGGCCACTCCAGAGGACTTTCTAAATCATTGCAACACAAACACGTTTCGGCTGGTAACCGGAATCCTTAACCGGGAATCAGGGATGCACGGGTGGAGATTCATCTAGTGCCGGTATACTCTCCGGAATTGAACCCTACGGAGTAAGTCCGGTCGGGTTTGGATCCGCACCATCGTCGTAAGACCAAAACCCCAATCAATGCCAATTCGAGTGCGCTTGGCGGACCACGCCGCGAGGGTGCCAAGCCTTGGGGGGAAGTTCGGCAGCGTCCTGAGCGGCTCCCCGGGGTGCCGAAGCCTGCGGCGGCTCCGGCACCCGCCGCAGTGGCCCCAGCGGTGCGCTACCCAGTACGAGCCCGCTAACGTGCAGCGCTGGAAAAACCAAAAGTTCCCTCAGATCGCTCGCCGTGCCCCGAAGTGAGGAGCCCTGCTCGTCTGCGCCGAGCGGGTTCGGGCACCCTGGAGGCAGCCGCGGTCCCCCTCGGGCGAGTGGCCAGCGGGTGCTTGCGCCGCCACCGGCTGGCGGCCAGCAGCCCAGAAGGCCAACTCTAGGACAGAGTGCGGGAAGGCCCTGCCCCGGCGGAGGTCTTCCGAGAGTTGCTGGAGCAGGTCGCTGAGGAAGCAGGCCGGAAGATCCTGCTCGTGGTCGCCGATCGCAGAATGCACCGTGCGCAGAGAATCCAGAAGCGACTGGCGGCGAACCAAGCCGCAGTAGAGCTCTGTTTACAGCCGATTCATTCACCGCCAGTTACTGATTTTTCAAAAGTAATTGCAGGTCTGACCGTTTTCAACTTCTCAGCAGATCCCCCACGCCAACACACACATAAGCTAGTCTATAGATGTTTTTTATCTGAGACATTGCCGCATGGAATCTTCCTGTGACTCATGCTATTATAAATTCATGAAATTTCCAGCCTTTCCCGACTTCCGACGCATTCCCCATCGGTCCCGCCCTCCCCTTAGGAAATTGGTCGTGATCCAAGCCCGCCACGGCCAATCTCTCCGTGCCCTAGCCAAGGAATTCGGCATCGACATCCGCACAATCCGCACCTGGATTTGGCTCTATGCCTGCTATGGATTCCAGGCTCTCGGACATCAGCCCAAACCGGGACCGCCCTCCCTGCCTCTCCCACGACCCAATGCAGATGATCCTCGCAACTCCGCGGGACAAATCCCCCGATCAGCTCCAGCTCGAGTTCGCCTCCCGGGCGCTGCAAATTGTCCGGCCAGGGATCCTCGATCAGTTCCCAGTCCAGCTGTCCCTGGCGACGGTGCGCAGGGTCCTGCGACGCCTCGGCCTCACTCCGCAGCGCCCTAAGAGCCTGTTGATACTGATCGCGTCAAAAATCATGTCATCAGAATTCAGGCAGGAATATACTTGCAGTCTGCCTCTCGCAAGAAGGCTCGTACCTGTTTTGGGGCTTTTTGCAAAGACAGGAAAGTAGCCTCCAGGTTGTCGCGAAGCTGTTCTTTGGTCTTGCTCAGCTCGCGACTGACCCGCCGCTGGATCAAGCCCCTAGCCATTCCACCAGATTGACGTGAGGCGAGTAGGTCGGCTGAAAATACAGCTCTATCGCGGCTTGGTTCGCTTCCAGCCACTCCCGGATTGTCCTGGCGCGGTGAATCCTGCAAGGGTCCATCACCAACAGAATCTTCCAATCCTCTTCCTCCGCGATCCGCTCCAGAAACTCCCGGAAGACCTCCGCCGTGACAGGACCTTCCCGCACGGTGTCCTAGAGCTGGCCGTCCGGGCTGCTGGCCGCCAGCCGGTGGAGGCGGAAACGCCCGCCGGCCACCCGCCCGACGGGGGCCTGACCGCACGGGCCCCAAGCGCGCCCGGACACGCTCTGCGCAGTTAGGCCGGACTCGTCGGCGCAGGTGATCAGGGCTCCCAACTCCCGGGTGCGGCGAAGGATCTGGGGGCACTCTTCGTCTTTCCAGCGCCGCCCAGCAGCGGGCTCGTACCGGGTGGCACGCCGCTGGGGCCGCTGCGGGGTGAGTCCGAGCCGCCGCAGGCTCCGGTGCCCCGTGGAGACGCTCAGGACGCTGCCGAACTTCTCCCAAAAAGCTTGGCGCACTCGCTGCGCGGTCCACAAAGCGAACTCGAATGGGTATTGATGGGGGTCTTGGTCAACGACGACGATGCGGATCCAAGCCAGGTGCCGATCTGTCCATTGGCGTGGTCTTCCCGTTCTTGTACGATCTCGAAGACTTTCCATGCCTCCAAGGAAAAAGCGTGAGATCCAGCGATAGATCGTGCGTATGGAGAAAGGGACGCAGGACTTTATCTGAGCCACAGATTCTCCCTCGAGGAACTGCAAGACCACCTTTTTTCGAATCTCGAATTTCTGGTCCTTAGTAAGGCGTAGGGCGAAGAAGAATCTTTCTTTTGTCATACTAATAGAGTACAACAAATCCACCCTTTAGATCAATCGACGAAGGGATTCCCGAGACACGACTTTTGACGCGATCAGTAGAAGCCTGGCAGAAGCGGCCCGAGGCACCGGTGGAGATGCATCTGTGGCCGGCGTACTCTCCGGAATGGAACCCTACGGAGCAAGTCCGGTCGGTCGTCCAGCGCCGGGTGGGGAGATGCTGGTCCGGACGGTTCGTCAGCTCCGGGAGCGCTGGGAGCAGGCTCTGCAAGCCCTGGCGACCGACCCCACCAAGGTGCCAGGGTTCTTCCGCGAGGCCGACTGCGCCTAGACTGTTTCTGGTTGTTCCTTGCAATGACTTATGGCAAAATCAGTAATCCGGTGGAACAGCTAGGGGCCTTGGTCCAGCGGCGGGTCCGGCGCTAGCTGAGCAAGACCCAAGCCCAGCTGCGGGCCAACCGAGAAGCTGCTTGCCAATCTTTGCCGGGAGCCCCGGAACAGGTGCCAGCCTTCTGGCGCGAGGCGGACTGCCAGTCTATGCTTGCCTGCATTCTGAGGACACGACTTTGGCACCAACCAGTAAGTGGACGAAAAATCTGCGTTCCGTTGCGCTCCGTACTATACTTACTAATCCCCCCCCATCATTGCAAGCAAACCGCTAACAGAAACAAAAGATTACGGAGAATTTTGGTGTAATTACTTATGGAAAATTAGTAGTTGGCCCCGCCTGTGGCGGCGGCCAGCACGGACGCCGCCCCCGCAAGGTCTACTAGGGCAACACCTGCCAGCCCTAGGTTTCGCTCACCGCCGGCACCCTCTGCGCCACCCCCAGCTGCCCCTGCCCCCGGGGTGTCTGGCCCGGCAGCTGGGCGGGAACCGGAACCCGGCTGGGAAGCTGTTGCCCAAGCCCTATGCGAGCGCGACGAGCGCCCGCGCTGGGAGGGTATCGTACAGCTGGATGACGCCTCCTGGAGCGGGGAGCACCGGGACGACCAGCGGGGGCGCGGGGCGTCCGCACCCGTTGCGCCTGAGCCGTGCGCGGCTTCCGAAAAACCGAGTGGCAGGGCTGGGCGGAGTGCCGCCCCGCTTCGGGCACGGTGGTGCGGAGCGACGACCCGCACCTGGCGTGGGTCCACGCGCTGCTGGGCAACATCCAGAACTCCCTGCGGGGACCTGCCACGCCGGCTCTATCGCTGCAACCGGGGCTACGCCTAGGCGGCGCTGGGCCCCCGTCCGGTGTCGGCCTGCGCCCACACCCCGCCGCTACCGCCTCCGAACTCTGGCTGAGGCTTGCGGGCCATCAGGCGGGCAATGGCCCGAAAAGTCTCCGCAAGCCATGGATGCCACTGGCGGCTGGCTGGCAATTGCTTGGGGCCGAAGCAGCTGCCCCGTATGCCGCGCTCCCGCGGCGCCAAGGCCGGGAGCGGCAGGCGAACGCGAGCCCCGGCGTGCGGGTGTACGCGGCACGGCGGCGAGCGCCCCGGGGGCGTGCAACGCGGCCGCTGGCGGCAGTTTCACCCCGCGCGCGGCCGAGACGGTCCGGCGCATACGTCCTGATTCCGCTGCAGGTGCTCGAGCAGGGCTTCCGCCGCCCACCGGTGGCCGGCGGCGTTCCAGTGGAAGTCATGCTTCCAATGTGCGTCCTCGGGCTTGGCGCCCCGGCGCAGGATGTAGTCATGCTGGTTGACGACGGGAATGCCGCGCGCCGCGGCCAGGGCGTGCAAGCGGTCGAATAGCGGATCGCCCCGGGTGCGCGTCCAGTGCGTCGTCAGGACGGCCAGGGAAACGCCGTCGCGCTCCGCGCGCTCCTGGAACTGATCCAGGGCGAAGGCCGTGAAATCCAAGGCCTCTTCGAAGTAGGGCGGCAGGTTCTTGCGGCGAAACACTTCGGGTATGGCACTCCCCACCGTCGGCCGCCATCCATCCAGCAGCGATGCATACGGCGCACGCCGGCTCAGAGTCTGCGCGGCCTCGATCACTGGCGCGGTCTCCCGCGGAAACAGCTTCAAACGTGCCTTGGCCCGCAGCCAAGTCGCGAAGTAGGACCTGCGAACTGCTTTTCCTAGCATAGACCTGTACCAAGGGACGTACTCCTGGTAAGGGGACGGCAGGCGCAACACTCCGTACTCCTGGTAAGGGGACGGCAGGCGCAACGTGATGGTTCCGCCCCCGTTTCTTTCCGCGGAAACCCAGGGTATCCGATCCGGATCTATTCCGACTTTCAATGCTTTGAGAACCGGCGTGTTGTCCGCGAAGTCGTTCGGAACGAACACGAGCACCAGCAGCTTGGGGTGGAGGTGGCGTGCGAACTCGTCGTAGTAGGGCAGCTGGTTGAGCTGGCCGGTGTTCGAGTATCCGAACGCCGAGGTGGTGACGTCGAGGCGGGGCAGCTCCCGGGCGGCAAGCTCCTCCAGCCGGACCTGGAACTTCTCAACGATGGGGACTTGCAGCGCCTCGACGAAGGAATCGCCGATCATGGCGATGTGGCAGCCTGCCGCGGCGCGTTCGGCACTCACGGGTTCGCGGTCGGGAAAGCCCAAGCGGTTGGTGCGTGAGACAGTCCAGAAATCTAAGTGGTTCGTCCAGCGCACTTCCGCATGGGGTTGCAGCGTGCGCCCCACGCCGGGAACGAAATGCACGGGTAGTTCGTCGTTGGCTGTGAAGGGCTTTGTCAGCCTCAGCCGCAGCCACACTTCCGCGGCGGCGCCGGTCAGGGCGAGACCGGCGGCAAGCAACAACGCGTTCCAGCCGACCAAGCGCAGGACGCGGCGGATTCTGCGATTGCGTGAGGGGAGCAGCTTCACGCCGTGCGTCTTGGTATCAGCCATGGGTATCCGCCATGGCCTTTCCTCTTTTTGTCGCATTTCTGTCGTAGGGGGGTTGCCCTTGTTCATTCCTGGCTGAGCAATCGGCACCTAGGAGCCTGTTGAAAAAGTCCTCAGCGACCGTGAAGCGGCCCTGCAATGACCGTAAAACGACTCCTGCAGGCCCTGAACAGTCGCAAAACGGTGCTTCGGGCGCGATTTCGCAAAGGGGATCGTACCCCAGCGACTTTAGCAACGGGCTCCTAGGTGCCAGGCCTGTCAATTCGGCGCGACCGAGTCCGTCCCGATGCACTGGAGCGCCGGGTCCTGCGCCTCTTGGCGCAGGAAGCCATGGCTGCTGGCGAGGCAGGCGAGGCCCGGGAACCAGCGGCAGGCGTCCGCGGGCGTGCGGCGTGCGCATGAGAAACTCGCCGCGGACATTGCAGCTCGTGTTCCCGAGCACCGGGCAGCCGGTCTTGGCCTTGCAGGCTTCGAGCAGTGCGGGGTAGCGGGGGTTGGTCTCACAGTGGACGGTCTGCACGCGGGCGGAGTGGTCCATGTGGGTGACCGCCGGGATCGCCAAGTGTGGCGCATTCAGCCGGTCAAGGCCGGAGAGCGCCCGACCCGGCTCATGCACACGCTTGCGCCACGAAAGCTTCACGCCAGTCACGAACAACATGCACGGACTGTCGCGGTCGAAGCAGGCGGAGCCGTACTCCCGCGGTGCGCTCGGCACGAAGGGCCGCAAGGGCTCGCGGTGCTTGACCTGGAGGTTGAGCGTTCTCTGCATGGCGGGTGCGCGGGCGTCGGCCGGGATGGACCGATTGCCGAGGGCGCACGGGCCGAACTCCATCCGGCCCTGGAACCAGCCCGCCGCCTTCCCCGCGGCCAGCGCCGAAGCCGTGGCGGCGAGCAACTCGTCGTCCGGGAGCATCGTGTGCCGGCCGCAGCGAGCGTACGGCGGATCCCGGCCGCGCCGAAGCCGTGGCCGAGCAAGGCCCTGCGCATGGCGTCGCCGCCCGCCCCACGTGCCAGAGGCCCGGCCTTCCCTAAACCGCCCGCGCTCCGCGGCACCCCGAACACCCGGTGGCTCGCCGCCGGCTGAATCCATACGTCGTCGAAGCAGCTGTCCCGCAGTACCTTGCCGTGGGCCACGCAGTCAAGTGCGACGCTCCCGGCCCGGCACCGACGGGGGATGCCCGTCTCCGTGCGTAGCGAGCGGGTCAGCCGCAGCACCGCTTCCTCCGCCACCGCCTGCGCCGAGGCGGCCAGGTGCAGGTGCCGCTGCGCCAGCGGCTCGTCCGCCTGGTGCGGAAGGCCGCCGAACAGTGCGCCGAACCGGCCGTTGGTCATCGTGAGGCCGGGGCAGTCATCGCAGTAGTCGAGATGGAGGCGGAACGTGCCGTCCGGCTTCAGGTCGAGCAGGCGCTCGAGAATGGCCTGGACGTATTGCGGCTCGCCGCAGGGGGCTAGGCCCATCAGCTTGCACTCGCCGGAATTCACCTGGAAGCCGGCGCGGTGGGTGAACGCCGAGCAGAGCAGCCCCGCCGAGTGGGGGAAGCGGATCTCCCGCGTCATCTCCAGTTCATGGTCGCGGCCGATCGCCACGGAGGTGGTGGCCCACTCGGACGCCCCGTCCATGGTGAGGACCACCGCGTCGCCCAAGGGCGACGGGTAGCACACGCTCGCCGCGTGCGATGGGCGGTGCTCGGCGAACAGCAGCCTTGCGTTCCAGTCCAGCTCCGGGGCGTGCAGCTTGCGGCGCAGCAAAGCTTTCGGAGCCAGCTTCTCCGGGGTCCAGACCGGGACCGCTGCCGGGAAGGAGCGGCAGCCGCGGGGCGCGAACGCCTCCGCGGCCTCGATCAGCCGCTCGAACTGTAGGCAGGGCTTGTCGTAGAAGCCGACCCGCTCGACCTCCCCGAGCCCGAGGTCGCCTGCCTCCAAGCACCGCGCCATGGCTTGGGCGGGATAGTCCGAGTCGCGCTTCTGGCGCGTGAAACGCTCCTCCTGCGCCGCCGCTACGATTCGCCCGTCCCAGACGAGGGCGGCGGCACGGTTGCGATAGAACGCGGAGAGGCCGAGGATGCGCAAGGCTCAGCGGACAAAGCTCAGAAGATCGTGTAGATCAGCGGCACCACCGCGCTGCTCTAGCCTAGCACGAGCAGCGCGCCCAGCGCGACGACGATCACCGGCACCAGCCAGAACTTCCTGCGCACCGGCAGGAAAGCCCAGAACTTGCCCAGGAAGTCCAGCATGACTCGCATGGCGGCTCAGAACTGGTTCTGCATCGATTCCGGCTCCGAACCCGGCGGGCTGCGCTAGATCCAGTAGCTCTCGGCGTCCGGGGCGCACCGCAGGCCCAGCGGGTCCTTCCCCAAGGTGCGCAGGACGAGGCCGGTCGGCGTTGCCGCCGCGAAGCAGGCCGCCCCCCTGACGACCGAATGCACGATGCGCTGCAACCCCCGCCCGCAGCGGAACCAAGACCGGTTGCACGGAGCCAGCCATGCCGGCTTGAAGGGGACCGTCACCGGAGCCGTCCCGGCGGCGGCGAGCACCCACCCGCCGGGCGTCTCGTCGCCCAGCAACGGAAACAGGCCGACCAGCGCGAACCCGCCGGCGAAAACAAAACCGAAATCGCGGGCGGAGCTTCCCACCGCCGGCTCGCCTGCAGGTCAGTCGTTCGTTGGGCTCCATCGGTCGTCGCCCCATGCGCAGGGTGCCGTGTCCCGCCCGCACACCATCGTCCGCCGCTCGTCGCGTTTTCCCGTATCCACTGATTCCGGCTCCGTGGCGAGCCGGTTCAGACCGCTGCCGTCCGTCCGCGCCTCGGTCCATCCTGTAGTGTACTATACTGATCGGTGCAAAAATCGTGCCCTAGATTCCTCTAGATTCCCGGATAATTTCCCGAGATGGGGGTTGCGGGGCCGTATGGCTTGAGCGGAGGCTCCGTGGCGCGGGCCCCGCGTCGGTCCCCTGCCGGTGGGCCCGGCCGCGCCGCCCCAGCCCTCGCCCGGCTCGCTGCGGGCAGCAGCCCATCCAACCGCAGGTTGCCCCTGCTACACAGCCGCCGCCGTGCGCTGTGCGTCAGCCGCCCCACGCTGCCCACGAAGTACCGGATCAGCGGCCGGAGCCTGTGCTGCCGCGCCGCGGACGGCAGCCCTTGGTACTGCAGCCGCCGCCGCAGCTGCGCGATCTGGGCTCCGAGGTAGAAACCTGATGCGCCGCGTGCGAGCGGCACGGCGGATGATGCAAACCTAGGTCTGTCAACGGTCCCTGGAACGCATGCTCCTGCCCCTGCTGGCCGCGGTGCTGCCGCACCGGCTCCGCCGGTGGCAGCCGGTCGCGGCTCACCGGAATCACCATGCATACCGGCCCCGGCAGCCGCTGCTCCCCGTCCCCGTCGCACCGGATCACCATGTACACCGGCTCCTCCGGCCCCCGGGCCGGCCGGTACGCCACCGCGAGCGCCCGCTCCTTCCCCGCCGCGTCCAGGGGCTCCCCCTTCCCGCAACCCCCTCGCGGCCGCTAGGCGCAGAATCGGGGCCTTTTTGCGCGGATCGGTCACGCTCACGGAGTAATCCCAACCCTTCCGCCGGCAGTAGCTCACCAGATCCTGGCAGTAATACGCGCTGTCGGCCCGCAGCCCCACCGGTTGCCGCCCTGTCAGCCAGGGCGCCACATCCTGGTCCAATTGCTCCTGCCAATCCCCCTTCACGTCCGTGCCGCCCGCGTTCAGCCAGGCGCTGACCCACGCCGCCCCCACGCACACCGAGGGCAGCCAGGACTGCTTCTCGCCGTGGCAGCCGCGCCCGGCGTTCTCGAACAGCTTGCCCTCCATCTCGATCCCCGGGCCGTCCCCGCACACCGGGACGGAGCCCCACCGCTGCCCGCACGCCTGCGCCCCCAGCGGCACCAGCCGCCGGCTGACCAGCCGCGCGCACTCCCGCAAGCCCTCCAGCGCCGCCTCGTGCATCCGCTGCAGGTCTGCGCCGAGCCGCCGGCTGGCGGGCACGGCCCGCAGCCCGCACGCTCGGCGGGCGACCTCATCGGCCCCTAGAGCGTCGACCGCGTGGAGGTGCCCCCCGCCGGCGCAGGCCGCATAGAGCAGCGCCAGCAGCAGCTGCCCGGCGCTGGAGGCGGACCGAGGCGGCCAGTTTCTCGGGCAGTCCGAGGAACCGGGCCGGCCGCGCCACCACGCCGAGCCCGGCCAGGCCCGTCAAGCCGTCGTCGCAGACGCCGCAAGCCAGGGTGGGAGCGCTGGCGGAGGACAGGGGCAAGGGGGCCTCCAGAAAATCGCGATGCACCCCCGAGGGCCATCTAAATCATTGTAGCACAAGACGTTCCGGCTGGTACCGGAATTTTTACCCGGGAATCAGGGCACCAATAGAATCAATGGCTTGCGGAACCTTTTCGTGCAATTACTTATGAACACATCAGTAAGCGCCGCCGGCGCGGTGGCAGCGCTGGGCAGCTGCTGCTGGCGCTGCTCTATGCGGCCTGCGCCGGCGGGGGGCACCTCCACGCGGTCGACGTTCTAGGGGCCGATGAGGTCGCCCGCCGAGCGTGCGGGCTGCGGGCCGTGCCCGCCAGCCGGCGGCTCGGCGCAGACCTGCAGCGGATGCACGAGGCGGCGCTGGAGGGCTTGCGGGAGTGCGCGCGGCTGGTCAGCCGGCGGCTGGTGCCGCTGGGGGCGCAGGCGTGCGGGCAGCGGTGGGGCTCCGTCCCGGTGTGCGGGGACGGCCCGGGGATCGAGATGGAGGGCAAGCTGTTCGAGAACGCCGGGCGCGGCTGCCACGGCGAGAAGCAGTCCTGGCTGCCCTCGGTGTGCGTGGGGGCGGCGTGGGTCAGCGCCTGGCTGAACGCGGGCGGCACGGACGTGAAGGGGGATTGGCAGGAGCAATTGGACCAGGATGTGGCGCCCTGGCTGACAGGGCGGCAACCGGTGGGGCTGCGGGCCGACAGCGCGTATTACTGCCAGGATCTGGTGAGCTACTGCCGGCGGAAGGGTTGGGATTACTCCGTGAGCGTGACCGATCCGCGCAAAAAGGCCCCGATTCTGCGCCTAGCGGCCGCGAGGGGGTTGCGGGAAGGGGGAGCCCCTGGACGCGGCGGGGAAGGAGCGGGCGCTCGCGGTGGCGTACCGGCCGGCCCGGGGGCCGGAGGAGCCGGTGTACATGGTGATCCGGTGCGACGGGGACGGGGAGCAGCGGCTGCCGGGGCCGGTATGCATGGTGATTCCGGTGAGCCGCGACCAGCTGCCACCGGCGGAGCTGGTGCGGCGGCACCGCGGCAAGCAGGGGCAGGAAAATGCGTTCCAGGGGCCGCTGACGGACCTGGGTTTGCAGCATCCGCCGTGCCGCTCGCAGGCGGCGCATCAGGGTTTCTACCTGGGCGGGCAGATTGCGCAGCTGCTGCGGCTGCTGTGCAGCAGGAGCAACCTGTGGGTGGACTGGCTGCTGCCGGAGGGAGCCGGGCTAGGGCGGGGGCGGCGCGGCCGGAGCCGCGCCGGGCATAGCCGCAGGGGACCGACGCGAAGCCCGCGGGGGGATCCGTGCGCCCGGAGCCGGGGGCGCAGCGGCCGCGATGCGGGTGCAGGCCGGCGCAGGGCGCTTGCGGGGGGGGCCAAGTCGCTCGGCGACGGGCTGAGGGGCCCCCGCCGGGTACGCCGGGCTCCCCGCTCAAGCCCTACGGCCCCCTCAACCGCCATTTCGGGAAATTAATCGGGAATCTAGGTATTGGTGGGTTGCTTGCAATTACTTTTGGCAAAATTAGTAAGGCGGACCGAGGCGGCCAGCAGCTCGGGCAGCCCGAGGAACCGGGCTAGCCGCGCCACCACGCCGAGCCCGGCCAGGGCTCGGCGCAGACGCCGCAAGCCTGGGTGGGAGCGCTGTCGGGAGGGCAGGGGGGCCTCCCAAAAATCGAGAGGCACCCCCGGGGTGCAATACACGGCCACCCCGGAGGACCGTCTGAATCATTGTAATATAAACACGTTCCTGCTGGCAACCGGAATTTTTACCCGGGAATCAGGGTTCAGGAGGCATTGATGCAGGTTTTGGCGATGGAGCACCTATAATCGTTGCCTTGTCTCCCAGACCCTCGGCACCCGCGGCAATCGGACGGAAAATGAAAATGCTGTTCCAGAGTCGGGCAAGCCGGCTCACCGATTGGATTCCCGGTCTTGCGCCGACGGCCCGGGCCGGCAATTGTGCCGCCGCCCTTTGGGTGGTTGCTTTGCTGCCCGCCGCCGAACTGCCGCCGGCCGCGACCCAGACCGTTGACTTCAGGGCGCAGATCCAGCCCATTTTCGAGGAGCGCTGCTACGCGTGCCACGGCCCAGCCAGCGCGATGAACGGATTCCGCTTGGATCGCAAGCGCGATGCCCTAGCGGGCGGGCACTCGGGCCCCTCGATCATCCCCGGCGATTCAGCCAGCAGCCGTCTTGTTCACTTGGTGGCCGGCTATCAGGTGAAAGTGACGATGCCTCCGGCTGGCGAGCGGCTCGACGCGGCGCAGATCGGCCTTCTCCGGGCGTGGATCGACCAAGGGGCGGTTTGGCCCGAGGAGCAGCGATCCCAGGCCCCGCCTGAGCCTACAGGGTCTTCCGGGCACTGGGCCTTTCAGCTGGTCCGGAGCCCGCAGGTCCCGGAGGCGCGGAACGCGATCGACTGGCTGGTGCGGCGGAGGCTGCGGGAAGAAGGGCTCGTCCCGGCCATGCCAGCCGACCGGGAGGCCCTGCTCACCCGTGTGTCGCTAGATTTGACGGGCCTGCCGCCCACGCTCGAGGAGCAACGAGCCTTTCTTGCGGACGACCGCCCGGCAGCCTACGCCAGAGTTGTCGAGCGCCTGCTCGCCTCCGAGCATTTCGGAGAGAAGCAAGCCATGCATTGGCTCGACCAAGTGCGCTATGCGGATTCCGACGGCTACGCCAAGGACTATGTCCGGCCACACGCCTGGCGCTACCGCCGCTGGGTCATTGATGCGCTTAACCGCGGCCTGGGCTTCGACCAGTTCTCAATCGAGCAGATCGCGGGAGACCTGATCCCGGGAGCCACGCTGGAGCAGAGAGTCGCGACCGGCTTCCACCGGAACACGCTGCGGAACCGGGAGGGCGGAGTGAATCCGGCGCAGTACGCCTTTGAGGAGACTGTCGACCGCGCCAGCACCTTCGGCACCGTCTGGCTCGGCTTGACCGTCGGCTGCGCCCAGTGCCACCACCACAAGTACGACCCGGTCACGCAGCGGGAATTCTACGAGCTCTTCGCCTACTTCGACAATCTTGAAGAGACGCGCATCTACGCTCCGCTACCCGGTGAGTTGGGACCGTATCTGCGCTCGGTCAATGAGCATCGCCGGAGGCACGGAGAAATCCTGGCAGAGTACGATGTGCCCGCGCTGCAGGCCGAGTGGGAGCGAAACTGCCTCAGGGCAGGTGCCTCGCCGGGGGTATACCTAGACTACGACCTAGCTTGGCAGGAACTCGGCCTCAATACCGACGGAGGCCAGGAGATCGTCCGGACACCTCCTGGCGAGCGCACTTGGCGTCAGGCCAACATGGTGACCTACTATTTCCTGCGGGCCTACAGCTTGGTCGCCGGAGGCGCAAAGACGAAGGAGTTGGGCTTTCCCGAAGCGCTCCGAAAGCTCGTCGAGCTGAACGCGCGCTTCCCACAGCGCAGCGAAGCGCGGGTCGTCTTGCGCGCCTCCTCCCCGGGGCCGACCTTCCTGCGGGTCCGCGGCAGTTGGGACCGCCCAGGTATCGCCGTGCGGCCCGCTACTCCCGCAGCGATCCCCGGGCGAGAGCAGGGCAAGCCGACTCGGCTGGAACTGGCGCGCTGGCTCTTCGCGCGGGACAACCCGCTGACCGCGCGCGTAGCCGTCAATCGGGTTTGGCAGGAATACTTCGGCCTCGGATTGGTTGCGACGCCGGACGACTTCGGACTGCGTGGGGAGCCTCCAAGCCATCGGCTTCTGCTCGACTGGCTCGCCGCGGAGTTCCGCGACTCCGGCTGGAGCATCAAGCATTTGCACCGGCTGATCGTCATGTCGGAAACCTACAAGCAGTCCTCCCGCGCATCCCCGGATCTGACGCGGCGGGATCCGGCTAATCGACTGGTGGCGCGCCAGGCGCGGCTGCGGCTGCCGGCGGAACTGATCTGGGATCGGGCCCTGGCGGCAGCGGGACTGCTCCACGACGACGTCGGCGGGCGGAGCTTCCGGCCAGCCATGCCCGAGGGGACGACGGGCTTCAAGGCCGGAGGCACGGACTGGGAACCGAGTGTTGGCCGGGAGCGCTTCAAGCGGGGCATGTACATCCAGTTCCAGCGCACGCAGCCCTATCCTTTCCTGATGAACTTCGACTCGCCGGAGTTCCGAGCGCCAGTCTGCCGTCGCGAGCGCTCGAACACTCCGCTGCAGGCGCTGAACCTGCTCAACGATCCGATCTTTGGCGAGGCTTGGCAGGCTTTTGCAGTACGTGTCTTGACCGGCCACACGCCAGACGAGCCGTTCGGCAGCCGCCTAGGCCGCGCTTACCGCTTGGCGTTGGGTCGCGACCCGGAGCAGGAGGAGATCGCCGCATTGGCAGCCTATGTCGCCGAGAGACGCGCCCGCTATGCAGCGGGCGATAGCAAGGGTGTGGTTCTGCCCCGCGTGGAGGGGCTGGCCCCGGCTGATGTCTGGGCCTGGACCGGAGTCGGCCGCATCCTGATGAACCTTGACGAGTTCGTGACACGCCCATGACTGCCCTTGACCTCCTCACCATTCGCTCGCGACGCGAGTTCCTGGACGAAACGCTGTATGGTTTAGGGCTCGCCGCGGTAACGCACCTGCTCCGTGTCGAGGGTCGCACGGCTCCGCGCTTCGGCCTGGCCCCGCGCGAGCCGCATTTCACCCCGCGGGCCCGCAACGTCATCTTCCTGTTCCAGGCAGGAGCGCCGAGCCAGATCGACCTGTTCGATCCGAAGCCGAAGCTCCACGAGTGGAACGGCCAACCCTTGCCTGCATCGCTCGCGGAAGACCTCCAACTGGCTTTCATCAAGCCTACAGCGAAGGTGCTGGCGAGTCGGCGCCAGTTCCGGCCCGCCGGCCAGTCGGGCATTGAGCTCTCGGAGTGGCTGCCGCACACCGCGACTGTCGCGGACGACATCTGCCTGGTCCGGTCGGTGCGCGGAGAATCGGTCAATCACCACCCTGGTCAGTCCTTGCTGATGACGGGCAGCCCTTTGCCCGGCCGCCCGACGGTCGGTTCCTGGGTGACGTACGGCCTGGGAAGCGAATCGCGGGACTTGCCCGGCTTCGTGGTGCTCAAGACCGGGAGCTCCACGCAGGGCAGCACCGGCAACTGGACCAACGGATTCTTGCCTTCGAATTACCAGGGCGTGCTCCTGCGCAGCCGCGGCGATGCGATTCTGCACCTGTCAAACCCGTCCGGTGTTACGCAGGCTATGCAGAGGCGGGACCTCGACCTGATTCGCGAGTTGAACCGAATCCAGTTTGAGCGCACCGGCGATCAGGAGATTGCTGCTCGTATCGCGGCCTACGAACTGGCATTCCGGATGCAAGCCGCCGCGCCTGGCCTGATCGACATTTCGGACGAACCGGAATCGATCCGCGAGATGTACGGGCTCCATGCCGACGAAACCCGCGACTACGGCATGAGCTGTCTGCTGGCCCGTCGCCTCGTCGAGCGTGGCGTGCGCTTCGTCCTCAATCAGCACGCGCAGTGGGACCACCATTCCAACCTGGACCGAGGCTTGAGCCAAAAATGCCGCACGACGGACCAGCCTGCGTCCGCGCTGGTGAAGGATCTCAAGCAGCGCGGTCTGCTGGACGAAACCCTGGTCGTGTGGGCTGGCGAGTTTGGGCGCACCGCTCTGGCGGAGTGGCGGAACCCTTCCGACCCTGCGAATATTGGCCGCGACCACCACGCAGACGGCTTCAGCGTGTGGCTCGCCGGGGGCGGCATCAAGGGCGGCCAAGTCATCGGCCGCACGGACGAGCTAGGCCTGACTGTCACCGAAGATCCTGTCCATGTCCACGACCTCCAGGCCACCTTGCTGCACTGCCTGGGACTGGACCATGAGCGTCTGACCTATCGCCACGCCGGACGGGATTTCCGGCTGACGGATGTCGGGGGCCAAGTTGTCCAAGGCATGTTGGCCTAGGTGCGCAGACATGCTCTGCGGCGGCCGCTAGCTTCGATGGACGTACCGACTGCGTAGGCGTCGGCCTACGCCGAGCGAGTCGCGGAATCGGGGGCTCCCGGATGAATTGGGTTGCGCACCTCTTCCGTCCCCCCGGGCCGTGCCGCGCTCTGTCCGGCTACTTCCAGAATAGCCGGGTAGCGCAGATACGCAAGCCGCCTGGCCTCGTAACGGCTCTGTCGCAGGCTGTGGAGCACGGTTCCCGCCAGCAGGCAGCCGAAGGCTACGAGGCCCAACCCCATGCAGAGAATCGCGGTCGGGAGCCGGGGGACTAGGCCGGTTTCGAGATAGAGAGAGAGCACCGGCACTGCCAGCACGCCCGCGAGCAGGGCAACTAGAAAGCCGGCCGTGAAGAAAAAGTAGCGGAACGGATGCACCTCCTTCGCCAGCGACGCGAGCGACCGCAGGATCCGCCAGCCGTCCCGCCAAGTGTTCAGTTTGCTGGAGCTGCCGTCCTTCCTGCTGCGGTATTGCGTGGTCACTTCAGCGCAAGGGATCCGCATCTGCACGCAGTGGATCGCCATCTCGGTCTCCACCTCAAAGCCGCAGGAGGTCAGCGGGATCGTCTTCACGAAGCGCCGGGACATCACGCGGTAGCCCGACAAGATGTCTGTGAGAACCCCGCCGAAGACTATTTCGAACAGAAAGTTGACGAATCGGTTTCCCGCACGGTGGCCCTTGCGGTAGGCGGCGGCCTCGCTGGCCGCGGATCGGACACCCACCACGTGGTCGAGATTCTCGGCGACGAGCTTCGCGACAAGCTCGGGGGCTGCGGCAGCTTCGTAGGTGCCGTCCCCATCGGCGAGGACGTATACATCGGCCTCGATGTCGGCGAACATACGGCGCAGGACATTGCCTTTGCCCAATGCGGGCTCGGTCCGCACCTCCGCCCCCGCCGCTGCGGCGACCTCCCGCGTGCGGTCGGTGGAGGCGTTGTCGTAGACATAGATCGAGGCGGAAGGCAGTGCTGTACGGAACTCTTCGATCACCCCGGCGATGGCCGCTTCCTCGTTGTGGCAAGGCAGCAGGACTGCCACGGAGAGGGGCCTCCGCCGTTGGGCCGGGTTGGTGCCTAGGCCCATGGTCGAGGGGCGCGGGGCTTCTTCACCGGGGCCGCAGGGTGCGTGCGTCTTCCACCACGGCCACGGCCGTTCGTTTTGTGCGCCGTGCCGAACTGCGCCCCTCGCCAGTAGCGTAGCGGAATGCCGGTCGGCGAACCGAGTCCTGCAGGCAGTGCCTTGGCGGTCCAGTCTGCCGCCGTCCGGCTGGGCCGAGCCCCTCCGCGAATCGTGGGCCGGTGGGCGTTGCCCCGCATGCGGCAGTTCGGCCCGAACCCTGTCGGGCGGGCTGGCGCCCGCTCGGTCGGGTACAATCTTCAGCCTAGGAGGTTCATTCATGATTCGCTGGTTGGCATGCGCCGCTCTGTCCATCTCGCTTTGCGGGGCGCAATCTCTCAAAATCCTCGTCCAAGGCCAGAACGAGGAAACGCTCGCCGCGTGGAGGTCCGCTTCAGATAAGGTGGAACTCGTCCAGGTAACGCGCGAGAGCGCACTGCGCGAGATCGCCGATGCCGACGCCTTCATTGGCAACATTACGCCCGACCTGGTCCGCGCCGGCAAGAAACTCCGCTGGGTGCAGACCCTCAGCGCGGGAGTCGAGCAGGTGCTGCACAAGTCCGGCTCGGACGCCCTGGCGCAGAGCGGAATCGTCCTCACGAACAACCAGATCGTGCAAGGGCCGGAGATTGCCGACCACGCCATGGCGCTGCTGCTGACTCTGACGCGGTTCCTGCCGACATTCATGCAGCGGCAGGCCGAAGGCAGGTGGATGTCCCGTCCGTACGAGCTCTTCGAATTGAACACCAAGAACGCCCTCGTGATCGGCATGGGCGGCATCGGCCTGCAGATCGCCATCCGGGCGTGGGCGCACGGGATGAACGTGGTCGGGGTCGATCCCGAGGATATCGCCTATCTCCCGTATGTGGATAAGGTGGTGAAGCCGGACATGTTGGACGAGGTCATAGGCGAGGCGGATGTGGTGTTCATGGCTGCTCCGCACACGCCCGCGAGCCACAGGATGATCGGGCCCAGCCAGTTCGATGCGATGAAGCAGGGCTCGTACTTCATTGCCGTGAGCCGCGGGGGCACCTACGACCTCGCCTCCTTGGTCAAGGCTCTGGATTCCAAGAAGCTGGCCGGGGCGGGCGTTGACGTGACCGATCCCGAGCCGCTGCCCGAAGGGCATCCGCTATGGAAGATGGACAACGTCATCATCACGCCGCACATCGCCGGACGCTCCGATCTGGACCGCGGACGGATGGTCGGCACCGTCAAGGCCAACATCAGCCGCTTCGCTGAAGGGCTGCCCTTGATCAACGTGGTCGACAAGCAGAAGGGCTACTGATGGCTCGGCTGGCGATACCGGGCCGCAGGGCGAGCGCCCTGCGATTTCCGCTGAGGTCGTTGCGGCTCACGTCCGCGGGGCGGTTCGCTGCCGCTGCGGTGGCTTTCTTCGGGTGGTTCGCGTGCGGCTCTTCGCCGGCCTCGGACATGCCTCCCAATGTCGTTCTCATCATCTCGGACGATCACGGCTGGACCGACTACGGTTTCATGGGCCATTCCGTGGTGCGCACGCCGGCCCTGGACCGCTTGGCCGCGGAGTCCATGGTCTACACCCGCGGGTACTTGCCGGCCCCGGTCTGCCGCCCGAGCCTGGCCACGATCGCGACGGGCCTCTATCCCCACCAGCACGGGATCACCGGGAACGACCCACCGGGCGACTGGCGGGAGGCGATGCGGGACCCCGTGAGCCGGGCGGAGATGGAGGCGGTGTTCGCCCGCAACCAGACCGTCGCCGAACTGCTCGGGCGTTCGGGCTACGTCAGCCACCAGTCCGGCAAATGGTGGGAGGGGAACCCGCTGGACCACGGCTTCACCGTCGCGATGACCCACGGCGATGTGACTCGGGGAGGGCGCCACGGCGACGACGGCCTGACGATTGGCAGGGAAGGCATGGAGCCTATCTTCGAGTTTGTCGAGGCTGCCGGGGAAACTCCGTTCTTCCTGTGGTACGCACCGTTCCTGCCCCACCGGCCGCATGATCCGCCCGAGCGCTTCCTGGAGGAGTACCGTGCCGCCGACTTGGCTGAGCCCGTCGCCCAGTACTACGCGATGATCGGGTGGCTCGACGAGACCGTCGGTCAGTTGCTGGACTTCCTGGACCAGAAGGGGCTGGCCGAGAACACTGTGGTTCTCTACGTGGCGGACAATGGGTGGTTGGCGGCCGAGGAGCCGGGGCAACAGAACCGAGCCCGGGCCAAGATGTCGCCCTATGACCTTGGTGTCCGCACACCAATCATGTTGCGCTGGCCCGGCCGGGTTGCCCCGGGACGGGACGATGCGACTCTTGTCGGCAGCATTGACCTTGCCCCGACGATTCTAGGTGCGGCCGGGTTGGTGCCGCCGCCAGGTATGTCTGGCCACGACCTGCGGGACAGCGAGGCTCTGGGCATGCGCGACATGCTTTTCGGGGCTACGTTCGCCCACACCGCGCGAGATACGCACGATCCGATCGCCAATCTGAAGTACCGCTCAGTGGTGCAGGCGGAGGGCTGGAAGCTGATCCTGCCGTACCGCCCGAATCGCGACGTCCCCCTGATGCTGCGTGCGGTAGTGGCCGACTGGATGCAGCAGGAACCCGAGCTCTATCAAGTCTCGGAAGACCCGCACGAGACCAGGGATCTTGCCGGCGAGCGGCCCGGCAAGGTAGAGGAGTTGCGGGCCGCACTGCAGCAGTGGTGGCTGGTTCCCGAGTAGGTGGTGCCGCACTGCGCTGGAGTTGCTCAGCGGGTGTTGGAGCGCGCCCGTCCGTCCCGGCGGATGACGAGGAGCGACCCGCTTGGTTCCGCCACGGTTTGGGCTGCCCCGTCGGGCCAGCGAACCGTGATGGACTTCCAGTGCGATGCCAGGCCTAGCCCGAAGTGCAGATCCGGCGAACTGGCGGAGAGGTAACTCCCAGCACCGGTCCGGAATCCGACCTGCTCGATTCCGGTAGAAGTTAAGGCTCGCACCTCGGCTCCCACGGCGTCGGTGTTGCCCCCGGTCCCTTGGAGCCTCACGGTCAGGCCAGTTCCGCCGCTGGATACGTTGCGCAGCAGCAGCGACCGTCCGTTGTTCACGCTGACCGCTGCGTCGAGCTTACCGTCGTTATCGAAGTCACCGAATGCGATGCCGCGGCCAGGCTGCCGCTGCTGGAAGGCCGGGCCGGCCTGTTCGGCCGCATCGTAGAAGCGTCCGAACAGGTTGCGAGCCAGTAGCAGGGGCTCGCCGTGCGCCAGAGCCGGGTCCGAATCTTCAATGTCGTCCATGACGTGCCCCTGGGCGACTAGCAGGTCGCGCCAGCCGTCGTTGTCGAAGTCCTCGAGGCCCATGCCCCAGCCCGACCGTAGTGCGGAAAGGGCGGCGAGGCCTGTCTTCTCCGAAACGGGGTGGAATCGGCCTCCGGCGTTGCGGTACAGCCAATACCCCTGGCGGCCTAGGGCGTTGACCAGCAAGTCCGGTTGCATGTCCCGGTCAAAGTCGGCCCACGAGACGCCCATGCCGGCGTAGTCCCGCCCTTCCGCATCGAACGCTACACCCACCGCAACCGCCACTTCCTCGAAGCGCTCTCCGCGGACATTGCGAAACAACTGCTGCGGATACGAGTCGTTGGCGACGAAGATGTCGACCCAGCCGTCTCGGTCAAAGTCCCCCAGGGCGACGCCCAGCCCCTTGCCCGGGTGCTCGGAGATAGCGGCTTTAGTGGAGACGTTCTCGAAGGATCCGCGCCCCAAGTTCCGGTACAGGGTGTGTCGAGCGGGGCCAAAAACGCGCGGGTGGCAGTAGGAGTTCCTAGGGGGCGGCAGCGCGCCGCAAGGGCGGCTGCGGGCGAGGTCCCAGTCCAGGTAGCCGGCGACGAAAAGGTCGAGATTCCCGTCGTTGTTGAAGTCGAGGAAAGCCGCGCCGCTGGACCAACCGTTCCCCTCGATGCCGGCTTCGCGGCTCACATCCCGAAACGTGCCGTCGCCCTCGTTGCGGAGCAGCAGGTCGGGGCCAAAGTTGGTGACCAGCAGGTCCGGATCGCCGTCGGCGTCGTAGTCGGCCACCGCGGCGCCCATGCCGTACCCCCGACCTGCTGCTCCGGACTGCTCGGTGACGTCTTCAAACCGCCATTCCCCGAGGTTGCGGTACAGACGGTTCCAGTAGCGCGGGTCGGCCTTGGGAGCGTCGCCCGCCAACTCGGAGCCGTTCACGAAATACAGGTCCAAGAGTCCGTCGCCGTCGTAGTCGAGCGCAGCCACGCCGGAGCCCATCGCCTCCACCAGGTGCTTCTCCTGAGTCTTGTCGGCCGCGTGGCGGAAATCGACCCCGGCCTGCTCCGCGACCTCCTGGAACTGCAGGCCGGAGGCTGTGCCGAGAGGCAGCAGGCTGCCAGTCAGGCTCGCCCCACCGAGGATCACCCAGGTGCGCCAGTCCGCCGGTGACATGGAACCAGAACAGTGTAAGCGCGGAGCAAAGTTCAGCTGCCGGAAGCGGCGGGCCTAGGGGGCAGGGGCCCTCGAGGCGCACGCCAGGGCGGTGCCGCTCCGGGGTGTCCGCTGTCGCGGAGACAAGGGGCAAGCGGTCGTGCGGCTACCTTGGAGGGCAAGCTCGCGCAAGCGGGCCACGCCAGCCTCTGGATCGAGTCTCGGGCCTATCTTCGCGGCGTTTCGTACACTGGGTTGGATTCGGGAACTCGCATGGCAGGAGGAGGGGGTCGTCGGCAGGCTTGCTGTCGCGGAGCGCTGGCGGCGCTGGCTGCAGTTGCAGGGGTCTCCGGCGTCGCGGCGGCGGGAGCCGACGCGCGCGTCGCGGTTGCTGCCAACTTCCGGGAGGCCGCCGCCGAGATCCGAGTGGCGTTCGAGGCGTCCACGCCCCATACAGCGCGGTTGAGCTTTGGTTCAACCGGCCAGTTATACGCCCAGATAGCACAGGGAGCCCCGTATGATGCGCTCCTCGCCGCTGACCGGGCGAGACCGTGCAAGGCCGTGGAAGACGGGTGGGCGGTCCCGGGCAGCCGGTTTACCTACGCGATCGGACGGTTGGTGCTCTTCAGCGGCGACCGGGCGCTGGTGCGAGGTCCGGAAACGCTGATGACCGCCGAGATTTCCAGGTTGGCGATTGCGGAACCCGCTGTCGCGCCCTATGGAGCGGCTGCGCTGGAGGTGTTGCGGGCCCTCGGACGCTACGAACTCTTGCTCGGGAAGCTCGTCCGCGGACTCAATGTCTCGCAGGCTTTACAGTTCGTCCATACTGGGAACGCCGATCTGGGTTTCGTCGCGTTGGCTCAAATCGTGCGCCGTCCGGGCGGTTCCCGATGGATTGTGCCGACCGCGCTGCATTCCCCGATTGCCCAAGACGCGGTGCTGCTGCGGCACGGTGCCGACAATGCGGCGGCTCGGGCGTTTCTGGCCTACTTGCGGAGCCCCCCTGCAGGCGAGGTGCTAACCCGGTACGGCTACTCCCTCGGCGGAATCGGGGAGTAGGCGGGCAGTGGTTGCGGCTTCCGAACTCTGGACGCCGATTCGGCTCACCTTGGAGCTAGCCGCCTGCTCCACAGCCTTGCTGCTTCTGCTCGGCACACCTGTCGCTTGGTGGCTGGTGCGCTCCCGGGCGTGCTGGAAGGAGGCCGTCGCGGCCGTCGTAGCCTTGCCGCTGGTGCTGCCGCCCACGGTGCTCGGGTTCTATCTCCTGCTGGTGTTCGGCCCGCAGGGCCCCGGCGGCTGGCTGGCCGGCTTGGCTGGGGGGCGCTCGCTCGCGTTCACGTTCGAGGGCATCGTGGCCGGCTCCGTCGTGTACTCCCTGCCGTTCGTTGTCCAGCCGATCCGCAACGCATTCGAAGCCGTCGGCGACCGGCCGTTGGAGGTGGCGGCGACGCTCGGAGCTAGGCCTTGGGACGCGTTCTGGAGTGTTGCGGTGCCGCTGGCGCGCCCGGGTTTTATCACAGGCGCAGTCCTGGGCTTCGCCCATACTGTTGGCGAATTCGGGGTAGTGCTGATGATTGGCGGCAACATCCCGGGCGAGACCAAGGTGCTCTCGATCGCCGTTTACGAGTTCGTCGAGACGCTGCAGTTCAAGCAGGCCCACATGCTGGCGGGGGGCATGGTCGCGTTCTCGTTCGCGGTCATTCTGGCGATGATGGCGCTGCGGAAGCGATTGGATCGCTCGCACGCATGAGCTTCCAGCCGGACAGAATCTCAGCGGAATTCCGCGGGGCCGTAGCGGCCTTCTCCCTGGAGGTTGCCTTCGAGGCCCCGATGCGGGGCATCACGGCGCTATTCGGGCCGTCCGGATCTGGCAAGACCACGATTCTGCGCTGCGTCGCCGGCCTGCATCGCTTGGACGGGCGGCTTGGTGTCGGCGGACGGGTTTGGCAGGATGATGCCCAAGGGGTCTTCCTCGAGCCCTACGAACGCCCTGTGGGATACGTCTTCCAGGAGCCGAGCCTGTTCCCGCACTTGTCGGTCCGCGGCAATCTCGGCTACGGCGCGAGGCGCGCTGACCGCTTCCGTTCCCAACGGACCCTCGACTTCGCAGAAGTCGTGGAGCTGTTGGGGCTTGGGGGATTCTTGGGGCGTGCGCCCCACGACCTGTCTGGCGGCGAACGCCAGCGGGTCGCGATCGGGCGGGCCCTGCTGTCGCAGCCGCAACTCCTGCTGATGGACGAGCCGCTCTCGGCCCTCGACCGGGAGGCCAAGAACGAGATCCTACCTTACCTTGAAGCTCTCCACGAGAGGCTCGCCGTGCCGATTCTGTATGTGAGCCACGACCTGCAGGAGGTAGCGCGGTTGGCGGACGAAATGATCGTGCTGTCCGACGGGCGGCAGGTATTGACGGGGCCGATTCAAGCGGTCCTGGAGCGCCTCGACTTGGATCCGGGAGCGGAGCAGCTTGAAGCGGGGGTTGTACTCCTGGCGCAGGTGGTGGGGCACGACACTGCGTACTGCACGAGTCGCCTGGACCATCAAGGGCAACAGATCGTGGTCCCGGGGGTGGATCTGGTGCCTGGCACTGAGGTGCGCCTGCGGATTCGGTCACGCGATGTGGCGCTTGCCACGGTGAAGCCCTCCTCAATCAGCGTGCGCAATATTTTGGCTGGCACGGTGAAGGAGATTGCGGCGAGTCGGGGGACAGCGTTTGCGGAGGTACTTGTGGATATTGGCGGAGCAGGTCTCCGGGCAAGGATCACTAGGGATGCGGCCGCCGATCTTGGACTGACAGCGGGCAAGTCCGTCTTCGCCTTGGTGAAGAGCATTTCTATCGACCGGCCGGCGAGGGGGTAGTTTTCCTAGTCACGAGCGGTGTTTAGCCCGAACTTTCGGTTGACTTACGGAAAAACCACCCGCGAATCCACCGGCAGTTCGGCCCAGGAGCCGATCCGGCGGCTGCGCCCCGGCGAGGCCGGCCAGCTCCGGGCGCCAGCCGGCCTCGGCAACATCGGCCTGCGCCAGGAAGTCGGCGTCGTCCCGGACCCACGTGTGCCGCCGCCCATGGCGAACCATTAGGTAGCCGTACGGGTGCGTCCGGTAGGGACGGTGGCCGGCCCGCTCGACAGCGTCGATCAGCAACGAGTCCACATCCTTCGCGCTTCGCTTCCAGCCTCCCACCCGGTCGAGCATGTGGCGCGCAACCAGCAGGGCGCCTCCGCCGAGGTACTGGTCAAACCGCTCTCCTCCGCTTCCCTGGGGGCGGCGGACGGTCCGGTTCGAGGCGGCCAGGTACACGAACTCGGCTGCTTTGCCCACCAACGGCGCCTGCGAGTACTCGTGCGCCAGGACCAAGTCCCAGAGGTGGTCGGGGCCGTACAGGTCGTCGTCGTCCATCTTCGCCAGCAGCGTCCCGCGCGCCGCCTGGGTCGCCGCGTTGAGCACCGAGCCCAGCGGCAGCGCCGCGTCCAGCCGCAGCGCCGTCACCGGCACCGCCGGCCCCGCCGCCCCGGGCGCCACCTCGCCGAAACCCTCCCCGTGCAGCCCCAGGATCAGCTCCAGCCGCGGATAGGTCTGCCGCCGCACGGCCGCCAGCGCCCAGGCCAGCAGCTCCGGACGCCGCGTCGCCAGCAGGATCGACACCAGCGGCAGCCGCGGGGGGTCCGCCAGCGCCCGTTCGGCGAACTGCCGTGCGCGGCTCCCCACCGAATGCTCCCGCAGCGCCGCACGCCGCATCCGGGCTCCGAGCGCTTCGCGTCCGGCGAGGCCCAGGTCGCGCACGGCGCTCGTCATCAGCTCGAACAGCTCCGCCCCCACGTACGGCGCCAGCCGCCGGTCCCCGTCCGCCAGATGCACCACCACGCCCGTCGCCGCCAGCCGGACCAGATCCCCGGCCCGGGTCGCGGGGTCGGCGTGGAAAGCCGCCGCGTCCTCGAGATGGCGCGCCCTGCGCAGCGCCGCCCGGTCGGCGCGGCGCACGACGCGGTCCGCCCGGCAGCCCGGCGGCAGCCGGTCGAGCGGACCCAGCGCCGCCACCCCGCCGCGCTCCACGGGCCACCAGCCGATCGGGTTGTCGGTCCGCGGGTCGAAGGCGGGCACCGACAGCAGCGGCGGCGCTTCGGCGAGGACGACCGCCGGGACCGCCGCGCCCGCCGCCGCGCCCGCCGCCTCGGCCGCCGTGTCGGCCGCCACCATGTCGATGTGGCTCCCGGGCGTCGGCCGCGCCCCGCGCCCCGCCGCCTGGAGCACGGCCCGCGCCCGGGCGCCCCGCGCCGCAATCTCCACGCCCAGCGCCGCGGGCGCCGGCCCCGGCCGGGCGGCGCGCAAGCGTTTGGACATCCTCCGCAGAACCGCCCGCGCGCACCACCGGACGAACCGCCAGGCCGCGCCGGGGCCGTCAACCCGCCGCCACTCGGCCCGCAGACGCCTCCGCGTCCGTGCGACCGAGGCGCGGAGACCGCCGGGCAGCACCGACCTCCCGCTCACCGCAGCCCCCGGTCCGGCGCGCAGCTTGCGCCCCAGGTCGGCAGGCAGCGGCTGCTCGGCGGGCGGCGTGGCCTGCCCGGGGCGCGGGGAACTCCTCCAGCGCAGCGCCGCGCGGTGCCGCCCGCGCCCCGCGGGCCCGGACTCCACCCGCGCTCCGCCCGTCCCGCCTCCCAGGGGCCCGGGCGCTGGGCGCCCGCGTCTCGGGCCGGCCCCGGCAGCCCGTCCCGCGCACAAATCCTTCGGCTGCCCGGGCCGCTTGCCGCTCATCGCGGCGCCCGCGCCGCCCACCGGGCTGGGGCGCCGCGGCCCCAGAGCGTCACCGCATCCGGTGCCGCGCGATGCCAGCGCGTCTGCGCCGCCAGCCAGTCCGCCTCCGGCGGCATGCCGCCGGCGAGAAGCAGCAGCGCGTCGTGCGCCCGCTCCGGCCCGAAAGCCCGATCCTCCCGCCGCGCCAGCGGCTCCGGGCTCGCGCACTGCGGCGCGACCTGCAGCACCGCCGCCCGCTGCCAGTTGCTGCGCCGCAGGGGCTCCACAGGGCTCCAGCCCCCCTGCCGCGGCGGGGCGGCCCCGCGGCCTGCGTCCACCGCGGAGCGCAGCTCCCGTCCGACCGGTTCCACGGCGTCGCCCGCCGCGGCAGGTTCATGAACGTCTCCATCGATCCCTCCGCCCTCTGCGCAACGGCCGCTGCGCGCCGAGGCGCATGCCCGCCGCATCCCCGACCGCCCGGGAAATACAGGCCCTTCCTAGCCTCGGCAATCTGCAGGAGAGCTTCGCACGCACCCGCCGGGAAGCGGATCGCAGCCCGCACCGCCGCCGGCTTCCGGTCTCCGGGCCCTGGCCGGCACTCCTCCTCACCAGTTCCCCCTGCATTTTGCCGTGCTAGCAGCCTGTGGCGCAAGTCTGACACCTGACACCTTGACACACTTACTGATGTTTTCATAAGTGATTGCACGAAAAGGCTCTGCAAGCCATTGATTCTATTGGTGGGTTGCCTATAATTACTTTTGGCAAAATTACTGATTTTGCTAAAAATAATTGCAGGTCTGGCCGTTTTCAACCTCTCAGCAGCTCCCCCCGCGCCAACACACACATAAACTGGTCTATAGATGTTTTTTAGCTGAGACATTACAGCATGGAACCCTCCTGGAGTTCCTGCTCTTATAAATTCATGAGATTTCCAACCTTTCGCGGCTTCCGACGCATTCCCCATCGGTCCCGGCCTCCCCTTAGGAAGTTGGTCGCGATCCAAGCCCTCCACGGCAAAGCTCCCCATGTCCTAGCCAAGGAATTCAGCATCGACATCCGCACAATCCGCACTTGGCTTCGGCTCTATGCCTGCTATGGATTCCAGGCTCTCGGACATAAATCTAAACCGGGACGCCCTCCCTGCCTCTCCCACAACCCAATGCAGATGATCCTCGCAACTCCGCGGGACAAATCCCCCGATCAGATCCAGCTCGAGTTCGCCTCCCGGTCGCTGCAAATTGTCCGGCCAGGGATCCTCGACCAGTTCCCAGTCCAGCTGTCCCTGGCGACGGTGCGCGGGGTCCTGCGGCACCTCGGCCTCACCCCGCAGCGCCCTCAGTTCCGGGCCTGCCAGCAGAACGCCGCCGCCATGCTGCCGGCACCGGGTGCGAGCCGGTCCACGATCAGGGAGGCCAGCAAGGCCAGGACCATGGAGATCACTCCCGTAGTCAGCACCCGCAGCCATTTGTCGAGCTTGTCCTGCTGCCTCTGCATGTCCTGGTGGCGCTGCTCGGCGAGCTTCTCGTTGTTCTCAAACCGTTCGACAACCCTCTTTCCGAGGCTGGCCACGCTGGCTTTGACGCCTCGGCTTGCTCGCGGGACGCCTGCGAAACCGCTGCGAGGACCTTCTCTCCGGCCATCGTCCGAATCGCTTCGAACGCCAGGCGGGCTTGGGTTGGATCCTGAGCGACCCGCGTGAGGATTTGCGTCAGCGCCGCCTCGGCGGCCGTTTCGCGCAAAACTGTCACGTCCAGGGAGGATGCTCTATGCTCCGGCTCAGCCACCTCTTTAGTCTATATGTAGGTAGCCTTCGGCCTGACACCTACAGATTCCCGGATAATCCCCCGAGATGGGTGTTACGGGGCTGCTTTTGATTGAGCGGAAAGCTCTGCGCGCCCGGCGCGGGCCTATACCTAGTACAGATCCCTCCGGCTCGCCGCGTGCGGCAGCCAATCCAACCGCAGGTTGCCCCTGCTGAACAGTAGCCGCAGCGCACTGCACACGCAGTACTGGGTCAGCGGCCGTAGCCCGTGCTGCCGCGCCGCGGACGGCAGTACCTGGTGCGGCAGCAGCTGCTGCGCGATCCCGGCATCCAGATGAAAACCCTGCTGCGTCGCGGGCGAGTGGCACGGCGGAGGCTGCAGGCCTAGGTCCGTCAGCGGTCCCTGGAACACAGGCTCCTGCCCCTGCTGGCCGCGGTGCCGCCGCACCAACTCCGCCAGCGGCAGCCGGTCGCGGCTCACCGGAATCACCGTGCATGCCGGCCCCAGTCACCGCTGCTCCCCGTCCCCGTCGCGCCGGAGTACCACGCACACCTGCCTCCTCCGGGCCCCGGACGGGCCGGTACGCCCCCGCGAGCGCCCGCTCCTTGCCCGCCGCGTCCAGGGGCTCCCCCTCGTCCTCCCGCAACCCCCTCGCGGCCGCCAGACGCAGGATCGGGGCCTTTTCACGCGGATCGGTCACGCTCCCGGAATCATCCCCGCCCCGCTGCCGGCAGGAGCTCACCAGCGCTCCGCAGGAGTCCGCGCTGGCGGCCCGCAGCCCCACCGGCTGCCGCCCTGCCAGCCAGGGCGCCGCATCCCAGTCCAGCTGCTCCCGCCCATCCCCCTGCATGTCCGTGCCACCCGCATGCAGCCGGGCGCTGACCCCCGCCGCCGCCACGCACACCGCGGGCAGCCAGGACTGCTGCTCGCCGTGGCAGCCGCGCTCGGCGTGCTCGCACAACTGGCCCTCCCCCTCGCTTCCCGGCCGTCCCCGCACACCGGGACGGACCCCCCACCGCTGCCCGCACGCCTGCGCCCCCAGCAGCACCAGCCGCCGGCTGACCAGCCGTGCGCATTGCTGCAACCCCGCTAGCGCTGCCTCGTGCATTCGCTGCAGGTCTGCGCCGAGCCGCCGGCTGGCGGGCACGGCCCGCGGCCCGCACGCTCGGTGGGCGACCGTCACCGGCCCCCAAGGCGTCGCCTGCGTGGAGGTGCCCCCCGCCGGCGCAGGCCGTGTAGATCAGCGCCAGCAGCATCTGCATGTTGCTGCCACCGCGCTGGAGGCGGACCGACGCGGGCAGCCCGCGGAACCGGGCCAGCCGGGCCACCACGCCGAGCCCGGCCAGACCCGTCGGATTGTCGTCGCAGACACCGTAAGCCAGGGTGGGAGCGCTGTCGGGGGACAGGGGCAAGGGGGCCTCCAAAAAATCAAGATGCACCCCCGGGGTGAAATACGCGGACACCCCGAGAACCGTCTAAATCATTGTAACACAAAACGTTCCGTCTGGCAACCGGAATTTTTGCCCGGGAATCAGGGTGACAGGAACCTCGCGTTTGGCGACACCGCCAATTTTCTACAATGAAAGCTGGTTGCCTCATGCGTCGCATAGCTATCGTCACGCTTTTTGCCCTGGCGTCTTCCTGTGGTGCTCCGGAGTCCGGCGATGCGCCTGCGCCCAACATCGTCGTCTTTCTCGCGGACGACCTTGGGTACCACGACATCGGGGCATATGGCTCCGAAATCATCTGGACGCCCCACATCGACGCACTCGCCGCCGCTGGCGTGCGGCTCACGGACGGCTACGTCTCCGCCGCCGTGTGCAGCCCCTCCCGAGCGGGCCTTTACACAGGCCGCTACCAGTCCGCGCTTCGGCTATGAGTTCAACACGTCAGGCCGCGACACCGAGGTCGGCTTGCCCACCGACCAGCGGACCCTCGCCGATATGCTCTCTGCCACCGGCTACGCCACGGGGCTCATCGGCAAGTGGCACCTAGGCAAGTCGGAGCGCCACCACCCGCTCAATCGCGGCTTCGACGAGTACTTCGGCATGCTTTCCGGCGGCTCCACGTACATCGATTCCCGGCTCGAGGGAGTCCAATCGTGGCCTAGGCAGAACGCCCCGACGGTCAGGCCGGACAGCAGCGCGATATTCGACGGTTTCGACAAGGTTGAAGTGGCAAGATACCTGACGGATGTGTTTGCCGAGAAGGCGGTCGACTTCATCCGTCGGCACAAGGACGAGCGGTTTTTCTTGATGCTGGCCCCCAACGCCCCGCACACGCCCCTGCAAGCGACCGCCGAATACGCCGACCGGTACCAGCACATCGAACCGGACGGCCGCCGAATTTTCTCGGCCATGGTGTCGTCAGTGGACGATTATGTGGGGGATGTTGTGGCCGAGCTCCGTGCCCACGGCCTGGAGGAGAACACCCTGGTGGTGTTCTTCTCCGACAACGGCTGCGTGCGCTATCTTGGCCAGGATGTGTGCTCGAACGATCCCCTCAGCGGCTCGAAGCGCTTCCATCTCGAAGGGGGCATTCGCGTTCCCTTCATCTTCAAGTGGCCGGCCGTGCTGCCGCCGGGGACCACCTTTTCGCATCCGGCCATCTCGCTGGACCTCTTCGCCACCTTTGCGGCCGCTGCGGGCTCGGACGAGACGACCGACGACAGCGTGAATTTGCTGCCCTATCTGACAGGCGAGGATTCCGGAGCGCCGCATGAGTTCCTGTTCTGGCGGGCCCAGCCGAACGGGGCTGTGCGCTGGGGCAATTGGAAGCTCTGGAAGGTCAACAAGTCCGACCTGACCTATGCGGATCTCACGCTTGGCGGCCGGCGGCTGCCCCAGGTCGACTACCCGGGCGACTCTCCGCTGGGCCAAATGACCGTGCTCTACAACCTCTCGGCCGATGTCGGGGAGGAGCAGAGCCTTGCTGAGGAGCGCCCCGAGATCGTGCGGGCGCTTGGAAGCGGAGTTGGAGGCCTGGAACGCGAGCTTGGCCGAACCCATGTGGCCGAGCAAACCGCTCGACGCTGTACGAGTTGCACGGTCGGATGGTCCAGTTGTTCTTCTGAACTGCGCAAAGCCCCCCGGGCGGTTCGGCAATGGCCCCCAGGCAACGCGTCCAAGCGTCCAACCTGGGTCCCTGCGTGTCAGGGGGAATCCGCTAGCCTCCGAGAGCTCAGTCAAGCGCCGTCCGGTGACTCCGCTCGTAGTGTTGCCGCAGCAAGTCCTTGCCGTAGTCGTTGCCGTTCGGCGTGCGGACCACCGAATGCACGTGCTGGAGGTTGGGCCCGCGCGGCAAGTTCCGCATCGCGACGGGGCTCTGGTGGTCGAACTCGATCAGCAGCACCGGACTATGGACTCGGTAATAGAACACGCTGTCGTCTTCGAAGCCTCCGACCCACGCGAAGTAGGTTCGATCCAGATGCTTTCTGACCTCGTCCATCTTGACCCGGGCGTGGCCGTCCGCCATGTTGCCGACAAACTCTGCGACCAGCGCTAGCAGCAGTTTGCCTTGGCGTTCGGATAGCTCGCTGGCGCGCAGCCCGGCGTAATCGAGGACCAGATTGTCTTGAAACGCCTGGGCTAGCGCGTTGTTGCGGTACTTGGCTGTGCCGAGTACGGCACGGGCGCGCTGGTCGGCGTCGAGCGCCTGCATCAGGTCGAGCCCCCGGCGCAGCTCGTCCTGCATGACCGCGACCCCCCTCGTACTTCCCGCTCTCGGCGATCACCGGCTCAGAGCCCATGAACGTAGGCGTCATCACCACTTGGTCGCCTAGCACGAAGTAGTTAATGACGAGATGGTGCCCGTCGAGCTGCCAGCCCCAGGGCTGCTCGACCGACGGCTCGCCCATGACGGTGAAGTAGTACATCCATTCGTCGTACTCGCCGAAGTTGGACGTGAGCTCGCCGAGGGTGTGGTTGAGGCGCATGATGTCGCGGCTGCGCTTGAAGCCCTCGGCGCTCAGCCCCGCCCGCATCAGGGCGAAGGCGGCTTCGCGCTGCTTGCCGTCGAAATCCCCGAAGGAAGCCCCTTGGCGCGGCAGTGAGTGCTGGTTGGCCCAGCGCCGCCATTCGGCGGCGCCAATGGCGAATTGGACTCGCTGCCGCTGGTCGGTGCTGAGCGCGTCAAGAAACGCCCGGGCAGCGTCCACCACGGGCTTGGTCGACACGCCAGTGGCTTGGATGGAGAACAGACCGGGCTCGGCGCGGCCGTCGGTGGTGACGCCGACATACGGTTCGGCGATTGCTCGCGCTTCCCGAGCGGCGAATCGGTTGCCGCCCCGCTGAGGGAAGACGTTGGTGACGAGCAGGGCGATTGCGGCTGCCACCCCGAACGTTGTCAGCAGGAGGTGGCGAGTGTTTGGGATTCGTCGCGGCATATGACAATCACTGTACCCGGAGCGGACGCGGGCCTCAAGGCCCGGGCAGTTGGATACTCTCGGGGGTGCCGCGAATCGTGGCCAAGGGCTTGGGGGCTGGTAGTGAGCGGCTGACGGTGACGGGAGCGTCGGTATGCTTCCCTATCGGCCGGTGCCTGCCTTGACCGGAACGAAACGGGGCCAGCTCCCTGTGCCGGACGCATGCGGACGACGAGTGCTGGTCGCCGCGACCCGCCGGAATCGTCAAGCAGTGGATCGCTCACTGGCCTGGGTCTGTCCCCCCTCCATCCGCCAATGGAGTCGAAGAAAAACTGTCGCGGCCCGGCACGAGGCCGCCCAAGCAGGCGCAGGCCGCGTGCCGTGCGCTGGGATTAGAGGTGCCTTGGGTCTGGGAAAAAGCGCGGCGGGGGCGTGGGTTCGGCGGGTTTTTGCGGCTTGGCGACGGGTCAGGCGACGTTTCTTGGCCCCCGCGTCGGTTGTGGCTTGACAACTCCGCGGCGCTCAGGTACTATAGGGCAATCTGTTATAACAGATCGCACAAGGAGTCCAGACGCATGCTTTCTCAGGGGTTGTTGCAAGGAGGGCGCTTAGCGCTCCTGGTGCTCTGCGCGGTGCCTGCTGTGCTCGCCCAGCAGAGCACCGGCACGATCAGCGGCATCGTGACGGACGGAACCGGGGCCGTGATCCCCGGGGCCGAGGTCGCGGTACGCAACACGGGTACGAACGCCGTCTTCGCCACTGCGTCGAACGAGAGCGGCTTGTATGTCGCGCCGGGAATGGCCGTCGGCGCCTACGAGATCTCGGTTGAGGCAGATGGCTTCCGACGCAGCGTGCGCTCCGGCGTCACGCTCCAGGTCGGCCAGAACGCCGAGGTCAACGTGACGCTGGAAATCGGCCAGCTGACCGAGGTCGTTGAGGTGGTCGGCGAGGCTCCCCTGGTCGACACCGGCGGGGCCACTCTGGGCGAGGTGATCGAGCGCAAGCGGGTCTCGGACCTCCCCATCAACGGGCGGGGTGCCCTAGCCCTCACGATGCTGACCGCGGGCGTCATCTCCAACGCGGGGCCGACCAACTCCGGCTTTGGAGATCGAGGGATCCAACTTTCCTCGATCTCGATCAACGGCAGCCCGAATTCGATGAACGCCCAGATGCTGGACGGCAACAACAATATCCTCAGCTATGTCGGCGAGGTCGGCGTCCCCATCGCCGTCGACGCCGTCGAGGAGTTCAAGGTCCAAAGCGGCACGATGTCCGCCGAGTTCGGCTACACCGCCGGCGGCGCGATCAACTTGGTCACGCGTTCGGGGACCAACCAGATCCACGGCTCGGTCTACGAGTTCCTCCGCAACGACGCCGTCGACGCCCGCAACACGTTCGCCCGGACGAGGCTGCCGCTGCGTTACAACCAGTACGGTGCCGCTGTGGGCGGCCCCATCGTCAGGAACAGGACCTTCGGGTTCTTCAACTGGGAGGAGTACCGGCTGCGCCGCAGCCAGCCCCGGATCCGCACGGTGCCGGTCCCGGAGTTTCTCCGCGGCGAATTCGACCTGTTGCGTACGGCCAGCGGCGACTCGATTCCCATCTACGACCCCGACACGACGCGCCCGAATCCGGACGGTGGCGGGCTGGTCCGCGACCCTTACCCTGACAACCGGGTGCCGGTGGCCAAGTTCGACCCAGCCGTCCAGAATGTCCTGCCTTGGTACCCGGCGCCCAACAAAGAACCCTCCAACGCCAACACTTTCAGCCAGAACTTCCAGGACGCGCAGGCCCGCAACGTCAACTGGTCGCAGTGGAACACCAAGGTGGACCACCGCTTCGGGGACATGAACGCGATGTTCTTCCGCTACACGCAGGCTCGCCACCAGCCGTCGAGCACCGATGTGTTCACCGACCCGAACGTCGGCCGCAACCGCAACGACGATCAAACCAACCGCAACGCCGTCCTGTCGGACACGCACACGTTCTCGCCGACCTTGATCAACAGCTTCCGCGTCGGCGTAAGCCGCCAGCTGTTCACGTTCACCACCGTCGGGGCGCACCTCGGCTACGCCCAGCAGATCGGCCTGCCCGACAGCGTGCCTGCCGACCAGGTGCCGGACCTCAACGTCAGGCCCTACCCCCGCATTGGGGGCGGGGCGCTCGGGACGCGGAGCTCCCTCAACTGGGACATCCAGAACATGGTGACCAAGATCGCCGGGAACCACACGCTCAAGTTTGGACTGAACGCCCGCGACCTCTACGGCGGCAACCGGCAGGGCGCGGCCTTGTCGGGTTTCTTCCAGTTCCGCGGGCTCACCACCAACCCCCAGCGCACTCGCGGCACGGGGTCGGATCTGGCGCAGTTCCTGACCGGCGATGTGTCCGTCGCCGGCATCGACCGCATTTTGGGGAATTCCTGGCACGGCTTCAATTGGAGCGCCTTCGTGCAGGACGACTGGAAGGTGCGGCCCCGGCTGACCCTCAACCTCGGCCTGCGGTGGGATTTCCAGCAGAAGCCCTACGAGCGTTACAACGGCCAGATCAACTTCGACTCCGGCTGCACCGAGCCGACGACCGGGTTGCGCGGCTGCACGGTCTTCGCCGGTATCGACGGCCAGCCCCGGACATTCATGGAGGAGGATTACAGCGACTTCGCGCCGCGGATCGGCTTCGCCTACGACCTGACCGGTGCGGGGCGGACCGTGTTTCGCGGCGGCTACGGGGTCTACTACGCCTCGATCTTCTTCCGGAACTTCACCGGCGACATCAACCTGTTCTCCCGCACCCGCACCACCTACCGAACCTCCACGCCGGGAGAGAAGGTCTTCCAGTTCGCGCAAGGCTTCCCCTTCCCGTTCCTCGCCACGCCCGGCTCGTCGGCCGGCCCCGGGGCGCTTCTCGGGCAGAACGTCAGCCTGCGCGAATCCGATCCGACGACGCCGATCACGCAGCAGTGGAACGCTTCGATCCAGCACCAGATGGGAGCTTGGTTCTTCGACGCGACCTACGCCGGCAACAAGGGCAACCACTTCTCCGCCAACGGCTACAACCTCAACCAGGTCGACCCCGCTGTGCGGGCCCAGCTGGGCCAGTCCCTCAACGATCGGGTCCCGAATCCGAACCAGGGCTTGGTTCCCGGCGGCCTGGGGGGCGCGACCATCACGCGCGAGCAGTCGCTGCGGGCGTTCCCGCACTTCGGATCGGTGTCCGTCCGGAACCCGCGGCTGGGCAACTACATATCCCATCAACTCCAGGTCAACCTGAAGCGCCCGCTCGCGGACGGCTTGCTGCTCAATGTCGCCTTCACCGGGGGCAAGAAGATCAGCGACTCCACCCAAGTGCCGGTGAATTTCGGCGCAGTCGAGCAGGTCAACGAGAACGGATTCCAGAATGGCCTGTACGACCGGCAGGTGCAGCGGTCGCTGGACCCGACGGACGTGTCGCGCCGGGCCGTGGTCAGCGTGCTCTACGAACTGCCTTTCGGCCGGGCAGGCTCCCCCGCTTTGCGGAAGCTCGCCGGCGGCTGGCAGATCAACGGCATCGGCGTGATGCAGACCGGACTGCCCCTCATCGTGCGCGGCGCGGACAACTTCCAGGCCAACCGGCCCAACTCGACCGGCCGGAGCGCCAAGCTGAGCAACCCGACGCGTGAGCGCTGGTTCGACACCGGAGCCTTCGTCAACCCGCCCGACTTCACGTTCGGCAATGTCGGCCGCGTCCTTCCGGATGTCCGGGCGCCGGGCACGGTCAACTTCGACCTGTCGCTGTTCAAGAACACCTACATCGGCGAGCGCGTCAACGTGCAGTTCCGAGTGGAGGCGTTTAATTTCCTCAACCAAGTCAACCTGCGCTCGCCGAACACATCCTTCAACCCCGGCGACGACGGCCTGAACGCCTCCGCGACGTTCGCCACGATCACGGGAGCCAGAGATGCCCGGGTGGTCCAGTTCGGCCTCAAGGTGATCTTTTAGGGTCTTGCCGGGAGGGGAGGGGCCGACATGCGACGGTTCGAGATGCTGGGCAAGTTCGCCCTAGTCGGTGCGCTGGCGGTTCCCTGCGCGGGGGCCCAGTCGCTGCGGCCTGAGGCGGAGGCGCGCGCTGAGCGGGCGCACCGGTCCGTGGCGGGAGGCGTTCCATCCGCGGCCGAGGTCGCCGAGGCGGTGACGGCCCGAGCCGCGGCCCTGCGTCCGCCGGACGGCCCGGGCGCCCCTGTCGAGCGCCGCAACTTCATCGACGAGGCGCTGTTCTCCAAGATGGAGCGGGACGGCGTGCCGCACGCCGGGTTGGCCGCGGACGGCGAGTTCGTCCGGCGCGCCTACCTCAACTTGATTGGGCGGATCCCCACGCTGGAGGAGGTGGTGGGCTTTGAGGCCGATGCCGCCCCGGACAAGCGGGACCGGTTGCTCGACCGCCTTGTCGCCGGCGAGGAGTTCGTCGAGCGCTGGTCCTACTTCTTCGAAGACCTGTTCCGGGCCGGCAATCGCATGGGGCACGGCAAGAACCTTTTCCGCTACTGGGTCCGGGAGTGGTTGCGGCTGGACCGCTCCTACGCCGAGGTCGTCACCGATTTGCTGACGCAGGGGGGGAAGAGCAGCCATTCGTCTCCGGGCGCGCTGTACTTCGCGCGCGATTTCGTGAAGGCGAAGGACGATCCCGACGAGCCCGACGCCCACGATCTGGTCAACCGCGCCGACTCGATCGACGAGTTCACCATCACTTACGGCAAAGTCCTGTTGGGGCTGAACCTTGGCTGCATCTCTTGCCACGACGGGGCCAACCATCTGGAGCAGGTCGACCTGTACCTGACCGGGAAGACCCGCGAGGACTTCTTCCGGCAGGCCGCGTTCTTCGGCAAGACGCGGATGATCATGAATTGGGAGAACGGCTTCCAGGCGAACACCGAATACACGGTGGACGATGTGGAGCCCGGCTACCCGACGCTGAGCGAGAGCATCCTCCGCGTGCCGCGCACGGGCGGCTCCAACGCGCCCAAGTTCATCCTCACCGACGAGCCCGCCCGCCCGGACCGGCTGCCGCGGGACGAGCTCGCGAGGCTGCTCACGGGCCACATCCAGTTCGCCAGGGCCACGGCCAACCGCATCTGGGCGGAGCTGATGGGCGTGGGCATCGTCGAGCCGCTCGACGGTTTCGATCTGCAGCGCTACTACCCGGACCAGGCCTTGCCCGAGGGCTGGACCGTCCAGCCGAGTCATCCGTACCTGCTGGACGAGCTGGCCCGCGACTTCCAGCAAAGCGGCTTCAGCTTCCGGCACTTGGTGCGCACCATCGTCGGCTCTGCCGCCTACCAGCTCTCGTCACGGTTTGACGGCGGCTGGAAGCCGGAGTACGGCCGGTACTTCGCCCGCCGCTACGTCCGCATGCTGCGCCCGGCGCAGCTGCACGACTCGCTGGTGACGGCGACGGCGCTGCCGGGGGCCTACCAGAGCGGCGCCGGCGAGGTCGGGCTGGCCCGCCAACTGCTCGATCCGGCCCATGTCCAGGGCGAGGTGGCCGAATTCCTGCGCGCCTTCGGGCAGCAGAGCCGCGATGAATTCCCCTCCCGCACTCCAGGATCCTCGCTCCAGGCCATGCTGATGATGAACTCGCAGACCGTTCTGAACCGCGTCCAGGCGGACGGAGCCGGGCGTGTGGCGAGGATGCTGGCCGGACAGGCTGAGGACCGCATCGTAGCCCAGGCCGCCTTGCGTGGAGGAAGGGGGGCCGAGGAGGTCGAAGCGGCGGTGCGGCGCGGACTGGCCGAGCGGCTCTACCTGGCGACCTTGTCCCGACGGCCGCTGCCGAGCGAGTTGGAAGTCGCCGCGGGGGCCTTGGAGGGAGACTTGGCCCAGGGTCTGGAAAACCTCCAATGGGCCCTGCTGAACAAGCCCGAGTTCCTGTTCAACTATTAAGCTGGAGCGCAGCAGGAGAACGAGAAGCCATGCGTACGGTAGGAGACCTAACCCCCACTCGGCGCGACACGCTGCGCCTCGGAGCGGGGAGCTTGCTCGGCGGGCTGGTTGGCGAAGGCCTCTGGCCGGCACGCGCCCGTGCGGGGGGCCGCGCCGCGCCGCGCGGGACGGCGCGCTTCGCCGTCGTTGTCGAAGCTGCTGGCGCGATCAGCCATGTCGACACGTTCGACTTCAAGGAGAACGCGGGCACGCAGGCGGACTTCGATGTCCGCGAGGTGCGCCCCGGCCTCTACGTTCCGCGGCGGCTCTTCCCGCAGTTGTCCGGGCTCATGGATAAGGTGTCGGTCGTCCGGACCTTCAGGAGCCACGAGGTCGTGCATTTCCGCGGTGAGTATTACACCCGGGCCGGACGCCCGCTCAATCCCGCGCAGGTCTCCGAGATCCCCCCGGTCGGGACGGTGGTCGCTGCCGAGCTCGCGTCGCAGCGTCGCGAGAGCGACACGTTCCCGACCTACGTGAGCTGCAACCTCGGCAACCTGGCGCTCCCCAGCGGCTTCTACCACCCGCGCTTTTCGGGTCTTGACGTTGACGCCGGGGGCGGCGCGGGCAGCGTCGCCGCGTCCGGTGAGGCCCTGGCTCTGCTGGAGGAGCGGTTTCGGCTGCTGGGCGCCCTCGAGCACGCCGTGCAGGGCGAGTTTGGGGGGCGCGGGTCCGCCATGAGCGCCTTCCGGTCGTTCCAGGAGGAGGCCTACCACGTGCTCGGCGACGCCCGCTGGCCGCAGGCCCTGGCGATGACTGACGCCGACAAGGAGCGGTACGGGGACAACGATGTCGGCCGCGGTTGCCTGCTGGCTCGGAATCTCGTCCAGGCCGATGCCGGCACGCGGTACGTGCATATCAAGCACGGGGGCTGGGACCACCACAAGCGGATCTACGACCACGGCTCCAAGTCGAACCACTACAACCACTGCAACGATCTGGACCGGGCGCTCGCGAACCTGCTCCAGGACCTTGAAGGTGCGCCGTCGCCGCGGGACCCGGGCAAGACCCTGCTGGATGAGACGATCGTGGCCGTGCCCACCGAATTCGGCCGCGTGCCGGGCCCGCTGAACGGCGTCGGCGGGCGCCACCACTACAACCAGGCCTACATCGGACTCTTCGCCGGCGGCGGTGTGCGTGGCGGCCGGCTGATCGGGCGAACCGATGCGGCTGGCGAGCGCTGCCTCGAGACAGGTTGGAAGTACGGCATGCAGCCGAAAACGGAGAACATCGTGGCCTCGGTCTACTCGGCGCTCGGAATCGACTGGCGCAAGGAAGTCGTGAACACACCGTCCAAGCGCGTGTACCGCTTCGTGGATCCCCTAGGTGCCACCGAGCGCTGCGTCGACGACGAGATTGAGGAACTCTTCGTTTGACGGCTTGGGGACTGCGGGCCGTCTGGGCGCTGCTGCTCCTGACGAGCGTGGGGCGCGCCGCCCGGCCCGACGAGGGGCCGGCAGTCGGCCAGGGGAGGGAAGCGCCTCCGGGCATGGCGCTGATCCCGGCCGGGGAGTTTCTGATGGGCCGCTCCCACGCGACCCCGGACGACGAGACCGGCATGCGGCCGCTGGTCCTGCGGGACGACCGGCCGGCGCACACGGTGCGGCTGGACGCATACTACCTCGACATTGTCGAGGTCGCCCATGCCGACTACGCCCGCTTCGTCGCGGCGACGGGGCACCGGGCTCCCTACCACTGGACCGCTGGGGCGATGCCTGCAGGGCTGGAGGCCCACCCGATCTACAACGTGGTCTGGGAGGATGCGCGGGCCTACTGCGCCTGGGCCGGCAAGCGCCTGCCGACGGAGGCCGAATGGGAGCGCGCCGCGCGCGGCGGTCTGGAGCAGGCCCGCTACCCCTGGGGTGACGACAAGCCGACTCCGGCGTTGGCGCGCTACGGGACTCCCCGGGGACCGGCTCCCGGCGGACGGTTCCCGGCGAACGGCTTCGGCCTGCACGACATGGCGGGTGGCGTTGCCGAATGGTGCGCCGACTGGTTTGCGCGGACCTACTACGCCGGGAGTCCCGCCGAGAATCCGCAGGGCCCTGCGGACGGGCAGTACCGCATCGTGCGGGGCGGAGCCTGGTCGGACGGCCCGAACCGGATCACCGTGTTCTTCCGGAACTGGGTGCGTCCGAACCAGCGCACGCCCAACCTCGGCTTCCGCTGCGCCGGGGACGCGCCGTGACCAGCGCCGACCCGACCCGGCGGGGGCTGCTCTCCCGTGCGCTCGGCATAACCGCGGCGGTCTCGCTGCAGGACCGCTTGCTCGCCGTCGGCAACGGCCCGCTCGCGATCCGCAGCGTGGAGCCCCTTGTTATCCGGACGCCTCGCGGCGACCGGGCCCCCGAGTGGTATCTGCAGATGCCCCCGCTAGGCAGCGCAACGGGGGGCCGCGGCCTCTGGAACCGGCTGGACCACGCATCGCCGAGCCGCTTCCGCGGCTCCACCCAGGCGACCTTGGTGAAGATCGTCACCGAAGCCGGCTTGGTGGGCTGGGGCGAATGCCACGCCCCTGCCGCCCCCCGGGTGCATGCGACGGTCATCACGGACCTGTTGGCGCCGATCCTGGTCGGCCAGGACGCGCGCCAGGTCGAGCCCTTGTGGCACAAGCTGTACTCCAGCCAGCGGTTGCGGGGCTACGCCACCGGCTTCTTCACGGAATCGATCGCGGGCGTCGACTTAGCCCTCTGGGATCTCCTCGGCAAGTATGTCGGACAGCCGCTCTACCGCCTGTTCGGGGGCAAGTACCGGGATGCGGTGCCGACCTACTCTGGAATCGGCGGGTCTACGCCGGAAGCGCTCGCCGCCAGTGCCCGGCAGGCGCTGGAGCGCGGTTTCACCGCGGTCAAGATGGGTCTGGGGAAAGGATCTGGCAGCGCAGGCGTGGAGCGCGTCGAGGCGGTGTCGGAAGCCGTCGGCGACCGGGGGCAGGTGCTGGTGGACTCGCTCGGTGCCTATAAGGTCCACGAGGCCCGCTCAGTCGGAGCGCGTCTCGATCGGCTTGAGAACATCGGCTGGTGGGAGGACGCGCTGCTCCCGGAGGACATCGGCGGATACTCCGAGCTCAAGGCTGCGCTCAAGACCCCGCTCTGTGCCGGGGAGACGCTCTCGAACCGCTACCAGTTCCGGGACTTGTTCTCCGCGCGCGCCGTCGATCTGGTCAACCCGGACCTCTGCCGCGCGGGAGGCCTCAGCGAGTGCCGCCGCATCGGCACCCTGGCCGACCTGCAAGGCATCCTGTTCTCGCCCCACATCAGCACCGGCACGGCGCTGTACTGGGCCGCCTCGGCCCACCTCGCCGTGCATCTCCCGAACGCGGTGATCATGGAAGGCGGCACGCTGCTGGAGCGGCCCTTCGGCAACCGGGTCCTCCGGGAGCCGCTCCCCTGGACGCCAGGTGCCGCCCGCGTGCCCGAGCGGCCCGGCATCGGCGCCGAATTCGACGAGGGCGAGCTCGCCCGCTACCGAGTGGAGTAGCGATGGCCGCACCTCCCCTGCGGAATGTCCGTTGGCGGATCGCGGCCCTGCTGTTCGGGGCCACCCTGATCAACTACACCGACCGTCAGACCTTGGCGGTCCTGGCTCCGGAGATCACGTCGGCCCTCGACCTCTCCAACATCGAATATGCCCGCGTTCAGCAGGCGTTCCTAATCTGCTACGCGGCGATGTTCATGGTGTTTGGGAAGCTCATCGACTGGTGGGGCACGCGCGCCGGACTAGCGGCGGCGATGGTCTGGTGGTCTCTGGCGCAGTCCGCCCACGCTCTCGTGCGGGGGGCGCTGACGCTGGGTGCCTTGCGAGCGCTGCTCGGCGTCGGCCAGGCTGGCAACTTCCTGGCCGCCGAGAAGGCGATTTCGGAGTGGTTCCCGCCGCATGAGCGGGGTTTCGCCAATGGCTTGGTGAACGCAGCTGCCTCTGCGGGAGCCATCGCGGCCCCGCCGCTGGTCGTGCTCATCCACAACCAAGCGGGCTGGCGGGCAGCCTTCGTCGTGACCGGCCTAGCCGGATTCGTTTGGCTGGCTTACTGGTTGCGTTGGTATTGGGTTCCCGCCCGCCATCCGCGGGCGACGCCAGGCGAGCGGGCCTTGATCGCAGGCGCAGACCTGCGACCGACGCGCCGCAGCGTGCAATGGGCCGCGCTGTTTCGCTGGCCGCAGACCTGGGCGCTGCTGCTCGCGCGCGTCGTGGCCGATCCGGTGTGGTGGTTCTATCTCATCTGGCTCCCGAAGTACCTGAGCGACGAACGCGGCTTCTCGATGGTCGCGATCGGGCTGACGAGTTGGATGCCGTTTCTCACCGCCAAGCTCGGCGCTCTGTCGGGCGGCTGGCTGTCCGGCAGGCTGATTCGAGACGGAATGGAGCCTCTGCGCGCCCGCAAGTGGGTGATGCTGCGTGCCGCCGCGGTGATGCCGATCAGCTTCGCGGTCCCGGCCAGCGATTCCGCGGCAGTCGCCCTCGCGGTGATCTGCGCCGTGACCTTTGCGCATATGGCTTGGAAGTCGAATCTGATGACCCTGACCAACGACCTCTATCCGACGGCGGTCGTCGGTTCGGCCGCTGGCATCGTAGGCTTGGGCAGTTCCCTCGGGGGCTTCATTTTCACGGGCATCACGGGCTTCGTCGTGCAGCACTACTCCTACGAGGCGATCTTCTTGGTGATGGCGTTCTTGCATCCGCTGGCGTTTGGGATCGTCCAAGTGCTCACTCGACGGAACGCCGCGGAGGCTGCGGCCTAGCTTGGGCCGGATGAGGAGCCTGCCATGCCGACTGCCAGCCCACGGCGGACTCTGGAGGCGCGTCCCGTCGGCCGGGGCAGGATCTCGGACTTCGTCTACCGCGAGGTGCTGGGCTTGATCCTCGAGAACAGGTTTCGGCCCGGCGAGCGGCTTTCGATCCCCGCGCTCGCGAAGGGCCTGGGCGTCAGCCAGATGCCCGTCCGGCAGGCGATCGATCGGCTTAGCGAGGAGGGGTTGGTGGATGTCCGGCCGCGCAGCGGCACCTTCGTCGCGCAAGCCGACGAGCGGGACATCGCAGAGACCTTCGACATCCGCCGGGCCCTTGATCAGCTGGCGGCGGAGGGGGCTGCTCGGAACGTGTGCGCCGAGGATCTGGCCGAGCTCGACGACCTAGTGGGCCGCATGGACGAGTTCGCGGCGCTCGGCGGCCGGGGCCTGCAGAGCCACGACCGCCTCAATTGGGAATTTCACCTGTTTCTCGTGCGCCTAGCGGACAACGAGCGACTCTACGAGATGTATCAGCAGCTCAACGCGCACCTCAAGATCGCCAGCGTGCATGTCTCCAGCCGGAATTGGGCGGAGCGAGTGCCGCAGGCCCAGTGTGAGCACCGTGCTATGCTGGGGGCGTTGCGGGTCCGCGACCCCGGGCGGTTGGCCGAGATCCTCGCCCAGCATGTGGAGCGCTCGAAGGCTGCTCTGATCGCCGACATCCGCGTCGCTCGGAGAGAACTGGCTTTCGAATCGGAGCCGCTGCCCCGCTAGAGAGTGGCCTTGCCGCGTCCCCTTTCCGGCGTATGCCCGATCCTCGTTACCCCTTTCGGGGAAGACGGGAAGGTTGATGTCGGCAGCCAGCTGGCTCTAGTCGACCACCTGCTGGACCAAGGGGTGCATGGCCTCGGGGCCTTCGGCAACGCGGGCGAGGGCTACGCGGTGCTGCCCGCCGAGAAGCGGCTCTTGCTCGAGCGGATTGTCCGCCAGGTGGATGGGCGGGTGCCCGTGGTGGCTGGTGTCGGCGCGACCGGGACGGAGCTGGCCGCCGAAGCGTGCCGTGAGGCGGAAGGACTCGGCGCAGCCGGGCTGATGGTCCTGCCGCCGTACTACCTGCGTCCGGACACGGACGGGCTCCGGAGATTCTACGCGGCGCTCAGCGACACGGTGCAAGTGCCAATCATGGTCCAGGACGCTCCCCTCCTCTCGCAAGTGCCCATGCCTGCTCCGCTGCTGGCCCGCTTGGGCCGCGAGATCGAGCGGGTCGAGTATGTCAAGGCCGAGGCGCCGCCGACAGGGCCCAAGGTGTCGCAGATCGTCTCCGCAGCCAACGGCTCGCTGACGGTCTTCGGAGGCTTGAACGGCCAGTTTCTCATTGAGGAGCGGCGGCGCGGGGCGGCGGGGACGATGCCGGCCAGCGACCTAGCCTCGAAGTTCGTCGGAGTGTGGGACGCCCTCGAGGCCGGCGACGACATGGCTGCCTGGGCCCTGTTCCGGCGGATGCTGCCCCTGATCCGCTTCGAGCTGCAGCCCGGTCTAGGGGTGTCGGCGGTGAAGCACAGCCTCGTCGCGGACGGCGTCATCCGCACCGCACGGGTCCGTCCGCCCACGCGCGATTTGGACGCTGAGGGTCTGCGGGAGCTGGCCGCGCTGCGCTCCTTGCTCTAGGCGACATGGGCGCGGCCCGCGCTGACCGCATTGCGGCTGTCGAGGCCTTCTCGATTCGGCTGGCCCGGGACGCTGACGCGGCCCGGGGGACAGCGGGCTCGCCCACGGCTCTGGCTGGCGGAGCCTTCGACTACCGCTGGTCCGAGACTTGTCCAGCGCTCTACTCGGACCGCTTTGAAGCGGCTCTGGTCAAGGTCGGGTTGGAGTCCGGACTCGTGGGGTGGGGAGAGGCCCAGGCGCCCCTGGTGCCGGGGGTCGCCTGTCTGATCGTTGAGGAACTCCTCCGTCCGGCAATCGTCGGCGAGGCCTTCGAGCCGACTGCGCGACGCATCGCGACCCTCCGCGAGCGCATGTACGCGACCATGCGGGTGCGAGGGCAGACCGGCGGCTTCATGCTGGACGCCATGGCCGCCGTGGACTTGGCGCTGTGGGATCTGGCCGGGAAGGCCACCGGGCGGTCTGTCGCGGAGCTGATTGGTCGGGGCTCGCATCGACGGCGGATCCCCGCCTACTTGTCCGGCCTCGGCGGCGGACCCAATCCCGAGCGGGTCGCCCGCGCCCGGGAGGCTTGGACCCGGGGATTCCGGATGTTCAAGCTGTTTCACGACCGCAGTGCAGCGGACCTTTACCGCCTGCTGGACGGTCTGCGGGAGGCCCTTGGACCGGAGGCGGGAATCGCCGTGGATGCCCTCTGGAGGCTTGACGCTGCGACTGCTGCCGAGTTTGGCCGCCAACTCGACCGTCGCAGGGCCTTGTGGCTGGAATGCCCGCTGCCGCCGGAATCGGCCCTAGCCCACGCCGAACTCGCCGCCGCGATCCGGACGCCGCTCGCGCTTGGCGAAAGCTACCGGTCGCGACGCGAGGTCAGGCCCTTCTTGAGGCGGCACTGCCTGGGCTGGCTCCAGCCGGATCTCGGGCGCTGGGGCCTAACCGAAGCCGTCCGGCTGGCGGCCGGCCTCGATCCGAAGCTGCGGATCGCTCCGCACATCAGCATCGCGATGGGACCCCAGATCGCCGCCGCCCTGCATTTCGCGTCCGGGACACGGACCGTGCGACTAGCGGAATACAACCCAACCGTGCTAACGGTCGCGAACCGCTTTTTGGTCCGTCCACTGGAGGTTGACGGGGCGGAGTACTTGGTGCCCGAGGGTCCGGGCCTGGGCGTTTCAGTCGACGAGCGGGCCCTGGCCGAGGTGGCGCAGCGGCCCGTTCTCAAGCCTCTGCGCGGCAGGAGTTGAAACCTACCGCCGCGGGAGGTCCGACCTTCCGTCGGCCAGGGCGAACGCCCAGTAGCCCAGGCCGGAGCCGATCGCCATGTATCGTCGGCCTCCGCCCATGTACGTCATCGGCGAGGCCTTCCAGCCTGGTTGGCTTGCAAATGCCACAGCGGCTCGCCCGTTCGTGCGTCGAGGGGCGCAAAGGTGCCGCTGCCCTCTCCGAAGAGCGCCAAGCGCCCGTCGGCGACAAGCCGCCCGAATATGGTGGAGCGTTCCCCGTCCGAGCGTGGTTCCAGACGGTACGGCCGGTGCGGATGTCCAGGGCGCGGATAGGCTTGTGGGTGGGGGAGCCGCCGGCTAGGCGGAATGTCCCTCCCAGCCACGAGCGGTCGTGCGGCCGGGGGCGGTCGTCTTTCGTGTAGAGCATGCGAGATTCCTGCGCTGCCAGGTGCAAGAGCTCCGTGCCGGGGTGGTAGGGTAGGCCGTCGCCCTCCAGTTCGTCGCGCCGCGCAGGGGGGCAGACCGCGCTGCTTTCCTCTGCCGCGGATGTTGGGGCGGGGATTGCCCGTGGCCCAGTCCAAGAGGTCTAGTTCGGGGTCGTAGCTGTCGGTCAGCCGGGTGGTGCCGCAGCTTCTGGGTGTGGGGGCCAACCAGAGGATGGTTCTCGCAGGGCATCCCGGAAGGTGTCAGCAACCCGGCGCAGCAGCCGGGTCCGGCCGTCGGGAGTTCGCATCCGGGCGTCGAAGCCGCTCGATTTGGGCAATTCCCCAGCCATAGTGCCTCCGCCTACCAGAGGCAGGACCGTTGCGCTCGCCAGCTTGGTCGGCTGCGCGGCCTCACCCAAGGCCGCCAACGCCTGCAGGTCCCAGTCCTACAGGGCGGACGGCTGCATCCCCTTGGTCGGCACGCCTGCGCGGATCAAAGCAGCGATCCGCAAGGGCGGCTCCTTCGCCGCGAAGCGCAGGTTGGCAAGTGCGCTTGCCGTCCCCCGGCCGTTGCCGGCGCAGCACAAAACGCAACGCGCCTCGCACAGCGCTTTGCCGTCAGCGGGCGCGGCGACAGCCTCGCCCGAGAGGGCGCAGACAAGGCGGGCGAGGATCCAGCATGCAGGCACGGCTGCCTCGGACGCCCCCGCCATCGAAGCCGCCGAATCCGGCCTAGGCGTTCTTGTACCCCTGCGCAGGCTGCGGGGCGTCAGATGTGGGGAAGCTCCGCACGGGCGAACTGGGCCCCGAGCGATCGGAAATGTGTCGGGAAGATCCTGCTACCCTAAAGCTTGCCATGGAGATTGCGTGGTGCGGCCAGCGCCCGGTGGCCGTTCTGGCTGCGGTCTGCGTGGCGGTTGCACTGCTCGGTGGGCCATCGGCGGTCAGCGCCCAGGGCCATTCCATCCTGGGGCAGGCCTATGTGGACGGCCCGCAGGGAGAGCACTTCGGCGTCGCCGGCGCTACGCTTGAGCTGCATCCGGTTGACCTAGCTGGGGGCGATGCCGACGCCCCAGGGCCTGCGGTGGCCGAGGCCGACTCCCTCGGGATCTTCCGGTTCGAGGATCTTGCCGAAGGCTGCTACTTCATAGCTGCTACTTCCCCCGGCTTGAGCGGCCAAAGCGACTTCGTGTGCGTGCCCGCCGAGGAGGGTCCGTTGCGGGTCGATGTCGCCCTGGAGGTCGACACAGTGGTCGAATCCGTGGAGGTCACCGCATCGGTCATCGAGATCGATCCCACGGAGACGACAAGCTCGGGTTCCGTCGGTGTCTCGACCTTAGACAATGCGCCGAAGGCCAACCGGAGCGTCGAAGACGTCATGCCGCTCATCCCGGGAGTGCTGCGGGGACATGCCGGCGAGATCAACATGAACGGCGTCCGGGCTTCTCAGAGCGGCTCGCAGATGAACAACGTCGACATCACGGATCCGGTGGCCCGCACTTCCGAAATCGCCCTGCCGCTGAGTGTCGTGTCGAGTGTGGAGGTGCTCTCGAGCCCCTACGACGCGCAGTATGGAGGCTTCGCGGGGGCCATCTCAACCGTCGAGACGAAGGCCGCAGACCTGTCGGAGTTTCGCTTTGACCTGCAGAACTTCTCGCCTCGGATCCGGCGCCGCGCCGGCAAGGTGGTCGGCATCGAATCGAGCACGCCGCGGATGACCGTCAATGTCCCGCTGCTCTCCGGCCGCGCCGCTTGGCTGCACTCCACGGAGTACCAGTACGTGCGAGCCGACCAGGAAGACGCCAACCTGCCGTTGCTGGAGCGGGATGTCGAGCGCGAGATGCTGACGGTCTTCAACCAGTTTGATGTAGTGGTGTCCGACCGCAATCGGGCGTCGCTGACCGCTCTGGTCTACCCGGAGAAGTTCAGCTACTTCGGGCTCAACGCCTTCACGCCGCAGGAATCGACTGCGGATCTGCGGCGCCGCGCCTTCCTCTACACCATCAAGGATTCCCAGGAGTTCGCTTCGGGCGGCTTGCTGCTGTCGCACTTCTCGATCCAGGACTTGGAGAACGACGTCAAGCCGTTGGGCCACGCCCCCAGTGTGATCGGCATCGACCGCGTGTCCGGTTCGTTCTTCAATCGCCAGGCGCGCCTGACGGATCGGCGCAAACTTTCTGAGCTCTACCACTTCCGCCCGCTCGGCCGCCACCAGCTCAAGACCGGCTTCGAACTGGGCTGGGAACGGTACCGCGGCCAGCAGGAATTCAACCCGGTGACTTGGCTCGGGGTGGGCGGTCGGCCCGTGCTCGGGTTAGCCTACTCAGACCCGGCTCTGGTCCACGGCCGCAAGCACGATCTCGCTGCGTTCGTCCAAGATAAGTGGACGGTCAGCGATCGGCTAACTCTGGACATTGGCGGGCGCCTGGAGCGCGACTCCCTGTCGGTGCGCTGGAACCCCTCTTACCGCGCCGGCTTCGCCTATTCCTTCGGAGCCCGGTCGCGCACTGTCCTGAGGGGCGGGTCGGGACTGTTCGTGGACCGCATCAGCCTGCTTGTGCCAGCTTTCGAGCAGCTGCCGCAGCGCACCGAGAGCCGCTACGGGCTGGAGGGTGAGCTTTTGGGGCGCCGCGTCCTCGAGCCGCGGCTGGAGGGGCCCCTGCGGAACGCCCAGAGCTTTGGCTGGAACCTGCAGCTCGACCGGGAGCTCGTAGACAACCTTTTCCTGAGGACGGGGTACCAGTACCGCAGGACGGCGCACAACTTCCTGGTCAACCCGGTTGCGGGAGGCCCCGAGGCTGCGCCCGGCCAGCTTACGCTGAGCAACACAGGCCGGGACTACTACCGCGAGTTCCAGGTCTCGTTGCGGTACCGGCTCCGCGGGACGGGCCATGTCACCGCTTCCTACGTGCGGTCGAGTTCGGTCGGAGACCTCAACGACATTGGTTCGATCTACGGGCCTGCTCCGGCGGCGCTGGTCCTCCCCAACGAGCGGGCCCCGCTGCGCTTCGATGTGCCCCACCGGATGCTGGCCTGGACCGAATTCGACCTGCCCTGGGGCCTCAAGACGATCCCGGTCTGGGAGGTGCGGAGCGGCTTTCCGTACTCCACGATCAATGAGCGCCGCGACAATGTCGGAGCCCGGAATCGAGCCGGGCGGTTCCCGATCTTCAACGCGGTCGACCTGCAGATCACCAAGAAGGTGTCGATTCCCTGGAAGGGCAGGGACCGGCGCTTCCGTGCGGGCATCCGGCTCTTCAACCTGCTGAACAACTTCAACCCCCAGGATGTCCAGGAGAATCTCGCGAGTCCGCACTTCGGGGTCTTCTATCGGGGCGTGAAGCGCAAGATTCGGGCGGTCTTTGAGATCGGCTACTGAAGCTTTTCCGCTGCGAACCCGACGCTGCGCGGCAGGCGTCCGGAGCGCTGCAGCGGGGTCCGCACCCGCGGCTGGAGCAGGCGCCGGGTCCGCTCGGGCTTTTCGCTATAATCCACCTGCGATGGTTTCGAGAGACGTGCGCAGCTGGAGCCGCAGGCGATTCGTCCAGTCCCTGTGCGGGGGTTTCGGAGCCGTCGGCCTCGCCGGGATGCTGCGGCCCGCGAGCTCCGCCGGAGCGCCCGCGGGCCCGCACTTTGCGCCCCAGGCCAAGCACGTAGTCTTCTTGTTCATGACGGGCGGCCCGTCGCACATGGACCTGTTCGACCCGAAGCCCGCCCTGCAGACGTTCGCCGGCCAGCGGCCCGCTGCGGCCGACCTGCGCACCGAGCGCATGACGGGCGGGCTGCTCCCGTCCCCGTTCGCGTTCAGCCGCCACGGCGAGAGCGGCATCGAGGTCAGCGAACTGCTGCCCGACCTCGCCGGAGTGATCGACGACCTCTGCGTGATCCGGTCGATGTACACGTTCAACCCGACGCACACGCCGGCGCGGAACCTGATCCACTCCGGCAACATCGCCTCCACCCGGCCATCTCTGGGGGCCTGGATCTCGTATGGGCTTGGCACGGAGAATCGCAACCTGCCCGGCTTCGTCGTCCTCAGCCCCGGTCCCCGGGGAGGGGCTCTGTGGCGTTCGGGGTTTCTGCCTGCCGAGCACCAGGGCACACACTTCGACCACGCCGAGACCGACCCGGAGCGGATGATCCGCTACCTGCGGAACGACAAGCTCAACGCCGCCGCGCAGCGGCGTCAGCTCGACCTCGTGCAGGCGTTGAATCGGGGCCACTACTCCAGCGTGGGCGAGGACGCCTATCTTGATGCCCGCATCCGGGCGATGGAGACGGCCTATCGCATGCAGTTTGAGGCGCTGGAGGTCTTCGATGTGCGCGAGGAACCCGAGCACGTGCGGACCGAGTACGGGGACACCCCTTTCGCCAACGGCTGCTTGCTGGCGCGGCGGCTAGTTGAACGGGGGGTGCGCTATGTGCATGTCTACTACGGTCCCGGCCAGCCGTGGGACGACCATGTCGACATCAACGAGAACCTGCGCAAGCGGTGCCCCGACATGGACCGCGGCGCGGCCGCCTTGATCCGCGACCTGAAGCGTCGCGGACTGCTCGAGGAGACCTTGGTCGTTTGGGGCGGGGAGTTCGGGCGCACGCCGGTGTCGGAGGCCGGCGACGGTCGCGACCATAACCCGTACGGCTTCACGATGTGGCTGGCCGGCGGCGGAATCCGTGGCGGGGTAGCTTACGGGGCCACCGACGAGTTCGGCTTCCAGGCGGTCGAGAACCGCGTGAGCGTGCATGATCTCCATGCCACGATTCTGCACCAGCTCGGCTTCGACCATGAGCGGCTGACTTACCGCTACGCCGGCCGGGACTTCCGCTTGACCGATGTCCACGGCACCGTGCTGGAGGAGTTGCTGGTGTGAGAGCAGCGGCGCTGACGTTCGCTGCGGCTGTCCTGGCGGCGGCGCAGACCCCCGAACTGGAGTTCTTCGAGCGGCGGATCCGCCCAGTGCTGGTGGAGCGCTGCCAGGGGTGCCATGCCGCAGAGCTGGCTGAGCCCATGGGAGGTCTTCGCGTCGACAGCCGAGACGGAATTCTCGCCGGAGGGGCTTCGGGGCCGGCGGTGGTGCCGGGCTCTCCGGAAGATAGCCTTTTGTTGAAGGCGCTCGGATACCGCGATCCGGCCCTGAAGATGCCGCCGACAGGAAAACTGCCCGACCGTGTTCTCGCGGACTTCCGAGCCTGGATCGCGAGCGGAGCGGCGGACCCCCGCGCCGCACCGACCCAGCCAGCGGCGGCGGAGGCTTCCGCCGGCCCCGGAACCCCCATCGAGGCAGGGCGGCGCTGGTGGGCGTTCCAGCCGCTGGCGGAGCGAGTTGCGCCGGCCACCTCCGATCCGGACTGGACCTTGCGCAAAAGCGACGCGTTTGTGTTGGCCCGGCTTGACGAGCAGGGGCTCGGGCCCTCGCCCGAGGCCGACCGCCGGACGCTGATCCGGAGGGCGTACCTGGATTTGACAGGGATCCCGCCGACTTTCGCCGAGACCGAGGCCTTTGTGCATGACCGCTCCCCAAACGCCTATCCGGATCTGCTCGACGACCTGCTGCGCTCGCCCCGCTACGGCGAGCGTTGGGGCCGGTACTGGCTGGATGTGGCCCGGTGGGCCGAGGACCATCCCACCAACGAGGCGACGAACCGGCCGTTCGAGGGCGCTTGGCGCTACCGGGACTGGGTCATCGAAGCGTTCAATCGCGACATGCCTTACAACCGTTTCATTCGGCTGCAGTTCGCCGCCGACTTGATGCCCGGAGCCGCGCCGTCCGACATGCGTGCGCTCGGCTACCTCGGCAACGCGCCGATCTACCACAAGGACCGCCGCCTGTCGCGCGATGTGATTGAGACGCTCGCGAGCGACGACTGGGACGAGCGAGTGGACGCCGTGTCGCGGGGCCTGCTAGGCCTGACGGTGGCTTGCGCCCGGTGCCACGACCACAAGTTCGACCCGGTCACGGCGCAGGATTACTACGCCTTAGCCGGAGTGTTCGCCAGCATCTGGCCCGTACAGCGGCCCACCGTGGCGCTTGATCCAGCGGAGGCGGAGCGGCTCACGTGGGACCACGAGCGGCTCTATCGCCTCAAGGGAGTCTACGGCAATCTCAAGGACCTGGACACCGTCGCCGAGGAACTGCACGCCGAGATCCGGGCCATGAAGCCCGCCTACGAGGCTCTGGAGAAGAAGCTGGCCGGTTCCGGCGTCCCGCTGACGCCGGCGGTCATCGACTGCGGCGTCTGGGTGGACGGCTCAACGCCGACCGTAACCCGGATGGACCTGCGCCCGGGCGAGCCGCGCGACCTGCCGGTCTTCATTCGCGGCAACGTGGCCAGTCCAGGCGAGACGGTGCCGAGGCGCTTTCTCAGCGTGTTTGAGCCGGGTGAGCCTGAGCCGTTCCGCCATGGGGCCGGGCGGTTGGAACTGGCGGACAAGATTGTCGGGGAGGCTGGGCCCCTGGCCGCTCGTGTGTGGGTGAACCGAGTTTGGGGCTGGCACTTCGGCCGCCATCTTGTGCGCACTCCGTCCGACTTTGGCACGCAGGGTCAGCGGCCTACGCATCCGGCGTTGCTGGAGGACCTGGCGGCGCGGTTCGTCTCGAACGGATGGTCCCTCAAGTGGCTGCATCGGGAGCTCATGCTCTCCGCGGCTTTCCGCCAAAGCAGCCAGCCGAATGCGGAGGCGCAGGCCGCCGATCCCACCAACCGCTGGATCTGGCGGATGGCCCCGCGGCGCCTGGACGTCGAGGCGTGGCGCGACTCCATCCTGCGGGCCTCGGGCGAGCTGGACCTCGCTATGGGCGGGCCATCGGCGGAGGTTGACGCCGAGGCTCCCGCCCGCAGAACCGTGTATGCCAAGATCAGCCGGGGTCGGCTGCATCCGGTGCTGCAGCTCTACGACTTCCCGGTGGCCACGCAGCACAGCCCGCGGCGTCAGGTCACCACAACCCCCCTGCAGCAGCTGTTTGTCCTCAACAGCGGCTGGATGCAGGCGCGCGGCCGCGGCCTCGCCGCCCTCACGGAGGCGAGCGAGGGCCGGAGGGCCCGGGTCTCGGCCCTGTACCGCCAAGCCTTGGGGCGCGATCCTACGCTGCGCGAGATCGAGCTAGGGCTGCGTTTCCTGGAAGACCGCCGCGAGGAACTAGGCCGCGAGCCTTGGGACGAGTACGCCCACGGCCTGCTGGGGACGAACGAGCTCAGCTATTTCGATTAGCACTTCCGTCCCTTTCGACTCGGGTGCGGCGCGAAGTCCCGGCAACGGTGGCCGGGCGAGCTGGTCTGCAGTAGACCTTGCCGGTGGCGGGTTCCGTTCGCAGACGCTGTCCGCCGTGCGCATTGATCGGGCCTTTCGTCTGCGCCGCTGCCTGCTGGGGCCTTTTCCTAGCCGTCGCAGGCGGGGGCTCGAACCGCAGATTCTCCGGCCCCGCCGGCACGCCGGAAGAGTGCCGTCCGACGGCTTCAAAGCGCTCTTGTCGGCGGTGGGCCGGCAACGGGCAGGCTGCGGCGACGGCAAGGTGGATGGCCGCAAGCCCTCCGCCGTCGCCGAACAGCATCAAGGGGCCCTATAATTATGCCGTGACGCACGGCTGGGCAGCGGTGGTCGCCTGCGTGATCGCAGCCGCCTCGGGAGTCCCCGTCACGGCTGGGGCCCCCTCCGCGTCAGGGGCTGCGGCTCCACGCAAGTACTGGGCGTTCGTGCCTCCCGCGCGGACCTCCGCTCCCAGCGAGACCTCCGCGTGGACCCGCACCTTCATCGATGCATATGTGCTGGGGGGGCTGCGCTCGCGAGGACTCCGGCCCTCTCCTCCTGCGGCGCGCGAACGCCTGCTCAGGCGTGTCTGCCTGGACCTGACCGGCCTGCCTCCCAGCCCCGAGCAGACCGCGGCGTTCCTCGGGAACGATTTCCCGGAGGCCTACACCCGGCTGGTCGACTCGTTGCTCGCCTCTCCGCATTATGGGGAGCGGTGGGCGCAGAAGTGGTTGGATGTCGTGCGTTTCGCCGACACGGATGGATTCGAGCGCGACGGCTACCGGGAGCACGGCTGGCGCTACCGGGACTATGTAGTCCGTTCGTTCAACGCCGATAAGCCCTTTGACCGGTTCGTCCGCGAGCAGGTCGCCGGCGATGAGCTGTACCCCGGCGAACTGGACGCCTTGATCGCCACCGGCTTCCACGGTGCGGGCCCTCGCCACGTCACCAGCGGCAACCAGGACAAGGAAGAAGCCAGGCAGGAAGTCCTCACGGAAATGGCCCTCGGCATTGGCCAAGCCCTCCTCGGGCTCACTGTGCAGTGTGCGCGCTGCCACGACCACAAGTTCGACCCGATCAGTCAAGCCGACTACTACAGCCTGGAAGCGTTCTTCGCAGCAACAGAGATCGAGGATCGGCCCATTGCCGACGAGGTCGCGGTTGCTGCCTACGAGCGAGCCCTGGCGGCCCACGAGAAGCGTCTAAAGCCGATCCAGGATGAACTCGAGCGGCTGGAAGCCCCCTTCAAGGACCAAGTCCGAAGCCGCAAGCGCGCCGCCCTCTCCCCGGGGTTCCGGGCGGCGCTCGAGGTTGCGGAAGCCCAGCGGAACGAAGAGCAGCAGAGGCTGGCCAAGGAAGCCCAGTCCCAGATCAAGCCCGTCTGGTACGAGGTTGTGGCCCTGCTGCCCGGCGATGTCAAGGAGCGCCGCGCATCCCTGCGGCAGCGCCTGCATGCGCTTGAGCTCGGCCGTCCGGATCCTCCCGCCGCAGCCTTCGCGGTTGCGAACCTCGCCGAAGCTCCCGCGACGCACATCCTCGGCGGGGGTGACTATCGCCGGCGGGGCGCGGAGGTCGCGCCGGGCTTTCCCAAGGTGGTCGGCTCGCTAGGAATCGAAATCCCTCCGGGGGCCGCCGGGCGCCGGGCGGCCTTAGCGCAGTGGCTGACGGCCCCAGACAACCCCCTGACTGCGCGCGTGATGGCCAATCGCATCTGGGAGTTCCGCATGGGGGCCGGGCTGATGGGCGATCCCAACAATTTCGGCTCGTTGGGCGGTTCGCCCACCCATCCTGATCTGCTGGACGCGCTGGCGCTGCAGCTCGTTTCGGCAGACTGGAGCGTCAAGGCGCTGGATCGGGCCATCGTCCTGTCGAGCGCCTACCGCCAGGACGCGACCGGCGATCCGGCGTTGGCAACTGCCGACTCCGCCAACCGCTGGTACTGGCGGGCGCATCGCAAGCGCCTTTCGGGGGAAGCTCTCCGCGACTCCGTCCTCGCTGCCTCGGGTCGGCTGAACCGTGCGGTGGGCGGCGAGCCGGTGTGGATCCCGATCGAGCGCGAGGTCTACGACCTGATCTTCACGGAGGAAGAGCCCGACAATCTATGGCCTGTGACACCCGACCTGGCGCAGCACGACCGCCGCAGCCTCTATCTGCTCAATAAGCGAACTGTGCGCCTGCCCCTCCTGGCTAACTTCGACCAGCCAGACACCATGACCTCTTGCGCGGTACGCCCGACCTCGACGCATGCTCTGCAGGCGCTCTCCCTGCTCAACAGCGGATTCATGCAGGAGCAGTCGGCGGCGCTCGCTGAGCGCCTGCGGCGGTCTTGCCAATCCCGTGGGGCGGCCTGTCACGTCGACCAAGCCTACCGGCTCACGCTGGCCCGCTCGCCGACGGCGGACGAGCGCGAAGCCGCGGAAGCATTCCTAGCCGCTGGCGCTGACCGCCTGCAGGACTTCGCTTTAGCGCTGCTGAATCGTAATGACTTCGTGTACAAGCCCTAGTGCGCAAACAGGCCGCCGAACGGTCACGCGCCGCGATGTGCTCTGCCGTTCCGCGAACGGATTCGGGGCCCTGGCCTTGCAGTACCTCGTCGGGCGGCAAGCATGGGCGCGGGAGACGAAGAACCCCCTGCGGGCGAAGCCGCCGCATTTTGCTGCCCGGGCCAAGGCCGTAATCTTCATCTTCAATGTCGGCGCGCCCAGTTCGATGGACACGTTCGACCCGAAGCCCCGTCTCAACCGGCACGCGGGGGAGCCCCTGCCCGCGAGCTTCGGGAAAGTCGGCGGACAGTTCACGGACGGCAGCAACCCGATCCTCGGCACGCCTTGGCGGTTCGAGAGGCACGGGGAGAGCGGCTTGCCGGTCTCCGACCTGTTCCCCCACGTGGCCCGGCATGTCGACGAGATTTGCTTCGTGCGGTCCTTTGTCACCCGCAGCGTCGTGCATGCCCCGGCGATGTACGAAGTGCATAACGGTAGGTTGTTCGCCACCCATCCGAGCATCGGCTCGTGGGTGACCTACGGCCTGGGCTCGGAATCCGAGAACCTGCCCGCCTATGTCGTGATGCCGCAGCCCGAGGGCACCCCAGAGGGCGGAACCTCGTGCTGGAGCCAAGGATTCCTGCCGTCGGCGTACCAAGGCACCCTACTCCGGCCCGGTCCGAGCCCGATTCTGCACCTGCAGCGCCCGGAGGGCATGACGGAGGCCCGGCAACGGGCGATGCTTGATCTCCTGCAGGGGATGAACGAGGCCGACGCCGGCGAGTTCGACACTGAGATGCAAGCCCGGATTGCCTCCTACGAGCTTGCCTTTCGCATGCAGGCGCATGCCCCGGAGGCGGTTGACCTGACGCAGGAGCCCGCTACTATCCAACGATCTTACGGCCTTGACCAGGACCGGACCCGAGAGTTCGGCACGCCGCCTGCTGCTGGCGCGGCGGCTCGTCGAGCGCGGTGTGCGGTTCGTGCAGGTGTATTCGGGCGGCGGCCCGCTCAGCATGCAGTGGGACGCCCACAAGCACCTCAAGCAGAATCACGAGAAGATGGCTGGGCACAGCGACCAGCCCGTCGGGGGCGTTGCTGGAGGACCTCAAGCAACGCGGGCCTGCTGGACCGGACGCTGGTGATCTGGGGAGCCGAGTTCGGGCGCCTGCCCACATCGGAAAGCGGGAACGGCCGGGACCACAACCCCCACGGCTACACGATGTGGTTTGCTGGTGGAGGCGTTCGCGGCGGCCAAAGCATCGGGGCCACCGACGAGTTTGGGCTGCGAGCGGTTGGCAAGGCTTATTCGATGCGGGACTTCCACGCCACGATCCTGCATGCCCTCGGACTAGACCAGCAGCGACTGTGGTATCTCCACGGAGGCCGCCACGAGCGCCTCACCGACTTCGGCGGCTCGGTGATCGAAGAGATGTTCGCGTGAGGGCCTTCGGCAGCTGCGTAGCGGCTTTCGTTCTCTCTGCGACCGTAGGAGGCGGCCAGGTCTCGTCCGGGCAGCCGCCAACTTCGTCGTCCCGCCGGGTGCCAACTTGGGCTACGGGACACTGAGCCCTTCCGGTCGCAGCTGCGTCGCACACCCCACTTGAACCGCATGGTCGCGAGGGCCGCAAGTTGACTCACTTCTATGTGTGCGCCGACATCTGCATGTCTTCCCGCGCCAGCCTGCTAGTCCGAACTTCCAGGACAGATGTCGACGGAAGGCATGGGTTTATTTGAACTATCGTCCGTTTGCGGAGAGTCGGTACCGAGTACGCTCCAGGCGCAGGCCGGGGGCTTGTTGCTGCAGCGGCGTGGGGCGGGTGAGCAGATCGCAGGGCTGGGCTTGGCCCAGCTGGGCTGCCCCCGGTGCTGGACGCTGGGCACCTAGCCGGCGAGGAGCGTGCGGCAGCAGCTGTGCAGCCGCCCTTCCGCCGAGGTGCGCTGGGCGGCGGCCTTGCGTCGCGAATTGCGGTTCGGAACGGTCTCAACGCACATGGGAACCATTGTAGTTTTTTAGAATTATAGACATGCACTATATAATCCATATTGCATGGGAATGAATTCATAGCTGCTCATGGTCGATAACGTATTGAAAAACAGTGGCTTACGGGAAAAATCATCCGCAAAACAACCGGAAGTTCGGGTTAGGCGCACACCGGGGACGGCGCACGACCGTGTGCGTCCCCGGATTCGCGGAACACTCCTAAGTCCGCCAGGCTGCTGGGTCCGGATCCGCCGCTAGGCAGAGTTCCTTCCGCTGAGAGGCCAATTGGGCCCGGAACTTCAGCCAGTGGCAAACATAGCCGCCTAAGTACGCCAGAGCGCGTGGCCGCCCGAATGATTCCTGCTTGCGGAATACCCTCCAAACATTCCGAGCCTTCCGCAGCTTGTTGGCGGAGACCGAGTCCGACCTGACTCGGTACCCCATGAGAGGCTGGTCGAGGCTCACAGCCCGGCGACTCCCGTCGCGCAGCAGCGCCAGCCAATAGGCGAAGTCTTCCGCGCTCCCTAGCGGCCGCATGCGATGCGCTCCGCAGGTTGGCCGGGAGACCATTGCCGTGGAGAACGGGATCCAGTTCCGCCGGAGCATGGTCCGGTAGGTGACCTCCGGCGGAACCCTCACCAGTCGCCCGGAGTCCTCCCCCTCCAGAACCCGGTGGTACCCGGTGTAGGATATGTCGGCCCGCTCGCGCAGCATGAACGCGACTTGCCTGGCGATTTTGGCGGGGTGCCAAACATCGTCGCTGTCCAGGAATGCGATCAGATCTCCCCGGGCGCTGGCGAGGCCGAGGTTGCGTGCGTGCGCTATTCCTCGGTTCTCCGCCCAGCCGAGCACGCGGATGCGCGGGTCCCGGCGCTGGCAGTCGGCTAGGATTGCGGCGGTGCCGTCGGTGGAACCATCGTTGATCACGAGCAGCTCCCAGTCCGGCACGGTTTGGGCGAGGACGGAGCCGATGGCGTCTGCCACGAACCGCTCCGCGTTCCAGGCCGGCATGACCACCGAGAGCAGGGGCGCTGGGGGCATGGTGGATCCGTTCAGGCGAACCACCGCGCCGTCGGGACAGCCGTTAGTGGAGCAGGCTCAAGTCCGGAGCCGCCGCCGCGCCGGGCGCAGGGAGATGCCGTGCGGGGGAAGTTCGTGTTGGCGCGAGCAAGGGCGAGTCCCGACGCAACTGTCGCCGAGCCCTGCCTAGGGGTGCAAATCCGGGTCGGGCACGCGCCCTCCCCGCTTCCCGGTGCTGCGCCAGCGCGGTTTCGGTGCAAACGTTCAGTGTAGCAGGCGGCTCCTTCTCGCAGTCCGGGCGATGCAAGGCTTGCGCCGTGGGCCGATCGAGTGAGGTGCCGCATGCTCGCAACCGCCGGGCTTGCGGGAAGCAAGATGCCGGGAACCGCAGCGCTCTTCGTGCGGACGACATTGCTGAGCCGGGGACGGGAGCCGATCCAGGGCTGACGGTGAACGTTGCGCTGCCACTACGCTTCGGCGCGATGCCCGGCCGGAGGCTCGGGTGCCCTGATTCCCGGGTAAAAATTCCGGCACCAGCCGGAACGTCTTGTGCTACAATGATTTAGATGGCCCTCGGGGTGTTCGCGGAGTTCACCTCGGGGGTGCATCTCGATTTTTTTTGGAGGCCCCCTTGCCCCTGTCCCCCGACAGGGCTCCCACCCTGGCTTACGGCGTCTGCGACGACGACCTGACGGGCCTAGCCGGGCTCGGCGTGGGTGCCCGGCTGGCCCGGTTCCTCGGGCTGCCCGAGAAGCTGGCCGCCTCGGTCCGCCTCCAGCGCCGCCGGCGCGGTTGCAGCGACGTGCAGATGCTGCTGGCGCTGATCTACTCGGCTTGCGCCGGCGGGGGGCACCTCAACGCGGTCGACGCCCTAGGGGCCGATGACGTCGCCCGGCGAACGTGCGGGCTGCGGGCCGTGCCGACAGCCGGCGGCTCGGCGAATACCTGCAGCGGATGCACGAGGCAGCCCTGGAGGGCTTGCGGGAGTGCGTGCGGCTGGT
>CBDBZZ010000013.1:0-31109 GCA_965213745.1 Bryobacterales bacterium | reverse complement strand
CATTGGCGCCGCCCGCTGAAAGGTCGTAGAGATGGAGAATGACGCGCTCCCGGCTACCTGCGCGGGTGGCCCGGTACGTCCGCTGGAAACGCTCTGCAGGAGGCGTTTGCAGGGAAAGATTGACGTAATCGCTCAAAGCGTTCAATGCCCCTTCGAGGGCAATCGAAGTCTTGGGTGCCAGCGCTTTGGCGAGCGCCCTGATTTGAAGACCGGTCAGCACATCCGGACCGTCAATTCCCAGCGTTGCCCGCCAGTCCTGGAGTGTGTAGATCCGCACGCCCCGGACTACCCGCTGCGCGAGGTCCTCAAGCTTGTGCTGGTCCTGGGTGAGCAGAATCACGCCCTCCACGCGGGAAAGGTGCTTGTGGACCCTTTGGCGGAGGCGGTGCCGATCTTCTTGGCTTTGTCGGTGATTTTGTCGGCTTCATGCTCGACCAGGTCGGGTTGCAGTTGGAACCAGCGGGTCGACCAGTGCTTGACTTCGATGACCCGCACGCCGGGAGGCCCGATGGCGACGATGTCGATCTCGGCGGATTGCCGCTGGTGGTCGGCGCAGAAGGCGAGGTTGGTGAGCAGGAGCCACTCGCCGGAATTCGCGGAGGACGTCAGGCAGGCCTTAAGGTGCTCGAACGCCTTGCGTTCACTTTCGCTAGCGATCGGGCCACAACTGACCTGAGTCACCTTCATGCGGATTCGCGCCGAGTCTAGGCCGCACCTGCGGGCGCGGTAGGTTGCGTGACAACCCCTGCCGGATTCCTATGTCCAGTTCCCCACTGCGAGATGGCCGGCGCCGTTGAGCCGAGTCTGTCGATACGATACACCGTCAAGTGGGACCCACAAGACGGAGATAAAAATAGAGTAAACCACAAATCGTGGTCCTGCAGCGGCGGCCTTGCGGGGCGAGGGGCCGTCCCAGTCTCCTCATGGACGAGTCCCACGCAGGTGCCGAGAGGCGGTTCGCGAGTCTTGAGCGGGTGCTCTGAAGGTCTCTTGACAACCCGCCAGATGCGTGCGTGGCAGATCTTCCCGCCGCCGCGGGAGTGAAGGATGAATGGGTGGGACTGTGAGGCTGCAAGGCCCCCGTCGCACAGCGCGAACTCTCGCGGAGGTTGGTGTCGGAGCAGGCGGAGCGACATGCGGCTGCCCCCCCCCGCTACTAATTTTGCCAAAAGTGATTGCAAGCAAACCACTAATCGAATCACTGGCTTGCGGAGTCTTTTCGCGCAATTACTTATGGAAACATCAGTATTGCGACGACACCCCGTTCCCCGCAATATCGGCGATCGAATCCTGGAACGCTTTCCGGCCTACCATAGCTGAATTCTTTGATTCATTCTATGGTTCAAGCAATCTACAGGCACTCGGATATATAATTCCCTTTTCAATCGCGGCCGTTCCTCCAGAGTCCGGGTCGGCCGGTAACCGGGAGTTGGCTCCCCGGCTGAATGCTGGAAGGCTGCGGGGCACGGTCGGCTCTCATCGGGAGGGCTATCGCGCGTAGGGATAAGGCGGCCTCGGCTGCATCCACGCAGCGGCCACTTCTGGGGTATGCCTTCGTCGTGTCCAGACCGGCCCAGATTTCCGAGTTTGCCGGTTGGTCGTGGGTCTCGGTGCCTATGGCGCAGGCCGAGATCGTGCCGCTCGTCCAGCAGGCGGTTCCCTCCGGCCGCTCGGGCGGCCGCAGTAGGCGCACTGGCACCTCGCGCATATCGGGAATCCCCGCCCCGGGCGGGCAGGGCTGCCCTGCTCCTGACCCGCAAGCGAGGTCGAAAGTCAGCCCCTGCGCCCAACTCTGGGACTGCCTGTCTCCGAGGTCTAAAAGAATTCAGTCGTGCAGCGCCATGACAAGTCCGCTGCGGATCTTGGGCGAGAACCAGGTCGACTTAGGCGGCATCATGCGACGCTGGCGGCAGACATTAACGAATTGCTCCATGGTCACCGCGGCTAACGTGACCGCGAAGGCGTAACGTCCCTCCGTGACCTGGGCCCGCAGGTACGCGGCGTCCCGGTTCCCGCCCACAAACGTGAGACGGGCGTCGCGGGGGTCCCGGATGGCGCAGAGCGCGTCGAAAATGCGCTCGTGGACGATGGCGGAGTCGATGGAGGCCGCCGCATCTGTCGGGTCGTAGGTTCCGATTCGCGGTGTGAGCTTGATCCACGCTCCGTCGGCGAAGAAACCGATGCTGTGCGGATCGGTGGGTTGGTATTCGCCGTCGACCGGCGCAGGTTCGACTAGGAACGATGTCTCCAAAGCGGACCGCCACTGGGCCAGCGTTCTTGGCGTCGTCCGCACAAGGCGGTTGTAGGGGGCCAGGCCCATGCCCGCGGCCGGGAATGCCACGGCTAGGAACCCTTGCAGGCCGAGCATCGCCGCTGCCGCGCTGCGGTGATTGCCGTCGGCGACGTACGCGTACGGCTCGGCGCGTAGCGCCGCTACCAAGACCCTTCGCTGGGCCGATTCCGACAAGAGCCAGAATCTTGTGCTCGCAACCGTTCTCGTCGCTAGCCCTGAAGTCGGCCTCGCGGGGAGTCGGCGGCTCTACGCAACAAATCGGCAACGCCGCCGTCGGCATCTTCGACCGCGTTGTTCACAGTCCCGATGATGGCTCTCGTAGCCTGGATCAAGTCCGCTCGGCCCTGCGCCTTCGCCGGTCGCACGCCCTCGTTGCGGACGATTGTTCCCCGGGGGTTCTCGGCCGTGAGGATGTCTCGGGATGGCGCGAGCCCGCCAAGTCCGATCTGGCGGGTATCCGGGCGCTTCGGGTCTGCGATTTCGTACAGGAACAGCACATCGCGGATGTCCCGCGTAAGCGGGCTCGCCCGCAGCTCGTCCATGCGGGACTCGGCCGCCGCCAACGCCTCGGGCGACCCTTCGGCCAGCAGCGCATCCGCCGTCGGAGCACAAGCGTGGGGCATGGTGATGCGGAGCACGCTGGCGGGCTGGCGCTGGAGCAGCTCGAAGATCTCCAAATCGCTCTGGAACTCGTCGTAATTGGGGCTGCAGAGGGCCTGTGCTGCAGCCGAGTCGACTGGGACTAGGCAGTGGGGAATCGGGTTGATGGCGACCATTGCGGGAAGGCGGTTGCGGGCACCGATAGGAGCGCGATCCGCGGTCCAAGCCCGGGGAGCTCTGCGTCTACTCTCAGGTTGATGGCACGGGCGGGCGGCACGCAACTGCCCCCGGCTTGGCTTCAGGAATCTCCGCGGCTGGCAGAGCTCGGGACTGTGCGCTCGACCGGCGCATCGAACGGCGGCCCGTCCCGCTACGGGCGCGGGACAGCGCCGACCCCGTTCGGAACCGAGTGCGGTTCCGGGCAGCGGTGAAGACAGGCTGTCCGGCGGTCGCCGCGGAAGTCCATCCGCGCTGGTCAGCGGCCGCAACCGAGCCGCCTCCCGGAGGGTCTATTCTTGGGAATGGGGATCCTCATGCGCTATCGAATCCAGCTCCCTGTGATGTTGCTGCTGGCGGCGGTCGCGGCGGGTGGCCAGGGGCAGAAGAAGTCCGTCGTGACCGGCACCTGGGAAGCCGACATCGGCGGCCGGACCTATCGGTTGACCCTGGCGGAGGACCAGGGGGACGTGAGCGGCACCGTGCAGTTGCCGGACGGTTCGACAACCGCAATCGAATACGGTCTGTCGTTCGGCAAGGAGCTGGAATTCACCACCACTGAGGGCGGCGTCGAGTACGAATGGACCGCAGAGGCGAGCCGGAACTCCATCAAGGGCGAACGGCTGAACCTAGACAACGACTCTGTGGTCCGGTTCACGGCCAAACGCGCCCGCTAGCCCCCCCCCGCCGGTTCCGCGCGCTGGGGGCGAGGCTCAATGCAGGTAGTAGGTCCGGTACAGCGTGTCCCGCTGTTTCGGGATGAAGCCGGCTTCGCGGATCATCCGTCGCAGGTCCTCTTCCGTCGCGCTGTGGCTGGCCCCGGCCTGGCGGACCACGTTCTCCTCGAGCATCACGCTGCCTACGTCGTTACCGCCGAACCGCAACCCCAGCTGGCAGACCTTTAGCCCCTGGGTTACCCAAGACGTTTGCACGTGCAAGAAGTTCTCGAGGTAGAGCCTGGAGATGGCGAGGGTCCGCAGGAAGTCGCACGCGGTGGCCTCCTCGGGCACCTTGCGCCCCAGCGCGGTGTTCGCGGGCTGGAACGGCCAGGGGATGAACGCCGTGAAGCCCCCGGTGTCCTCCTGGAGATTCCGCAGCCGCTCCAGGTGGGCGACTCGATGGTCCACGGTTTCTCCGCACCCGAACATCATCGTGGCGGTCGTCTGCATGCCGATCGAGTGCGCGGTGCGGTGGACCTCGGACCCACTCGTCCGCTGTGCATTTCAGGCGGGCGATCCGAAAACGCACCTCGTCGTCGAGGATCTCGGCTCCCGCGCCAGGCATGGAGTCCATGCCGGCGTCCCGGAGGCGGACCAGCGTGTCCCGGAGGGGTCAGGTTGCTCACCTCGGCGATGCACTGGACTTCCGGGGCCGACAGGCAATGCAGCTGGACCTCGGGGAAGCGCTGCTTCAGGCGGCTGAAGAGCGACTCAAAATATCCGATGTCGAGATGCGGGTTCACGCCGCCCTGCATGAGCACGCCGGTGCCTCCGCAGTCCACGGTTTCCTGGATCTTCTCGGCGATCGTCTCGAAAGGCAGCACGTAGCCCTCCGCGTGGCCCATAGGGCGGTAGAACGCACAGAAGCTGCAGTACTCGGTGCATTCGTTGGTGTGGTTGATGTTGCGGTCGATGATGTAGCTGGCGATACCGTGCGGATGCAGCTTGCCCCGCAGCGCATCGGCCTCCATGCCGAGTTCGATGAGGTCGCCGCTCTCGAAGCACTCCCGGGCTTGATCGTTCGTCATCATAGGAATCTACTCCGGCGGCTGATCCGCCAGGACCGGCTCCGCCAGGAATGGGGTCTCGCGAAGGGCTTCCGCCAGGCCGAGCTCGGCGGCAAGCCGCAGATACAGAGCCAGCGCCTCCCGCTCGCGAGCCCCGAGCCGGTAGCGGACATTCCGGGTCAGGTAGCGGCGCACCGTCTCGGTCTCGAATCCGAGCCGGGCGCTCTCCGCGACCGCGATCTCTTCGACGCGAGCGCGCCCGTACTCGGCAGATTCGAGCAACTTGTCGGGGATGCCTCGCGTGTTCGCGAGGCGTTTGACCGCCCAGACCGCGAAGACCATCGGCAGACCGGTGAGCTCCTCCCAAACCGTGCCGAGGTCGTACACATGCACCGGTGCGCCCCGCCAGCTGTCCAGAGCGGGATCGATCCGCAGCGCAGGGTCGCCGATGATCAGGGCCGCGTCGGCGATCTCGAGCATCTCGTCCATCCGGGGCGGATAGGGGCGCACCTTGGGTCGCAGCCCGTGCAGATGCGCCGCCAGGATTTGGGCGAGGACGGTGGACGTGCGCGAGCTCGTGTCCGCCGGCGAGGGACTCGATGGCGTCGAACGGCTTCTTCGACACCAGCAGAATGCTGCGGACGGGCCCTTGGCAAGAGACCGAACAACCCGGCACGACCAGCAAATCCGGCTGGCGCGCCAATTCGACCGCAGGAACCAGCCCCGCGTCCACCTGGCCGGCGGCGCAGCTGGTTCGCGCACGCTGCCGGGGTCGCGAAGCGGGACATCGAAGACACCCCGCTGGGGGCCGTGCAGCAAGCCCCACACCAAGGGGGCGGCATTGAGGTAGCTGACGGCGCAGACGCGTTGCTTGTCCGCCATGGCCGCATCCCAATTGTATCCCGGCAGCGGCCGCGGCAGGCGGTTCCGCCGATCCGGTAACCTGGAGGGATCCTGCTCGTCTTTTCGACTTAAGGGTTCACTGCGCATGAAGTCTCGCTTCGCCTACCTGTTTCTAGCCGCCTCCGCGCTGGTTCCGCATGGCGCGCAGAAGCTGCAAGCTGCCGACCAGGTCAGGGCTCCGGTGCTCGGGTATGTCCTAGACGGCGAGACCGGCTCGCTCCACCGCCTGGACGGGATCCCGGGGGCAGCGACCGTGGGGGGCGCGATCGATGTGGGTGTCGCCCTCGCTCGAGCCGAGATAGCCTTGAACGGCAGGTTTGCGATTGCGTGGGAGGAAGACGGCCGGATCCTGACCGTCGACCTGACCAACGAGGCACCGGTCGCGACGCTTCTGCGCGAAGCGCTGGAAGGAGCCGACCAAGCGCTGATCAGCCCTTCGGGCACCCGTGTAGCGCTGTATGCATCGGCGTCGGGCACCCTGCAGTTCGTCGACGGTCTGCCCCACGCTGCGCGCGCAGGCGACACCGTCGAGCTCGGACCTGTGCGCGGTGAGTGGACCGCGGTTGCGCTGAGCGACCTAGGCACGATCCTGGCGGCGTCGTCGGGGGAGGCCGGCGGGGCGGTGTTCGCGCTCGCGGGCGACGGCCCGCTGATGCGGATCGCGGCGGTCCGACGAGCGAGCTCCATCGCCTTCATCGCGGGGGGTGACGACGCGGTCCTGGCGGATGCCGCCGCCAGCGAAGTCATTTTGATTCGCGATGCTGCTGGAGCGCGTCATTTGCGGGCGGTTGCTTCCGGTTTCGACGGGGTGATGAACCCCACTCGCGTGGCGGCCACGGCGGACGGTGCGTTCGCGCTTGCCACTGTGGCGGGCGGGGTGGCGACCATTCCGATGCTCGGCGGAGCGCCTACGGTGACGGAATGCGGCTGTGTGCCCACGGCGCTGGTGCCTCTCGCATCCGGTAGCGCCTTCCGGCTCACGGACGAACTGGCCGAGCCGATTCAGATCGTTGATGTGGCTCCGGTCTTTGATGTGGCTTCGGCTTCGCGCATGCTGTTCATCCCGGCCCTGCAGTAGTCGGCGACCGGTGTCGCGGTAGCGGGCCGGCTCAGGGCTACACTGGGCCAGATGGCCCGTTACGCCAACCTTCTCTGGAATGTAGACGCCGACGGTGTAGGCGTCGTCACCGTCAACCGTCCGTCCAAGCTCAACGCCCTGAACCGAGCGACCCTTGAGGGCCTCGACGCCTGCTTCGCGGATGCCGCCGCCGACCCGGCCGTGCGGGCGGTCATCGTGACGGGTGCAGGTCCGAAAAGCTTCGTCGCTGGCGCGGATATTGGAGAGGTCGCGGGCTTCAGCGCCCTGGAGGGGCGCGAGTGGGGCTTGACGGGCCAAGCCATGCTGCTGCGCATTGAGCGCATGGAGAAACCGGTGCTTGCCGCCATCAACGGCTACGCCCTGGGGGGCGGGCTGGAACTGGCCATGGCCTGCCACCTGCGCATTGCCTCCGCTCGCGCCAAGCTGGGCCAGCCGGAGCTCAGGCTGGGCATCGTGCCCGGCTTCGGCGGCACGCAGAGGCTGCCCCGGATCGTCGGCAAGGGCCGGGCGCTCGAAATGCTCCTCACGGGCGAGCCCGTGGGGGCCGCCGAGGCGCTGGCGATGGGCCTCGTCAACCGCGTGGCTGCCCCCGGCGAGTTGCTGGAGACGGCCAGGGCCCTAGCGCTGAAGACCCTCGGGAACGGGCCCGCAGCGGTGGCGCTGACGCTGCAGGCGGTCAACCGCGGCTGCGAGATGCCATTGGAGGAGGCGCTGGCCTGGGAGGCGTCGCAGTACGCCCTCAGCTGCGCCACCGAGGATGTGCGGGAGGGCACCCGAGCCTTCCTGGAGAAGCGGAAGCCGAAGTTCCAAGGCCGCTGACTTGGCGGATGGCCGCTGGGACGGCTACCAGTCGGCCAGCGAGCGGGCCAGCCACGGCTGCGATTCGTCCGCGTGGCACTGCAGGCAGGCGTTGGGGCTTTCGTCCTGGCCGAAGCGGGCGGTCATGGCCGCGTCGGGGATGTCGTCGATCCGGTGCGTGCCGGCTTGGAACATCATGCTGTTCATGATCTTCGGCATGTGGCAGGCGGTGCAGCGGCTCGCCTCCGAATCCGCGGCGTGCCGCGTGTGGGCTGGTGGATCCGCGGCGTAAGCCGCGTGGCATTGCAGGCACATGCGGTCCGGGTCCTCCCGGAACTTGAGCGAAGTCGGGTTCTCGGAGGCATCGGCTGGGTGCGGGTCGTGGCAATGGCCGCAATGCGCTTGGCCTTGCCGGTAGCACTCCGAGCGCAGGAAGGCTTCGACGATGAACGTCGTTTCCCGAAACCGACCGTCCTTGTAGAAGGCGTTCCTGGAGAACTCCTCGTAGGGCCGCTGCTCGAGCCGGTTGAGAAACGCCGCTTGCTTCCCGGAATAGTTGATTTCGCCCCGCGGGCCAGGCTGGATGATGCCCGACTGCATGTGGCACTGGGCGCAGACATCCACATAGGCGCGGTGGTCGAGGTCTCCGAACCGTAGCGGGGGGGTAGCCGGCGAACTCGGCTCGGCGCGTCCTTCCCGCACGGCGTCGACATGCGCCCGCGAAGGGCCGTGGCACATTTCGCAGTTGATCCCCGTTTCCCGGAAGTTGATCCTCTCGGGAGCGAGCAAGGTGCCTTCCGCTTGGACTTGGCTTGTGTGGCAGGGCGCGCAATGCAACTGGTAGCTCGTCGAGGTCTGCAGGCGGTGAAAGTTCTGGAGGACCGACCGCTCGGACGGGCCGTCGTCGAGAATCTCCCAGAAGTTGACCCACCGCCTATGCAGCAGGTTGTACTGCACCGGCAGCACGTGGATCCGCCCGTTCGGCAGACGCGTGGCGTAGGCTTGCTGCCACTTGGACCCGATCGTGTAGTCGACGCGGTACCGCTGGCGGCCCTCTCCTGCCGGGAGCTCGAAATAGTGGCGGCCATCCTCGATGAACATCCGGCTCAGGGCGCCGCTCTGGGCGGCGGTGAATTCGTTCTGGCCTTCGAAATCCCCGATCACGTTCTCGAAAGCGTAGTTGCGGAACATGCGCGCCATGCCGGTCCGGGACCAAGCCGTGAAGATCTCCTGGTGGCACTCGGCGCACGATTCGCTGCCGGCGTACAGCCCCAGCGTCTGCGCTGGGTTCTGCGGCGGCTGCGGCGGCTGCAGCCGGAGCGGCGGGACGGCTGCGTGGAAGTCCCCGAAAGGCTGGACGCCCGCCCTGCCGCTGGCTTGGTGGGCGGCCTGCAGGGCTTCCAGCGCCCGCGAGCGGACCGGGCCCGGCACCCGCGCCGCTTCGGCGAAGGCGGACTGCGCGGCTTGGTCGTTGCCCAGCTCCTGTTCCACGATCCCGAGAAGGTAGAGGGCGATGCCGTCCGCAGCGTTCAGCCGCAGCGAATGGCGCAGCGATTCGCGGGCCGCGGCGAGGCCTGCCAGCCGAGCGCTGCCGGTGGCCCGCAAACCGCGGGTCGCGGACACGCGCCCCTGGACGAAGTGGGCCGAGGCTTCGAGCTCGCGGGCTATCCGGGCCCATTGCTTGGCGGAGTAGTGGGAGGGGCGTCGGAAGCGAGGCAGGTACTCTAGGGCGTCGGCCGCGCTGCGGGCGGCCTCGTCGAGGAGGCCTGCATGGACCTGCACGTTGGCGAGAGCCACCAGGAGCGTGCCGTTCTCGGGGAGCAGGCGCAGCGAAGCGCGCCCATGCTCAAGCCCTCCCCGCAGGTCGTCCAAGGCGATGGCGGACATGGCCGCCATCGAGTGCGCGAAGCTCAGCAGCCAGGACTGCGGATACCGCTTCAGAAACTCCTCGGCCAAGGCCCGCTTTGCGGCAGGATCCGTTTCCGCCTTGAGCTCTTGGAAAGCGGAGCGCTCCTCTGGATCCTCGATCTGCTGGAACATCGAGCGCTTCGCCGGATCTCCGGCGTACAGCACGAGGTCGAGATCCTGGGCACGCACGGACGCGGCAATGCAGAGTGCGAGAGCGAGAACGCGGCTGAGCGGCACCTGGAAGCCCCAGGGATGCGGGGGCTTTGTCGCGGGGCCGACCATGGTCTTGCGGGGCTCCAACGGTGGCGCAAGAGGCAGGCGGCCCACCGCGATTATAGGCGCTTAAGCCTGCACCGCGGGGGAGCTCCCCCGGCTTGGGCGCGGACTCGGTTGGGCGGCGGCGAACGGCGCGGCTCAGTCGCGCGGTCGGGCCATGGGCGCGCCGACCCGCTTCAGGTACGCCGCCAGCTGCTGTTCGAGGCTACGCGAGATCTCGGGCTCGCTGGAGCTTCGATCCTTCGTCTCGCCGAGATCGCTCCGCAGGTCGTACAACTGCGTGACGCCCGTTTCGTACAGCTTCACCAGCTTCCAGTTCCCCTGGCGGATCGACGACATCGGCGTCGTGCCCTTGTCGGTCTGGTAGTGGGGGAAGTGCCATACCAAGCTCTCGAACCGACGGGCCGGTCCGGCGGTGTCTTGGTTGCGGAGCACCTCGAACAGGCTGCCTCCCTCGATCTGCGGCGGCAACTCGGCTTGGACCCGCGCCATGTCGGCGATGGTTGGGTACAAGTCCATGCCCGTGACCGCGACGCGGCTTACGCTACCGCCGGCGATTCCCGGCCCCCGCACGAGGAGCGGCACTCGAATGCCGCCTTCCCAGGTGGAGGCTTTCTGGCCGCGCAGCGGAGCGTTGGTCATGACGCGCTCCAGCCCGCTCGCGTGGTAGGAGCCGTTGTCGGAGGTGAAGATCACGTAGGTGTCCTCTGCGAGATCGAGCCTGTCGAGGGTATCGAGCAAACGGCCGACTCCGGCATCGAGTTCGTGCGTCATGGCAGCGTGTCCCGGCTGGTTGTGGCGCTGCCCTTTGGGCTTGGCCTCGAATTCCGCGACTGTTTCGTCGAAGGCGAAGATCCCGAGGTGGACCGCATAGTAGGAAACCTGCAGGAAGAACGGCTCCTCGGCGGCCTTCCGGTGTTGCAGAAAGTCCACTGCCCGGGTCGTGACGCTGACCGTGCGCTTCGGGTCCGGGTCTGCTGAGCGGCCTTCCGCGTTCGAGGTGGTCCCGCTGTGCTGGTCGTAGCCGTGGCGGCCGGGGCCGCCGCCCCCGAGGTGCCACTTGCCGAAGTGCGCCGTGACGTAGCCCGGACGGTGCAGCTTGAGCAACTCCGCGATGGTGACCTCCTCGTGCGGGATGTGATTGCTGTGCTGCGGCGGAATCATCGGGAGGTTTTCGTAGAACCGGCCGCTGTTGCGGTTGATGATGTCCGTCATGTCCAACTGCGCGGGGGACTTGCCAGTCTGGATTGCCAGCCGCGTAGGAGAGCAGTTTGGGTGCGGCGCGTAGGCGTCGGTGAAACGCATCCCTTCCCGGGCTATACGTTCGAGGGCTGGCGTGCTATGGAAGTCCGACTTCGAGTCGGGGCGCTCTGGATCCATCAGCACCGAGGTTCCGACCCAGCTGAGGTCGTCTGCGAGGATCAGCAGAATGTTCGGCTGGGCCGGGGCGCCGGCGGCGAGGAGCAACGGCAGGGCCAGCAGGAGGCGCGGGATAGACATCGGAAGTGATTGTCGCGTCTGGGGGGAGGCGAGCGCAAGCTTGGCCTAGATTCCCGGATAATTTCCCGAAATGGCGGTTGCGGGGCCGTAGGGCTTGAGCGGAGAGCCGGGCGTACCCGGCGCGGGCCCCTCAGCCCGTCGCCGAGCGACTTGGGCACCCCCGCAGCCGCTGCGCCCCCAACTCCGGGCGCACCGATCCCACCGCGGGCTCCGCGTCGGTCCCCTTTCGCTGGGCCCGGCGCGGCTCCGGCCGCGCCGCCCCAGCCCTAGCCCGGCTCCATTCGGCTCACTGCGTGTAGCAGCCAGTCCAATCGCAGGTTGCTCCTGCTGAACAACCGCCGCCGCAGCTGCGCGATCTGCCCGCCCAGGGAGAAACCCTGCTGCGCTGCGGGCGAGCGGCACGGCGGAGGCTGCAGGCCCAGGTCCGTCAACGGCTCCTGGAGCGCAGGCTCCTGTCCCTGCTGGCCGCGGTGCCGCCGCACCAGCTCCGCCAGCGGCAGCCGGTCGCGGCTCACCGGAATCACCATGCACACCGGCTCCAACAGCTGCTGCTCCCCATCCCCGTCGCGCCGGAGCACCCCGTACACCGGCTCCTGCGGCCCCCGGGCCGGCCGGTATGCCCCCGCGAGCGCCCGCTCCTGGCCCGCCGCGTCCAGAGGCTCCCCCTCGCCTTCCCGCAGCCCCCTCGCGGCCGCCAGGCGCAGCATCGGGGCTTTCTGGCGCGGATCGGTCACGCTCACGGAATCATCCCAACCCCGCTGCCGGTAGTAGCTGACCAGCTCTCCGCAGGAGTGTCGCGCTGTCGGCACGCAGCCCCACCGGCTGCAGCCCTGTCCACTATACCAGGAAATCCGATGTAGTCCGCCACCGTCTGGAATGATCCGTAAACGACTGAATAATCGTTGATTACTACTGATTCACGGACTTGACGAGAGCCGTTCCAGTCCGGTACGATCCGCTGGTATCCGCCATATGGTGAGGGGAATACTGGCAGAAATAAAACTTCCGACACGACCCCGGACCGCCAAGCCCAACGGCCGGCAGCCGCACCACGCGCTCTCGACCGCCTTAGTCCGCAACGTAGCACAGGCCGGGCGCTACTGCGACGACCGCCCCGAAAAGCGCGTGAGCCCCTCACAATTAACGGGTTGCTGACGGCAGGCTGGATGTCGTCCCCACGGTGTACCCCACCTTGTGAGCCGGAACAAACCGGACCAACGAAGCCGTCCCCGGAGGTAACCGTTCGGTCGTGCCGGTATGCAGCGGCCCAGCCATCGTCGTCGGACAGCGACAGGACCCGGTTTCTTCTGGTCGACCGGTGCTGATCGAGACCCTCGTAGAGACCGTGCCGCCGCGACCGTGCGATGCAGCCGGGCTGCTGGACGAGATGTCCGGCTCTACACGGGGACCGCGCGACCCGGGCGGTGCTGTCGAAGGCGTTGCGGGGCCGCAAGAGCGACAAGCGGGAGAGGCCGCGCACCAAGGCAGCGGTGCCGCTCCGGCCCGACTGGTTGCCGATGCGGTGCGTGCAGAGGCTGGCCATCTCCTCGGGGACCCTGGCTTCAGCCTCAGGGTACCGACCACAGAGCACATCAGTCCCGCACCGACACGACCGAACGGTTACCCCCGGATCCCCGGACGGGTTGCCCCGGTCGGTTGACCCGATCAACCTGCGTGGCCTTCGGTTCCCGTTCAGAATCGACCGAACCGTGCCGCCGATACAGACCGGTGCATAAGTCCTGTCGCACAAATCACGCTAGATTTCTAGCATTTTCAATAGCTTACGGGGAAAGACCCCTGACACGACTTTTGCACGGATCAGTACGGCACCCGCTCGACTGGCCGATCCGCCGCCCGTCGAGTCAGGCCGTCCAGTCGACCGACAGCGCCTCGGCCTGCTCCTTGTCCAGCGCCGTCCCGCCGCTCTCGCTGTATATCGCGAGCGCCCGTTCCAACTCGTGGGTGAGGCCGAGGTAGTCGACAACGAGACCGCCGCGCCTGTCCCGAAACACCCGGTTGACCCTGCGATGGCCTGCATCAGCCCGTGGCCACACATCGGCTTGTCCACGTACATCGGGTGCAGGCTGGGGAGCATCGAATCCCATGAGCCACATGTCGCGCACGAGCACCATGCAGAGCGGGTCGGGCCGGGTCGCAGAACCGCTTCGCCAGCATCTTCCGCCGCGCTTTGCCGCTGATATGCGTCTGCCAGTCGAGCGGGTCGGCCAGATAATGACATGCCGCTGTTCAGAGATCTCGCGACTCAGGTCCATCGTCGCGAATGATGTCCGTGAGGCGCGGATTCAGCAACCTCCACCGTTGGCCCATGCGTTCGAGGTCGCCGGCCAGCACGACCGGTGTCCGGTCGCGGTGGGCCTGAACCACCCTTTCGTAGTCCGCTCGCTCCAGAACCGCCGCGACCGACTGTCGTTGCGCGTCGATATCCGTCACCAGACCGATGGTTCCGTCGTCGTCCTCCTCGTCACGCTTCAGGAGCCGAACGAAGCCGTAGAGCCGCATGTCCGGCCTAGGCGCACGGTCGCGAAGCGAGCGCGCCGCTTCGCGCAAAAGGGCCGCGTCCGCGCGGCCGAACCGAACGAAGGTTGCTCCTCTTGTCACCGGCCTTGTCCGAGCCCACGAGACGCCAATGTCCAGAGCCGGGAACGGTTCGATGAGCCGGACCAGAGCCTCACACAGATTAGCGCTCACACCGTTGGCCACTGCTTCTCCGAAGGCGCCCTCGTCGCCGGCCGCCGTTCGTTCCGCCGCCTGACGGGCTGCGTTGAGGGACTCGACAAGACGTCTCGTCATCCGGCGTTCGATCGGGGCGTGCTGATCGTCCGGGTCCGGAAACAACCCCGGCATCGGCGGCGGCACGACCGGCGTCAGCAATGTCAGCACAAAGCTGCCTTGGTCGGTCTGGCCCAAGCGCACCTGATTCAACACATCCGTCGCCTCACGGTTCGCGCCCGCCCGGTAGACCGGTCGCGGCTCGCGAAGCGAACACGCCGCCGACAACAGCATATCGCGGGCACCGCCGATGAGGTCCACGCCCGCGTTCAACGTCACGCTGCCGTCGTCGCTCTCTGCGGCTCGGATGCGGACCGCGTCGCGGTCCGCCGTCACTAGGGAGCGATAGACGGTCAACTCGTCCTGACCAGCGACGCTTGCGAAGGTGTCGATCAGCGTCGCCACGACGCTGGCGTAGTCGCCGAGGCGCTCCGTACGTGGAACGATGATTTCCGGCCGCGCCTCACCGACGTAGACGTCTGAATGCACCCGATACGGCTCTTGCCGGCTCCACCCGGCCGCGCGGGCATACGCCGACAGCGCCGCTGGTGAGACGGCCAGCAGCGCGCCCCGATCATAAATGCTGACCTTCATCAGATATCCCCCATCCGGGACCTCTCCATGAGCGCCCGTAGCGTCTTGATGTCGAACACGTTGTGTTCGGGGATGCGAACCGTGACGGTCTGCTGTCCGACGACTTCGTCGTGTCCTTGCTGCAGGCTCAGCCAGTAGGCTCGACGCCGCAGGACGAGACCCTCCGTAGTCACGGTCATCCACTGCGACTCGTCTTTCGGCAACTCCAGGACGACGAGCAGCCGCGGCGTCTGGGTGACGACGCGCAGGTCGTTGTAGTTCTTGACGGACAACCGAAACGGCAGCACCCCCGCCTGCGACCCGCCGAGGTTCGCCGTCGCCTTCAACTGCAAGTCGAGGGCTGGACGACATGGGCCTCCCGCCTGAATCCGAAGGTCGACGCTATCCCGGTCCGGTTGCGGCGTTGAGATCGCATAACCCGCACGTATCGCCAGAGCCTTGACGTAGACGAGAGACAGCCCCTCCTGCTGATCCGATGCCGTGAGCAACGTCGCGGTCATGCGACAACTCCGACCAGCTTCTCAGCGTCTCGTACACGCATCTCGCCCGAGACCAGCTTCGAAAGCAGCGTGTCGCGCAGCGCGGTCAGGGTAGCGACCTCGGTCGTGCGGGGTCGTATCATCTGGTCCAAAGGATGGACGATGTCCTCGAAGCTTCGGACGACGTCCGGTGCCGGTTGCGACAGTGGCAGCCGTGCAAGCTGCTTGCGGTTGATCGCCCCGAACACCGTGCCGGTATGCTCGTACTCATGCATGTGTGTCTGCAACGCCTGAGCCGCGCAGTATCCGTACGACACGGCACCGAATCTAGACCGTAGCGCGGCAACCCCACGCGCAATACAGCACTGCTCCGACGCCATGTTGATATCCCCGACGGGCGTGCGGACGCTGACGATCGTGTCCCAGGGTTGTGCTATTCGGTTCGGAGCCGTACAGAACTTGCGGTTCTTCGGATACCTAAAGCCGAAGTGGGAACGTCCCTGGAAGAACGGCAGGCCGTCACCGTTGTCGTTGTAGGTGTGTCCCGGCGGGGATTGCCCCATGACGATCTCGAACCCGTCCTCCACTTGGCCGACCCTCCAGCCCGCGGGTATCGCTCCCAACTCCGACTCCACCAGCCGGTCAGGGAGCAGGTCGGCGATCTGCTTCGGCAGCCCCGGGTCGCGGCCCGCCATCTTGGCCCGCACCGGGTCGAAATCGACGAACCAGGACCGGAACAGCGCCCGCGCCATCGCCTCCAGCGTCGCGTTCATCCGCCGGTTCAGCTCGATCTTGTCGTCCAGCGTGCCGAGGATCCCTGCGACGGCGCGTTGCTCGGCCAGCGGATGACTCGGAATCTGGAGATTCTCCAACAGCGAGATCCGTAGGTTGCTGACGGTGGAGCCTGTACCGTCGTGCAGCCGGATCTCCCGCTGAACAGGCTGCGACTGAAGGGCATATAGCAGATAGCGAGGATCGGTCGCGGCAGGGTTGGGTCGAAGCAGTACCACGCGTTGACCCAGGCAGCCGCGCAGCCCAGCCGGGATCATGCAGACCTCTCCCATAGGAGCTTCCCTCGTGATCACGAGGTCTCCGGCACGCGGTGTCGCACGCTTGGTACGCTCGGCGTAGTCCGTCTCAGACGTGTAGCTCGGCCGAGAAAGGTCCAGGCGTCCGTCTCGGATGTTCTTGCTTCGGAGAATGACGCCACCACTCGTCTTGCAAGTGGGCGTTGAGTGAGGCCAGTCCACAATCGCTTCGCACAGATCACTCAAGGGAGCGTGATCGGCAGGATTCGCTCGCGCATACCATTGGACCCCGTGGCCACGGATGTGCTCCAGGAGCGTCGGGTCGTCTATCGAGCCGTACAGCAACAGATCGACCGACTGCGCCATAGGAATCTCGTCCAGCGCAGCGGCGAGACGGGCCTGATCGGGCAGCGTCAGGCGGTCGCCGAACAACGCGATGTCCACATCGGAGGACTCGGTATTGGTCCCAATCGCCCGTGATCCGAACAGGACGGCTCGTTCCACGCGGTCATTGACCGCGATCTTGGCGATGATCGCCTCGCGATGCGTATCCTTGAGACCGTCCGTCATAGCGTCCGCTTGGCGTCCAGAGTTCGGTACAGTCGCGGCAGGACCGGGTAGTACCGTTCCTTGATCAGCGCCTCGGCCTCCCGAGCCATGTCGCTCCAGCAGGCGCAGTTTCCTCCCCCCGACCGTCGTCGCATCATGCCGTGGTTCCGCCGCACGGATCCAGGACTCGCGAGCCAACACTCACCCCCCGTTACCCGATAGCGTATCAACCAGCCGCCGGCCTGCCTCAACGGTCCTGGCCCCGCTTCCCTGTGGCGGCAGCGAGCAACAACTATGCTCGGCGACGGAATCTCGCCCCGCCGTCACCGGCGGCCGGTCGAGCGGTGACACCCTTCCGGGACGGACAATTCAGAGGGGAGCGACCCGGCGCGGCAGGTGTGACGGAGGCACACCTGCCGGGTCCGAAAACCGCCAGGTTTTCGGTGGGTCGCTCCCCTCCTTCACACTGCCCCCTTTCCTGACCCCGTGTGTGGATTGTGCGTGGTCATTACGGTCAATGGTGTCAAGGGTTTAGAGGATTTCAAGTGTGATCCGGGGTGTGACTGGAGGTATGACTGGGGGTGTAAGTTGGTCACGCCGGTCCTGTTACACCCTTGCTGCGGCACCTCTCCTGTAACTTCGCTCTCGGTCCTGGTGTGATCAGGCGGAGGGTCTGATCACACGCTTGCCCTCACCCCCCGTCTCCACCGTGCTCCCGTACCGCACTCCTCACTCGTCCCGCGCTCCGATCTCCTGCGTCCGGTGCTTTGGATCCCTGTCGAGCCCGTCTGGTCCGCTGCCGTCTTTCCGCGCCTCACTCCGGTCCGTACCGTTCCCGGCGGTCCTGTCTGGCGAACAGGGTCGTGGGCATGTGCGGCGGGGTCGGGAGCGTGGTCGAGGCCGGTCCCGTTCTCGGGACGGACGGCCGCGCCCGTCCAACAACCAGCCTCGTCCGCGACGGCGGCCGGCGCGTCACCCTGCAAGGGCCGCAGCGGAGCGGAGGAGCCCGTGCGTGCGCGGGCTTGACGCGCCGGACGCCGTCGTGGCACTCGGCTCCCTGACGCCCCCCGTGCTCCAGCGCCTGCGCGGCAGCTCCGACCGACGCCGATCGTACCGGGATGGGGTTCAGGCCGCAACGTCCCCCGACGGGCGTCAGCGCCCCGGCGCGTGCGCCGCCCGGCGCTCGCCAGCCAGATAGGCTTCCCAGTCGTTCATGAGCCGCCGCCGCTCGAACAGGTCCGACCGCGCATAGGCCGCCTCGACCGGATTCTGGACGACATGAGCCAGCGCCGCCTCGATGACCTCCCGCGGATGGTCCGTCTCCTCGGCCGCCCAGTCCCGGAACGACGAGCGGAAGCCATGTGGCACGGCGGCGATCTTGTGCTTCCACAGCAGCCGGCGCAGTCGCTTGTCGTCGAGGCGCTTCCCGTTCTCGTTGGGGAAGACGAGCGGATTGCCGTCGTCGCCGAGCGCCCGCGCCGCGTCGAGGACCTTGATGGCGCGGCGGCACAGGGGACCCCGGTGGCCACGCTTCATCTTCATCCGGTCGGCCGGGATGGTCCACACCCGGCCGACCGGGTCGATCTCGGCCCACACGGCCCCGCGCACTTCGCCCCACCGCGCCGCGGTCAAGATCAGGAACTCGAACGCCAGCTTGCCGACGCCGGCTCGCTCCGCCCGGATGGCCCTGATCGCCGCCGCGACCTCATGGTGCGGCAACGCTTGCCGGTGCTGGACGACCTCGTTCTGCGGGCCGAGGACCGGCAGGATGCGGTCACACGGATTATCGTTGTGCATCTCCATCGCCACGGCCCACTCCAGCACTGCGCGGATGCGCTGGCGCACGGTCCGGGCGGTCTGCATCTTCACGTGCCAGATGGGCGTGAGGACCTAGAGCAAATCGGCGCTGTTGACCTCCGAGACGGGCCGGCTGCCGATGCGCGGGAAGACGTAACGCTCAAGACTGCGGAGCCACTCGGTCGCCTGCCTGGGACTGCGCCAGCCGGCCCGCTTCGCCTCGACCACGGTGGCGGCGGCCTCGGCGAAGGTGGGCATGCCCTGGACACGGTGCCGCTCGGCGAGCGGGTCGCCGCCCGCACGGGCGAGCTTGCGGTTGGCGAGGGCCTTCTCGCGGGCCGCGGCGAGCGAGACGCGGTGGACGCTGCCGAGTCCGAGTTCGTGTTTCCGGCCGCGGATGACGAGGCGCTGGATCCAGTTTCGGGTGCCGGTGCGCTGGACGTAGAGGTACAACCCGTTGCCGTCAGCGTGCCGCCCGACGGGCGCGGTACGGACGAAGGCGGCGGAGAGCGCGTTGTGGGGTGTCGGCCCTTGGGCTTGGTCTTCCTGGGTTTCGGGGTGTCGCGGGTCACATAATCCATTCCCCACTGATATACAGGAAGTCAGCGGATTGCACGCGACGTTCTGACCGGGACAGTCCAGCGTGACGAATCATAAATGATTATTAATCAGATGCTTAAGGTCAGATTCGAACCTCAATGAACGCCAGCGGACTCCAATAGCCCGTTTGTGCGACGGCGATGGCCTCTACCTCGACGTGCAGCCGTCCGGCCCCCGCAGCTGGGTGCAGCGGCTCGTCATCCGCGGCCGACGCCGTGCGAACTCGGACTCGGCGGCTTCCCGCTCGTCCCGCTCAAGGACGCCCGTGCGGCGGCGCTCGCCCGCGCCGGCGGCGACCCGCTCGCCGAGAAACGCCGCCTCAAGAGCATGCCCACATTCGCCGCCGCCGGGGCGGTCCTGGCGCAGATGCGGCCGGCTGGCGCAACTCCGAGCACGGCAAGGACTGGCTGTCGAGCATGGAACGCTTCGCCTTCCCCCGGCTCGGCAAGCGCCCGTCTCCGAGGTGACGAGCGCCGACGTGGTCGAGGCGCTGCGGGCCGTCTGGCACGAGCGGCTGGCGACGGTGCGGCGGGTCCGCCAGCGCATCGGCACAGTCATGCAGTGGGCCGTGGCGCTGAACTGCCGCGACGACAACCCGTGCAGCCGCATCGGACCGATCCTCGGCCCGCAACGGGATCTCGTCCAGCACATGCGGGCGCTGCCCCCGTCGTGAAGCTGACGTTCGAGTTCCTCGTGTTGACCGTCGCGAGGTCCGACGAGGTGCGCGGGGCCGAGTGGGCCGAGATCGACACCGAGGCCCACGTGTGGACCGTGCCGGCCACGCGGACCCAGGCGAAGCGCGGGCACCGGGTGCCGCTGAGCGGACGGGCGTTGGAGATCCTCGACGCGGCGCGGCCGCTTGGCGACGGCAACCCGCTCGCGTTCCCGAGCGTGCAGGGCCAGCGGATGAACGACATGGCCCTGTCGGGACTGCTCAGGACGCTGGAGGTCCCTGCCGTGCCGCATGGCTTCCGCTCCACCTTCCGCGCTTGGGCGGCCGAGGAGACGAACCACCCGTGCGAGGCGGGCGAGACCGCGCTGGCCCACATCGTCTAGAACAAGGTCGAGGCGGCCTACGCCCGCTCGGACCTGTTCGAGCGGCGCCGGCAGTTGGTGGACGACTGGTCCGCCTACATCGGCCGGAATCGCGGCGACGCGGCTCGCGGCGGCAGCGGGGAGCGGACATGACGGCCCCCGGCGTCGGGATCGCCGCCCCCTCATCGTTACCGTTTACGGCCCGTTTCCATTGGGGTAAACGCTGGAAACGGAGTGCTCCGGGACCGGGCCGGGATGCCGCGGCGCAGAGCCGGCCCGCGGCGCTCGTCTTCGGGACCGGGCGGACGCTCTCGTCCGGGTCGGCTGGACCCGGCGGGAGGCCGAGTGGCTGGCGCTGGTCTGCCTGCCCAGCGGCGTGTTCCTCCGCTCGCAGTCCCTCGCCTGCATCGGCCGGACCAACCCGGCGCTCGCCAACCGCTTCGTCCGCCGCTGCCGCAAGCACGCCGTCGAGCAGCCGTGGAACGGCTCCCGGCTCCGCAGCTGCAGGATCGCGGCCCGGCGCATCTACCGGGCGCTCGGGGCCGAGCATGTCCGGCATCGCCGGCCGGCCGCGCCGGAGGCGGCGCTGCTGCGGCTGCTGTCGCTCGACTATGTGCTCGAACACCCGCACGCCGCGTGGCTCCCCACCGAGGCCGAGAAGGTCAGCGCGCTGACCGCGGCGGGGATCCCGAAGCAGGTCTTGTCGCACCGGCTCCACCAAGGCGCGGGCGAGGCGCAGTACCGCTACTTCCCCCACAAGCTGCCGGTGGCGCTCGCCGGCGGGCGGGCGACGTTCCTGTTCGTGCAGGCCGAGGACGAGACGGTGAGCGCGGTCCACGCGTGGGACTCGCAGCACTCGGCGCTGTGGGCGGAGCTTCTCGCAGCCGGCCGCGCCGGCGAGGTGGTCGCCGTCGGCCGGGACCCGGTGCGTCTGGATGCGGCCGGCCGGGTGCTCGACCAGTGGGCGGCGGCGCCTCCCGCGTCCGTGACGCTGTCGCAGCAGGCGGCCGCGGCGGAGATGGCCGCGATCAAGAAGGCGCTCGCGACGAGCGAATGGTCCGCGCTGGAGGTTCACGGCGGCCTGAACCCCGCGCTCAGGCGTGCCTGTGTCCTCAACGCCGCCTGCGCCGGAAGCCGGAGGTCGAGGGCAGCGATCACGAGTGGCCGCACGTGGCGCTCGGAGCGGGTGCCGGAGTGGATCCCTGCCGGCCGCGGCGCCGGCGAGGCCGCCTGACGAGACGAACCACGCCGGCCGCCGCCGCGTCAAGCCGCGCTCCGCACATCTCCTCTACTTCGTTCCGGCTCTTCGAGTGACACGTCGGCCACCGGCGTGGTGGGATGCAGCTATTGGGCCGGAAGCCAGCTTCCGGCCCGTAGACGGGACCGGCGGTCCCCCCACATCCTCGAACCGGCACCGAAACCGCCGCCGAACACTCCAACCCCAAGCCGGGCACGGAAGATCCGGCGACGCCCGGTCCGGAGCAGCGAAACGGCATCAACCCAAGACTCATGCCCCAGGTCCAGGTTGGGAGGGCGGAGGTCCCGGCGATCAACAGGAACCGGACGTGGCGAACGAGACGGAGATCGGGCGAGGGATGGGGGCCGAAGGTCGAGGAGCGGGACGACAGGGACAAGCTTGAGAGTGTGATCCACCCTCTCTCGCCCGATCCCATCCGCACGGAGCCCGAGCTTACACCCCATTGCCGCCTGAGAGGTGCAAGCAGCCTCGGAGCCTCAACTGACACCCCGAGTCACACCTCCACTTACACCCCTGCACCAGACAAGTCCTTCCATATCAACCAGACCCCGATCCAACACACCACCCCCACGTGCCGCCAACGAGTGCAGGGGGGGGTGGGGAGCGACCCGGCGAAAACCTGGCGGTTTTCGGACCCGGCAGGTGTTCCTCCGTCACAGCTGCCGCGCCGGGTCGCTCCCCTGCAAATCTGCCTTGGCAGGAAGGCCCACCCGCCGCCACGGGCGTCGCACCAGATGCCCGCGCCACCATCGGTCTCCTCCGAAACAAGACGCAGATCGCGATCCGATGTGACAATAGCGCGAGGGCGATGTCAGGCCACACCGGAGACGATGAGCGGCACGACCACAAAGCTGACTTCGGCGACCGAGGAGTACTTCGCCGACCTGCGGCGAGTCCGGGCGTCCGGGGGCCGCGACTCCCGAACGGTCGCTGTACGGTCCGCTCGGGGATCTCCTGAAGGCGGTCGGCGCGACGCTCAAGCCCAAGGTGTTCTGCGTTCAAGAGCCGGCCGATCTCGGCGCTGGCCCATCCCGACTTCGGGCTCTATGCGGCGCAACAGGTGCGGAGGGGCACGCCGTGCGCAGGGCAGACGCCGGAGCGCGGCGTAGTCGAGGTGAAATCTCCAGCGGACGACGCGTGGCTCACGGCGGAAGGTCGTCAGGTCACCCGGTACTGGGGGCGCTACCGGCTGGTGCTCGTGACCAATGCCCGGGACTTCGTGCTCGTGGGCCGGAACGCGCACGGCAAACCCGCGAGGCTCGAAACCCTGCGACTCGCCGGCAGCGAGGATGAGTTCCTGCGGCGTGTGGAGAAGCCCCACGCGTTCGCCCGCGGACCAGGGCGCGCGCCTCGGCGAGTACGTCGCGCGGGGCGCTGGCGCACCGTGCGGCGCTGACGGAGCCGAAGGACCTGGCGCGGCTGCTGGCCTCGTACGCGCGCGACGGCCTCGCCCGCGTCGAGGCGGCGGGCGGCGCGCCGCAGCTTGCCGCTGTTGCGCTCGGCTCTCGAGGAGGCGCTCGGTATCCGGTTCGAGGGGGGAACGCGGCTGGCGGTTCTTCCGCTCGACGCTGGTGCAGACGCTGTTCTACGGCATCTTCTCCGCGTGGGTGCTGTGGGCGCGGACCGACGCCGCTCAACGGCGGGCCGGGACCGCTCTTCACCGGCGTTTCCGACGCCGCGCGGTTTGACTGGCGCATAGCCGTCTGGCATCTGCGGGCACCGGTACTCCGTACGCTGTTTCAGCAGATTGCCGATCCCGGCCGCCTGCAACCGCTCGGTCTGACCGAGGTGCTGGACTGGACCGCAGCCGCGCTCGACCGGGTGGATCGTACGACCTTCTTCGCCCGCTTCAACGAAGGCGAGGCCGTGCCGTACTTCTACGAACCATTCCTCGAAGCCTTCGATCCGGAGTTGCGGAAGCAGCTCGGCGTCTGGTACACGCCATCGGAGGTCGTGCGCTACATGGTGGCGCGCGTGGATCGGACGCTCAAGGACGACCTCGGCATCGCCGCCGGGCTGGCGGCCGACAACGTGTACGTGCTCGACCCGTGCTGCGGCACCGGAGCGTATCTGGCGGAGGTGCTGCGGCGCATCGCGGCCAATCTGGCCGGCCGCGGGCTGGGAGCGCTCGTGGGGTCGCGCGTGAAGCAGGCGGCGCTGGAGCGGGTGTTCGGCTTCGAGCTCATGCCGGCCCCCTTCGTCGTCGCGCACCTGCAGGTCGGGCTCACCCTGCAGGAGCTCGACGCGCCGCTGGCGGACGACGGGGCCGAGCGGGCGCAAGTCTTCCTGACCAACGCGCTCACCGGCTGGGAGCCGCGCACGACCAAGCCGCTGCCCTTCCCCGAGTTCGAGGAAGAGCGCGACCGGGCGGAGCGGGTGAAGCGGGAGCGGCCGATCCTCGTGATCCTCGGCAACCCGCCCTACAACGGCTTCGCGGGCATGGCGGTGGACGAGGAGCGGGAACTGTCCGATGCCTATCGCACGCCGAAGCGCGTCCGACCGCCGGAGGGGCAGGGGCTGAACGACCCCTACGTCCGCTTCTTCCGCATGGCGGAGCGGCGCATCGCGGAGAGGACCGGTCGCGGCGTGGTCTGCTTCATCTCCAACTATTCCTGGCTCGACGGGCTGTCGTTCACGGGCATGCGGGAGCGGTACCTCGAGGCGTTCGACGCCGTTCGCATCGACTGCCTGAACGGCGACAAGTACAAGACCGGCAAGGTGGCGCCGGACGGCTCCCCCGACCCGAGCATCTTCTCGACCGAGGGCGATCCGGTCGGCATCCAGGTCGGCACGGCCATCGCGACGCTGATCCGCAAGGCCGACCACACGCCGACCGGAGAGATCGGGTTCCGGCATCTGTGGGGGCAGGCCAAACCGGAAGAACTGATCGCCACGGCGGAAGCGGAACCGGACGCGCTCTACGACGAGATCAAGCCCATCCTGTCCCTCGGCCTGCCGTTCGCGCGAACAGCCGTCAGCGACGGGTGGTTCGACTGGCCGGCGCTCCCCGACCTGTTCCCGGTGTCATTTCCTGGCGTCAAGACGAGCCGGGACGGGTTCCTGGTCGATGTCGATCTCGACCGGCTGCGGGCGCGAGTCGCCGACTACTTCGACCCCACCCTAGGCCACGAGGAGATCGCGCGACGCTACCCCAGCGCGATGAGGAGCACGGGCCGATTCGATCCCCGCGCGGCGCGCACCGCCCTGCTCGCCCGCGGCGGGCCGGACGAGGCCGGGTTCGTCCCCTTCGCCTACCGACCGTTCGACACCCGCTGGCTCTACTGGGAGAAGGATAGCGGCCTGCTTGACCGTCCGCGCGCCGGCTACCGGCCGCACGTGCTCGAGGGGAACCGGTGGTTGGTGACGCAGCAAAAGCCACGCCGGAATTGGTCTCCACCGCAAGTGATCTCGCATCTAGGCTGCCTTGATCTCTTGGATCGCGGGGCGACCTGTATTCCGGCATGGCTCTGCGACGATGGTCTTGGACGAGGGGCCGACGGGTCACGCCGCGCCAATCTCTCCTCGATAGCGCAACGCTATTTGGACCGTCTGGGGCTTGGCGTCGAAGACCTGTTCCACCACGTCCTTGGCTACGCTGCACGATCCGGCCTACCGTGTGGCAAACGCCGGGGCGCTGCGCATGGAATGGCCGCGCATCCCGCTTCCCGGTTGGAGTGACAACGAGAGCGACGATGCGGCGGCGGCGCGGGGCCGCGAGCTTGCCCGCCTTCTCGATCCTGACACAGCCGTTCCGGGCGTCACCGACGGCGCGTTGCGACCTGGAATAGCCGCCATAGCCGTCCCTGCAACCGCGGACGGCCGCAACATGACCGGCGACGACTTCGCGGTGACCGCGGGATGGGGCCATTCTGGATCGGCTGATGCCGTGATGCCCGGCCAAGGCCGGGTTGTCGAACGCGCCTACACGCCGTCCGAACGTGCCGCGCTCGCCGACGCAGTTCCGGGGTGCGGCCCCACGACCTGCGACATCCACCTGAACCGAAACGCGTTCTGGCGCAATGTCCCGGCGGCCGTCTGGACGTACAAGCTCGGCGGCTACCAGGTCCTCAAGAAGTGGCTGTCCTACCGTGAACGTGGCGTCCTCGACCGTGCGCTGACGCCCCAGGAAGTGCAGCGCTTCACGGAGATCGCCCGACGGATCGCCGCGATCCTGACGACCACTCCGGACAGCACGCATCAGGCAAGGACGGAGGCGTGGCGGACGGCATGAGGCGGCGATGAACCCCACGGTATACGTCGAAACGTCGGTCGTCAGCCACCTCACTGCCCGGCCCTCTCGGGATGTTGTGGTCGCGGCGTAGCCAGGATGTCACGCGCGAGTGGGGGCGCAGTGCTCCGGGCCGGTTCGTGCTCTACGCCTCGGCCCTTGTGATGTCCGAGCCCCGAACGGGCGACCCAGAGGCCGTGCGTGCTCGTTTGGGAATCCTGGGGACGCTTCCGCTACTCGACGCGACGGGGCCGGTAGTCGAACTGACCGGGAAGCTGCTGGACCAAGGGGCCGTACCGCGCACTGCGGCTGAAGATGCCGCGCACATCGCCATCGCGGCTGCGAACGGCGTCGATTACTTGGTCACGTGGAACTTCCGGCACATTGCCAATGCGACGATGCGATCCCGAATCGAAGACGTGTGTCGGCGGTCGGACTATGGACCGCCGGTTATTTGCACCCCCAGTGAACTTGTGGAGACACGCCATGCCAGAGACGCTGACCGATCCGATCATTGATGAACTGCGGGCCGTGCGTGACGAGCATGCCGCCCGGTTCAACTACGATGTTGAGGAGATCTTCCGGGACATCCAGGCTCAGCAGGAGGCTTCGGGGCGCGAGTACGTCCGCTTGCCGCCGCGCCGTGTAGTTGCCGTCCAGGAGGACCGGCCAAGGCCCTGACATAGCCGCTCGGGCCGTCCACGGAGGGCTGGTACCGCATGTCGGAACGGGGGCAGACAGAGGGGAACGAACCACGCCTGTGACTATAACCAGCTTATTATCAAAAATTTAGTGTGTCTTGGCATCGGAAGCCCTGTCAGCCAGGGTGCCGCATCCTGGTCCAGCTGCTCCCGCCACCCCCCCCCTTCACGTCCGTGCCGCCCGCGTTCAGCCGGGCGCTGACCCACGCCGCCCCCACGCACACCGAGTGCAGCCAGGACTGCTGCTCGCCGTGGCAGCCACGATCGGCGTTCTCGCACAACTGGCTCTCCACCTGGATCCCCGTGCTGTCCCCGAACACCGGCATGTACCCCCGCCGCTGCACGCACTCCTGAACCAGTTGCCGGCTGACCAGCCGTGCGCACTGCCGCAACCCCTCCAGCGCCGCCTCGTGCATCCGCTGCAGGTCTGCGCCGAGCCGCCGGCTGTCGGGCCCGGCCTGCAGCCCGCACGCTCGGCGGGCGACGTCATCGGCCCCCAGGTCGTCGACTACGTTGAGGTGCCCCCGCCGCCGGCGCAGGCCGAATAGATCAGCGCCAGCAGCATCTGCACAGCGCTGCAACCGCGCCGGCGGCGCTGAAGGCGGACCGCCGCGGGCAGCCCGAGGAACCGGGCCAGCCGCGCCACCGCACCGAGCCCGGCCAGGGTCGTCGCAGACGCCGCCAGCCAGGGTGGGAGCGCTGTCGGGGGACATGGGCCAAGGGGGCCTCCCCAAAAATCGAGATGCATCCCCCGAGGTGCAATACGCGGGCACCCCGGAAAACCATCTAAATCATTGTAATACAAACACGTTCCAGCTGGCGACCGGAATCTTCACCCGGGAATCGGGGGCAAGCTTGGCGGCCGGCGGCGGCGAGCGGGTCGCCCTCCCTCGTCCGATCTCGGCTAGGGCGCCCGCAGTCTCGGCCGGGATCTGCGGACAGCCATCGACTCAGTGCGCCAGGGACGCAGGAGGGTCTCGCCAGATACGATGGGATCACTGCCTGTGTGCGCCCACCTCGCTTGTTTCGACCCCAACTGCCGGCAACGGTACGCCCTGGACGCGGTCGTCTATGAGTGTCCAGACTGCGGCAGCTTGCTGGAGGTGGTCAACGAGTTCGCGGGGGTGGACGCCGAGAGACTGCGGGCGCTGTGGCTGCGGCGCCGTGCGAGCCTCGCCAAAGTCGATGTCAGCGGTGTCTGGCGGTTCCGCGAGCTGCTGCCGTTCGTGGCCGATCCAGGCCAGATCATCACCCTGCCCGAGGGCAACACGCCCCTTTTTGATGCTCCCGCTGCGGCCGCCTACGCAGGCTTGCCGAGCCTCCAACTGAAGCACCAAGGCTACAACCCGACCGCCTCGTTCAAGGACAACGGCATGACGGCGGGCGTCACGCAGGCTGGGATTCTGGGCCGGCGGCGCGTCGCTTGCGTGTCGACCGGCAACACGTCGGCTTCGATGGCCGCCTACGGCGGCGGCGGCTGGCATGCGAGCCGTCATTTTCCTGCCGGCTGGCAAGATTGCCTATGGCAAGCTCGCCCAGGCGCTCGAGTACGGCGCTCTGACGATTCAGGTGGAAGCGAACTTCGACCAGATTCTGGCCTTGGTCCGCAGCGTGTCCGCAGAGCTGGGGCTGTATCTGCTGAACTCCGTCAATCCGTTCCGCATCGAAGGGCAGAAGACCATCGTGGTCGAGATGTTGGAGCAGCGTGCGTGGCGGGTGCCGGACTGGATTGTTCTGCCGGGCGGCAACCTTGGCAATGTCAGTGCGCTCGGCAAGGGCCTGCGGGAGCTGCGCGCTGTCGGGTTGATCGACTCCCTGCCCCGCATCGCCGTGATCCAAGCGGCGGGCTCGGCCCCCTTCTTCCGGCAATTCCGCGGCGGCGGCGAGTTGCGGCCCGTGCGCTCGCCCGAGACCCTCGCAACCGCGATCCGCATAGGTGCGCCCGTCTCCTGGCGCAAGGCTGCTTTTGAGATCTCGCAAGCCAACGGCGTCGTCGATTCCGTCAGCGAGCAGCAAATCGCTGACGCTAAAGCGGTCATCGGACGCTGCGGGATCGGGTGCGAGCCGGCGTCCGCCGCGACGCTCGCGGGGATTCGCCAGCTAGTCCAAGCCCGGGTGATCGAGCGGGACGCGGATGTCGCAGCCATCCTCACGGGCCACCTGCTGAAGGACCCCGACTATGTCTACCGCTACCACTCTGGGCAGCTCGAAACCCCCTCCGGGCAGCCGATCCGACCGGAGTTTGGCAACGCGCCGGTCAATGCCCGCTGCGACCGGGAAGCGGTCGCCAAGCTGCTGGGTCGCGGACCCTAAACGGGATGGGTGACCGCCCCCACCGACGCCGAGGAGACGAGCTTGACGTACTTGGCGAAGACGCCCGATGCGTAGCGCACCGGGCGTGGCTCGATGGCCGCGAGCCGGCTGGCGATCTCCCAGTCGGTCAATTCCACATGGAGTAGCCTGGCCGGGCAGTCGATCACGACGGTATCGCCCGTGCGCACCGCGGCGATGGGCCCGCCGCGCGCAGCCTCAGGCGCGATGTGGCCGACCATGAGTCCACGGGTGGCGCCGCTGAACCTGCCGTCCGTAAGCAACGCGACCGTTCCTCCGAGGCCTGCTCCGACGATGGCCGCGGTCACGCCCAGCATCTCGCGCATCCCCGGACCGCCTGCCGGGCCCTCGTAGCGAATGACGACGACGTCTCCGTCCGCAATCTCGCCCCCCGTCACCGCGTGCATGGCGGATTCCTCGTTCTTGAACACCTTGGCCGGGCCGCGATGGTGCAGGTGGTCGCTGCCCGCGACCTTGACCACGCTGCCCTCCGGGGCGAGGTTGCCCTTGAGGATCACCAGACCGCCCGTGGGCTTGATGGGGTTGCCGACGGCGCGGATCACGTCCTGCCCAGGTGTCTCGGCGGCGCTGGCGCTGGCCTCGGCGAGCGTGGTGCCGGTGACGGTCTTCTGGGAGCCGTGCGCGTAGCCGCCCTCCACGAGCCGCTGGGCGATGAGCTGAATGCCGCCTGCCTTGTCAACGTCTGCCGCGACATATTTGCCGCCCGGTTTGAGGTCCACCAGCAGCGGGGTGCGCCTGCTGATCTCGTCGAAGTCGTCAATGCAGAGGTCGACGTCGCAGTCCCGAGCGAGGGCTAGCAGATGGAGCACGGCGTTCGTCGACCCGCCGGTCGCGCAGACGCTGGCCACGGCGTTCTCGAACGCCTTGCGCGTCATGATGTCGCGGGGGCGCAGATTCGCCTGCAGGGCATCCATGAGCACGAAGCCCGCGCGATAGCCCGCAGCGTCCTTACGCGGGTCTACCGCGGGGATGCTGGCGGTGCCCATGGGCGAGATGCCGATGACTTCCATGGCCGTGGCCATGGTGTTGGCCGTTGTACTGGCCCCCGCAGGCGCCGGCTCCGGGGCAGGCGTGATCCTCGATCGCCAGCAGCTCCGCGTCGCTGATCTTGCCGGCGGCCGTGCGCGCCGACAGCTTCGAAGACATCCTGGATGGTGATGTCGACGCCCGTTGACCTGGCCCGGCAGGATAGAGCCGCCGTATAGGAGCACCGACGGCACGTTTACGCGCGCTAGGCCCATAGCTCCCCCGGGGATGGTCTTGTCGCACGCCACCAGAGCGATCAGGCCGTCGAACATGTAGCTGCGGGCAAGACGAGCTCGATCGAGTCGGCGATGATCTCGCGGCTCACCAGGGAGCCCCTTCATGCCCTCGGTGCCCATCGTGATGCCGTCGCTGACCGCGATCGTGTTGAACTCCATGGGCGTCCCGCCGGCGGCGCGGACCCCCGTCCTTGACCTTGACCGCGAGGTCCCGCAGGTTGAAGTTGCAGGGCATGGTCTCGATCCAGGTGTTGGCGATCCCGATGATCGGCTTGGCCAGATCTCCATCGTCGAAGCCGATGGCCTTGAACATTGAGCGGGCCGGGGCTCGATCTCGACCGTCGGTAGATGGTCGCGCTGGCGTGCTTGAGCGGATGGGGCATATGAGGTAGAAAGCCTCCGTAAGGGAACAGTCTAGCAACGGCTTGCGGGGCCGGTCCGCAGTGGCTCTCGAGGGCGCCCGGCGAGCCCAGGCGCCGTGAGGAGCGCAATGCGAACAGGTTCGGCACCGGCGCGAGCAGGCACGGGCCGATACCTGTCGTGAGGCCTGAGGGCTGCCCTCCGGACCGACAGCCGCGGATGTGTGCCGGGCGCTGGCCCCAAGATCCGCCCGGCGACCGTAGGCCAGCCGTGGCTGGAGAGCTGGGGCGGGGAAGCGTCCAGCCAGTTTCAGGGGCCGCTCGCGATAGCGCAATCTGCTCAGGAGGGGGCCGCGTCCCTCGTGCATCGGCGGACGAGGGTGGCCTGGCCAGTTGGAATCGGGCACCGGCCACCTCGGACGCGGTCGCCGAATCCGGGCCCGTATTTGTTCGGCAGCTACGGGCCGGAACGGCGGTTATTGGCGCGGCCCGAGCTGCTTCGCGACGGATTTGGTCTCTGGAGCCGGGAGCGACGTTCAAAGTCGCCGCTGAGTAGGCGGACCTCTCTGGAATTTCGATGGAGCTGTGCAACGCTTTCAAAATGAAAAAAGCTGGGCAGACCGGCGAGTACTGCGGAGAGTTCCGGGGCCGGGAGGATCTTCGGCCTCGACGGAGACATGCGCCGGTTGCAGTTCGGACTGCACCTGTCCTTCCGAGGCGGACCCGCGCCCCGGCCGTTCGGCCCCGGTCGCCGGGGA
>CBDBZZ010000012.1:0-141625 GCA_965213745.1 Bryobacterales bacterium | reverse complement strand
TGCAGCCGCAGAGTATGGCAGAGGACCGCCCGGGCTTGCGCGAACGGCCGCTACGGGGGATTATCCGGCATTTACGACAGCAAGGGGAGAGACACATGGGCGGGCCACTGGCGGGATACCGCGTACTGGAACTGACTTCGACGGTCTCCGGCCCGATTGCGGGCATGATCCTGGGTGACCAGGGCGCGGATATCATCAAGATCGAGCCCCCCATGCTGGGGGACCTGGCGCGCTTCATGGGCGATCAAAGCAACGGCATGGGCGCGATGTTCACAACCCTGAATCGCAACAAGCGCTCCCTGGTACTGGACCTGAAAGACGCGGCTGACCTGGAGATCTTCCTGCAGCTCGTGCCCACCGCGGACGTGCTGATTGAAAATTACCGGCCAGGCATCGTCGACAAGCTGGGCATCGACTACACCCGGTTGTCCGCCATCAATCCGGGCCTGGTTTACGTCTCGATTTCCGGCTACGGCCAGAGCGGTCCCTACGCCAACCGGCGGGTATACGATCCCCTGATCCAGGCCACCGCGGGCTCCAGCGCGGAACAGACCTCAGGCGAGCCCAGCAATGTGCGCACGGTGATATTCGACAAGGTCACCGGCTACACCGCGGCACAGGCCATCACCGCAGCACTACTCGCGCGGGAGAAAAGCGGGCGCGGCGAGTACCTGCCCATTTCCATGCTGCAATCGGCACTGTATTACCAGTGGCCCGACGTGATGTGGTCGCACACCTGGCAGAACGAAGCGGCGACCTACTCGGGAAAACTGGCGGACTATTTCCAGATCTACCAGGCCGCTGACGGCTGTGTCGCCGTCATCCTGGTGACCGATGACGCCTTTCGGGGGGCCTGCGAGCTGCTGGGCATCGAAGCACACCTGGACGAGCGCTACGCCGCGTTTCCCACGCGGCTGACCCGCATGGACGAGGTAAAAGCGCTGCTGGACGCGGCGCTGGCCGACTGGCGAGTGGAGGATATCTGCCGGGAAATGGACGCGCTCGGCGTACCGGTGGCGCGGGTAAACGACCTGGATGAACTCTTCGACGACCCGCAGGTAGTACAGCAGCAGAGCGTCATCGAGCTGGATCACCCGGTGGGCGGCGCGATGAAAGTGGCGGATACACCGTTTCAGTTCACGGGCCAGCCGGCACTCGCCGCACGGCATGCTCCCACACACGGCGAACACAGCCGGGAAATCCTCCAGGAACTGGGCATCGAAAGCGAAGAGATCGAGCGCATCGAGTCCCGGGACGCCGCGAATCGGGAGCTGCTCGCGGGATTTACCCTCGCCGACGCATAAAAGGCTGCAGATGACACGCTACTGGAAAGACCTGCAGGTCGGCGAACAGTTCGACACCGGGAGCATCACCCTGGACACGGAGGACATCCTCGAGTTCGCGTGGGCATTCGATCCGCAGCCCTACCACCTGGACGCCGCGGCGGCAGACGATTCAATTTTCGGCGGGCTCTGCGCCAGCGGCTGGCAGGTTTCGGCCATGATGATGCGCCTGCTGACAGACACGTTTCAGGACCAGGACATCGCCGTTATGGGTGTCGCCGGGGTCCCCCGCATGCGTTGGAAAGTACCGGTCTTCGCCGGCGACAGCCTGCACGCCCGGATGGAGATCACCGCCTGCGGGGCGCCTCCTGCCGGTGAGAACCTGGGCACGGCAGACCTCGACGTCCACGTCGCCAACGAGCACGGCACGCCGGTCATAGAGCTGAGCACGCGTGTGTTTGTTGCCGCCGGGAGCCTGCCATGAACGACCGCCCCTACATTCGCAGCCGCTGGTGGGAGGATATCCCCGTGGGCGAGTTCCACGTATTCGGCTCCCATACGTTCAGCGAGCTGGAGATCATCGAGTTCGGCAGAAAGTACGCACCCGAGATCTACCACACGGATCCCGTCGCGGCCCGGGATACCCTGCACGGCGGGCTGATCGCCTCGGGCTGGCACGTCACGGCCGTGTGGATGCGCCTGATGGTCGATTACATGGAGCGCTTTGCCAGCGGTGTGCAGGACGGCCGCCGCAACGGCGCCGGGGTGGGCTTCGAGGACCTCGAAATGGCACAGTGCCGGTGCGGCCGGGCCACACCCTGACCTTACACCTACGAGATCATCGGAGAAGTCCGACAAGCGTGGTGCGGGACAGGTGGGGTGTCATCCGCAGCCGCAACGAGGCCTTCAACCAGTACAACGAGCTGGTGATGAGCTTCACGATCGACATACTGGCCGAGCGCAGCCCGGCTGGAGGCAGCCCCGCCGAACGCAGCCCGGGCAGTGGGGATTCTCAGTCGGCGTAGGTCGCGTGCAGGTAGTCCAGGATGACCCCTGATTCGAACAGCCCGGTCTCCGTGTTGGGGTCGTAGAGGTAGGGTATCCCCATCCTGCCCTCTTTCTCCTGCAACGCGATGCGGTTGAGCAGTTCGCTGTCGGGGCGCAGGTCCAGCAGCTCACGCAGCTTGGGGGGCAGCCACTCCCCGGGCTCGCTGCGCCCGCAGCTGCGCAGCACATAGGGAATCTCCAGGTCGCAAAGCAACTCGCGGACCGGGCGGGCGAAGGGGCTGCCCTCGAAGCTGTACAGTTCCAGGTAGTCCTCCGGCTGACGGGAGGAGCGGCTGTACATACCGGCCCGCAGCCGCGCCGCACTGGCCAGGCTGGAACTGAATTTCTGCAGCGGCCCGATGCGCCAGCGCAGGGGCACTTCACCGCCACCGTAGGTCCGGAACAGGTAGGCGACGATGTCCAGGGATTCGTACATCTCCTCGCCGGTGTTGGGGTCCACCAGGTAGGGGAATTGGGCCTTGCCAGCCGCGCTCCTCGCAGCTCCGGGCGGAAGCGCAGTTCCGTTCTTGGGGCAGGGATAGGACGATGGCAGTCCAGGTCCAGTTCCGTCAGCGCCTCCCGCGCCAGGCGGCAGTAGGGGCAGTTCTCTATGTCGTAGAGCTTGAACAGGATTTCCGGATGCCGGGTATCCGTGCGCGAGCGAATGCCCTGCCAGCCCCTGAGACTGGAGGCCAGGGTGGAGGTAAGCAGGTTGGCACCCGTGGTCATAGAGTGAACTCCCGTGATTGGCTATGATGGTGGTACGCATAATACCGCTTTTCGTATCATCAGGATCCCGACATGAATCGATTGATTTACAGTCTCGCGCTGGCCGCCACCCTTTCCGCCTGTAGCCAGGACGCGCCCCCGCCGGCACCACCAGCGGCTGCCCCCGAGGCGAGCGAGGCGTCGCCCGCCAGCGACCGCTACGGCATCTACACCGACGTTCGCCTGGAGGTGGACCTGTCACACCTCAGCGACGGGCAGCGGCGCATGCTGGGCCTGTTGATCGAGGCCAGCGACATACTGGACGACCTGTTCTGGCACCAGGCCTGGGGCGACCGGGAATCCCTGCTGGCGCGCATCGATGACCCGGACCAGCGCCGGTTTGCCGAGATCAACTACGGCCCCTGGGACCGCCTCGCCGGCAACGCCCCCTTCGTCGACGGCATCGGGCGCCAAACCCGCCGGGAGCGAATTTCTATCCGGCCGACATGACCAAAGAAGAGTTCGACGCCTGCCGCCGCCGAAAATCCGCGCAAGCTGAAGAGCCTCTACACGATCGTCCGCCGCGGGGACGATGCCGGACTGATACTCGTCGCCCATCCCTACAGCCGAGGTCTACGCCGAGCAGTACTGCCCTGGCCGCGTGTCTCGACTCCTGCTGCAAGCCGCCGAGCTCGCTGAAGACGCCGACTCTCAAAAACTACCTCTCCCAGATGCGTGCCGATGCTCTGCTCAGCGACGAATACCAGCGCCAGCGATCTGCACCTGGATGGACATGACCGAACAACGTGATCGACGTCATCATCGGTCCCGATCGAGGACCTACGAAGATCAGCTCTACGGCTACCGCACGGCGTACGAATTCCTCCTACGTGCTCGATGAAAGACACCGCCTGGAGCGAACGTCCTGAGCGCGCTACGCCGACTTCCTGCCCGAGCTTCAACGCGGCTTGCCCGTGCCGCGACAATTACAAAAAGCGAAACCCCCGGCAGCGAACTCGCAACTCGGCGCTTACGACGTGGTCTACGTTTCGCGGGCGATTGCAAACGCCGGCTCAGCAAGATCGATCGCCGTCAACCTGCCGAACGACGAGGACCGTGCAACTTGAAAAAGGTACCCGCCGTCTGCAGCTGAAGAACGCCATGCGCGCCAAGTTCGACAAGATCCTGGTCCCCATCGCCGACGTGCTGATCGCCGAAGACCAGCAGCAGCACATCACCTTCGATGCGTTTTTCAACAACGGCATGTTCCACGAGGTGGCCCACGGACTGGGCATCAAGCGCACAATCGACGGCGAGCAGTTCGTGCGGGAGGCCCCTCAAGGAGGCCTACTCCCCGCTGGAGGAAGGCAAGGCGGATATCCTGGGCCTGTACATGATCACGGGGCTGACCGGGATGGGCGAGATCCCGAAGGAGACCCTGATGGATCACTACGTGACCTTCATGGCCAGTACTGGAGCGCACGCGCCAAGCGCACTTGGCGGAGGCGCTGCTGCACGACCGCTTCCTGGTGCTGCCCGGGATGCGCACGAAGCACTTGGCCAGCCACGTGCTGAGGGCGGCGGCGCTGCTGGTACGCGCCAGCCGAGGCGGCGGATCCGTGCGGGCGCGGCACCAGCGCGAGGCGGTCACCGAGATCGCCTCGGGCCGGGTCCAGATTCTGCCCGCGGCGCAACGCGGCCAACCGCCGCCGCCCGGCATCCGCGAGGCCGTCGTGCGCAGCGCCCGCTTGGCCAAGTTCCGCCCCTCCCAGCGGCAGCCCCTGCCCAGCCCCGAGAGCCTAGGGCAGGGCTGGCGGATCTTCCAGCCGCTGGTCCGCCGTGTCCAGACCCTGCGGTCGCGCACCCCGACCCCCGACCCTGGAGGCCGGGCGGCGCACTCTCCGCTGCGGCTCCGGGATCCATCCGCCATGCCGCCAGTGACACCTTGTCGGAGACACCAGCCCGGTGTTTATGCGTGCCGTAGTAACAGAGTCGGCCAAGCCGGATAGACGATCGGCTGGGAACTCGCTTTTTCTAGAAGTTGCGCACGGTGCCTCAAGATTTGCAAGGGATGGCTCTGGAGCAGCACCCAGAGCGCTCCGTTGTGTAGTCGCGATTGACGCCCGTCAACCTTTGCCCAGCACCCAGTTCCTCGATCAACCGAGGCGGACTCCCCACTGACTTCGACTCGTGCAGTGAGAGACTGCGCCAATCACTCAATCGGACACCCAAGAGGCCTCCGGCCGCAAGCAGCCTGACCTCGCAGCCAGAGACGAGTAGAACCTCGCACGGCATCCTGCGCGGAGACTTCTAGGGCTCGATTACGCACCCGCACCAAGCCGTAGCGGCATCGCCAACGAGTCGCATGGCATCAAGGCAGAAGTGCGCCGCCGGAGCTAACCTAACCGCGGAATGAAACTCTGTACCTGTGTCCATACAATAATCAGATGTAATGTAACCAACTGGCGATTTTGCACATCAGATTGAATATGAGACGTATCATTAAACTATTCCTTCTTGCCGCGTACTTCAGCGGCATAGCTCAACAGATCGCGATTCGGGTGCCCAAACCCGAGGCAGAGTCCGTAACCGCCCAGGGAGCCGTCGGGGCGGAGGCCGTAGCCAAGCACAACGACGGCAAAGAAACGCTGGCCGAGAAGGTCGCAAAGATCCGGGCCGCCAGCGAAGCTCACTGGTGGCAGGAGTACGAGAGGGCCAGCGCCCAAGCTGCCGCAGCAATGCACCGGGAGACCGTGGAAGCCCTGCGCATCGCTCGGGAGCGCAACGCCGCCGCACAGCGGGCGGCCGAAGAGGTCGCCCGTCAACAGGTGCCGAACGGTGGCTTCGGCCCGAGCAACCTCCGCGGAACTGGGAACAATCCGTCGCACCCGTCCGAGGCAGCCACGCAACCCATCTCAGATCCGGACGAGCATGCGGCGTGTGCGTCAGTCGATGTTGAGCAATTGATTGCTGCCAACACCGCCAAGATCCAGCGGGAGTACGAGGAGGCGACCGCAAGCGCCGCCGAGTCTATCCAACGCGAAACACAAGAGGCGCTCACCAGCGCCCGGTGGCGCAACGCAATAGCTCAGCGCTCGGCAGAACGCGTAGCGAGGCAGCAGAATGGGCTTGAATAGCGGCTGCTCAAGCGCTTAGCCCAGAGCCGCGGAGGTGCTGCTCGCCAAGCGGCACCGGCGGGCTGACTTGAAGTAACGTGTGTACAGCCTCGCGGTCGTCGGCGATGGATTCTCGATTGGTGATGAAGGCTTGGTCAACGGCCGTGCTGGATGGGGTCTTGCGGCGGGCGACCGGATCGGCACATCCTCTGCCGCTTGCGCTGTTGCTCCTGGTCGGCAGCGCGTCAGTTTCGGCTGCCGAGCAGGCCCATGCCTTGGAGAGCCCTTGGCAAGACGGCCCGACACTGGTCCGGGTCTTCACCCCCGACGCCGCGCCCGCCGACCAGAGGCTTCGCACGCTCTATGTGCTGCCGGTCGAGGCTGGCACCGAGACGCGATGGGGCGACCCCGCGGCCGAGATTCGCCGTGAGAGGCTAGCCGAGCGCCACGGCTTGCTTGTGGTGGCCCCGACATTCTCTGCGCTTCCGTGGTACGCCGACCATCCCACGAATCCGAAGCTACGCCAGGAAAGCTATTTCCTGGAAACTGTGGTGCCGCTGGTTGAGCGGGAGTACCCGACGGTAGCGGGGCCGGACGGCCGCCTACTGGTCGGATTTTCCAAGTCGGGCTGGGGCGCGTGGTCGCTGCTGCTGCGTCGTCCCGACTTGTTCGGGAAAGCGGCGGCGTGGGACGCCCCGCTCATGCAAACCGCAGCGGACCGGTACGGCATGGGGCCGATCTTCGGTTCTCAGCAGAACTTCGAACGCTACCGGATCTCGACGCTGGTGCGGAAGCGGGCCGCATCACTCCGGTCGCGACCCCGGTTGGTGCTCACCGGCTACTTCAGAACCTTCCGCGACCACCACATCAAGATGCACAACCTGCTGAATGGATTAGGAATCCCGCATGTGTACCGGGACGGGCCAATGCGCGAACACCACTGGGAGTCCGGCTGGCTGGCGGAAACAGTCGCGCTCCTGCTTACCCATTGAGCCACCTCTGGGCTAGACAGCACGGCGAGGAGGCTTCCCCACTCCCGTCCCGCACCATTTGCCCCGGCGATCATTCGACCTGGGGCGTTACGTTCCCGTACGACATAGGCGCAACCGGGCCACCACAGCCCGGACAGATGGCAGGCACCGGCACTCGGCAGGTTTCACCGACGTACGACGGCTGCCGAAGGCCATCTTGGATCTTGGCCCGACCGATGAGCCACCTCACTTGCCGAATACACCTCGTCTACAAGGTGCAGCGCTAATCTTGCCGCAGGAGGAGACGCAGGGTGCCCTACGAGAACTGGGGCGGGCAGCATGCCGGGTTGTGGGCGGCGCTGCTGGCGGCCGGCCGCACCGTCGAAGTCGTCATCGTGGGCTGGAACGCCAATCGGCTGGGTGTCCACGACGGCTGCGGATGCCGCACACTGCGAGGCCATGGCCGCGGAACTCGCCGAGCGGGCGCACAGCGACCAAGAGACCTCGTCCCTACGGCAAGCCGTGGGCGATGCTCAAATGACGCCGTGCTGACGATGTACGGAGGCTTGACCGGAGTTGCGGCCCGCTGCGCCCGCGCTGGAGACCGCTGCTACCGCGACCACGCAGGTGGAGCCGGGGATCACCACGGGACGGACATGGCGTTCTCGGAGGACACCGGAATGAGTCCGCTGGTGGCCCATCCGGCGAGAGCGTTGGTCGCCGAATCGGAGGCACGAACGATGCCCTCCCCTACTCCCGGATCAATGGCCTGAACGGCGCGGAAACTCGACGCTGCCAGCGTTGCGGAGAACGGGAGACAACCATCCCCCGTCGATGGTCGTGGCTTCAACCGGATTCTCCGACGAGACCGCACCGACACATCACTCCCCAGCGGCATAGATCGTCAGCATGAGTTCTGCGTCGTCGACAAGGCGGTACTCCGGCATTCTTCCGGACAGTCGTTCGCTGTTCTCCAGGATGAGGCGCACACCCTCGCCGCGCCGGTCGGTAAGGGTCCGGCGGTCGGTGTTGAGCAGGGGAACATCGGCCGGCACCGCGCACCTGGCGAGCAAGCTCATGATGATGTCGTTGCGGGCGGACTGCAGGTAGGCGAGATTCTCGACGGTCATCCCGTTCGGAATCGTACCGGGAGAGTGAAGCTCCAACCGGTTTTCGAACAACTGCAGCCTGATCTTGGCCCCCGGGATAGAGTAGTCCCGATGGACGACAGCATTGACTACGGCTTCGAACACAGCCGTCATGTCGAAACTCGGGAGGTCCTGGCGTCCCAGCCCCTTAAGCGCCGCCACCTTCATGTTCCTCGTCACGAACCGGCATGCACCCTCAATCTGAGCATCCAGCGGCCCTGAGATATCGGCGGCATCGAGTTGATAGGGAGCCCCGGTTGCGTTTGGCCGAATCGCTTCCCCTCGGTAGGCGACGGCCTGCACATAGGCGTTTGACAGCCAGCGCCGCGGCTCCCGAGCCACGATGAGCACGCCGGCAACGGTGGGTCGAGCCACGCCATCGTCACCCCTGCGCACTAGGCCAAGCTTGGACAGGAACGTCTCCCGATCCTCGTCGGAGCGGGGCCCCTTGAAACGCTCCCAGAGGTCGGGTTCTAGGTCGTCGATCCGGGCGTCGTACACGATCCGTTCATCGAAGCGGATGAGCCGCGTCTGGCTGCGCTGCTGGAACACTCGCGCCAGATATTCGGGGGACATGACGCGTCGTGCGCTGCCGACACGGTACAGGTAGCCCCGGGGACTGCGATGCACATTGAGACTACGCGGCACGTCGATCCTGATGACCGCCACGTCTTCGCCCGTGGTCGTCGGTAGTTCCAGGCGCTCGATGACGGCGTTGAGGGACGGTTCCACGGAGTCGAAACACAGCTCGTGGACAAAGCGCTCCACGGCGTCGAGGCGGTCGAGAGGAATTCCCAGGATCTCACGCGTGCGGTCCTCAACCCCCAGAATTAGGACGCCCCCGCGACTGTTGGCGAAGGCGGCCAGCTCGTCGGCCAGCGAATCCCGCCGCGGTTCCGAGACACGCCCGCCAGCGAAGCGAACCTCCTTGTATTCGAGGAACGAGTCCTCGCCCAACCGGATCTTGTCGAGCAACTCCCTGCGACTGTCAAACACGAGCCGGCTCCCGTCCCAACCGTCGGTAACGGCGTCCGAAAGCCTCGCGCCCGCCCTCCATCACCCGGCAGACTTCGTCCCGCATCGCTGCGTCCTGCAGGGACCCCTTCCGTATTACCAAGCACCGTCCATGGACGAAGTCCAGAGCGTGCAGCATCTCGGCGTCGCCGTTCACCACGATGTTGGGATTGTGCGTGACGACAATGATCTGTCTTCGGACCTTATTCTCCCGGATCTGCCGCACGATCAGGTCATAGATCAGGTGGTTGTCCAGATCGTCCTCCGGTTGATCCAACACGAGCGGCTCTGTGCCGTGCGCGAGCAGGAAGGCCAGCATCGCGGCCGAACGCTGGCCGGCCGACGCTTGGGTGATGGGCCGAAAGTCCCGCCCATCCCCCGCTCGGCTATATTCGACGCTCAGACCATCCTCGGGGAACCAAGTCAGCAGGTTGTCGAGCAACTCCGGTCTTCGCTCGGACTCCCGCGCAAGATGGTTGTTGAAGTGGCCTCCGAAGTCCCCGTTGCCCGCGCATGCACGCTCCAAGCGGTCCTTGAACTCCGCGATGCGTTTTTCGATCTCTGCCGTGCGCTGTGGAGGAGGACCGGGAAGCTTCTCGAGCAGATCCGCCACGATGCCCCTGGTCGGCCGGTCGTTTTCCATGATCAGGATGTCGCCAGTAAATCGGTCGTCCAGGACATTGAGGGCCTCCCGCAACGAGCGTTCGATGACACGTGGATCGCTCCCGTACATCAGGTTGCGGATCCGCACGAACTCGTTCTGCGAGAGTGTTTTCTCGAGGAACTCGTCCCGGGCACGACTTACTTCACGGTGCGCTGCTTTGACTTCCGTCAACTGCTGATACATCTGGGCAATCAGTCGGTCGCGTTCTTCCCGTATCGCTTCCAGGCGCTTCGTTTCGCTATCCAGGAGTTGTCGTTCCTGCGTGAGGCGACCATACTCGCTCGGGTCAGCGACGCCTTCCGCACGGAGCGCTTCCACGAGGGCCTTGTAGTCGTCGCTCGCCCGCCCCGCGGCCGCTCGCCAGGCGCTCTCGTCCAAATCCCCGCGTCGTGCCGACACGATCTCGCGCAGCTCCCGTGCGCTGTCCCGCAAGTGCCCGGCGGTGTTGCGTACCGCGGTCGCAAGGCTCTCCAGGTGCGCGACAACCTGCCGCTCTTCCTCTGCGCTCGTATCGAACAGATCGCCGGGCAAGTCCTCAGGCTCAAGCTCTGCCGCAGTTTCTTCGACGCGATCGGCAGTCGCGACCGCCGCATCAATCTGACGCTTGACCTCCATGCCCTGCCGGCGCCGACGCCGGTAGGTCGTCAGGACACTGGAGTGCCCAGCCTCCTCGAAGCGCTTCAGCTTGCGTTCTACGTCCTGCTGCCGTACAGCGATGTTATTCCGCTGGCTGAGCTTTCCGTCCAGTTCCCGGACCCGCGCCCGCAATACGAGAAAGCCGTCTCGCACGGCTCTCAGGTTCTCCCGGCGTGCGTCCACTCCCGCGGCCTCGTCGATCAAGTGCATCAGCGCCTGCTGGTTTTCCCCCGAGAGCGCGGCGATCTGCCCCTGGCTGAACAGCCGGAGAGGGAACCGGTCAGGCGTGACGTGCGGAACGGGCGAGGGCTTCCTGCCGTCATCCTGCAGTTCTTCCACTCTCACGTCGCGACCACCCTTACTCCAGTGGATGCGGTGTCGAACGCCGTCCCGCATCACGGTCCAGCGAATCTTCGTCGCCTTCTCCAATCCTCCCCTGTCCATGCGGTGCGCAGGCACGCGGTTGAACCGCTCGAAGGTCCGGCGAGGCTCGCTGGTTTCATCCAGATTCATCAACTCCCGCTCCCGTCCCGCTACGAGTCGCAGGGTGTGAAGAACGGTGGACTTGCCCGTGCCGCGTCCTCCCACCAATGCGTTGAGCCACGGACTGAATGCGAAGGTCTGCGGACTGCCGCGCCCCATGTACCGTGCGTCCTTGATTTCGATTTTCTCGACGAAATGCTCCGGAAGTGCCTCCGGGTCGAAGGTCTGCGATTCGTCGCTGCGTCGAATCGAAAAGCCCCCACCGTCCAGCAGCGCGAGCCGTAGTCCTTCCAAAGATGGTGCCGCCATCTTGATCCACGTGTAGTGCGAGCCGGGGTAGCAGGCTCCGTCACCGCCGGTCGGGTGGTGCGAGTCCGACCCCAGCACCTCTGCCCAGGCAAGCTTCCGCTGGCGATACAGATCGGGCTTCACAGATCCGGGATCGACAACCTCCATGGCGAAGAGCCCCGAGGTGTCGAGCAGCGGTGTCAGCGCATTCCCCGCCAGCGCCCACGCACCCGACGGACGGTCGACATGCGCAAGAATCGGGATGCCGCCCGCCTTGCCGATCGCCTCGGCGACACCACGGGGGTCGGCCTCGGCCACCGTGTCGCACGCGCCCTCTTTCCCCTGGTATTTGACGGCACCGAGCAACCTCGCGACATCGGCGGAAGTCCTGTCCACGTCCAATACCGCCAGCACATGGGTCCCGGTGCTCGCGGTGATCTCCACGCCCGGAAACAGGCACAAGGGGCGGAAATCCGGGTGAGCCTCCGTTTCCAGCTCACGGAGCGCATCCCTGAGTCGGTCGACCCATTCCCCCGAGTTGTGGTCCGTGACCGCTACGCAATCGACATCAACCCGCATGAAGCTGAGCAGCCATTGTTTTGGCGAGATCTTCCGCAAATCGGCCTGTTGCGCACCCTTGCCATAGTCGCTGGACGCCGGCGTGTGGCTGTGGATGTCGAACTTCCACCAGCGCGCTCCCGGGTAGCGCCCGTCCCGCCTGCGATCGGCTTCCGAAACCGTGTTTGGGTTCTCCGTCATACGCACTCCACGTGTTCAGTGACTGCTGCGGTCACAGTCCTCGCCCCAGGACACGTTGGTCGCACGCAGCTCGGCCTGCTTCAGCACCGTGCGTGTCTCTGCCTCCTGTTTGTCCAGCGGGTACCGGCGCATCCGCAGGATTCGCTTGACGGGACGGCGCAGGTTGGCGCGGACATTCTTCCGCCGCGTCCAGGCGATGGTCAGGTTGTTCCGTGCGGTCCCGACCAGCTCTCGGGCCAAGCCGATCAGCTCCTCAATCACCTGCGCCGCCTCCAGGGCGCAGTTCCGGTAGCGGCGGACCGTCCACTCCAGCATCTCGGCTAGCGAGTGCGCCTGCACGCGGTTCTTCCGCCTTTGAGTGCCAGCTCGCCCTTCAACAGCCGTGCCAGGAGTTCCACTGGGAGGTTCCTCTGGCACATGCCCCGCACTTCACGAAAGAAGCCCTCCGCCAGGACCGACACATCCGGCTTCTGCAGCCCGGCCGTGGCGAAGATGCCCACCACGCCGTCCGGGGCCACAGCCCGCGAGACGATCTGCCGCACCGCATGGTCCAACTCCGCGTCGAGGCCGGCCCGCTTCGCCAGCGCCGCCCGCATGTGCTGGAACAGCGACACGTCGTCGCGAATGCGGACCGTCCCTAGACAAGGCACCTCCAACGCGAACGCCTGCGACAGCTCCCGGACGGCTTTCAGGCACCGCGCCTTGCCGTCCTCCTGCGCCATACTAATTTTGCCAAAAGTAATTGCAAGCAACCCATCAATAGAATCAATGGCCTGCGGAGCCTTTTCGTGCAATTACTTCTGAAAACATCAGTAACGTGTTCCAGCGCCGTCGGCAGCAGGCGGAACCGGTCGCCCATGCGGACCGGTCGAAGCCGTGGAACAGGCCGCAGCAGACCTCGTACTTCTCCAGCATCACCCGGACCGCCTGCTCCTTGTCGACCGCCGTCTAGCCCTTGCCACCGTTCTCAGTGTACGTCGCGAGCGCTCACTTCAGCTCCCGAACGAGACCAAGAGTTGTCGACGACCAGCTTGCCCAGCTTGTCCCGGAACACCCGGCTGGCCCGTGCTATGACCTACATCAGACCGTGGCCGTGCATCGGCTTGTCCACGCACACTGTGTGCAGGCTCGGCGCGTCGAAGCCGATCAGCCACATGTCGCATACCAGCACCATGCGGAGCGGGTCGGCCGGATCGCGGAACTGCTTCACCAGCGCTTCGCGGCAGGCCTTGTTGCCGATGTGCTGCTGCCAGTCGGGCGTGTCGGATGCCTGCCCCGTCATCACGACCTTCAACGCCCCGCGAGTGCCGTCATCATCACGCCATGCCTCGTCGGCGATCACCCGCTGGATGTCGTAGACGCTGATGTGGTCACCGAACACGGCGCGAGTGCTGGCGTCGGCCAGCTTGATGGGCGTGCCGGTGAAGCCGATGAACGACGCGTTCGGCAGCGCGTCCCGCATGTGGCGGACGTAGCCGTCGATGAAGTCGCACTGGCTGCGGTGCGCCTCGTCGGCGATCACCACGATGTTGCGCCGATCCGCCAGCAGCGGATGGCAGTCGCCCTTCCGCTCGGGGAAGAACCTCTGGATCGTCGTGAATACCACGCCGCCGGACTCCACGGCGAGCTTCGCCCGCAGGTCGGCGCGGCTCGCGGCCTGCACGGGCGGCTGGCGCAGCAGGTCGGCGCAGCGCACGAATATCGTGAACAGTTGGTCGTCGAGGTCGTTGCGGTCGGTCAGCACGACGACGGTGGGATTCGCCAGCGCCGGCTCGCGCACGATGCGCTCGGCGTAGAACGCCATCGTCAGGCTCTTGCCCGACCCCTGGGTGTGCCAGACCACGCCGATCCGCCGATCACCAGGCGCACCTCCCGGTTGCCGGCCGGACTCGTAGAGGCCATGCGCTTCGCGCATCCTGACGCCGCGCCGCTGCACCCGAGCCCTGCGCAACATCTCGGCGACCGCGGTCTGCACCGCATGAAACTGGTGCTAGCCGCCATTTTTTCGCGAGCACGCGGCTGCCGTCGTCTTCGAACACGATGAAGTCACGGGTAAGCGCAAGCAGGCGGCGTGGATCGCAGACGCCTACGAGCAGCACTTGGAGCTGCGGCAAGCTCGGCTCGGCCAGCGCCTCGCCCGTGATTGTGCGCCACGGTTTGAACCACTCCCAAAAGGCAGTCAGCGTTCCGATGCGGGCCTCCAGTTTTTCGACACGATCAACGCCGCGTTGAACGCGAACAGCGACGGGGTCTCAGCGTTGTGGGTCTGAAGCTGCTGGAACGCGGTCCAAATCGTCGCATTTTCGTCCGTCGGGTTCTTCAGCTCAATGCTCCGCCTCCGGCAGTCGCCTCGTGCATGTTCGCCCGCTGGTTACCGGACACCAGCTTGAAGAGCAAGATGTCGCGTACGGTAACCAGCGGGCGACCTACAACCGCGTTACTGATCATTGTCGTCGACTTGTCCTTAGCCCGAACTTCAGAGACAGATTTGACGTAAGTCCTGGGGGCATTGGAACCAGCATCCGTTTGCGGAGATGTGGCACTAGGTGTACTCCAGGTATAGGCCGAGCAAGCCGCCGCATGGGAGCACATGCATAGCCACGCATGGCATATAAATTATTAAAAACAATACTTAGTCGTCGGAGATGTCCGCTGACCAACCCTACAAGGCAGCCACGGCGGCGTCAAGAGCCTCGTGCGCATTGGCGAGCCATTGCGGGCGGACATTGCAGACAATCCACTCGACTCATTCTTGCGGGTTGAGACACCGTTCACGGCGTTCGTCCAGCCGTCGGGCTTCCAGGGATTTCGACACGAAATATTTTTAATCCATTGATAATGAATTGGTTATGTGTATATCGATCTCGTGGTCCCCCGTTACGCCCACCGCTCCGAATCGAATTGTCACGGACGAAGCACACCGTTCTCGGACGCCTCTCGGCCACCAAGAGGCCCCGTCCGATGGTGCCGACCCGCTGCCCGAGTACTTCAATCGGTCCTTCGTCCCATTCCTGCGCAGCACATTCGAAAGTCTCGTCACACTTGCGCAATGTCGAGGAACTCGTTCAACCAATGGCCGATGAGTCTGCGCCGCTCGTCGAGGAACGCCTTGTAGGCACTAACATCCAGGAGCCCGCTGTCGGTTGGGATGCACTGGGCCTGCAATACCATGAGGCCGGACTACTCGATCACATGCGGCGTACCGGCGAACGGCAGCGGCGCTAGCGCCAAGTGCGGTGCGGTGGTCGGCCGGCCGTCGGCGGCGTGGCCGCTGAACCACTCGGGGGGCGGCTGCGAGGGGCATTCGCTCATTACTAATTTTGCCAAAAGTAATTGCAAGCAACCCACCAATAGAATCAATGGCTTGCGGAGCCTTTTCGTGTAATTACTTATGAACACATCAGTACTTATGAACACATCAGTAGTAGGCCGCGCAGGGCCGCCGTCAGCTTCAGAGCGGCGGCCAAGGAGACCCTCCGGCCACCGATGCGAAGAACAACGATGCGCGGATCGAAGATCGAATGAGGGGTGGAACCGGACCGTGCCGCCCGCGCACGCGCATAGCCCTGCCACCTGCCGGGAGTTGGCGCCATCGGCCTTCGCGGCGGGCCATCCGGGAACCGTTGCTCAAGCTGCGCCCTCAGGCCCTCAATGTGCCGTCCCTGCTGGCGAGGACTTCGCGCGTGACTGCGGCTACCTCCGCGGCGGATTGCCGCAGCAAGGCGATCTCGGATGGTGTCAACATCCGGAGAGCGGGCGAGGCACCTAGCTTCCGATTGAGTAAGGCAATCGAAGGCGTGGCCGAAATGCTCCTCCCACCACTTCTCGAAGTCCGCACCGTGTTTGTGTCTGAGCTCATGAAGCTGCTCCTTTGTCGGATTCAGTTTGGCGGAGTAGGCCTTGCCGGTCAAAGCAACCGCGCCGACGACCTTGCCTTCCTTCTTCTCGATCCAGCCTCGCAGGTTCGCCAGCGTCCCGCCCTGCCCGACGAAGTCATCCACCCTCACGTACTCACCTAAATTCCCGGTTAATTTCCCGAAATGGCGGTTGGGGGGCCGTATGGCTTGAGCGGGGAGACCGGCGTACCCGGAGCGGGTCCCTCAGCCCGTCGCCGAGCGACTTGGGCACCCCCGCAAGCGCCCTGCGCCAGACTGCGCCCGTCCCGCAGCCGCTGCGCCCCCGGCTCCAGGCGCACCGAGCCCCCCGCGGGCTCCGCGTCGGTCCCCTGCCGCTGGGTCGGCGCGGCCGGAGCCGCGCCGACCCAGCCCTAGCCCGGGCTCCCTCCGGCTCGCCGTGTGCGAGCGACACGGCGGATGATGCAAACCCAGGTCCGTCAACGGCCCCTGGAACGCATTTTCCTGCCCCTGCTGGCCGCGGTGCCGCCGCCCCAGCTCCGCCACCGGCTGCCGCTCGCGGCTCACCAAAATCACCATGCACACCGGCTCCAGCAGCCGCTGCTCCCCGTCCCCGTCGCGCCGGATCACCCCGTACACCGGCTCCTCCGGCCACCGGGCCGGCCGGTACGCCACCGCGAGCGCCCGTTCCTTCCCCGCCGCGTCCAAGGGCTCCCCCTCGTCCTCCCGCAACCCCCTCGCGGCCGCCAGGCGCAGAATCGGGGCCTTTTTGCGCGGATCGGTCACGCTCACGGAATACTCCCAGCCCTTCCGCCGGCAGGAGCTCGCCAGATCCTTGCAGGAGTCCGCGCTGGCGGCCCGCAGCCCCACCGGCTGCCGCCCTGGCAGCCAGGGCGCCGCATCCCGGTCCAGCTGCTCCCGCCAATCCCCCCGCACGTCCGTGCCCCCCGCATGCAGCCGGGCGCTGACCCCCGCCGCCCCCACGAACACCGAGGGCAGCCAGGACTGCTGCTCGCCGTGGTAGCCGCGCTCGGCGTTCTCGAACAACTTGCCCTCCACCTCGATCCCCGTGCCGTCCCCGCACACCGGCACGGACCCCCACCGCTGCCCGCACGCTCGGCGGGAACATCATCGGCCCCAGGGCGTCGCCCGCGTGGAGGGGCCCCCCGCCGGCGCAGGCCGCGTAGAGCAGCGCCAGCAGCATCTGTCCAGCGCTGCCACCGCGCCGGCGGCGCTGGAGGCGGACCGAGGCGGCCAGCTTCTCGGGCAGCCCGAGGAACCGGGCCAGCCGGGCCACCATGCCGAGCCCGGCTAGGCCCGTCAAGTCGTCGTCGCAGACGCCGTAAGCCAGGGTGGGAGCCCTAGCGGGGGACAGGGGCAAGGGGGCCTCCAAAAAATCAAGAGGCACCCCCGAGGTGCAATCCGCGAACACTCCAGAGGACCGTCTAAATCATTGTAATATAAACACGTTCCAGCTGGTAACCGGAATTTTTACCCGGGAATCAGGGTGCCCGGGAGTGGGGAGCCCTGCTCGCCTGCGCCGACGAGTCCGGCCTAGCTTCGCAGAGCGTGTCCGGACGCACCGGGGGCCCGTGCGGTCAGACCCCCGTCGTGCGGGTGGCCAGCGGACGCTTCCGCCTCAACCTGCTAGCGGCCAGCAGCCCGGAGGGCCAACTTTAGGACAGAGTGCGGGAAGGCCCCGTCACGGCGGAGGTCTTCCGGGAGTTTTTGAAGCAGATCGCGGAGGAAGCAGATCGGAAGATTCTGTTGGTGGTGGACAATTGCAGTATTCACCGCGCCCGGACAATCCGGGAGTGGCTGGCAGAGAACCAAGCCGCGGTAGAGCTCTATTTTCAGCCGGCCTACTCGCCGCAAGTCAATCCTGTGGAACTGCTATGGGCCTTGGTCAAGCGGCGGGTCAGTCGCGAGCTGAGCAAGACCGAAGCACAGCTTCGCGACAACCTGGAAGCTGCTTGCCAGTCTTTACTGATGTGTTCATAAGTAATTGCACGAAAAGGCTCCGCAAGCCATTGATTCCATTAGTGGATTGCTTGCAATTACTTTTGGCAAAATTAGTACAAAAAGCTCCGGAACAAATGCGAGCCTTCTTTCGAGAGGCAGACTGCAAGTATATTCTTGCCTGAATTCTGAGGACACGACTTTTGACGCGATCAGTACCACACCCCTCACCTACTGGTCAATGACTTACAACACAGGACACTAGCCGGTGTTGGCTTCGCCAGGGTGCCGTCGACCCCTCATGCGAGCCGCCGCGCCTCGCTGCAACCTCCGGCAGCCAGCCATTGGGGGGCGCACCTCTCTCGGCGAGCATGGCCAGACGCGACAGGGAACAGCAGCTGTGACACTCCGTGCGCCGACTCACCTTGACACTGCATTACTGAAGCACCCAGAATGGACGGTTTCGCCTTGGTCAATTGCCTAGGCAAGCCACGAACCAACCATGCGCACAAGAATTGGAGCCGGGCGAAGCCCGGCCTGGGCTTGGCTCGCCGTAGGGGCCTTGGCAGCCGCGACCTTGGCCCGTTGGCTGCGGGCCCCCAGCCGCAGGGCGGGCGCAGCCAGCCCAACGTCATCGTGATCTTGACGGATGACCAAGGGTACGGCGACCTCTCCGCACACGGTAATCCTATCCTGCAGACCACCGAACCTCGACCGGCTCCACGGCGAGAGCGTCCGTCTGACGAACTTCCATGTAGCCCCGGTCTGCACCCCGACCCGCAGCGAGTTGATGACGGGCCAATACTCGCTGCGGAACAAGGCCGGCATGGTGCCGGCTGGCCGGAATCTAATGCGGCGGGACGTCCCCACCATGCCCGAGATCTTCGTTGCCAATGGCTACGCCACAGGCCTGTTCGGGAAATGGCACCTGGGCGACACCTATCCCCACCGCCCACTGGACCGGGGCTTCCAGCATGCCGTCTGGCACAAGGGCTGGGGACTAGCCTCGGAGATTGAATACGACAACGACTATTACTACACCCGCTACCTGGACCAAATGGAGACCCAAGTTCTCGGACCGGTTCTGCGCGAACCTCTGGTTCGACAAGGCGATGGAGTGGATGGGCGAGCAGGCGGACGCTTCGCAGCCGTTCTTCGCCTACATCGCGCTCAATACGCCACACAGCCCGTTCCATGCGCTCCCGAAGGATTTCGCGCTCTACCGGGACAAGGTTGAAGATCCGCTGCTGGCCCACTTTTTCGGACTGATCCACAACATCGACGAGAACTACGCCCGCCTGGATCGCTGGCTGGCGGATCGGGGCCTTCGCGACAACACCCTAGTCGTCTTCATGAACGACAACGGCACATCGAAGGGCGAGACGGTCTTTAACGCCGGCATGCGCGGAAAAAAAGGCAGCCCCTACGACGGCGGTCACCGTGCGATCTGCTTTCTGCGGTGGCCAGCAGCTGAGCTCGGAGGGCCTCGCAACGTTGGCTACGCGGCGCACGTCACCGACATCCTGCCGACGCTGATCGACTTGCTCGGTTTGGAGCCGCCGACAGGGGCCCGGTTCGACGGATCCAGCCTCGGGCTGGTGCTGACGGGAGGCGGGGAGGATCTTCCCGACCGGAAGATCGTCGTCCAGTACGGGGGCCGGATTCGCCCGAAGCAATACGCCCTAGCGTCGGTCGTATGGAATCAGTGGCGTTTGGTCGGCGCAGGCGAACTCTACGACCTCGCAAGCGACCCCGGCCAGATTACTGATGTCGCAGCGCAGCACCCCGAGATTGTCCGAGACCTCCAGGCGCATTACGACGCCTACTGGGCAACGATTGAACCGTCCATCGCGAAGGTCGAGCCTTTGGTCCTCCGCGCCGATCCTGAAGCGTTCACGGACCTGACCTCAAACAGCTGGGTCGAGGTCGACTGCGACAATCGCAGCCGCGTTGCGGAAGCCTGCGGGCCGCCGCAAGGCGGGGTTTGGCAGGTCGAGGCTCAGCAGGCCGGTGACTACACTGTCACGCTGAGCCGCTGGCCGTTCCATCTGGGCCGTCGGCTGATGCGGCAGGGACCGTCCACCACCATCGGCGGCTTGCCAATCTCTCCGGGCAAGGCCCTGGCGATCGCTGCGGCCCGATTGAGCGTGGATGGCTCGGCACCAGTCACCGCCAAGGCCGGGGCCAATGCCTCCACCGTAAGCTTTCAGATCGCCCTGACGCAGGGACGACACAGCCTCCAGGGCTGGTTCCAAGACGCCTCTGGTGCGGACTTGGCCGGGGCATACTTCGGCCGGGTCCGACTGCAGTAGGCACTCGATTGCGTGCGGTAACCGACGCTGCGGCACCCTAGCCGCAGCGGAGCCTCCTGTCCAATCACGATGCGCCGCCTGTAAGCATTCTCTGGAACGTCATAAGGGCGGGCCTCGGAGCGCTCCGCTGCGGACAGGAACTCGGCGAGCGTTTCATGGGGTCGGGGCGAGCACCCGCCGCTCATGACGTTTCAGCAAAGGCGTGTAGTCAGAGGCCACGTAGAGCTCCCCTGTGCTCGGGGCTTGTCGCGTCGGCGAGAGCGGGGGAGCGGAGAGGGTTCGGCGCACCGTGCCGAGGGGCCGCGGCCGAACGGCAGCGCGGGGCGCAGGCCTCGTCAGGGCTTTGGGGTCGTGCCGTCTGGAGGGGAGGAAGCGTCTGGATTCCGCAGCCCGGCCTCCAGCTCCGCCACTCGCGCTTCCGCCGCCCGCCGCGCCGCTGTTTCCGTCCGGCGCTGCCAGTCCGTCTCGTCCGACCAGAGCAGGTCCTTGCCGGTACGCAGGTCCCGCAGCCGCAGGCACCCGCCCGCCGGCCGCAGCCCCAGCCCCGCGCTCGGCACCTCCGGCCCACCCCCCGGCGGCCCCAGCTCCGCATAGCGCCGCCCCCGCAGCCGGTAGCCGACCAGCGCCTCCCGCCACCCGCGACGATGGCGAACTCACCTCCAGCACGAAGTCCGGCGGCCGGCCCTCCTCCCACCGCAGGTAGCTCCGCCGCTGCCGCGCCGGCACCCCGAACACGATCAGCACGTCCGGCACCACGCTCTGCCCGGCGTCGCCCTCCACGTAGTACAGCAGCAGATACCCCGACACGTACACGTCCGGCCGATCCGCGAAGTGCAGCTGTAGCGGCACCTTGGCCGACACGATCGCGTCGGCCCGCCAGTCGTTCTCCGCCATGGGCAAGCCGTCCGTGTCGGGGTACTCCACGCGCACGGGCCCGGCCGCCCGCACGGCGGCGCGTTGCTCGACGATCCGTCCCTCCGCCATGCCGCTGCACCTGCTGCCGGTTCGCGCCCCCGCACTACTGATCGCGTCAAAAGTCGTGTCATCAGAATTCAGGCAAGAATAGACTGGCAGTCTGCCTCTCGCAAGAAGGCTCGCACCTGTTCCGGAGCTTTCTGCAAAGACTGGCAAGCAGCTTCCAGGTTGTCGCGAAGCTGTTCTTTTGTCTTGCTCAGCTCGCAACGAACCCGCCGCTGGACCAAGGCCCCTAGCAGCTCCACCGGATTGACTTGCGGTGAGTAGGCCGGCTGAAAATACAGCTCTACCGCGGCTTGGTTCGCTTCCAGCCACTCCTGGATTGTCCGGGCGCGGTGTATCCTGCAATTGTCCACCACCAACAGAATCTTCCGATCCGCTTCCTCCGCGATCCGCTCCAAAAACTCCCGGAAGACCTCCGCTGTGACAGGCCCTTCCCGCCCTGTGTCCTCGAGCTAACCCTCCGGGCTACTGGCCGCCAGCCGGTGGAGGCGGAAGCGCCCGCTGGTCACCCGCCCGACATGGCTTTGACCGCACGGGCCCCGGGTGCGCCCGGACACGCTCTGCGCAGCCAGGCCGGACTCGTCGGCGAAGGCGATCATGGCTCCTACTGATATGTTCATAAGTGATTGCACGAAAAGGCTCCGCAAGCCATTGATTCTATTGGTGCGTTGCTTGCAATTACTTTTGGCAAAATTAGCAACTCCCGGGCCCGGCGAAGGATCTTGGGGAACTCTTCGTCTTTCCACCGCTGCATAGCAGCGGGGTCGTACCGGGGGGCACGCCGCTGGGGCCGCTGCGGCGGGAGTCCGAGCCGCCGCAGGCTCCGGCGCACCGGGGAGACGCTCAGGACGCTGCCGAACTTCTCCCAAAAGGCTTGGCGCACCCGCTGCGCGGTCCGCCAAGCGAACTCGAATGGGTCTTGAGCGGGGTTTTGGTCTACGACGACGATGCGGATCCAAGCCAGGTGCCGATCTGTCCCTTGGCGCGGTCTTCCCGTTCTTTTACGATCCCGAAGACTTTCCAGACCTCCCAGAAAAAAGCGTGAGATCCAGCGATAGATCGTGCGTATAGAGAAAGGGACAGAGGACTTTATCTGGGCCACTGACTTGCCCTCAATGTACTGCAAGACCACTTTCTTTCGAACCTCGAACTTCTGGTCCGCAGTAAGGTTCAGGGAGAAGAAAAATCTTTCTTTTGTCACATTAATAGAGTACAATAAATCCACCCTGCAGATCAATCCACGAAGGGATTCCCAAGACACGACTTTTGACGCGATCAGCACCTGTCGCGACGTTCGGAGGCGGGCCGCCAAGCCGAACCGCCGGCGCAGGAGCGGTCGTCCGCTGCAGTGCTAGACTGAACGGGCGCGCGCGGGGGAAACGCGACGGGATGACTGCCACGATGCCGGTGCCGCCGGCAGCCTCCGCGAGGCGGCCGGCGGCGGCTCCGCCCCTGGAGTATCCTTGCTCGCTCGAACGGGTTGCCGATGGCCAACAGCAACGCCCAGGCCCACGCGAGGCCACGGCCGCGCTGCGGCTGCACTTCCGCGACCGCCGCGACCAGGTGTACGTGACGAGCGACACGTTCGTCTACTATCGGCAGGACGATGCGCAGGCCCGCGTGGCCCCGGATGCGTTCGTGGTGCTGGGCGTGCCGGCGCGGGACCGCGAAGCGTATTTTGCGTGGCTCGAGGGGCGGGTGCCGCAGTGGGTGCTGGAGGTGGCGTCGCGGTCGACGGTGGGGGAGGATTTGAAGCGGAAGCGGGATTTGTACGAGCGGCTGGGGGTGCGGGAGTACTGGCAGTTCGACCCGACGGGGGAGACGCTGGGCCGGCTCGCGGGGCAGCGCCTGCAGAGGCACGCCTTGGAAGCGGGCGGCTACACGCCGCTGCGGCCGGACGGCTCAGCTCGCAGCCGGGTGCTAGGCCTGGAGCTGGAGGTGCAGGGCAGGCTGCTGCGGTTCCGGGACCCGGAGACCGGGCTGCTGATCCCCATTCTGGAGGAATCCGAACCGGCGCGGCAGGAAGAGAGCCGCAAGCGCCGGGCTGCCGAGCAGGAACGCGACACCGAGGCTCGCAAGCGCCGCGAGTTGGAGGCCCAGCTCGCCGCGTTGCGGGCGAAGCTCGCTCAGTCCGCTCGCGAGCCGCCCCCCGCCAGCCCGCCCCCGCACGATTAGCGCGAGGGTCCCGCAGCGAAAACCCTGGATCTGCGCACTGGTCGAGCCGGCAGCCCGGCGTGCGGAGACGGCGCGGGGATCGCGGTGGAGGGCCGGTTGTGCGAGCACGCCGCGCACGGCTGCCACGGTGAGTAGCAGTCCTGGTGGCCCTCGGTGTGCGAGGGTACGACAGGGGTCAGCGTTCGGCTGCAGGCGGGCGACCCGGACGGGCAGGGGCGGGAGCAATTGGACTGGGCTGGGGCATCCTGGCTGGCAGCGCGGCAGCGGGTGGGGCTGCGGGCCGCCAGCGCAGACTCCTGCAGGGCGCTGGTGAGCTCCTGCCGGCAGCGGGGCGGGGATGATACCGGGAGCGTGACCGATCCGCGCAGAAAGCTCCGCTTCTGCGGCGGGTGGTCGCGAGGGAGTGGCGGGAGGACGAGGGGGGAGCCCCTGGACGCAGCAGGCCAGGAGCGGGCAAGCGCGGTGGCCTACCAGCCAGCCCAAGGGCTGGAGGAGCCGGTGCGCGGGGTGCTCCGGCGCGACGGGGACGGGGAGCAGCGGGGGCTAGGGCCGGGGTCCCCAGTGATGCTGGTGAGCCACGACCGGCTGCCGCTGGCGGCGCTGCGGCCAGCAGGGGCCGGAGCATGCGTTCCAGGGACCGTTGCCGGACCGGGGCCGGCAGCCTCCGCCGTGCCGCTCGCACGCGGCGCAGCAGGGTTTCTAACGGGGTGCCCGGAGCGCGCCACTGCTGCCGGGCCAAGTGCTGCCGGCCTAGGCGCGGCGACACGGGATACGGCCGCTGATCCGGTACTTCTTGGGCAGCGTGGGGCAGCTGACGTGCAGCGCACTGCTGTTGCGGCTGCTGAGCAGCAGGGGCAACCTGCACTGGGATGGGCTGCTGCACGCGGCGAGCCAGATGGACCCGGACTCGGGCTGGGTCGGCGCGGCCGGGGTCGCGCCGGGCACAGCGGAACGGGACCGACGCGGAGCCCGTGGGTCGACCGGTGCGCCAGGAGCCGGGTGTGTAGCGGCTGCGGTGCGGGCCGGCGCAGGGAGCCTGCGGAAAGGGGTGTCCAGGTCGCTCGGCGACGGGATGAGGGGCCCGCGCCGGGCGCACAGGACTCTCCGCTCAAGCCATGCGACCCCGCAACACCCATCTCGGGCAATTCTCCGGGAGTCTAGGGGAGTATCCAAGCCGCCCCGAGCGCTGCGCGTGCCGCTGGAGCGCACCGGGCTCCACCCCCAGGGTCGGACGGGTCGCAGCGTCCGCGGCGTCGCTACTGATCACGTCAAACGCCGTGTCCCTGGAACCCATTCGTCGATTGATCTGCGGGTGGATTTGGTGCATACGATGAGCATGACAAAAGAAAGCTTTTTCCACGCCTTACTGCAGACCAGCAGTTCGAGGTTCCAAAAAACGCGGTCTTGCAGTTCATTGGGGGGGGGGGGGGGGGGCCAGACAAAGTCCTGCATTTTTTTGCTCAACACACACGATGAAGCGTTGGATGTCTGGAAGGCATGGAGAACCTGCGAGATCGCAGGAGAACGGGACGACCGCGCCCAGGAACAGACCGGTACGCCGCCTGGATCCACACCGCCGCCGGAGAGCAAAACCCCGAGCCATGCCTAGGCGAGTTCGCTTGGCGGACCGCACAGCGAGGGCACCAAGCCTTGGGAGAGAAGTTCGGCAGCGTCCTGAGCGTCTCCCCGGGGTACCGGGGCCTGCGGCGGCTTTCGCTCCCGCCGCAGCGGTCCCAGCGGCGCGCTACCCGGTTTGAGCCCGCTCACGGGCAGCGGGGGAAGGACCCAGAGCTCCCTCAGCTCGCTCGCCAGGCCCAAGAGCGGGGAGCCCTGCGCACCTGTGCCGCCGAATCCGGCCGGGCTGCGCAGAGCGGGTCCGGACGCCCAGGGGGCAGCCGCAGGCAGCCCCCTGGGCGGGTGGCCAGCAGTCCGGATGGCCAGCTCTATTGCATGGTGCGGGAAGGTCCTGCCACGGCGGAGGTCTTCCGGGAGTTTCTGGAGAAGATCGCCGAGGAAGCGGGCCGGAAGATTCTGTTCGTGGTCGCCAATTGCAGGATTCACCGCGCACGGATAATCCAGGAGTGGCTGGCGGCGAACCAAGCCGCAATAGATCTCTATGTTCAGCCGGCCTACTCGCCTCCAGTCAATCCGGTCGAACGGCTAGGGTCCTTAGTCCAGCGTCGGGTCAGTCGCGAGCTGAGCAAGACCGCAGCACAGCTGTGGGCCAACCTGGAAGCTGCTTGCCAGTCTTTGCCAGGAGCTCCAGAACAGGTGCAAGCCTTTTTTCGAGAGGCAGACCGCAAGTATATTCTTGCCTGAATTTTGATGACACGATTTTGGCACCGGTCAGTACCGAGTTCATCATTGCAGATCGGGGCGCGTTCCCAGGCTAGTTCTCGGAGCTTTCGTTCCGTCTCGCGAGATCATGCCAGCAACCCGTTGTACAACGTCAGCCGCCGGACCGTGCGATCCGGCACGGCCTCCACTTCCTGGTCCAGTGCTCGTCGGTCTGCACATGGCCGAGGCGGACGCTCTTGCAGACGTTGTTGGGGAATTCGTCCGCCTGGAATCCTCGCGCCAACTGCAACACGACGTCCTCGCGCTCGCCGCCGAGGGCGTAGAGTTCGCTGAGGGCTTGCGTGACGAACACACGTATTTCGGTGATCGACCGGAAGCACCCTCGGAACAAAACCGGCACCACCGGAATCTCCCGGTGCTTCGCGTACGCCTCGACCGCACCGAACGCCGCGAAGGTGCCGCGACCGTCCCGGAGCGCGAAGGCGCAGAAAGTTTCATGTTCCGCCACGGGATCGTAGGCAATGCTGTGCATCCCGTAGATGTCCTCGCCGTACAGGTAGACATCCGGCTCGTTCACCTTCCATGCATGGTGTTTCTTCACCATCATCATCTATTTTGCGTCGGAGGGAGCCGACACGCTGCGCACATAGACCTTGCCGACATGCAGGATCGTGTTGCCGCCGTCGAGTTTTTCCGTCACCACTACGTCTTCGTCGACAATCGCTCCGGATCCGCATGCATGTCATCGCCGCGCCGATGGACGGAGACCCCGGCCAGTACCAAGTACTCGGATATCTGGCGTTCAACGGCAAATGCGGCCCTGTCGCTGCCGTCACTGTTCTCATCATGCGTTCTTCGAGGCGTGCTGAGGGCAGAGTTGGATCACCCTCACCTGCAGATCATTCATCAATGCTTTGTGCTCGTCCCAATCGCTGTCGGTCGCATTCAGAACAGCCGCTCGCACGACCACCGCAACCGCCAGAAACTTGCGATCCGAAGGGTCGAACGCATTTTTTGGCAATTCTTCGAAGCCCCGCCCATCGTCATCGGAAGGCATCACGGCAACTCTTCGCACCTTATCGCCTCGATACTTATGGTCTAATACATACTTGAGAAACTTGTCACCCACGCCCGACATACCCGAGAAATTCAACCGTTTCGTGTATTCCTCGATAATCAAGACTCCGTTGTCAATCGCGATGATCCCCTGTGTAATCACGACCTTCAATGCCTTCACACAGTCCAGCTGACATCGACTGTCCGCGTGAGTCTGGCGGCCGTTGGCGACTATCGCAACATTGGTATCCACAACGAACGTCGTCATCCGGATCGCTCCATCCTTCTTTTTAAGGATGCCTCGGTGATCGCCACGATCTCACCCATTTCATCCCCGAAGAAATTCTCCGGCCAGTTCTCGATCTCGCCCCACTCATTCAGACACAGATCGGAAAGCTGAGCCCTACCTTGACTCGAAGACACAAAATACAACTTCACGTCTTTGGCAAATACCGGCTTTTCAGCCACTCGCCGTTGCAGGCGCCGCATCAGGTGCTCGCTGTGGCTCTCCACCACGATCTGCACGTTTCGCTCTTTAGCAACATTCAGCATGACGTCCGCCAGACCGCTCTGGACGGCAGGATGGAGATGGATTTCCGGCTGTTCCATGAGAACCGTCGAACCTTCCGGGACATAGTACAGTAGCACCAATACAGGCAGGATCTGGGAGACGCCGAATCCAACGTCGGTAAGCGACATCGACACACTCGACGAGGATGTCCTGACCATGGCCCGGAACAGGTTGGTCCCCTTTGCAATTTCCTCTAGGTCAAAATCGTCAATTAACTTCAAATCACGTAGCCAGTAGGCAATCATCTCTTGGAATGGCTTACTCCACTTATTATATCCGAGACTCCTCTTCTCGCCACGAGCAGTGGCTGCGAGTATCGCGTCGACCGTACGCTCACCCCGTCGGCCGACATCTTCCGGGCTGGACCCTGCCCAATGGTAGTCCCGGCGCGGATACTCGCGCAGGGGACCGAGATAGTAAACGGAATCCATCAGCTTCTCATATTCCAGTTCGAAGTCACCGAGAAAATCCGCGTTCTGATAGTAGCTCTTCGCCTGCCTTGGAAACAAGTAAGCCTTTGCTGCGTGTGACAGCGGCCAGGCGCGGCCTTGGTTCCGTACGAACTCGAAGTTCGGGGCGTCGGTTGCCAACTCGAATTCCGACTTCGATCCCGACTTTGGTTGCAGCCTGAAGTCCACCTCACCGAATCGGTACGCCAACCCGCGCGGCCACGGCCGCTTGCCCTTGAGGCCGACTTCGCATCGGACCCGAAGACTGTCACCCTCCAACAGCGGGTCATCCGACGGTTGCAGCGGGTCCTCAATCGTGAGCGTCTCAGGCAGTTTCCATTCGATGAGCCAGCTTATCGCTTTGCTCTTGTCACGCTGGTGGACCACATCTTCGAACGTTCCCAAGTTCACGATATCTGCCGGTCCGCCAAAATCAAGGGCGATGCCGCGGTCCGTGGCGTTCCTAGTTTGCTTGAGCAGCAGGAGAAGATGCAGAAGGCTGCTTTTGCCTGCGCTGTTGGCTCCGAAGAACCCGGTGACCCTGCCAAAGGACAGATCGGCTTCCTGCCACGCTTTGAAATTCTCGAGCTTCAGGCGGTTCAGCATCCCTGTTGCTCCTGTCGGGGATCCAAGAGCCCTGATGATTGCACATCCGCCGGACCTGCCGAAGGCCACCCTCTATGCGTCATATCCCAACTCCGCTAGATACCGGTTCATCGTTGCCTCCGCCGCCGCACGTTCCCGCTCCGACTCCCGGAACTTCCACACCGCCTCCGCGACATCAATGCGCTCCTCCTCAGTGTCCACGTAACGGCTGATGTCCAGGTTCCAGTCGTTCTGCTTGATCTCGACCAGCGGCACGACCCGTGCGTATTTCTCCATGTCGGCGTAGATGTGGAACGCACCAGCGATGTGCTCAATGTCCTGGTCGCGCAGGCGGTTCTGGTTGCTCCCTTCCTCAAACTCGCCGGACGCGTGGATGAACAGCACCTTGCCCTGGCGGGCCGCCGGCTCGTCCCGGTTCAGCCGGATTCACGAACATGAAACGGCGTCGCGGACGCAGCACGTGGCGTGCCGACACCACTGCCACCTCTCGCCCGGTGAGATTTCGGGCGTGTTCCTCCGGATTCTCGCAGGTGGCCGTCGACAGGAACAGTTGAGAAGATGCGCCGACGCGGTCCAAATGGAGCAGAAACCGCCGCAGCAGAAGCGCCATATTGCCCCCGGAGAATCCCCGGTACTCGTGCATCTCGTCGATGACCACGTACCTGAGATGCGCCAGGAACTTCTGCCACTGTTCCTTCCAGCCCAGAAATGACATGTTTAGGTTCTCTGGGTTGGTCATGAGAATCGAGGGTGGGGACGCCTTCAATATCTTCTTGGTCGCCTTGTCAGTATCGCCATCAAAAAACCACAATTCGACCTGGAGAGGTTCGCCAAGCTCCTGAATCTGTGCTCGCTGATCGAACGCCAGCGACTTCATGGGGTAGATCATCAGAGCGTGCGAGCCCGGATTGCGCTTCAGTTCGTGCAGCATCGGCGCAGCGAACGCCATAGTCTTGCCGCTCGCGGTTGGTGATTCCAACACGACATCGGCACCTTCCAGCGACTTGCGGACGGCCTCGAACTGATGGCGATATGGGCGCGGCGCACCGGCTGCGGACAAGGCGTCGATCAGGCATGGTTCAAGTTCTGCCGGCCATTCGTCCACGTATTCTGGTCGGATGTTGTCGCGAAAGCCCGTCTGCACCTCGTCGCCGTCGCGTAGCGCGTCGAGGTTCTTCAACACCGCCATCAATCCTCAACACTGAGTTCCCTGTTCTGTCCGATACCGTCAGGAGCTGACTGATGGTCGGCGAGCACTGGACCGAATTCTGGGACGGCAGCTGCTGGGTCTTCGAAGTTCTGGCGGATTCTCTCGACCACTTCCGGAGCGAGTTCGGACAGCGGGGTCGCCTCGACCCGCCATTCGCGAAGCGTGCGCTTGCCCGCTTGGTGCTCTCGAACCTCCTGGAGTCCCTTGAGAACCTCCGCGGCAATGTCACGTTCAGGCATTTTCGATCTCCTCAACAATCTTCCGCCACGTCGCCAACTCGGCAGGCGTCAGATCATCCTTCACTCCCTTGCTACTGATCGCGTCAAAAGTCGTGTCATCAAAATTCAGGCAAGAATATACTTGCAGTCCGCCGCCCGAAAGAAGGCTCGCACCTGTTCCGGAGCTTTTTGCAAAGCCTGGCAAGCAGCTTCCAGGTTGTCGCAAAGCTGTGCTTCGGTCTTGCTCAGCTCGCGACGGACCCGACGCTGGACCAAGGCCCCTGGCAGTTCCACCGGATTGACTTGCGGCGAGTAGGTCGGCTGAAAGTACAGCTCGACCGCGGCTTAGTTCGCTTCCAGCCACTCCCGGATTGTCCGGGCGCGGTGAATACTGCAATGGTCCACCACCAGCAGAATCCTCCGATCCGCTTCCCTCCGCGATCTGCTTCAAAAACTCCCGGAAGACCTCCGCCGTGACAGGACCTTCCCGCACTGTGTCATGGAGCTGGCCCTCCGAACTGATGGCCGCCAGCAGGTTGAGACGGAAACGCCCGCTGGCCACCCGCACAACGGGGGTCTGACCGCACGGGCCCCCGGTGCGCCCGGACACGCTCTGCGCAGCTAGGCCGGACTCGTCGGCGCAGGCGAGCAGGGCTCCCCACTCCTGGGCCCGGCGAAGGATCTTGGGGAACTCTGCGTCTTGCCACCGCTGCCCGGCAGCGGGATCGTACCGGGCGGTGCGCCGCTGGGGCCGCTGCGGGGTGAGTCCGAACCGCCGCAGGCTCCGGCGCACCGGGGAGACGCTCAGGACGCTGCCGAACTTCTCCCAAAAGGCTTGGCGCACTCGCTGCGCGGTCCACAAAGCGAACTCGAATTGGTATTGAGCGGGGTCTTGGTCTCCGACGACGATGCGGATCCAATCCAGGTGCCGATCTGTCCATCGGCGTGGTCTTCCCGTTTTTTTGCGATCCCGAAGGCTTTCCATGCCTCCCAGGAAGAAGCATGAGATCCAGCGATAGATCGTGCGTATGGAGAAAGGGACACAGGATTTTATCTGGGCCACAGACTTGTCCCCGAGGAACTGCAGGACCACTTTTTTTCGAGCCTCGAACTTCTGGTCTGCAGTAAGGCGCAGGGAGAAGAAGAATCTTTCTTTTCGGTGGCGATCATCGGCTTCACCCGGCTGGCGGCGGTCGCAGCGGCCGCTAGCGCGGCGCAACGGGCTACGGCTCCGTTCAGGCCGCCATACGTGGCCAGCGCGGCTTCATCAAGCGTCGCGATGGCGGCCCGGACCGACGCGATCTGCTCCCGACAACGCACCTGCTCTGCGACTCGGGCCGCCTCGTCCTCGCAGTGCGCGTCGACGATAGCAGGTGTGGATACCCAGCGGTCAAGCGCCCGTCCCACCGCGATCAGCCGCTCGGCGTTCCGGCCGACGACGACCTGGACGGCGCGACCGGCCGCCAGCAGCGCCGCCCATAGCCCGGCGTGCTGCCCGTCCCAGGTCGGAGCGCGTTCTGCGTCTCCTCGTCGGGTTGGATGAACACGAACGTTCGCCGCTCGGCATTGAGCGCCATCGGCAGCCGGTGGACGAAGTGTCGGCGGCGGGAGCCGTCCGGCGCCGGCGTACACCCGGCCCGAGACGACCATGATCTACGTGCCCCCCGGAGCTTGCGAAGCATCTGGCGGCGCTCGAACGGCTGCGCCGGGACGACGCGGCTGGCGAGCCCGTTCTGGCTGGCACGTTAGGCTGGCAGGGAAACGGGATGTGGAAACGGGATGCATGGTTAAGCGGCTGTTAATGAAAAGGTTACGTCGCGTCTCTTTGGGGCGATACCGGACTGGGAGCCCTGATCGCCTGCGGTGACCGGAGCCGGAACCATGCTCTGACGGCGACCAGCCACGCTGTCCCGCACCGCAACTTGGACGCAGTGGATGATTCCTCAGACATCCGCACGCAGCCGGACACGCACGCGATCATCGGGCTCCGTCGTCACGCGGCACGAGGGCTTGCGCCCCTTGACGCCGGAGCGTAGGATCAGACTTGCGCTCCAGCCTGGATTCATGCCCGGCCTTCAAGGCTCGCACTTCAGGCCGGCCCAAAGCGCATAACGTAGCAGCGCAATGCGCCGATCGAGTTTGGGCGGAGGTGGCCCACTGATGCTCGGTTCCAAGCTGGCCAAATGGATCGTGCAACCCATCGCGATGCGGGCGCTCCTCGGGTGGGAACGGCTGGAGTCAGGCGTCGCATTCAATCCGGGGGTCGCCCAAGGTTATCGATGACCCGTATCCGCTATATCGCAAAATGCGCCGGAAGGACCCGGTTCATCGAATGCGGCTCCTTGACGCCGTGGGGCGCTGACGAGATACAGGGACATCGACCGAGTCCTCAGAGACCACGCGAGATTCTCGAACGCCGAGCAGATCAACGTGCCGAGACGAACCGGCCTCGTGAACATGCTGGACATGGATCCTCCAGATCACACGCGATTGCGATCCCTGGTCTCGAAGGCGTTCACTCCTCACGCAATTGAGAGGCTGCGCCCGCGAATCGAGCACGTTGCGGACGACTTGCTCAATGCAGCCGCGACCCGAGGCCGCTTCGACCTGATGGCGTCCTTGGCTTACCCTCTACCCGTCACGGTGATAGCGGAAATGTTGGGAGTCCCTTCGTCCGACATGACTCGCTTCGAAGGTTGGTCCAATGACATCGCGCTCAACGTTGAACCGATCTTGGATGACGAGGAGGTCGGACGAGTCCGCCGCGCCGCAGAGGAGTTGACGGAGTATTTTGAAGCGATCATTCGGTTAAGGCGATCGGACCCAAAGGACGACATGATCAGTTCGCTGCTCGCTGCAGAGGAGGAGAGCCAGAAACTCAGTCACGACGAACTGATGCAGACGCTCATGCTGCTTCTCGTAGCCGGAAACGAGACTACGAGGAACTTGATCGGCAACGGCATGCTGGCGCTGATGTCTAACCCCTACCAATTACAGTTGCTCAGAGACGATCCTTCCCTTGTGGAGTCGGCAGTCAGGGAACTCCTTCGGTACGACCCGCCAGTGCAGCTTGACGGCCGAAGAGTGTCGGTCGATGTGCAACTGGGCGGCAGGCGGCTACAGGCCGGGCAGTTCCTCGTTGCGGTAATCGGCGCGGCCAACCGTGATCCCGAGGTCTTCAAGAAACCCGACACACTCGACATCCGGCGCACAGGGACGAGCCACCTGTCCTTCGGACGCGGTATCCACTACTGCCTAGGAGCGCCGTTGGCAGAAATGGAGGGCCGTATCGCGTTCCGTGCCATCCTGAGAAAGTTCCCGTCCCTGCGCATGGTGTCAGAACCGGTACGCAGGACGCAAACGGTCCTGCGAGGGCTAAAGGAGCTTTGGGTCGAGGCCGCAGTCGTGATTCTCTTAGTGGCTTCACGGAGTTGACCGCACCTCTGAATCCCTTGCGGAATCTGATCGAAGGCCACTGCCGGGTCTGGGGCGATGCCCAGCCGTCCGCCCGAGTTGGGGGGTAAGTGCAGTGGGCCTCAAGGACTTCAAGGAATGCCTGCACCACCGCGGTTCGACGATACGCTGGAGTTCGGGAGCGGCTTCTGCGACGCAGGACTGATCCGCCGACCTACGAGTCCACCCTGCAATTCGGCCGCCCGTTCTCAGCCCGAGTCGCGTCCGGCGGACCAGCGGACACGACCGTGCCACGGTTGGTTCATGCGCGATATTTGTAATGTTCGTAAGGTCTAGGCCCGGTAGAGAATCGGCTCGCGGAGCGCTTCGCTCTGTATCCCGCACGCTTGCAAGCAACACGCAGAAGCTGGGTCCGACTCTCTTCCGCTCGATCCGCCCTACCCGGAAGATGGCATTGGTCTCGAGCCCCCCCTAGGCACCCCGATCCCCCGTACAGAACATCATCGTGTAACTCGCCGAGCCCCTTGCGAGTGCGAACGCAGGGCCGACCTCATACGAGAGCACCACTACCTCGGGTTCAAGTGGTGCGCTGATCGCGGCCTGCGCCATAACGCCGAATGCCGCAGACAGTGGGGCACGCTGCATGCAGAATGTTTTCTTCAGCCTCCTGAACGAAGCAACCGTGCGTGTGTTACAGAAGAACAGCTGGGAAGTGACGGTACCGGCAGAGCAGGAGTGCTGCGGTGCGCTGCAAGTTCACGCCGGTTTTCGCCCGATCGGCCACGAGCAAGCGATGAAGAACATTGCCGCGCTCGAGGCCGGGCGATACGATGCCATCATCACCAACACGGCTGGCTGCGGCTCGGTGCTGAAGGAGCACCCCGATCTCTTCGAGCACGATCCGGTATGGCTAGATCGAGCCCGGGCTTTCGCGGGCAAGATGCGGGACATGAGCGAGGTCCTCGCTTCGATAAACTCAACACGGATTTCGGCCGCGTCCAACGCAAGGTCACATACCAAGATTTGTGCCACCTGCTGCACGGTCAGAAAATCAGCGAGCCGCCGCGCCAAGCGATCCAGGCAATCCCCTGGGTCAAGCTACACGAGCTCCCGATGAGCGAGATCTGCTGCGGGTCCGCGGGCGTCTACAATGTTGAGCACACAGATGTTTCGATGGCGCTGATTGAGGACAAGCTGCGGATGGTCAAAGGCCACCAAGACCGACACGCTTGTGACGGCGAATCCCAGCTGCATGCTGCAGTTGAAAGCAGGAGCGCGTACTCTAGAGCAGCCGGTGCCGGTCATGCATGTTGTGGAACTGCTCGACGAAGCGTACGCCGCCGCAGGACGATGACGGATCCAGTCGGGAGTTGCGTTCTGGCAAAGAGGGGGACAGCCTGTTGAGTTGTCCGCCTAAGCTCGGTATCGGATTGCTGGCGTTTGCACTGGTTTCCGGGGCGGCAGGCCCCACACCGATATCGGCTGCACCACACATCGTATTCGTCCTAGTCGATGACCTTGGCTGGACGGACCTCGGAGTCTACGGGTCAGACCTGCACGAGACGCCCCGGATCGACTCCTTCGCCGCCGGGGCAATGCGGTTCACGAACGCCTACGCAGCAGCACCGGTCTGCAGCCCTACCCGGGCATCGATCCTGACGGGCAAGCATCCCGCCAAGCTGCGCATGACGGTCTGGCGGGAGGCCGCGCAGCATCCGCCGCTGCAGCGACGACTGCTGCCTCCGATGGCGTCCGAAAGCCTTCCCCACGAAGAGGTTACGGTCGCCGAAGCCCTCCGTGCAGCTGGCTATGTGACGGCCCATGTCGGGAAATGGCACCTCGGCACGGCCGAGCACTACGCGCAGACACAGGGATTCGACTACGATGTGGGCGGCACGCTGTGGGGAGCCCCCCAAACCTTCTTCTACCCCTACGGCGGAAGGGGGCCGTTCGCCGGGCTGCGGTACGTGCCCCATCTGGGCGGCGGCCGAGAGGGGGAATACCTCACGGACCGGCTCACTGACGAGGCGATTCGGATCCTGAAGCGCGAACGGGGTAAGCCCATCTTCCTCCACTTGGCCTACCACACCGTGCATACACCGATCGAGGGCAAGCCAGAGATCGTGGAGCGCTACCGCGCCAAGATCCGTGACGGCATGCAGCATCGAAATCCGCATCTGGCGGCGATGGTGCATTCGCTAGACGAAAACTTCGGTCGGTTGCTGGACACCCTGGACGAATTGGGTATCACCGAGGACACGGTCGTGTTCTTCACTTCGGATAACGGCGGCTACGTCAACAACTACGACGGGATCCGGGTAACGGACAACTCGCCACTCCGATCAGGCAAGGGGTCTCTCTACGAAGGCGGCATCCGGGTCCCGGCGATCGTGCGATGGCCGGGCGTGACCGCTCCGGGCAGCGAATCGGACACGCCGATCAGCAGCGTCGACTACTACCGAACGATCCTCGCGATCACAGGTGCGGCCGGTGACCCCGATCACAACCGCGCAGTAGATGGCGTCAACCTAGCTCCGTTGCTGCGGGAGCCCTGGTACGAGCCGGAACGGGCGGCGCTATTCTTTCACTATCCGCATTACTACGCCACAACTTCGCCGGTGAGCGCGACGAGGACTGGAAGCTGGAAACTCCTGCGTTACTACGAGGACTCGCGACTCGAACTGTATAACCTCGCCGAAGACCCTGGGGAGACCCGGAATCAGGCGGGCGCGGAGCCGGATCTCGCCGCCGCACTGCTTGAGAGGCTAGAGGCATGGCTGGAGCGGGTCGAGGCTCAGCACCCGTCCCCTAGGTCCGCTGTTCGATAGCCGGACCAACTGAGCACTACTTCGTACACGGACCCCTGACACAACCCGGCTGGCGTGCTCGCCCTGCATCCCGGTCCCGTTCGGGGCTTCGTTTCGGCCCGCCGCACGTGGCTTACGACGGCCACGGCGCGACTCAGGCGTACGCCGTTGGCCGGCGTCCCCGCGCACCGTGGCTGTGTGTCCGCAGGTTGGGGTCGCGCAGGTGCTGGTGCGCGGTAGCGAGCAACGGGTAGCAGCGCCACACCTGCTCGCGATGGTCGGCGGCCCAGTCGCTGACAGCGGGGTGGCAGACCTACCAGCAGCGCGGTTCTGGCTTGGCCTGGATATCCTTGAGGAGTCCGAACCCGTGGAGCACTCGCAGCTGCCTGTGTGCTGTCGCTAGCATGGTGCGCTGGGCCCCCAGCCGGGCGGCGAGGCAGCGGTGGTCGCCTCAGAATCGCGAGTTCCCGGCGGGGGCCCGGTAGGCAGATGTGGCGGGCGAGGTGTCCTGCGTCGTAGTACCTGGGTACGCTCACCCGTAGAGGCGCTTATCGGGGTTCCCGCTGTGGCCCGGCGCAGCATCCGGGGACAGCCCCGCACGCCGACTGAATCCGCACCGTCGTCGGAGACCAAAACCCTCAGCAATGCAAATTCGAGTTCGCTTTCGGCAGCGTCCTGCGCGTCTCCCCGGTGCGCCGGGTCCTGCGGCGGCTCCCGCTCCCGCCGCAGCGGCCCCAGCGGCGCGCTACCCAGTCCGAGCCCGCTCACGGGCAGCGGTGGCAAGACCCAGAGTTCCCTAAGATCGCTCGCCGTTCCCAGGAGTTGGGAGCCATGATCGTTTTCGCCGCCGAGTCCGGCCTGGCTGCGCAAAGCGTGTCCGGACGCCCTGGGGGCAGCCGCGGGCGGGTGGCCAGCGGGCGCTTCCGCCTCCACCGGCTGGCGGCCAGCAGCCCGGAGGGCCAGCTCTAGGACACAGTGCGGGAAGGCCCTGCCGCGGCGGCGGTCTTCCGAGAGTTGCCGGGGCAGATCGCTGCGGAAGCAGACCGGAAGATTCTGCAATAGAGCTGTATTTTCAGCCGGACTACTCGCCTCCAGTCAATTCGGTCGAACGGCTAGGGGCCTTGATGAAGCGTCGGGTCCGTCGCCAGCTCAGCAAGACCGCAGCACAGCTGCGGGCCAACCTGGAAGCTGCTTGCCAATCTTTGCCAGGAGCCCTGGAGCAGGTGCAAACCTTCTTTCGAGAGGCAGACTGCAAGTATATTCTTGTCTGAATTCTGATGACACGACTTTTCACCGGTCAGTGGCGCGAACCTGGGCGCGGGAATGGGCATCTAGGCGTCCGCCGCGCCGGCGGTGGGCTGAGCCGCGCTGGATAGACGGCTGCATCAAGGTCCTGCACGCTCGCAGACGCGCTGAGAGCGTCCGGACGTGTTTATCGCTATCTGCCGCCTCTCCCTGAGACTGTACACCTAGAAAAGTCCGAAATGTGGCTCGTAGTGGGCAACCGTGGCGGGGAATCCAGCGTCTCGTCCGGTGTACGATGAGCTTGGACATTCAAGTCGCAGGGCTCCGAGGTGAGTTATGGACAGACTGACACGACGCACGCTTTTGCTTGGGACGTCTTTGGGCGTTCCTCTGATCGCGGCCGACCAATCCGACCGGAAGTACGAAGTGACGCACACCGACGCAGAGTGGAAACGCATCCTGACCCGGGACCAGTACCGGGTTCTGCGGCAGCACGCCACCGAGCGTGCAGGGAGCAGCCCCCTGAACCGCGAGAAGCGCACAGGAACCTTCGTGTGCGCCGGCTGCGGCCTGCCGCTCTACTCCTCAGCCGCGAAGTTCGACAGTGGCACCGGCTGGCCTAGCTTTTGGAGGTCCTTGGATGGCGCGGTCGAGACATCGGTCGATCGGTCGTTCTTCATGACCCGGACCGAGCTCCTCTGCCGGCGTTGCGGCGGTCATCTCGGGCATATCTTCACCGACGGCCCTCGGCCAACCGGGAAGCGGCACTGCATTAACGGCGTAGCGCTAAAGTTCAAGCCGGCCCGTGCAAAGGATCGGCGATGAGATTCGCCGCCGCCATCCTGCTCGCCCTAGCCACCTCAGCCGCACGGGCCGAGGACCAACCGTCCACTGTTGGCGATACCGCCGTCGCGCTCTTCGCCGGCGGCTGCTTCTGGTGCATGGAACCACCCTTCGACAAGACCGAGGGAGTCCTGGAGACGATTTCGGGATACGCGGGAGGCAGCCAGGCAGACGCAACCTACAAGCGCGTCTCCTCAGGGCGCACAGACCACTACGAGGTGATCCGCATCCAATACGATCCGGCCAAGGTCGCCTACGCCACCCTGCTCGAGGTGTTCTGGCGCAATGTAGACCCGTTCGATGCCAACGGCCAGTTCTGCGACAAGGGCCCGCAATACCGGGCCGCCATCTTCGCCCTGAACGACGAGCAGCGCAAGCTAGCCGAGGAGTCGAAGGCGGCGCTGGCCGCTCAAGCCGCCGGGCGGGGAGAGGTCCAGACCGAGATCCTGCCACCTGCTGAATTCTTTCCAGCAGAAGCGTACCACCAGGACTACTACAAGAAGAACTCTATCCGGTACAAGTACTACCGCTGGGGTTGCGGTCGCGACCGACGGCTCAAGCAACTCTGGGGTGATTAGCAGGGCAGGTACCACCGCCTGCCGAAAGTGGACGAGCGTGACTAAGCGGGCGAGCCTGCTCTGGTTGCGGCCCGCCCACCTTAGTGACCCCCAAGGCGCACGTCATCGGCGTGCTGCTTGCATCAGGGCCACGACGCCATTTTCCGCGAGTCGTCGGACAGAGCGTGGATCTACCGGGTGCCGCCCTTCCCGGCGCTCCAGTCCACGGAGGAGTTCGGTTTAGCGGTGAGCGGACCGACCGAGTCGAATTGGAGGTCCGTGCCCTCTGAATTGCAGCTCCCCGAGCCGGGAACCCGTAAACCATCGATTCGCGAGGGATGCGGGTCCGGCGCACGGCAGCAGAGATGCTCGGTCCTTCCCTCAACATGGTGGGCCCGCCCATCCTGCCCGTCCGGTGGTCACTTGACAGGATCCCGGTCTGGCCCGCGATCCGCCAGCGCACCGCACACTACATCTCAGAAGATGAGCTTCAGGCCGAACTGAATCTGGCGCGCCGGGCAGCACTCCATGGTCGAGGAGATCCGGCCTCCCGCCGGCCGGTTGATCGTGCCGTTCGGGAAGTTGAAGTGGGCCTCGTTGAACACATTGAAGAACTCGGCGCGGAAGTCGAGCTGGGTATTTTCGGTCACGGCGAATGTCCTCGAGATCATCAGGTCCAGGTTGACCGAGCCCGGGCCTTCGATGATCCAGGCGGCGGAATCACCGAACGTGAAGCGCTCCGGCACCGCGAAAGCTTCCACGTCGAACCAGCGCTCGGGAGTGCGCTGACTACGCGGGAGGTTCCCGTCCCGGATCCGGTCCGGTCTCTGGCCTCCGGTGGTGTTGGCGGGGTTGCCGGCCACGGACGGCGACAACGGCAGACCGCGCTGGGCCTCGAAGATCGGGGAGACTTGCCATCCGCCAATGAGCTGCGCCAAGGCCCCCTGCCTCGCGTACCTGCGGTCTTTTCCGAACGGAAGATCCCAGACCGCTGCGCTGAAAAAGCGCTGGGGCATGTGCTGGCTCGAAATCGTCTTCTCGGGCGCCAAGTGCCAGTAGCTCCGGCGCTGCCCCAGCTGCCTGGTCAGCGTCTTGCTGAACGTGTAGCCGCTAAGGATCGAGAAGCCCTTGCGAAAACGGCGCTCGAACTTCAGCTCGAGGCCTTGGTAGTTCGCGCCACCCACCGCGGGGTTCGTGTTGATCGCGGCGAATTGCGGGAACCACCGTCGCGGATTCGTCGCTCCGGGGCCGGGTTCGGGCTGGTTGATGTCCGCAGCGTATTCCGTGCGCACGGTGTTGGAGCCCACGTATGCCGCCGAAAGCATGGAGTTGCCCGGCAGCGACTGCTGGATGTTCAGGTTCCACTGGTTGGTCACGCCGTTCGGGAAGCTGAATGGCCAAACGCCCACCATGGAGCGCCCCGTGAGCACCGCGGGGTTCAGGGCGTCGGCGGGAACTCCATCCCGGATCACGATCTGCGACGTGGCACGCGCCACATTCGTGCGGATGTCATTTTGCAGGTAGAACGGCGGATTCGCGGTCGGGTCGGCGAGAACGGGCAACCGGAACATCGCGACGTAGAAGATTCCGTAGCCGGCGCGGATCACGGTCTTGTCCGACACTTGGTAGGCCAGTCCGACCCGCGGGCCCCAGTCGTTCAAGTCGCGCTTGCGGAACGAGCGCCCCTCGACGCCGCTCCCCGTTGGGATGAGCGTGCCGAAGCGCGGATCGTCCGGGTCGATGATGAAGTTTTGCGCCCTGTCGTTCTGTTCCACATACGGAGACTGGTACTCGTAGCGAAGCCCCAGATTCAACGTTAGCTTTGGCGTGACCTTCCAGTTGTCCTGAAGATACATCTCGTAAGCGTAACCGTGCCGCCGGACATTCAGCGGCGTGCTGAAGCGCATTGCGCTGGTCAACCCAAGCAAGCTGTCCGCGATCTCGTCACCGCCTCCCCGGACCCCGGCGACCGCCCGCGTGAACTGGCCATTGAAATCGAAGCGTCCACGGGCAAAGTTCGTGATGCCCGACCATCTGACGAAGTTCCGGATGTTCGCTCCCATCTTCAGCGAGTGACTGCCTTTCGTTAGGGAGAGACTCTCCACAATCTGGCGCACATCCTGCTTGCGCGGATCCGGGGCGAAGTTGCGGTCTCCGATGTTCTGGTAGCCCGAGGGCCGAAAGACCGGAAGTCCGTGGATGTCCTCGCGATCGAAGAGACCCTGGAACCCGAACTCCTTCCAGAGCTGCTCTTGGGTGGGCGTGTCAATGCCTCCGACCAAACGGTTGTAGGCGACTCTGAACTCGTTGACCATGCTGCCTCCGACAGCCGCGGTCCAGTTCAGGACCCCCGTATTGGCTCGCGACAGACGCACGGCTGTGTTGCCGCCGCTGGCCGGCAAGGGCAGGTTGCCGGGCTCCAACCGGTCGAAGTTCAGGTAGCTGTAGCGCACGAAGACTGTGTGCTTGTCCGAGACGCGCCAGTCGAAGCGCGTGTCGATCTTGTCGTCGTCCCGGTTCCGCGACGGGTTGAACAGATAGTTCTGCGCTCCGGCGCGATTCGGTTCCGGATACAACTGGATCAGACGTGACGCGACCGGGTCAATCCTGTGTCCCGGGATCCTGTCGTTGTCGAACCGCGTGCGGGCGCCGTCCGCTTGCTGGGAGGCCGGGTCGTATACTTCCGCCACCCCCGCGAAGTCTCCACCCACCTGCGCCGGCGTCGGGATGATGCTGAGGCGCGTGAGCTTCTCGCGGATCCGCGTCCCTTCGTAGCTGCCGAAGTAGAACATGCGGTCCCTGATCAACGGTCCCCCCACCGTCGCCCCGAACTGGTTCTGGCGGTACGGTGGTCTGGGACGACCGCTGTTGAAGAAGTTGTTGGCGTCGAGCTGTTCGTTGCGCAGGAACTCGAACAGGGTGCCGTGGTACTCGTTGGTCCCGGACTTGGTCGTCACCTAGACGATCGCACCGCCGCCGCGGCCGAACTCAGCACCGTAATTGTGAGTCTCCAGCTTGAATTCCTGGATGGCGTCGATCGAGGGCTTGACCGCTTGGTTCGATGCGACGACCACTCCGCTGAAATAATTGTTGTTGTCCGCGCCGTCGAGGGTGAACACATTCTGGTCGAAACCCGCTCCGTTAACGCTGAACGCATCTTCGACAAAGTTCTGCCGGCGACTGGGAAGCACGCCCGCCGTGAGTACGGCGAGCTCCTGGTAATTGCGCCCGTTGAGGGGCATTTGCGTGATCGTTGTGTTCTCAATCGCCTGCCCGAGACTGGAAGTCTCCGATTCGAGGAGCGGCAGTTCCGCGGTCACCTCCACTGTTTCGGTCACGGATCCCACCGGAAGCTGCACGTCTACTCGTGCCCGAGTGCCGGCACTAAGCGCGATGTTGGGACGCAGCAGCGTCTGAAAGCCCTCGCTCGATGCCGTCAGGTCGTAGTTCCCGATTGGCAGTGCGGTGAGCACATAATTCCCAGTTTCGTTGCTTCGCGTCGCATACTCCAAGCCAGTGTCCTGATGGATGGCTTGCACATCGGCTCCGGAGACAGCCGCTCCGGAAGGGTCGGTCACCAAGCCTGTGATCGTGGCCGTGTCGGTCTGCGCCCATCCCGCGGATGCGACCGAAAGAATCGCGAGCACGTACCGGACCCGCGGCGTTTTCTGTCTGATGCCTGGCACTGGTGAACTCCTCCCGCTGGACCAAACTGGCCGGGCCGCGTGCAGCCACCGGACGGGATGTGTCACGGCCCCTAGGCCAACGGTTGCGAGCATAGCTGCCGACAGCGGATATGTCAATGACGATCTGGACATCGGCCCGCTTTGACCAGCGGCGTGGTTCCATCCGGCCGATGTCCGCACCACCTACGCTGTCGGCGGGGACGCCGGCTCGCAGTGGACTGAGTCCCTCGAAGGCGGCATCCCGGGCGTTGCGGTGCGCCCGCACGCGCTCTGCGGTGGACTCCTCGCAGACTGCCTGAGCCAAACGAATCTGTAATTGGGGGCCATGGGCCCTGAGAGTCGGAACGCCGTGCGCCGCGACTACACAACGGCCGAGCTAGGAGGCCCTGCAAGCCGTGGCGACATCTGCAATTGCCACCGGATCGATTCCGCTGCGGTGCGGAATCGGAACCCGAGTTGATTCATGACGACTTCGCTCCGTCGAATCACGCACCGGGCCTGGGCAGCTTCGCGGTACAAGGCCATTCACCATGTCCGCTCGTGGCTAGAGCATGTCGAGGAATATTGATTCTTGATCACCCACAAATTCGAGCCAATTTTAAAAGGGGGATTCGGGCGTTCAGCGCTACGCTTCGCGGGTAATCCTTCGGTTGTCGAGTGATGGATGGGATGAAGGCACCGGGTAAAGACGGCTGCGGTCCGGCAGCACACCGTATCTCCGTCGGCTTCGTCCCCGTCGTCCCCCGACAACCGAAGGATTACCTCCGCGGCATGGAAAATCGAAACACCGCAAAACGCTTCGCCCGGGTGAAGCTCCCGCTCGCTAAGCGCACCGGCGAGGCGCTCGAACCCGCCGGGAAATCCTGGATCGCATGGGGTGATCGGCTCACCGGCTTCGGCGTCCAGCCGTCGACCCCAAGTCCTTCATCGTCAACTACCGCCCCGACGACAGCGGGCGCAAGGCACCCAACAAGCGCGTCGTCCTCGGACGCTACCGACGGGTGCCCCCCGACCAAGCCCGGAAAAAGGCCCAGGACCTGCTCGGACGTGTCGCCCGGGGCGAAGACCCGGCCGGAGAGCGGGCGGAGGCTCGCGACGTGCCGACGCTTGCCCAAGCCTTCGAGACCTACATGGGGGCGAACCCCAACCGCACGGCCAACACGGTCAAACTCTACCGCCAGAACCTGTGGGTCAACCTCAGGGATTGGCTCCAGCGCCCGCTCGACGGCAGCACCCGGAAGGATGTGGAGGGTCGGTTCAATTTCATTACCGGCAAGCACGGCTGGTCGGCAGCAAACCAGACGCTGTCGATGCTGCTCTCGATCTACCGCAGGCCCTGTGTCGCCCACGAAGGCCTGCGAAATCCCGTCGAGTTGTGGCTGGCAGTCGGCGGACGCTTCATCCCGAAGCGGCGGCAGCGTATCTCATCTCCAGTCGAGGTGCCGCCGCGCTGGCGCACCGGCATCAAGGCCGTGGAGCTTGACCCGGCGATCCGAGATACTAATTTTGCCAAAAGTAATTGCAGGCAACCCACCAATAGAATCAAAGGCTTGCGGTGCATTTCCGTGCAATTACTTCTGAAAACATCAGTATCTTCCTGATCGGCCTCTACACCGGCATGCGCCGGAGGAAGGTCATGTCGCTGCGTTGGGAACGGGTGGACCTTGAGACGCAGGGGCTGGCTTTTTCATCGGTTTCTTGTAAGGAGAAGGGCTGGCACCCGCAGTGCAGCCATCCCCGCCCAGGGCGGCAGTCCCCGCTATGCGCGAGGTGCCAGTGCGCCTAGTGCGGCCGCACGAGCGGACGGAGGGGACCGCCTGCTGGACGAACGGCACGATCTCGGCTTCCAGCAGTGCGCGGGGCGCGGGAGGTGGCTGGCCCTGGCGGGCCGGCAGGATGGTGACCTACCCCGGAGAACGAAACTGCTGAAGTTTCCGACTTTCCTCGGCAACAGACCCCTTGCCATCGCTCAGTCCGCCTCGCCTGAAAGGATCTCCCAGACCCGCTTGTATCCCGTTCCTGACAACGCCGCACCGGTGGGCCTCACCCCGTCCCAGTCATCGGCGCCAAGTCTCCGCAGGAAGCGCCGTGCTTCTTTTACCGAATACCTGCGTTCATCCTCTCCGGTGATCTCCCGATACAGGCTGCCCAACGCCTCGGCCGCGCTTCGCGGTGCCGAGTTCATCCGCATAAGCACCGCATCTTCGCTACTCACTCCGTGATAGATCATGGCCGGCAGTGCATTAATCCGCCGTCTGTCGGCTTCTGAAAGCGTGTCGAAGTCGATCCCCGACACTCGACTGAGAGCCGAAACACCCCATGTTCCGCTATTGACGATGGTGCGATAGATCGCCCTGCATGCATCCGTCAATGCGCCCGTGCCCGCTTCATCATCCTTTTCGCAGGTGAAGTATTTCTTCGCGATCGCTTCCAGTCTTTTTCCGTTCACCCAGTCGTTAGTGATCTCGGAGACCCGGCTCCCGTCAACCCCCTTACCCCCCAGCTCCGCCAGATCCTGGCGGAGCTGGGGCACCTGCAACATGACGCCGAACAGGTCCGCCATTCTGCCGCCGCTGCCGAACAGGCTCTCCGGTACCCAGTCCGACACGGTTAGCTTGCTCTCTAGGCACCCAATACCACCCATCGCCGCCTGGACGCCTTCGGGCGAAAAACCGGTAGAATCCGCAAGCTCCGCGATCCCCGCGGGCTTATCGGCGAGTTTGCGGGCATATCCCTGCGTCGCATCTAGGAGCGCATCCGCCTTCTGCCGTTGCTCTGGATCGTTCCGCATCAAGGTGTATCCGTAGGTCTGTCTGAGAAGCTGCTCCGAATCCGCGAGGACCGCATCCAGATTCTTCTTCTCGGCCCACAGGTGCGCGATGTAGCAGCGAAAGTCCTCCCACTGGTCTTTCCAAAGCATGTCCGACAGCAGCGTCAACGACCCTTGGGTCGCAAGCTCGTCAAGTAGCACTACGAGACGGGAGACGAGCGCACCGGTGTTCCGGCTGACGAACTCGATTAATGCATCGCGATCGGTTCCTTCCGCCAGACCGACTACACCGACGCTGTCGTGGCGCAGGCGGCCCGCGCGCCCGGCGAGGTTCCAGAACTCCCGCGGGGCTATCTCCACCGACCTCCTCCCCTGTGGCACATAGCGCGAGGACAGGAAAACTGACGACACCGGGAAGTTGATGCCTTGCGCGATCGTCGATGTCGCACACAGCATCCGAAGACTGCCCGTCTCCGCAAGCCATTCCATCAGTGCCCGGACATCGTCGGACAGCCCCGCATGATGCACGCCGACGCCCTTCTCGAGCATGCCGACTAGTCTGAAGTCGGCGCTGATCTCGGTGCGCAGGAAGTCCTGAACCAACCTGATGTCCGACGGCACTTCGTCCATCTCCGGAAGGCTCCGCGCCGCTTCCCCGGCCATCTTCCAGACCGTGGGAATATTGTTGGCCACCGCTACGCTCGTGCCCCGTGCCGACATGACCGCCGCGATGGCCGCCGTCTGCAACCCGAACCCCTTCTGCGCATCCTTTGTGAGCACTTGGCTTTTCGGTACGTCAATCGGCTTCACGCCCCCCACGCGGTGGGTACCGTGAAGCGGCATGGCCCTCTCGGTCGCGGTCAATGTCTCGAAGTCGAGGTGCCAGCCTCCGTGCGCGCTGTCATCGGCTACCGCCCGATAGAGGCCAACAATCCGCTCGTTGGGCTTCCACGGCACCGTGCCCAAGCTGATCGCGTTTCCTGCGTCGATGTCCTGCGCCAGCCAGCGCGCTACCGACTCCGATTTTTCCACGTAGGGCATCAGCAAAAGGAAGTTTGCCTTCGGGCAATCGCGCTTGATTGTCGCCAACAACAGCTCAATCCGCAGGCCTCGCCCCTCGGATTCCAAGTTGTGGGCTTCGTCCATCACCACCAGCGCGAGAGGACGAGCCACCTTCCTGTTTCGTATCACCAGCGACAGCTTCTCGGGCGTTGCGACCAGGATGTCGAACGGCTCATCCCTTTCGACAAGCAGTTCTTCCTCGAACGCGTCCACTTCGATGGCAGCGGTCAGTTGCTCAACGCGCAGCCCGACAGGCTCAAAGTCCATGCGCAGGCGGCGCGTGATCTGCGCCGACAACGCACGGGTCGGAGCGACATAGACGACCCACCCCCGGTCGGACTGGAACTGGTTCAGTGCTTGGAGTATCCGGAACTGCGCAAGCAGGGTCTTCCCCCCAGAGGTAGGTATGTCGACCACGATTGCAGTCTTCGCTTGATCGAGCAGCCCCTGTTCGAGCAGCGCGGCGCGCTGCGGCGGCAATAGCTCGAACATCGCTTGGTGTTCTCTGCGCGTCAGAGAGCGCACGAAGTCCGAGGTCCGTGAGTTAACTGCTCGCGTCGCCCACCAGAGCGAATTCGTCACCATGATGCGCGCCGTTGCATGCAGCCACCGAAGCATCACTTCGTGCTGTGCATCCCCCGACGCCGTCGCCGCCCGGATTCCCGCTTCGAAATGCTTGTCCAGCGTGCCGAACGGATGGCCCGGTTCGCCCTGGAGCATGTATCCGGCGAGCGTCTCTGTCGCCTTCGCCCAGTTGTAAAGCGCCGCCAATCGAAAGGCGGTCGCCCGGGCTACCGCCGCAGAACCATTTTTCAGGCACCGTTCCTCGTGAACGACTTGGTCATTGCGCAAACCGGCGATGATCTCGCGGATACGATCCAAATCGTCCCACCCGTTTTTGCGGAAGAGTCGGACCCAGCAATCGAACAGCCTATACAGGAGCCTACGGTCCCAGTCTGCATCCGCGACGCTCGGGGCTCTGAGTGCCTTTTCCTGCTCCCGGTACCATCTCCGCAAATCCGACCAGCGATCGCCGCAATAGGCGATCGCGGACAGATGCAGGACGAAAAATAGACGTTCAAGCGTCTCCTCCGGCACCGGAAGAAGGCGGCGGAGGTCGAAGGCACGGAACGATGCCGCCACCGCCTGATCGCGAAGGCGCTGGTTGCCTCCGGCCGGTCGGCTCAGTTCCTCCAAACCCTCAATCGCTGCAAGCTCGAATGCCAGTCCCACCCGCTCGAGAAACGGTTCGTCATCCGCGCTCTCCCCGAAGGAAAAGCTGATCTGCTTGCCCGCTGCCTGTCGTGCCAGTCGCTGGTGAGCGAGACCCCGCGCACGCTCCAGCGCGTCCGCCCCGACGGCGGCGACCGCCCAATGTTCGTTCAGCGCCTGCAATGCTTTTTGGGACAGGCTCATCCGCCTTCCCCTGCCCGCATCGATATTGTCGTCTCCCCAATACCATCCAGGCTCTTGTGTGGCAGGTAGAGTGCCAGTAGCTCGATACGAGTCTTTTCGGGACACCCAACGGCAAGGCCACTGATCCGCACCCTGAGGTCATTCTGATGGGGATCCACGTCCCGAACGAGGAACCCGTACAGTTGAATGTCGGATTTGTTCCGCAGATACCTGCTTCCCGCATGCACGAACCGCGCTCGCCACGGAGCCGACCCAGCACGATGACCGAGATACCTCAGGAGATCGTCGCGGATGGCTTCCTCTTCCCGCAGATCTTCCAGCTGCCGCTTCAACCCCGTGCGACCGTACATCGCTCCCGGGGGATAGTTGCGATCACTAGATGTCTTCACTTCGCCGAACGCAAGGCAGTCGCCTTCATCGTCGACCCCGAATCCGACCAAATCGGCACCCGGCAGGCTGGATCCGCTCTTTCTCTCGTCGCGTCCGTCCGGCCATGGAAAGCTGCATGACCGATGCTCTGTCAGATAGGTTTCCGCAATCGCTTCTCCCACCCTCCAGGCCTCGATCTCGTCGGGGTCCTTCAGCACGCGACGTAGTCCGCCACGGGCAAAGTCCGTCTCCGCTGACGCGACGAGGATTTTTTCGATGTTCGCCTTACCCTCGTCATCGAAAAGCACGGCTGCGACCCGCCCCTGGAGTGCAGAGGTCAACTCGTCGTTCGACCATCGTATGCCAGCCCCCGAACACGGCTCGGCATCGATTTCGTAGACGACCTCTCCTCCGCCAACTGTCACCAGCGTCCCCCTGTTTGTCCGCCGAGTTCGATGCTTGCCTCGGGAGGCTGCGCCCTACCGATACGCTCGTGCATCCCGACACTCTGCACCAGCGTTGAACAGCCGTGCCATGAGGGCGGCGCTAAGCTGCAGAGCAACTCCGCAGCCGGAGTCCGCGATTGAAATTGTGAAACGCGCCGTTTCGACGATGTGCGCAAAACGACGTTGAAGGGCGAGCGGGGGGGGCTGGAGTTATGCAGGACTTCACGTTTGAATGTCGTGATCGTTTTGCAACCCGCAGTGGTCTTTCCGCTGCGTAGCAGGTGCTGTCGGCCGAACGACGAGTTCAGATAAGCACACACATATTCTGGGAAGACCGTCGCGGCGGCGAGGAAGGCATCCGGCACGTGATCGTCAAGCGCCTCGCCGCGCCGTCTCGTGTTCGCCAGTTGCCCAGCGAATTCCAACGCGTCCCAAATCTGGCCGATGTGCTCGTCCAACTCGGTGATCAGTCCGTAGTAGCCGGCTCGGGCCCGGCGGATGCGCCTCTCCGGAAGCGGCTCGGCGATGCGCTTGAAGTGCCGCAGTTCCTGGGAGACCAGATCATCGGCTGAAATAATAGCAGTCCGGTGCCTCATCAAGCTCCTAGGCCCACTGGCACGCTCTTGGCCGCGTACCGACGAAGGCCGGAAACACGGCTCGGAAGGTTCCTCCTCGGCTGCAACAGCGGTCAACTGCGGCTTCGGTTGCCAGCCCCAAGCCAAGGAGAACGGCGTATCCGTGCCGCCCGCAGGCCTACTTGCAACGAATCGGAGCACTGCACCTGCCAAACTGCCGGTCGCGCATCCCAGCTCCGACGGTCAGTTGTTCGCGGACACAGACTGGCAGCGGGACGCTATGTTCTACGCCGGGCACGCTCTCAGCCCGGAGGAACAGGCGCGGGCGTTCGAACGGAAGTTGCGGCGGTCGGTGGAACAGGACCTCTAGCGGGCAGAGAAGAAAGGGGCGCGGGGGCGCGGCGCGGGAGGGGAAGCTAGCGGCCTGGCCATCGCGGAGGGCCGGATCTACGCAGTCGACTACGACTCGATTGCGCGTTGCTTCGGCCTCCTGGACCCCAGGTAGTGACCGTCGCGACTGGCCGAGGCTGGCTCCCGGCCCGGCTGCGCTACCCTAAAACCACCGGGCTACTGCGGCCCGCTTCCGGGCCACCCGGCACCGAATCCAGCTCGCGGCCTCGTCCCCGTCGCTAGCTCGGATAGCCCCCGACGGCGCTAGCCGCAGATGAGTAGCATGCCCCCGCCAGCTCCTTTGTACGCACGCCTCGCGGTAGGCCTGCCCATTGGCCTATTCGCTTGGTTCGCAGCGCTCGTACCGGCCGTCTCCCGGGGGGAAGCGCAGCATTGGGAAAATCGACTGGCTTCCCCAACTCGGCATCTCTTTCGGATTCCATGTCGACGGTCTAGCGCTGCTGTTCGCCCTGCTGATCACCGGGATCGGCGGCTTCATCCTGCTGTACGCCGCCGAATACATGCGCGGGATGCCCCAGCTGGGGCGCTTCACGGCGTTCCTGACAGCCTTCATGCTCTCGATGCTCGGCCTAGTCCTATCGGACAACCTGATCGGCCTGTTCGTTTTCTGGGAGCTGACGACGCTGACTTCTTTCCTCCTCATCGGGTACGCGCACGAGGACCCCACCGCTAGGCGCTCGGCCCTCCAGAGCCTGCTGGTCACCGGAGCCGGGGCGCTGGCAATGCTCGCGGGGCTTCGTGCTACTCGGCGAAGCAGCCGGCACCTCCAGCCTACGCTCCATGCTGGCAAGTCCCCCCGAGATCGCCGCCCACGCCCACTACCCGGCCATCCTCGCCCTCATTTTGCTCGGCGCGTTCACGAAGTCCGCGCAGTTCCCATTCCACTTTTGGCTACCGAACGCTATGGCGGCGCCGACGCCGGTCTCCGCCTACCTCCACTCGGCCACGATGGTGAAAGCGGGCGTCTTCCTCCTCGCCCGGCTCAACCCGGTGCTGGGCGGCACCGACGCCTGGGCCGTCACCCTAACGGCTGTGGGCGCAGTCACCGCGGTCTATTCGGCAGCCGTCGCGCTGACGCGCAGCGACATCAAGCAGGTCCTCGCCTACACCACGGTCATGGCGCTCGGAGTCTGCGTCATGTTCATCGGACTGCCCGGCGCCTCCGGCAGCGCCGAGCCGGAGGCCGCGCTGCTCGCGGCCGTCGGCTTCATCTTCGTGCATGCGCTGTACAAGGCCGCGCTGTTCATGGTGGCAGGAACGATCGACCACGCCACGGGCACCCGGAACCTGGGGACCCTCGGGGGACTGTACAAGGCGCTGCCGTGGACTCTCGCGGGCGCGACGCTAGCCGCGCTGGCCATGGCCGGCATGTGGCCCACGATCGGCTTCGTGGCCAAGGAGCTCCTCTACGCCAGCGCGCTCGACTCGCCTTGGGGAGCACTCGCCGTTGCCGGCATCTTCGCCGCCAATCTCATGATCGCCGTGGCCGCCCTGGTGCTCCTGCTGGTGCCGTTCGCGGGCACCGTGCGCAGCTACCGCAAGGTCCCCCACGAAGCCTCCTGGGCCCTGCGGATCGGACCGCTCTTTCTGGGCTGCTGCGGCTTGCTAGCCGGACTGTTCCCAGGGCCGGTATTCCACTACCTGCTGGTGCCGGCGGCTGCCGCGGCGAGCGGCCAGCAGCTGCACTTCGAAGCCGCGCTCTGGCACGGCTTCAACCTCCCGCTGGCCCTATCCCTCGCCACCCTGACGCTAGCCGGGCTGCTGTTCTGGAAGCGTTCCTGGTGGCTCGGCGGCTTGGGGCGCGCCGCAGCGTGCCTGCCCTGGACCGGCGACCGGGCCTACGACGCGGCGATGAGCGGGATCGCCAGCATAGCGGGCTGGCAGACGCGCCTCCTGCAGGGCGGGGTCCAGCGCCGCTATCTCCTGATCGTCTTCGCCGCGCTCGGCGCGGTTCTGGCCGGGACGATCTGGATCAAGGACGCGCTCGCCCTGCCGGCCGCATGGCCGCAGGTCTCCTTCGTGGAATGGGCGCTGGCCCTCCTGATCGCCGCCGCCGCTCTCGTCACGATCTGGGCTAAGTCGCGGCTTCTCGCCATCTGCGCGCTCGGGGCTGTGGGTACGGGGACGGCCCTCGTCTTTCTGGTGCATGGCGCCGCCGATGTCGCGATGACCCAGTTGATGGTGGAGACTCTGGTGGTCGTGATCGTCGCCATGGTCCTGCTGAAGCTCCCGGACTTTCGCGGCGAAACTGCGCCAGTCGGGGTTCGGGCGATGGCGCGACGGAGCGGTCGCCGTGGCGGTCGGCACCTCGGTCACGCTAGTCCTGCTCGCCGTGGGGACCCAGCCCTCGGCTCGGCCCCTGACCGAGCACTTCGCCCGGAACGCGGAGCCGCAGGGATTCGGGCAGAATGTCGTCAACGTGATCCTCGTCGATTTCCGGGCCCTCGACACGCTGGGCGAGATCACGGTGCTGGCCGCCGCCGCGGTGGCGGCGTTCACGCTGATCCGCTGGCGCTCGCTAGCGGCGGAGCGCCGGGCGGCCCGGAGCCGGAACGCGTCCGAACCGGCCGAGGCAGGCGCGGGGGAGCAACCGTGAATACGCTGATCCTCCGCGAGGCGACCCGCATCCTCGTCGCGCTGATGCTGGTGGTCTCGGTGTTCATGCTCCTCCGGGGCCACAACCAGCCCGGCGGAGGCTTCGTGGGCGGCCTGATCGCCTCCATCGCCTTCTCCCTCCACGTGTTCGTAGCGGGCGCCCCGGCCCTGCGGAGCCTCCTGCGCACCGACCCCCGCTGGATCGCGGCGATGGGCCTAGCGGTCGCGCTCGCGTCGGGTTTCGGCGGAGCGATCGGCGGGGGGCCTTTCCTGACCTCGGCCTGGACGGCGGTCGGCGGGCGTCAAGGTCGGGACACCCCTGCTGTTCGATCTGGGCGTCTACCTGGTGGTGGTCGGGGCCGTCCTGACCTTCGTCCCTCGGAATCAAGGAGCACAAATAGACGAAGCCACGCGCAGCCGAGCGCACGCAGACTGACCGATGGAACCGATTCTCGCAGTGCTGGTGGGCATCCTCATGGCCTCGAGCGTCTACTTGATGCTGAACCGCAACTTGGTGCGGTTCGTGTTCGGCTTGGCCTTGATCTCGCATGCCGCCAACCTCCTCATTTTCACCGGCGGGGGCCTGGCCAACTCGCTGCCCGGCAGGGCCGCAGCAGGCTCAGGGCCCGCCGCCTCGGACGCGGTGGCGCAAGCGCTCATCCTCACCGCCATCGTGATCTCGTTCAGCGTGCTGTCGTTCGCCTTGGTCCTCGCCTTCCGCGCCTACCAGCTGCTCGAGACCGTCGACACGGACGCCATGCGGGCGGCAGAGCCTCCGCCGGCGGAGACCACCGTTCCCGGCGCTCCAGAGGCCCAGGCGCAATGACGTGGCTGCTGGCCGGGCCGATCGTGCTCCCCTTAGCAACCGCCGTCGTCGCGGCCATCCAGCGCGGCACGGGACGGCGGCAGGTGATCAGCGTGATCGCGGGCCTCGGGCTCCTGGGCAACTCCATCGCGCTGCTGGCCTCCGTCTGGAGAAACGGGCCCGCCGCGACGCAGGCGGGCGGCTGGCCCGCGCCCTTCGGCATCACGCTCGTCGCAGACCACCTGAGCGCCGCCATGGTGCTCGTCACCGCGGTCATCGGGCTCGCGACCATCGTCTATTCGCTGGCGGATGTCGAGCGGCGCGGGCTGGCGAGCGTCTTCCACCCGCTGCTGCACGCGCTGCTCGCCGGCGTGTGCGGGGCCTTCCTCGCGGGCGATATCTTCAACTTGTACGTGTGGTTCGAAGTGATGCTGATCGCGTCCATCGGCCTGCTGGTGGTGGGCGGCACGCGGGCCCAGCTGGACGCAGCGATTCGCTACGCAGCCCTCAGCTTGGTTGCAACCACCCTGCTGCTGACAGGCATCGGGCTGCTGTACGGGCTCACCGGCACGCTGAACCTCGCCGACCTGCATCTCCGGGTGCGGCGATGTGGCCCAGCCGGGGCTGCTGACCGCGGTCGCCGTGATCTTCATCGTGGCGTTCGGCATCAAGTCGGCGGTGTTCCCCATGTTCTTCTGGCTCCCGGCCAGCTACCACACGCCGAAGGCGGCGGTGTCGGCGGTTTTTCTCGGGGCTGCTGACCAAGGTGGGCGTCTATGCCCTGATGCGGCTGTTCACCTTGGTCTTCACCCATGACGTGGGCTACACGCACCAGCTGCTGCTCTGGATCGCGGGGGCGACGATGGTGACGGGCGTGCTCGGGGCCGCCTCGCAGAGCGACCTGCGGCGCATCCTCTCGTTCCACATCGTCAGCCAGATCGGTTACATGGTGCTCGGTCTGGCCCTGTTCACGCCCCTGGCCCTGCTCGGCGGCATCTTCTACGTGATCCACCACATCGTGGTGAAGGCCAACCTCTTCTTGGTCGCCGGGGCGGTGCGCCGGATCGGGGGCTCATCGGAGCTGCGGGACCTGGGCGGGCTGTACCGCGACCATCCCTGGCTGGCGGCGCTGTTCTTCATCCCGGCCTTCTCGCTGGCCGGGTTCCCGCCGCTGTCCGGGTTCTGGGCGAAGTTCCTCCTAGTCCGGGCGGCGCTCGAGGCGCACCACTACGAGCTCGCCGCGACGGCTCTGGCGGTAGGCTTGTTGACGGCGTACTCGATGACGAAGATCTGGGTCGGCGCGTTTTGGAGAGCCCGCCCGACGGGGTTGGCCGCGCACCGACCGCTCCCTGCGGCCCGGCGCCGGCTCCTGCTCGGGCCCATCGCCGGGCTGGCGGCGGTGACCTTGACGATCGGCCTGTTCGCCGCGCCCCTCTACGCGCTAGCGGAGCGGGCGGCCGCCGAGCTCTTCGAGCCAAGCAGCTATGTCGCCGGCCGTACTCGGCGAAGGGGCCTCGCAGGAGGCGGAGGAATGAAGGGGACGGTTTCAGATCAATCTGCTCTTCGCCGTCGGATGGTGCGCTCTCTGGGGAGGCTTCACGTCGGGCAACCTCGCCACGGGCTTCCTGATCGGCTTCGCGGCGCTGAGCGTGGCTAGCCCCATGTTCGCTCGGACGGACTACTTCGGGAAGATCCTGCGCATCGCGAACCTCGGGCTTTACTTCGTTTGGGAGCTGGTCGTGTCGAGCCTGCAGGTCGTCTGGGATGTGTTGACCCCGATGCACCGGTCGAGCCCCGCGATCATCGCCGTGCCGCTCGACATCGACGACCCCGACGCAGATCACGGTCTTGGCGAACCTCGTGTCGCTGACGCCGGGCACGCTCAGCCTGGACGTAAGCCCCGACCATCGCATGCTCTATGTCCACGCGATGTTCGTCGACGATCCGGCGGAGACGCGCCGCAGGATCAAGGCGGGCTTCGAGCGCCGGGTCCGGGAGGCTTTGCAATGATCGGCTTCGGCGAGCATCCCCAGGTCGTCGGCTGGGCCATCAACCTCACCGCGGCGCTGATTGTGCTGGGGCTGGCGTTCGCATTCGCACGCCTGGTCAGAGGGCCCACGCTGCCGGACCGCGTCATGTCGGTGGACATGATCACGGTCCTGGCCGTCGCCTTGGCCGGCCTCTTGGCCGTGGCCAGCGGCAAACGGGCCTTCATCGACGTGGCGATTGCGCTGGCGCTAGTGGCGTTCCTGACCACGGTGGCGTTCGCGTGGTACGGCGGACCAGCGGACGGCGCAGTTCAAGAGCGGCCAGAACTGGAAGAACGAGGGGGAGCGCTAGTGGCAGGCTTCGCGCAGTTGGGGGGACTGGGTCGTCGCCGGGACGCTGGTCGCCGGCGGCTTGTTCCTGTTCGTCGCCGGGCTCGGCATCTTCCGGATGCCGGACGTAATGACCCGCATGCATGCGGCGACCAAGGCGGGCACGCTGGGCGCGGGCTTGATCTTCGTCGCCGTCGCGGTGTACTTCCGGGACACGGCGAGCGTCTCGCTGGCCGTGCTGGACAGTCGTGTTCCTACTCGTGACGATTCCGGTCGGCGCGCACGCCATCGGGCGCGCGGCGTATCGCATGCGGGTCCGGCTCTGGGAAAAGACGCACCTGGACGAATGGACGGGGCAGTACGCACCGAACTGGCGGTGCCGGAGAGGGCCGGAATAGCCTCTGCACCGCAGGCTGGGAACCTAGATTCCCGGTTAATTTCCCGAAATGGGGATTGCGGGTCCGTATGGCTTGAGCGGGGAACCCGGCGTGCCCGGCGCGGGCCCCTCAGCCTGTCGCCGAGCGACTTGGGCACCCCCGCAGGCGCCCTGCGTCGGCCCCGCAGCCGCTGCGCCCCCGGCTCCGGGCGCACCGAGCCCCTCGCGGGCTCCGCGTCGGTCCCCTGCCGCGGGGCCCGGCGCGGCTCCGTCCGCGCCGCCCCAGTCCAGCCGCAGGTTGTTCCTGCTGCCCAGCCGCCGGGCGCTGTGCGTCAGCCGCCCCACGCTGCCCACGCAGTACCGGATCAGCGGCCGCAGCTCGGGCTGCCGCGCCTCGGACGGCAGCACCTGGTCCGGCCGCCGCCGCCGCTGCGCGATCTGCCCGCCCAAGTGGAAGCCCTGCTGCGCAGCATGCGAGCGGCACGGCGGATGATGCAAGCCCAGGTCCGTCGACGGCCCCTGGAACGCAGGCTCCTGCCCCTGCTGGCCGCGGTGCCGCCGCCCCAGCTCCGCCAGCGGCAACCGGTCGCGGCTCACCAAAATCACCATGCACACCGGCTCCAGCAGCCGCTGCTCCCCGTCCCCGCCGCGCCGGAGCACCCCGCACCCCGGCTCCTCCGGCCCCCGGGCCGGCCGGTACGCCACCGCGAGCGCCCGCTCCTTCCCCGCCGCGTCCAGGGGCTCCCCCTCGTCCTCCCGCAACCCCCTCGCGGCCGCCAGGCGCAGAATCGGGGCCTTTGGGCGCGGATCGGTCACGCTCCCGGAATCATCCCAGCCCCGCCGCCGGCAGGAGCTCACCAGCTCCTTGCAGGAGTCCGCGCTGGCGGCCCGCAGCCCCACCGGCTGCCGCCCTGGCAGCCAGGGCGCCGCATGCCGGTCCAATTGCTCCCGCCCATCCCCCTGCACGTCCGTGCCGCCCGCGTTCAGCCGGGCGCTGACCCACGCCGCTCCCACGCACACCGCGGGCAGCCAGGACTGCCTCTCGCCGGGGTAGCCGCGCTCGGCGTGCTCGCACAACTGGCCCTCCCCCTCGATCCCCGGGCCGTCCCCGCACACCGGGACGGAGCCCCACCGCTGCCCGCACTCCGGCACCCCCAGCGGCCCCAGCCGCCGGCTGGCGGGCACGGCCCGCAGCCCGCACGCTCGGCGGGCGATGTCATCGGCCCCCAGAGCGTCGCCCGCGTGGAGGTCCCCCCCGCCGGCGCAGGCCGCGTAGATCAGCGCCAGCCGCATCTGCCCATCGCTGCCACCGCGCTGGCGGTGCTGGAGGCGGACCGAGGCGGTCAGCTTCTCGGGCAGCCCGAGGAACCGGGCCAGCCGGGCCACCCCGCCGCGTCCGGCCAAGCCCGTCCAGTCGTCGTTGTAGACGCCGCAAGCCAGGGTGGGAGCCCTGGCGGGGGACAGGGGCCAGGGGCCTCCCAAAAATCGAGAGGCACCCCCGAGGTGCAATCCGCGGACACCCCGGAGGACCGCATAAATCATTTCAACACAAACATGTTCCGGCTGGTACCCGGAATTTTCACCCGAGAATCAGGGGCTGGAAAGGCCGGGCGTTCCCGCCTATGCCGGCCGGCTAGGTATCGTAGAGAGCACGGCTCCGCTGGGGCGGCGGCCAGCCGCCTCCGGCTCCGACGACAGATGGACCTCGCCATGACTTCCGCTCGAACGACCGCATTGGCTTTGCTGGCCTCCACCGCGCTCGCGGCCCAACCCCACATTGTCGTGTTCCTGACCGACGACCTAGGGGTGCTGGATTCCTCAGTGTACGGTTCGCAGGACGCCCGCACGCCGCACGTGAAGCGCCTCGCAGCGCGAGGGATGACTTTCGAAAACGCCTTCGTGGCATCGCCGGCCTGCGCTCCGAGCCGGGCCGCGCTCCTCACCGGCCTCATGCCGGCCAGGAACGGCGCGGAAGCGAACCACACCTACCCGCAGCCCGGCACTGCGTACCTGACCGCCCCGCTCAAGCGGCAGGGCTACGAGATCGCGGCATTCGGCAAGGTTGCGCACGGCGAGAACAAGCCGGAGTACGGATTCGACTGGTACTCGCGCCCGCGGGTCGGGCTCGCCGAGAACGTCGCGGAGTACTTCGCCGGACGCGAGGCGGCCGGGCCGCTGTGCCTGCTGGTCGGCGATCGCCGCCCCCATGTGCCGTGGACCCAGGACAGCATCTACGACCCGGCCTCGGTCGGCCTGCCGCCGTATTTCATCGACACGCCCGAGACGCGGGCGCACCGAGCCCGCTACTTCTCCGACATCACGGGGCTGGACGCGGAACTGGGCCGCGTCCTGGAGCTCGCCCGGGCCAACCTCGGGGACGACGTGATCTATGTGTTCTCGAGCGACCACGGGGGGCAGTGGCCGTTCGGCAAGTGGAACCTCTACGACGCGGGAATCCGGGTGCCCCTCGTAGTGGCCTGGCGAGGGCAAATCGCCGCAGGGGTTCGGACCCGGGCCATGGTGAGCTGGGTCGATCTCTTCCCGACGCTCATCGAACTGGTGGGAGGCGAAGTTCCGGGCGGCCTCGACGGCCTCTCCTTCGTGGATGTGCTGACCGGCAAGGCCCGAGAGCACCGCGCCGAGATCTTCACCACCCACAGCGGCGACGGCAGGTACAACGTCTACCCCATCCGCAGCATCCGCACCCGGCAGTACAAGTACATCCTCAACCTGCTGCCCGACCATATCCACACGAACCACTCGGACATCCTGCGCAAGGACGGCGCGGGCGCCTACTGGGACTCTTGGGACGCCGCAGCAGCGAATGATCCGCGAGCCGCCGCCATCGTCGAAAGCTACTTTGTGCGCCCAGCCGAGGAGCTCTACGACCTCGAGGCCGACAGCTTGGAGCAGAGCAACCTAGCGGCGCACCCGGAGCACAGCGCCAGGCTCCGCGCACTGAGGCAGCGTCTGGAAGCCTGGATGGAGGCGCAGGGGGATCGCAGGACCGTGTTCAGGGCACCGTACCCGGCTTCGGGTCCGCGGCCGAACGCGGAGACCATCGAGCGCAATTAGGGGGTCTCGCCCGATCTAGGGCGAGCCGCGGGCGCTAGGCCCGCGTTGCGAGGCTTGCACTATTGCGACCAAGGCGGGGTAACGCCGCTCGAGCGGGCGTAGGCGATCAGCTGACCCAGGTGCTCGTGGCCGTGGCCCACGGCAATCAGGCCGAAGTCGGCCAAGGTGCCTTCCTTGCCGCCGAACAGCTTGGTGGCTTTGCCGAGGTCGGCACCTTCCAGAGCCTTCCTGATCACTGCGAAGGACTCCTTCAGCTTCGGAATCACAGCGGCCTTGGTCGTGACCGTCTCCTCCCAGCCGCGGGCCTCGGCCGGCGGCTGCCCGGCCCCGAGGCGGCCAGCGAAGAAGTGGTTGGCACCAGCCACATGCATCAACACCTCGCTCACCGTGCGAACCTCATCCGCGGGAGACCAGCCGAACTTGTCGTCGGGGATCGCCTCGGCGAGGCCAACGAGCTTGCCTTCGACATCGGCGAGGTTGGCGGCCATACTTGCTCCCATATCGGAAGCGGTCAGAGGGGCGGCGAGGAACGCGAGCGTGAGCGCGAGCGCAGGGACGCTGCGGAAAAAGGTGGAAAGGTGGTTCATAGTCCCTTCATCATAGCCTGCTGGGCGGCGGACGATCCATCCCGGACGGAGGGCTTGGTGCGCAACTCCCGCCAAGGGTCCTGGAGCTGGCGGATGCTTGGCGGCGGCGCCAAAGCCTGCGCATAATGTACAGTGCAGGCACAACCCCTATGCGTCTTGGCTGGACCCTATTGGCTCTGGCGGCACCGGCCGCAGCGGCTGAGGCCGTGGACTTCGCGACGGAGGTCGAGCCGATCTTCCGGAGCAAATGCTACGCCTGCCACGGCGAGCAGCAGCAACTCGGGCAGCTGCGGCTGGACTCCCGTGCCGTCGTCCTACAGCCCGGGCCCAGCGGTGAGCGTATCGTGCCGCACGATCCAGAGGCCAGCGCCATCTACCAGCGCGTGGCGGGGTTGGGCGAGGGAGAACGAATGCCCTTGGGCGGGCAGCTCGCCCCCGACGAGACCGAGCGCATCCGCAGCTGGATCGAGCAAGGCGCGGTTTGGCCCGAGGGCCGCGGCACCGAGGCCGGGCTGAACCGGCACTGGGCCTTCGAGCCGCCGCAGCGACCCGCGCCGCCTGCGGCAGCCCGCACCGAGCGGGGCGAAAACCCGATTGACGCCTTCGTCCGCGCCAAGCTCGAGCGGGAAGGCCTGCAGCCCTCCCCGCGGGCGAGCAAGGCCGCGCTGCTGCGACGCCTAAGCCTGGACCTCACCGGGCTGCCCCCCACCCTCGAGGAGACCGATCGGTTCCTGACCGACGCGGCCCCCGGTGCCTACAGGCGCTTGGTGGAGCGGCTGCTGGCATCGCCCCACTACGGCGAGCGCTGGGGACGAGTGTGGCTGGACGCGGCCCGCTACGCGGACTCCGACGGCTTCGAGAAGGACAAGCCGCGCCAAGTTTGGTTCTACCGCGATTGGGTGGTGGACGCCCTCAACCGCGACATGCCCTACGACCAGTTCGTGGTCCACCAAATCGCGGGCGACCTGCTGCCCGGGGCAACCCAGGCCGAGCGGGTCGCCACCGGCTTCCTACGGAACTCAATGATCAACGAGGAGGGCGGCGCCAACCCGGAGCAGTTCCGGATGGAGGCGATGTTCGACCGCATGGACGCGGTAGGCAAGGCGGTGCTGGGCCTGACCGTGCAGTGCGCCCAGTGCCACGACCACAAGTACGATCCCATCACGCAGAGGGACTACTATCGGATGTTCGCCTTCCTGAACAATTCGCACGAGTCGACGCGGGCGGTCTACTCCCCTGCTGAGGAGCAAGCCCGGCGCGAGCTGTTCAAGGGGATCCGGCAGATCGAAGAGGAGCTGCAGCGACAAACCCCGGACTGGCGCAGCCGGATGGCCGCCTGGGAGCGGGAAGCCGCGGACCCGACCGAGTGGACGGTCCTGGACACGCACATCGAGCTGGGCAGCGGCGAGAAGTACCGGGTGCTGCCCGACAAGTCCATCCTGGCCGAGGGCTACAAGCCGACGCGCAGCGTCGTCAGCCCGGAAGGCCGCCTGGACTCCGGGACGATCCGGGCGGTCCGCCTAGAGCTGCTCAACGATCCGAGCCTCCCGCTCGGCGGCCCGGGCCGCTCCTTCCTCGGCACGGCCGCGCTGACAGAATTCGAAGTCGAGTACGCACCGGCCAGCAACCCCCAGGCCTGGAAGAAGGCCGCCATCCAGAGCGCCACGGCCGATCTCAATCCCCCCGTCCGCTGGCTCGATCTGTTCCTGTTTCCAGATAAGGAAAACCGGCGCCGGGTCGTGGGCGACATCGGGTTCGCCATCGACGGCTTCGAAATGAGCGCCTGGGACATAGACGGGGGTCCCGGACGGCGCAACGCGCCCCGCAAGGCCGTCTTCCAACTCGCCGCGCCGCTCGTCGCCGACGAGCCCCTGCTCCTGAAGTTCAATTTGTCCATGAAGCACGGAGGCTGGAACTCGGACGACAACCAGTCCCTCAATCTAGGCCGCTACCGCCTCTCGTTTTCCGACGCAGAAGGGGCGGTCGCGGACCCGCTCCCGGCCCAGGTGCGGGACATCGTCGACAACGTGCCCGCTGCCGACCGCAGCCCGGCGCAGGTGCGTGCAGTCTTCAGCTACTGGCGCACAACGGTGGAGGAGTGGGCCGACGCCAACCGGCGCATAGAGGAGCTGTGGGCGAGCCATCCCGAGGGGTCCACCCAACTCGTCCTGGACGAGCTCCCCACGCGCCGCGCAACGCACATGCTCCAGCGCGGGGACTTCCTGCGCCCGACGGAGAAGGTCCAGCCCGGAGTGCCCGGCTTCCTGCACAAGATGCCCGAGACCGGGGAAGCGCCGCGGCGCCTCGCGTTCGCGCAGTGGCTGGTGGACCGGAACGCACCCACGACGGCGCGGGCGATCGTCAACCGCCTTTGGCAGGGCCATTTCGGAAGAGGCATCGTGGAGACGCCGGAGGACCTGGGACGCCAGGCGGCTGACCCATCCCATCCCGAGTTGCTGGACTGGCTAGCGGTGGAGCTGATGGAGAGCGGCTGGAGCCTCAAGCACATCCATCGCCTGATCGCCTCCTCGGAGACCTACCAACAGACCTCGCGGGTCAGCCCTGAACTGCTGGAGCGCGATCCGAACAACCGCCTCCTGGCCCGCGGAGCGCGCTTCCGCGTGGATGGCGAACTAGTCCGCGACATTGCCCTCGCGGCCAGCGGCCTGCTCGCGACGAGCATCGGCGGCCCGCCCGTCTATCCGCCAGCCCCGGAGTTCCTATTCCTCCCACCGGTTAGCTACGGCCCCAAACGCTGGTACACCGTCGACGGCGCGGACCGCTACCGTCGCTCGCTCTACGCATTCCGCTACCGCTCCGTGCCCTACCCCGTACTCGACACGTTCGATACGCCCACGGGGAACTTCGCCTGCGTGAAGCGGGACCTGTCCAACACGCCCCTGCAGGCCCTCGTCACGCTGAACGAGACGGTCTTCCTGGAAGCAGCCCGCGAGCTGGGCCGTCGCACGCTTAGGGAGGGCGGCGGAAACGATGCGCAGCGGATGGACTACGCGTTCCGGCGCGTCCTGGCGCGGGCACCGCGGAAGGCCGAACGCACCGAGCTTTTGCAACTGCTCGCCGGTCAGCGGAACCGCCTGCAGTCCGGAGAGTTGGCCCCCGAGCCGCTGGCCTTCGGCGCCAAGGCGCCCGGCGACGCAGGAGCAGCGGATTCCGCGACCGAGCTGGCGGCCTGGACGGCAGTGTCCCGGGTCCTGCTCAACCTGGACGAAACCATCACGAGGGAATAGCGCATGCATCCGAAGCTTCCGGCAGCCAATCCCCTAGCCCGCCGCTGGTTCCTCCAGCAGTGCGGCGTCGCCCTAGGCTCCGTAGCCCTGCGCCAGCTGCTGCACGCCTCGGACCCGTTAGCGCCGAAGACGCCCCACCACCGGCCGCGCGCCAAGAACGCGATCTTCCTCTTCATGGGCGGCGGCCCCAGCCATCTGGAGCTGTTCGACCGCAAGCCTGCGCTGGCCAAGCACGAAGGCACGCTGCCGCCGAAAGAGCTCCTGGAGGGCTACCGGGCAGCGTTCATCGACCCCAACTCCACGCTGCTGGGCCCCAAGTTCCAGTTCGCCCGCCACGGCGAGAGCGGTGCCGAGCTGTCCGAATTGATTCCGCACACCGCTTCGATCTCGGACGACATCGCCATCGTCAAGTCGCTCGTCACGGACGCCTTCAACCATGCCCCCGCGCAGGTGATGATGAGCACCGGCTCGCCGCAATTCGGACGCCCGTCCATGGGGGCCTGGACGCTATACGGCCTCGGGAGCGAATCCCGCGATCTGCCAGGCTTCGTGGTCTTCAGCTCCGGCCAGAAAGGGCCGAGCGGCGGGAATTCCAACTGGGGCAGCGGTTTTCTGCCGTCGATGTACCAGGGCGTTCAGTTCCGCACCAGCGGCGACCCGGTGCTGTATCTGTCGAACCCGCCCGGGGTGGACCGTCAGCTGCAGCGGGATTCGCTGGACTCGATCCGGCGGCTCAACGCCATGCATTTCGAGGAGGTGGGCGACCCGGAGATCGAGACCCGCATCAACTCCTTCGAGATGGCCTACCGCATGCAGCAAAGCACGCCCGAGCTGATGGACATCTCGCAGGAGCCGCCCCACATCCTGGAGCTGTACGGGGCGGAGCCGGGCAAGCCCTCGTTCGCCAACAACTGCATTTTGGCGCGCCGCCTAGTGGAGCGCGGCGTCCGCTTTGTCGAGCTGTTCCACGAATCGTGGGACCAGCACGGCAACCTGATCAGCGGCCTCAAGAAGAACTGCGGCGACACGGACCGTCCGAGCGCGGCGCTGGTCAAGGACCTGAAACAGCGCGGCCTGCTCGATGACACTCTGGTGCTGTGGGGCGGCGAGTTCGGCCGCACGCCGATGGTACAGGGCGGCACGGACGACGGCCGCGACCACCACCCGAACGCCTTCACGATGTGGCTCGCGGGAGGCGGGATCAAGCCGGGCGTCTCGCTCGGCAAAAGCGACGAGCTAGGCTTCAATGTCGTCGAGGACAAGGTGCATGTGCATGACCTGCACGCTACGATCCTGCATCTGCTGGGCTTCGACCACACGAAGCTCACATACCGCTTCCAAGGGCGCGACTTCCGGCTGACCGATGTGGCGGGCGAGGTCGTGGAGAAGATCGTCGCCTAGGCGGAGGCAGCGAGCACTCGGGAGGTGTGGGGCGGGGCTAGGAGAATCTCACGCCTGGGCGGAGACTGCCCCCGACGGCCCACGGGAACTGTTCCGCAGGGAAACCGTCGACCCTTGCGCCGACTGTTGGAACGGTCTAGGATCGCGAGGGGCCGTTACGGACCGAGCCTAGGGCCGACCCCGTCTATGCGCTCTGCTCCAACCAGCGTCCAGCCGATGTCGGGGCGGCCAGTGTTAGGACCGCTTCGAAGACGACCGTCGCCAGGGTCCGTCCTCCGGTGCTAGCGCAAGCGCGTCCATTGATTGGATTGCAGCCTGGAGTTGGACGGCCACCCTCCTTTACCGAACGAATCGGGATCGAGGAGGGCACCGTCACGCTACGAGCACGTTCTCCGTCCTCGGCAGCCAGTCCACATCCCCCATCGCGATGCTGACGCCCCGGCCCGGGCCCATGGTCTCCGATTTCCGCAGCTGCCGGGCGGTCATGGCCGGCTCGTCAATGGCGTACTCCACCGGCCGTGTGAAAGTCTGCTCAATCGACTTGGGTTTGCGAAAGGGACGCGCTTGGAAATTGCCGTTTTCGAAGATCAGCAGTGTCCCACACGGCGTCGGCATGGTGGCCATCGCCAAGCTACTCGGTCACGCGCTGGTCGAGACGACCGAACGCTATGTCCACCTGTCCGACCGCTCGATTGCCGAAGCCGCCAACCGGGCGTCGGGGCGAATCGGCGCGGCCCTGGCCGGGAGAGGGGCCGTCCGCGAGGGAGTGTTCGATCGTGCCGACGGTTGACCACACCGCACGGCTTGCCCGCGAGACCAAGCGGGGCGAGCGTAGCCTGTTCCTGTTCGACCGGGCGCTGCCCGGATTCGGGTTGCGCATCCACCCGTCCGGCGCGAAGGCGTGGACCGTGCAAACCCGCATTGAAGGGAAGCCCCCCCCGCATCGTGATCGCTCGATACGGCGAGATGCAACTAGCGCATGCCCGGCGGTGCCGACATCCCTAGGGAGAAGAAGGCCCCGGACGTACGGGACCTGGCCGAGGAGTATCTGCGCCGCTGCGATCCCTACTGGAAGCTGTCGGGGCACGAGACCGTGCATATCTATCTCAGAGCCCACGTTCAGCACGATGCCGGTGGATCGTGTCGGTCCCGAGGATGTGGTCGCGTGGTTCGACGCGATGGTCAGGGACAAGCCCGGCGCGGCCAACCGCATCTTCGAAATCCTGCGGTCGATGATGTTCCGGGCCGAGGAATTCGGTTTCCGTGAACCGTACATCAAGCCCTGTCTCGGCACCAGGAAGAACCCGAGGAGCGACATCGCCCGGTTCCTCGACGCGGACGAGCTTTCCTAGCTCGGATGCGCACTCGCCGCCCGCGAGGCCGAATGGCCCGAAGCGGTCGCCGCGATCCGGCTGCTGGCGCTCACCGGCTGCCGCCGGGGCGAAGTGCTCGATCTTCGCTGGCGCGACATCGGCGACAGCGCGATTACTCTGCTCGACTCTAGGACCGGGCCGCGCAGTGTGCCCCTCGGCGAGGCCGCCAGGGCCGTTATCGACGCGCCGCCCGGAACTCGCAGCCCGGATGATTCTCTGTTCCCGAGGCCCGCCGGAAGCAGACACGCACACTGCCTCATCGCGTGCTGGCGCACGGTCTGCGACGACGCGAAGCTCGGCAAGGTCCGGCCGCACGACCTTCGCCATTCGGCGGCGAGCCACGCCGTCATGTCGAACGAAAACCTGCAGCTTGTGGGCAAGCTGCTCGGTCACCGCCACCATGCAACCACGGCGGGCGATGCCCATCTTGCCGACGGCCCCTGGTCGAGGCGGCGGAGAAGATCGGGAGCCTGATCGCCCAAGCGATGAACCTCCACATCGTATTGCCGCCCTCCCGACCCCGTGCTCGCCACCCGTACGGCCGCTGGACTTGAAATCAATTGCAATAAATCTCACCGATGACGCGACCACACCACTGCTGTACAGTTGTCGACCTTCACAGGTTCCTAGCGCATCTACCGGATACAGGCACATTACCCGTCACAGATCACCCTTTCGCCTGAAATTTCGAGCGCATGTTCGCACCCGGTACAGTCATCTGCAACATTCGCGTATGGTTTTCCTCTCCAAACCCGAGCTGGTCGTGGACACCCATCTACATGCGCTGCCAATCCATTGCATCGCCATACGAAGGGGCGCACGGTAGCCTCGCGAATTATCTGCTTGCGCCGCCGATCCGCAACGGCGTTGTACAGCCATTTCTTGTGAGCGCCGCCTTCAACTACCAGTTTTTCTAATTCTTCCGGCGGATAGTCTCGCGGTGCGCTCGACAGATCGATTTCAACCGCAGAAATTCCCATTCTCTTGATTTTGCCAAGTTTGCGGTCGTCGACTCCATGCGTGACTCTAATTTCAACATACAACCGGCGACCTCCGATTCGCGCAACAATGTCAGGAACAATACCTGCAACCCTCTGCTCTACGGAAACTGACTCAATCTGATAGCGACTCTCTGACGCTATTGGCAAAACGCGACCACCGTCGAAACGGAGTTCAACAGCAGGAAGCACGAGTTCCCTTTTCTTTTCCAGAGTGTCCTTTGCCGCCAAGTGTAGCGCCGTTTCTCCAGCATGTCGACAAGGTTCACCCGTTGAATGGGCGAAGTGATGTTCTCGAATTCGCCCTTGCTTCGCGACTAAATTCGCGCCACACGATGGACACATGCAACCACAGGACCGACCGCGTGGCACTTCGGAGACGTGCAACAACTTTCCGTTCGCAATGCCATAGTGGAGTCCATTGAAACGAAGGTCAGGCATGTTTAGTCTACCTCTGGACATCATAAACGAACGATTATGTGCATCTCATGACTCGCGGTGAGTAGTCACGTCGTCTTTTCGATACCCGACAAACTCAGCATGAATTTCTTACATCGCGCAATGGGAGAGCGAAAAGGGGTTCTCTGCGGTTCGCCACGACGGCACCCGATACACAGCATGGGAACTAACGCCGGGTCCGATTCCAATGCCGCCAATTCCTGGGATCGATGTTGACTTTGTGGCTCCACAAGCCCCGTCCGGCACGTCGCGCTTCCCGCTCTACGCGTTTGTACCGATCGCTGTACGCAGCGATGGCGTGTCCTTCCCCGACGAGCCACTCGCCGATGTCACGACCGTTGCAAGTCACGATTCCGACCGCACGACCGAACTTGTCGTAATCCTCGACTGTACCGCGAACGTACTTGCCACCGATCTCCCGGATCAAAGCGCTCTTCACGTGCTTTCCGTGTGCGAACCGGTAGCTGGCGCCGTGTTTCGCCGGTTGATTCCATTCCGGTGCGTCGAGACCGGCGAACCTTACCTCCTGCCCGGATACGGCGTATCCCGTCGCCGTCGGTAACATAGGCTTTCCCGGTGAGCCTGCCCGCACGGCGTCGTCCGCTCGGGCGCTTCCTGAAGAGTCCCCACAGAAAGAAGGCACCCGCCAAAATAACGAGGAGGACGGCCAGAGGTTCCATTGTCTGTGCTACTCAGATCCGTTCCATGCGCAACAACTGTAGCAGGCATGAACCGCGGAAGTCCGATCCGCCGTCAGCGATAGAACTCCACCAAGAAGCGGACATCGACTAGGGCCTCGACCTCGTGCGGTACCTGCGGCTCCACCAACCCGGGGCGGTCCGGTGACAGTTCGAGATCACGGATTTCCGGCTCTAGGATGCGACAGCGCAGCCTTCCCTCCAGGATAACGTTCTTTCTCCAAGTTCCGGGCATGGTTGGATGGGACTTGCGGAGATTCTCGGGTATCGACCGCGTTGATAATATGGCGGTGCGAGCGTAGGCCGCGACGCCTTCAGGAAGGCAGTTCATGCCCTCTTCACGGTTCGATTACCCTATGTCGCGCCCTCCATGTTCAGTGCCAACAGGTTCCGCATCGCTCCGTCCTCGGAAATCCCCTCATCCCACCCGTAGGCCGCTGCGACGGCGGCATCAAGGCTGGCATGAGCGTCGGCGAGCCACTGCGGACGGGCATTGTACAGGTTCGTCAGCACGCGCTTTTTGAGTTCCTTCGCCTCAGCCTGTTCGCTGGCGACCAGGTGCTTCGGATAGCCCGGCACCGGCTCATCCACCCACTCCACCCATTCGGGCGGGTTGAGCCAGCGGTCGCGAAGCTCGACCAGCCGCCGCGCCGCTTGGGCGATAGCCATGGCGCACGGGTCTTCGGCATAGTCGGCAGCGGGAACGTCGGGCGAGAGGCCGTCCGGGAAGGGGAAGGTCTCGAAGGTGGTGGTCGGCGTATAGCGCGGGCGGTCTTCGAGGCTGGTACCCAGCCGGAGCGACCAGATCTCGTGAAACCGGCTGTGCAGAATGCCGAAGGTCGTGTCGTCGTCACGGGTGATCACGATCAGTTGATGGTCGGGACAGATGCGGGCGTCCAGCCATACGAATAGCCGGTGCTTGGCCACGGTCGGCGTCGCGATGCAGCGCGCCATGCCGTCGAGCGCCCGCCACATGCCCTGTCTCGGTTCGACATGCCGCCACCAATTGACGCGATATGCTTCCCGGCGGTTCCGCTGCCGCATCGGCCGGACATGTTCCCTGACGTGCGCGAATGGCGCTTCGTAGAGCGCGGCATCCGCTTCCGACATCTCCCATCCGAAGTCCACGATCCACTTGCCCGCCGGGCGGCGAGTCAGGTCCATGCCATTGACCCAGGGTTTCAGAACATCGGCGTTGGGCCGGCCGTTCGGATTGGCCGGAAGGCGGAGCCACTCCCGAGCAAGATTGCCGGGAACATCGAACGGCCCGCCCTTGGTGTCGCCCATGAAGGCAACCCCGATGTTCGCAGGGATGCGCCTTGCCCCGGTCAGGTCGATCCCGGTCCCGCCGCGCCTGGCCGTGAGGTCGGAATGGATTTCGTCGGCGGGCTCGCCATCCATGCGCGTCTCCGGCCTGTACTTGTCGCCCGCGCCAGAAAAGCAAACCAGCGACACCCGCACCGCCGCGCCGTCGATCACCCACGGCTCATCGGACCAAGCATCGAAAATCGGACGTCCTTCGGTCGCGGCCTGCAAGGCCCTGCGGTTCGCGCCTCCGCGTATCGAGTTGGTGGCGACGAGACCGACGCGCGTCGCCTTGCCCGTCGCGACTTGCTCGCCCGCCTTCACGAACCAGTAGCAGACCAGGTCGGCTTCGGGCGGCACGCGGCCCCGTCCCGCCGCAAACATCCGCGAGACGTAATCCTCGCCCAGCCTGCCGATCAGCAGCTTGCCGCCGAGGAACGGCGGATTGCCGATCACTGCATCGACTTCTGGCCAGCCGGGGTCCCCACCGTCGGGGGCAAGAATCGCATCCCGGCATTCGATGGTGTCGAGCGGATCGAGGATCGGATTGCTCGAGTTGCTGAAGCCGTTGCGCCGCATCCACTGGATTTCGCCGATCCACACGGACACGCGGGCGAGCTCTGCCGCGTAGGCGTTGATCTCGATACCCTTCACGTTCGCCGGACCGACCGCCGGGAACCAGCGGGCGAGGCCGAGCGTCTCCGCTTCAAGCTGAACTCGGTGCTCGATGTCCTTGAGCGCGTGCAGCGCCAGATAGAGGAAGTTCCCCGACCCGCAGGCCGGATCGAGCACGGTGAACCTCCGCAGCCGTTCGAGGAAGGTGCGCAGCGCCCGGTCAGCCTGCCTCTGTAGCCGTGTCTGCGCCGCTGGCGAGCCCGCCGCGTCCGCACGTTCGATCATCGCCGCGACCCCGGCCTTCGCCGTCTCCCATTCCGCGAGCAGGGGACGGACGATCACCGGATCGACGATGCGCATGATCTTGGCGCGGTCGGTGTAGTGCGCCCCGAGCTGCGAGCGCTTGTCCGGGTCGAGGCCGCGCTCGAACAGCGTGCCGAAGATCGACGGATCGATTTCCGACCAGTCGAGCGCCGCCGCCCTGAGCGCCGTCTCGATCCCTTCCCGGTCGAGCGGCAACGCCGTGTCGTCGTCGAACAGCCCGCCGTTGAACCATGCCACCGCTTCGAATCCGACATCGCCACCCGTCGCCATCGCACCGAACAGCCGCGAGGCGTAACCCGCAAACTTGTCGGGATCAACCCGCGTGCGTTCCAGCATCCGGGTGAACATGCTGCCGGGCAGCAGGCCCACATCCTCGGCGAACATGCAGAACACGAGGCGGTTGACGAAGTGCGCCACCGTCTGCGGCTCGTGGCCCCGGTCGCGCAAGCCTTGCGCAAGCTCAGCGAAGGTCGCCGCCGCACGCTCCGTCACCATCTGCCGCGTCTCGCCCGGACGAAGCCGCTCCGGGTCCGACATCGCCCACTTGAGCTTGTCGCGGGTCGCGCCGTCGGCGAGATCGTCGAGCGCGAACTCGTGCGTCACGCTCACGCTGTTCGTCCAGTTGGTGCGGATCCGGAACCGCGCCATGTCGGAGACAATCAGCAGCGGCGGGTTCTCCAAAGCGAGCGCGTACTGCCGCAGCTGATTGAACGCCGCGTCGAGGTCGGCACGTCGCCCCTTGTACTCCCACGCGAAGCAGCCGCGCTTCCACACATCGGCCCAGCCGTCGCCGCCGCCGTCCTTCCGCGTGCCGCGCTCAAAGCAGTACCACTCGCCCGCCGGGTCGGCTTCCGCCGGTGTCGGCTCGCCCAGAAGACGGCACAGGTCGATGAAGTGTTCCTGCGACGCCGAGCGCTCTTTCAACTCCGACGCTCGCCACTTGCCAATGAACTCGCCCGGCGTCATCGCGCCGACCGCGCCGACGAGGACACGGGTTGGCAGAGCCGACAGACCGCACGTTCGGAGGACGCGGCATCGTTCATCGAAGCATGACTCCCTGTTCCCATCTTGTTCCGGTCACCATGGAACGGCCTTGTGCAAGGCACAAGCTCACCTGCGACGGCTCGGACGCGGACGACTGTTGATCGTTGAAGCGCGACGATGATCGCATGGCCGCACCGCTAGCCGTGCGCGGTTTGTTGCGCAATGCGTGAAGGGACCGACGATCCGTCGCCGGCAGCGCGGGACGCATAGATGATTCTGGCGGTGCGCGAGTCGTTCCGCAATTGCCTCGCCGTTTCGTGCTTCCTACACTACCAAGCGGATGCCGCACGGCGGTTCGGGAACCGTTTCCGCACATGCGCGGCGGGCGCTGCCCTCACGCGCCGCTCGGGCTAAGCCCCAGCTGCACAACGGCTTTCATGTTCCGCCTGCTTGAGCGTCAAGGAAGCAGGATCAGGACGCCCTTCGGACCCTATCACACCGGAACGCTGCCCGCTGCCGGTGTAGGCCAAGCTACGCTTGACCTGCCTTCTCCTGCGCCGTGGACGACACGGGCCGACAGGCGCAGCGCGGATCGAGTGCATTCATTTTGAGTGCCGCGGATTATCGCACTGCCGCTCAGCCCTGTCGACTTGGGATTGAGTTCGATCAGGCCGCCAAGAGGCGTCGACTCCCACTTTTGGGTAATTCGCCAAGTTCGGAGGCGACCAAGCGGTCGGAGGTTGTAGAACTCGCCGCTTTCGTGCCTTCGGCATTCGCGGAACGCGAGATGAAGTATTCGCGACCTCGTGGCCGCGCCCTATCCGGCGGCGGCGCGGGTTGAACAAAGTGAGGCCCGGCTCCATCCCGGACGTCCGACTCACCGTCACCTGGATGGGAGGGAACTCGACTCCCACTTCGGGAAGGGCTTCGGTCGTGAACTCCAGCGAGTCTGCTGTCTAGATTTCGCTCCCGGCGTCATCGCGCAGGCCCACCCGGATCTCGTGTCTCATCCCCAACCACAGCCGGCCCCCCGGCAGGGTCCCGGTCCGAGCCGTACTCCAGCCGCCACGCATGTTCGTCGTCGGCCATGGCGATCAGCGTCGTCGCTGGGGCCGTTCTCTCGAATGTCACAACCGCCGCCTGCGGGACCATCGCGTTCGAATTGGCTGCGATCCCCGGTTCGCTGCGAAACTCCGGCACTGCGGGACAACCCGCGAGCGCGATTCCGGTGAGAAGACTTGCGGCAAACACCAGCCCGCGGGCAACCCACTCCGGAGGCCCCATATCGCCCAGCGTACAGGATCGCGCCCTTGAGCTGGCTTCGTCCTCTCTGCGTCCCCGCTCGCGGCACCGTAGCCTGCGGAGATAGACGCGTAGAGCGTCTCGCATCAGCGCGGACCGGTCGGTCTTGGCGGCTTGGTCGGCTTCCCTCAGGGGCCCGGGGCGAGCACTATACTGCATCGCGGCCAAACTGTGGAGAGTACTTTACAGCCGGTCGTTGGTCGAGCGCCCCGTCCCGCCGTGTCGGCCCCCGCCCCGAAACCCCTAGGCGCCCGTTGAAAAAGTCCGGACGGCGTACTCAACTGGCATCGGGTGGTGCAGCAGCGCACTCAAATCACCGATACTGGCCGGTTGCGCAATCCTTGGGGTCCATTCTGCTGCCGTTGCGGGCCCGTTTGAGCACCGCGCCGGCAAGTTCCACGGAGCCCAAGACTTTTTCAACGGGCTCCTAGGCGGGGCAGGCTATCGCGCTCGGCTCAGCCTAGACTTCACCCGTCTAACCAGCTTAATGATCTCTTCCGCCTTGCGCACACTGCGGAGGTCCACGGTATGAAATTGGTTCCGCTCGATCTCTTGCTGCAACTCGGTGGCCAGTTCAATCACCTTCGCCATATCGGCACCCGATTTCTCGACATCGTTCTTGAGCATCACCAGGTCCCGGGACCTGCCGTCCGGCAGATGCGTGGTGCGGTCCGTCGCGGACCCTGCCGCGGGAGGCTCGCGCCTCCCGCCCAAGATCTGTCCGGAGAGAGGCACGGCAAACGCGACCGCCAAGAACAAGGTGCCACCTCGGTACTTCCAGGGCATGCTTTATGATACCCGCAGGCCCCCGCGGTGCAGCCCCTGCGCATTGCCTTGCACCCGCCCCCCAGTCAGCCGCATGCTGCGACCGACGCGAAGCCCAGCAAAGAGGGGCATCCGGCCCGCCAGACGCGACCTCGGACGCCCGTCGCGCTTCCAGGCGGCAGCCTACAGGCCGCCCGACTTCCAGGAGTAGTTCAAGCGCATGTAGTAGTAGGCTCCGTTGAAGCCGAACGGAGTGAACTGGCTGTAGCGGTTCCCGACCCCGGCCGCTGCTCCGGGATTGAGGGCCGGGTAGTTGTTGAGCGCATTCTGCGCCCCCAGCGTGAACGAGAAGGTCTCCGTGATCGGGTAAGTGGCCTCCAAGTCCAGAAGGTATTCCCCGGGATAGTCCTCTCCATCCTCGGAATCGAACCACCCGCCGAAATAGCTGACGCGGGCCAGCAGCTTCAGGCGTCCGACGGCCTGCCGCAGCGAGGCGTTCCAGCGATGCTGCGGCAGCGCTGTCTGCAACTCGCGGATCCGGTTCGCGCTCAAGGTGTCGGGGTTGAACTGCGTCACTTCGGTGATGGTGCGGTTGAACAGGAAGCTCAGTTCCGTGTCGCCGCCGAGGGCCTCCGGGACGTATGTCGCGACAAGGTCGAAGCCGCGGCTCGACGTGTCGAAGTCGTTCGCGAAGAAGCGGAACGTCGCGAGGTTGCCGGCGCTGGTCACACCTTCTGCGATCAGCGCGTCGATCTCCGCAGGCATCAGGCTGAAGTTCTGCGTGAGGGACAACCGGTCCCGGACGGCGATATCGAAGTAGTCCGCGGTCAGGACGAACTCCCCGCTGCCCACTACCGTGCCGGCGGAGAAGTTGCGCGACTTCTCGGCCTCGAGAGGCTCGCCTCCGCGCAGGGCGGCAACCTTGGAGTTGGACGGAATCGTGCCTTGATTCACCAAGTCCATTAACTCCAGATCGAACTGGGTCGACACGTTGAAGGCGTTCTGCTGACCGGGCGTAGGGGCGCGGAAGCCAGTGCTCACGCTGGACCGGACCGCAAAACCCCGCACCAGCTCGTAGCGGCCGGCGACCTTGTAGTTCAAGGTGCCGCCGAAGTCTTCGAACTGCTCGCCGCGCAGGGCACCGCCCAGCAGCCACTTGTTGGCAGGACCCTGCAGCTCGACATCGCCGTAGACTGCGTAGTTGCCGCGGTGCCACTCACCGGCCGCTAAGGGGCTGAAGCCCGGGAAGCCGTTGGACGCCGCGCTGAAGCCCTGCGCGGCGTAAGGGCCGAACTGCCACGACTCGGGCTGGCCCAGGCCGATCCGAAAGGTCTCGCGGCGCCACTCGGCACCGCCGGCGAGGTGGACCATATCGTGGGCCGCGTAGGTCAGGTCGAAGTTGACGCCCAGTTCCCGCTGCGCGTACAGGCCAGGGTCGAACTCGGTCGGCGTGTCCGGGCCCAGAGAGGCGTTCACCGTGTCGAAGATGAAGAAGTCCACCTCGCTGGCACCGCTGATGACGCTCGCGTCCCAGTTCACGCCGCGGCCGAACTGCCCGCGGATGCCGCCGACAACGGACGAATCGGTCAAATTGCCGCCGAAGTTCGGCGTGAAACCGCCGGGGAACCGCTCTTGGAACGAGAAGCAGTTGTCGTCAGCGAAAACCCGATCCAGCGCCACAGGATCTGGCACGTGGTTCACGATCGGAACAACTGGGCAATTGGCGGAGCCGTCCAGGATCCCATCCTGGGCGTCCAGACGGTCGCCGATCAGGAGAGTCTGGCCGCCGTCAGTACTGAACACCGAACCGCGGGTGTTCGGATTGCGGAAGTAGAATCCGCCGGTGACCTTCTTCTGGGCGTAGTTCGTATGGCCGTACAGCTGCGTCGTCTCTCCGACCAGCTTGCCGAAGTTGCCCCAGAACTTGACGTCGCCCTCGATCTCCGGCGAGCCCCAGATCTGGGCCGGCTGCCGGACATGTGTGTTGCCGGCGGCGATCAGCGCCGCGGCGTCGCTGCGCTGCACGCTGCGACTCGTCGGCCCGGAGTTCCCGTACTCGATGCTCAAGTTGGCGAACCCGCCCTCGCCCAGCGGCAGACCGACATTCCCGGCAAACATGTAGGAGCGCCCATCGCCCGCCGCGAAGCGCCCGGTGCGGAACTCCATGCTCCCCCCCGAGGAAGCGTCCTTGAGGCGGAAGTTCATGACTCCGGCGATGGCGTCCGAGCCGTATTGCGCCGAGGCACCGTCCCGCAGAACCTCAACCTGCTGGAGCGCGATGGCCGGAATGACCGCAAGGTCGGGGCCTTGGGCGCCATCGGCCACTCCGTTGCCGAGCCAAGTGATGACCGCCGAGCGGTGGCGGCGCTTCCCGTTCACCAGGATCAGAGTTTGGTCGGGAGCGAGATTCCGGAGATTGGCCGGCCTCACGATCGTGGCGGCGTCGCTGATGGGTTGGACATTCACGTTGAAGGAAGGCACGATGTTCCGCAGCTGATCGCTCAAGTCCGTGCCCCCCTGCTCCACGAAATCGTTGGACAGCACTACGTCTACGGGGACAACGGTCTCGGTGACCGAGCGCGGCTGAGCGCGGCTGCCCAGGACAACGATTTCCTGGGCCAGAGCGGCCACTCGCAACCGAATGGTGATGAGCCCTTGGGACTCCTGCACGGTCTCGCCCACCGGTTCGAACTCCTCCGCCACCGCAATGACGGAATGCGGCCCGGTGCCGAGGTTGCAAAACTCGGCGATGCCGGCGGCATCCGTGGTCGATTCCTCCGCCCCGAGGGACACCATTGCGCCCGGCACGGGCGCATCCGTGGGATCGACGACCCGGACCCTCAGGCATTGTGCAGCCGCCGAGCCGACGGCCAGCACCCCGGCGACCAGCAGCAGTGCGCACCGCGCTAGGAATCTGCTACCCAAAATTGCGGCCCAGCTTGCTTTTGCTGACAGCGTGGCTCTCAATCTTCTCATGACCCTCTTTCTCCCTCATCAACTCCGTTGCGGCTGAATCCGGGCCCAGTCCCGGTAGCCTCCCGTCCGGCACCTAGGCACCACTGCCGGCACTTTTAGTGCGCGACACTCCCTGTCTAGCCAGCATATCACCTCCGCATACCGTTACGGCACTACGCTCGAACCGGTTCTTCTCGCAGTGTTCACCAGAAAAACATCCTATTTTATGGTAATATCAAGACGAAATATAATCTCTCTAACCGCGAATATTTGCCTTTATCTTGTGTCCCATTATCAACAACACTTCTTATCCTTTTCGAGTCGAGAACTGTGATATTTACAAGCTGAACCATGGCCATCTCGAAGACCGCCGAAGGAGTGGCTCAGCTGGCGGAAATTCTGCAGGCTGCCGCGATGCCAGCCGCTCTGGGATCGCCCCAGAGCACCGCGTTCGGCAGCTGCCGTCCGCGTTGTCGACCATACTCCTCGTGCGGACAATCCTTTCCGGTGAGCCGCATATAGTAGTATCGACCGTTGAATCCGAACGGCAAGACCTGCGGATACAGGTTACCCGCATCCCGGAACACACCCGATTCGCCATGGGTAGTTGTTGAAGATGTCCTGTCCTCCAAGAGAAACAGCCCCGACTTGGTGCCCGGCGTTCGCCTGCACGCCCTCTCGGTCGACCGCAAGGATTTCTTCGCCCTCGACCTGTCCGGCAGGTGGCGCTTGGTCTTCCGCTTCCGCGACGGCGACGCCTAGGATGTGGAAGTGGTTGACTACCATCAGAGCAAGAGCCGTGCATGCCGTCGACGGTTCGGCACCCGCCGCGCAGGGCCGTTCCGAGGGGGAGTTCCGAACCCTGCGGGCACCTCTGGCGGCCTCTCGAGCGCAGGAACGAGCATCCTGCTGGCGCTGGGGATCCTCATGAGGTCGCGGATTGCCCTAGGCAGGAACATCGCGGCCTAGATCCAGAGCACGAACGTAACCGGTTGTAGTCGATGGACTTGTCAAGCAGCGCGTGGGCAGCGCCGGGCCCAGTGTGCTGTCTTGACTGAGGCCATCCGGCTGAAATCGAGCATCCGTCCGCGGGCGTGCTCGTGCGCAAGGCGCGATGGGCCGGTACTTTGGCGCGAACACGAATCGCGGCTAGGGTGTCCGCGCTGCTGTCGAGGCTCTGCGCGTAAGCGGGCGTCTCGTGATGGCTGAGCTGCCCCTGTGTCTTAGCGGATGGCGGCGGGAGTGAGCCGCATCTCCAGACCCGCTTCGCGTGGGAGTGTCGCTGACGGCTGGTGGTCTGGCGGCTTCGCGTTCCGAAACTCCTTCGGCCCCTCCGATTGCGACCCGCAGCGCTCGGCTCAGGGTTGCCGCCCAAATGATGCCGCCGGCGAAGGTGCCGCGCACGCCGACGACGATCGAGGGACCCACCATGTCCCCGCCGAATTGGGTCGCGAACCTAGCGGGAACCCGTTCGGCGCACTGGCGAGCGGCTGATGCAAGGCAGAGCAATTCGGATTGCTCGGAACCTCCCAAAAGTTCTCGGGGGCAAGGATGGCACCGCTCGAGACTCACACGGTCGGGCATCCCGTGGATCCGTTGAGAATCCCAGCTTGGGCATCAAGCACATCGCCCCCCGAGCAGAGTCTCGCGGCCCAGTTTTCCGAGGGGGAGTGGCGGAACGCACGCGAAGTCCACACCGAAGGAGCTCAAGCGGCGAGGGCGCGGTGCCACGCACGCCCGGGTGGCAGCTGCGCGGGGGATCCTCAGCGACATCCAGCGCATCGCGCTTATTTTGACCCGAACCCAGGATGCACTGCTGTTCTATGCACCAGAATCGATTCCGAACGCGGAACCTTGCGTAGATTCTTACGTCGCGATCACAGCAGTAGCAACTCCCGTGCCACTCGGCCCCGCAGGCCAAGCCGATCTGGCTTAGACCTAGGCAGACGATCCGCTCCAACCCGTCCGCACCCCAATCGAACCTTGACGGAGGGTGCTGCGATACGTCCCTGACATGGCCAACCGAACCGCCCCGTATGGTATCATGGTCGCTCTAGGAGGCGTCGCGAAGGCGCGGTGCTAGCGGCGGCTCTGGGGATAGGAAAGGAAGCCACACGAGCGGCCTGCTTGAGCCAACAAGAGGAGAGATTCGACACCATGACCTACATCATTGCGGAGCCGTGCATCGGCACCAAGGACACCGCCTGCGTCGACGCGTGCCCAGTGGACTGCATTCACCCCAAGGCCGATGAAGAGGACTTCGACACCGAGGAGATGCTGTACATCGATCCCGAGGAGTGCATCGACTGTGGCGCGTGCGTGCCGGTTTGCCCGGTCTCGGCAATCTTTGCGGAAGAGGATCTACCGGAGGAGTGGGAGGACTTCACCGAGCGCAACGCGGCGTACTACGAATAAGAAACCGCACAGGACGCCGCTCTACGGCGTCCTGTGCCCAACGCTTCCGCCCACCTGACCGACGCACCCCGCCAGTTCGTGGCGGGCTTACTCGTCCTTCTTGTGGACATCGTGGCAGGTCTTGCAGCCTGCCCCCATTGCCTTGAGACCTGCAGCATAGCCTTCCGCGTCCATACGGTAGGCGCTCAGCATTGTCTGGCGGGCCTCCTTGACAACTTTGGCGGCTCCGTCGCGCCAAGCGTCGTCCTTGACGCGCCCGTCCATGAGGACCAACTGCGAGGCCTCCAGCACCATCGAAACCGCGCCGTGGGCCTTCTTCCACTCGTCTTTGTCTGCCGGTCCGCCGGCTTCGCGATAGGCCTTGATCTTGTCCATGGCGGGCTTCACCATGTACTCCATGAGGTCATGTACCGAGGCCGCCTTCTTGTAGACATGCCCCTCGTAGCTGTCCGCAACGGCGGTGCTTGCAGTGAGTCCGGCCGCTAGAGCTGCCAGCGCGATTCTGTTCATTCCGTGTCCCCTCATGCTTTCGTAGAACGTGTTGGGCTACCGCGTAGACCTCCGGAGCCGACTTTGTAGAGTATATCCAATTCACCGCCGCCCGCTGGGCCGAGCCTGGGTCACTACGGCACATTGAACACCGGGGTGTTGTCTCCCCCAAGGTGTCGCTGACGGAATGGCAGATGTATCCCGGAGCCGCAGCGGAGGATGCACCGCCCCCAACTGCATAGCAGCATCCAGTCCAGGGGCTCCGCGGCCGGCGGCGGCTCGGTCTCGCGCACATGCGCCGCTTAGGAGCCCGTTGAAAAAGTCGCTGGGGGACGATCCCCTTCGCGAAATCGCGTCCGAAGCACCGTTTTGCGACTGTTCAGGGCCTTCAGGGGTCGTTTTACGGTCATTTCAGTGCCGCTTCACGGTCGCTGAGGACTTTTTCAACAGGCTCCTAGGCCAAGTGCTCCCCGCGCACCCCGGGCAGCCCAGGAAGCGGTCGTGCAGCAGCACCTCCGCCAGGTACGCCTGGCGCGCCCGCGTGCTCCAGCCGAGCGCCGCGTCAGACGACCCCAGGCGCAGCGATGCCGCCAAGCTGCGCAGCCCCACTCACACTACTCTCCGGTCTACACCTAGGAGCCTGTTGAAAAAGTCTTCAGCGGCCGTGAAGCCTGTCCAGCAACTCCTCGCAGGGCCCTGAAATGACCATAAAACGACCCCTGAAGACCCTGAAACAGGCGCAAACCGGTGGTGCGCACGCGATTGCGCGACGGAAATCGTATCCCAGGGACTTTATCAACAGGCTCCTAGCCCTTCCCTGATGTTACTAATTTTGCCAAAATCTTGAGAAGCAGCCAATCCCCAAACCGATTCGCCGTCCACCTGAGGGCGTCGCTCCTGGGGTCCTTTTGCAGCGACAAGCGCCTGCTTCCCGCACTGCAGTGAGAGTCTTCTCAAGTTCCTTGGAGCACTTGCTAATCAACACTGTAGCTTTCGAAATGATGTGATCATCTGCGAGAGCGAAGATTATGGTAAAAACAAGGGAACTGATCATAGGCAGGCGAAATACGAACAAAGTCACCAATGGGTCCCAGTTTTTCATCCAGTTGAATTCGTCCACAGAACCGAGGGTTCCGAATCCAAGAAAAACTAACGATATGATTGTCGCAAACAATGCATGCCGGCGCTCCCAGCCACGCCAAATGATGGAGGTGTAGAGTTTGCCCCAAAGTCCCGGAAGCTGTACAGAACATGGATCATTTTCGACGGAATTTTGACCCGCCAAAAAAGTGAGTTGCGTGTAAACCTCTAACTTCTTCAGTTCTTCAGGGACATCCCCGAGGCTCTCTAGTGCGTCATCAGCGAGTTTCTTGACGGTACTTTGGATGCGGAATCGGTCCGACCTCAAATATGCCAAATTCACTACGAAAACGAGCGATGCAAGCTGCATGAGTTCAGTTAGTTCAAACATTTAAAACCCCCTTTGCGTAGACCATTTCCTCCGGCAAGTCGCGAGTCCGTGCTGTTCCTGCCGGAACTTGAAGTTCACAGCACCGTTCCCATACCTTCCCGAAAGCCAAGAGAATTTTTGAGGCACCTTCCGAATCTCCAACCCCAGCGAAGGCATTGCTCTGAGTCTTGTCTGGCTCAAAACGGTAGCTGTCCCTGTCCATGCTTCCGGATTATGCGCACGTAAATAGTTTAAAGCAGCTTGAACGTCCACTCCTTCCGCTCTGTATTTGTATGCCATCTTGAAGCAACGATTAGCTTCCTTGCCGTATTTCAGATACATTTCTGAAATATATTCTCTTGTCACTTTACATCTCCTCTCAATTCTTTCTCATACTCCGTCAATAAATCTTCTACTTGCCGCCAAGTAATAGTGCAATCATCTTTCAGAAATTCTCTATCGAATTCTCTCTGCAAATCTATAAATAGCCCATCAGCTCTGTCAATTAAAACAAGCAAACACTCATCCTTCCATGATTCGTAATCCTCGTCTGCGACAGAAGCTTTATCCAAATGCTCTGAAGCTGCAAACATAGCTTCTGTGTATAAACGAGCTATACCTTTTAAGCCCTTTGTCATTATTGTCTCCTTTCTGTTACTCGATATCGCGATTTTGTCATTTTGCTGTGTTTTCTCCGTGCTTGTATCCAGCGAATAGCCTATCGAAGTAAGCCACTTGCTGGATAGGAGTGTTTTCGTAGAAGTTCAAGCGCTGCTCATCTGTTATTCCTGCGCCGTTTTTGATCAACTATATAAACGACTCAAAGCCTCGCAAGCTCTAAGCACGAAATCCTCCTCGAATCTCTCCGGGCCTATTCCTTCTACCGTACTGATACGGATTTCGTTACTTGGAGAATCTGCCAAAAATAGCCTCGCTTGCTGAAGCACAGACGGGTCGCCGTATACTCGCGCATTCAACCGTCCGGACAGTATCGCTACGCTCTCCTGGGCATGAACATGGCTTCTACGATAACCGCACTGTAGTCAAAGGAACTGTTGTATATCGGTGATCCATCTCTCTGGCGAGCGAGTTCCTGCATCCTCTTACGATAGCTGTGCGTGGACATACTGCGCCTTGCCAAAGGGATGCCTGCAGGTCTTCTTTTCCTAGTCTAGCCCATTGAGCGACCTGATTGTACCTCGATGCAGTCCTGGGAGCCGAGGTTCAAGCCATGAGATACGCCGAGGATCCGGGGGGCTGGAGCCCTAGAATAGGCACCGGCTCCAGGTACCGCGGTGCGCGGGCCCCGGGGCAGCGGCTGGCCTACTTGAACGGAGTCGCGGCAGTTGTTTCCCGTGCCGGTGGCACAACCTCAGCCTGCCCGAAAAAATCCCCCAATTCGCTGATTTGCCCCCGGACACCCAACATGGAAACTGCCACCTCTCCCGTCACGGCGTGGCCGGGCACCGAACCCTCCGCTGCGGCACCGGGATCAATCTGCGATTCCGCGAGCGACACTATGTGGGAGATAACACTCCGGTGTTACTGATGTTTTCATAAGCGATTGCACGAAAAGGCTCCGCAAGCCATTGATTCTACTGGTGGTTTGCTTGCAATTACTTTTGGCAAGATATTAGTAGGTGGGCCGTAGTGACAGAGGCCGAGCATTGGCCGGGCACCGGAGCACGCCGGGCAGGCCCCCCGCCAGCGTGCCCACGACCGGAGCTGGCATGCTACGCGCAGTGGCTGCCCGGCAAATCATTGCCACGACTGCTCGCGGGCCGCTAGGAACTCGTCTCCCTCCACCCAGGTTGGGAGCCCCTGCTGAGTGGCCACAGCCCGGCCAAGCTCGAACCCGAACCGCGCCAGCCGCTCAATACCGGCGAAGTCCCAGTCCGTCCGGTACTCGTCCGTAGGTTGATGGTAGTGCTGGGTCCGGTACTCTCTCACGCGCTCCTCGCCCCAGCCGGACGGCCGGCCGATGACCTCGCTGCCGGTCTTCAGGGAGAATGCCGGTACGCCCCGCTTGGCCAAGCTGAAGTGGTCCGAGCGATAGAAGTAGCCCTGCTCCGGGTGCGGGTCCGGCATCAGCTCTATGTCGAATTCCCCGGGCGAGCCCGTCAACGGTAGGCCGCAGCGTCGTGCGCTCGTACCCTGGCAGCGAGAAATCGCGCGTAGCGCCCAACGGAAACAAAACCGTCGTAGTTGAGGTTGACCGCAGTGCGCCCAACGGGTATCACCGGGTTCGCCGCGTAGAACTCCGAACCGCGCAGGCCGCTCTCCCTCGGCACCGACGAAGGCGAACAGCACTGAGCGGGGCGGCCGCTCGGGCAGACGGCCGAAGGCCCTCGCGATTTCCAGCAGCACAGCGCAGCCGGTCGCGTTGTCCACCGCCCCCGTTGTAGAGTGCGTCGGCCCCGCTGGCGCTCTCCTGCAGGCCCAAATGGTCCCAGTGGGGCCGTGTACAGCACCGCCTCGGCCCTGCGGTCCGGGTCGCCTCCCTCGAACTGCGCCAGCACGTTCCGGGCCTCGACCGGCACGATCGCTGTGCGGATGTCGCCCTGCGCCCGCACGTTGAGCGGCAGCGGGCGAAAGTCCTCTTGGTTCGCCATCGCCAGCAATTCGGCGAGCGTCTTGCCGCTCGTCGCGGGGGACGGCCGCGAACAAACGCTCGGCGGCGCTCGAGTGCAGCCAGCCGGCGAGGGCGAGCTGCGCCTCGCCCTCCTCCACTGCCACATAGTGCTGCTCCCCGCTCCACGAGTTGCGCACTACTTCCCACGGGTAGCCTGCCGTCTCGTCGGTATGGACTATGAGCGCCCCGACGGCACCGCGGCGGGCCGCCTCCTCGTACTTGAAGGTCCAGCGGCCGTAGTAGGTCAACGCCCGGCCCCCGAAGAAGTCCGGAGCCTCCGACGGCGGCTCGTTCGTGAACAGCACCACGACCTTCCCCGCCACGTCAATGTCCTTGTAGTCGTCCCAGCCGAACTCGGGCGCCACGATCCCGTGGCCCACGTACACAAGTTCCGCGTCCAAGACCTCGCGCCCAGTCTGGCGTTCGTTGCTGCCGACAAACTCGCCGCCCATCTCGAGGGTGTGCCCCGCAAGCCGCAGCACGGAGCTGGGCTGCGTGCGGAGGCTCACCAGCGGCACCCGCTGGAAATACCCGCCGCCGTCCCCGGCCGGGCTGGCTCCGGCCACCGCCAGCTGGGCAGCCAGATACTCAACGGTCAAGGCCTCGCCGCGCCCGCCGACGCCTCGCCCCTCCAGCAAGTCGCTCGACAGGAAGCGGACATGCGCCGCGATGGGACCGGCTCCGATCCCGGAGTCCCAAGGCTCCGGAACCGCTGTGCAGCCAGCCAGGAGCGGCAGCAAAAGCACAAGCCAGCGGTTCACGCGACAGATCCTACCAAAAGCAGGCGGCGCAGTCACCAAACCATGGCCTGGTGCTGCCGGGCTGGCGGCCGAATCTCCAGGCAGCCCTTCCCCGTAGGGAGGATCTTGCCGGGATTAAGCCGCCCGTCGGGGTTGAAGATCCGCATCAAGCGCTCCATGCGCTCCAAGCTGTCCTCGGCGAAGAGCAGTGGCATCAGCTCGTTCTTCTCCATGCCCACGCCGTGCTCGCCCGTGATGGCCCCGCCGACCGCGATGCAGTACCGCAGGATGTCCTCGCCGGCCTGCCGCGTCCGCGCCGTCTCGTCCTGGCTGCGCGGGTCGAAGAGGATGATCGGATGCATGTTCCCGTCCCCCGGCATGGAAAATGTTGCTGATGGTCAGCCCGTACTTCTCCGACACCGCATAGATATGCCGCAAGGTGTCGGCGATCCTAGTGCGCGGCACCACGCCGTCCTGCACGTAATAGGTGGGGCTTACACGCCCCACGGCGCCGAAGGCGTTCTTGCGGCCCTTCCACAGCAGCGCCCGTTCCTGGGCGGACTTGGCCACGCGCACTTCCCGCGCTTGGCAGCCGAGGCAAACTGCATTCACCTGCTCCAGTTGCTCCGCCACCGCCTCGCGCAAGCCCTCGATCTCAATCAGCAGGACGGCCTCCGCGTCCATGGGGTACCCGGCGTGCGTCGCCTCCTCCACCATGCGCAGCATCACCCCATCCAGCATCTCCACCGCGGCCGGCGTGATCGCCCGGGCCGTCAGCTCGCCGACGGTAGATGCCGCGTCTTCGGCGCAGTCATAGATCGCCAGCAGAGTCTCCACAGCTTCCGGGGCGCGCATGAGGCGCACGGTCACCTCCGTGACCAACGCCATCGTGCCCTCTGAGCCGGTGAGCAGGCCGGTCAGATCGTAGCCGGGCAAGTCCTGCTCCTTGCCGCCCGTGCGCAGGACAGTGCCGTCAGGCAGCACCGCCTCCAGGCCCAGCACGTGGTTGGTCGTCACGCCGTAGATCAGCGTGTGCGGCCCGCCGGCGTTCTCGGCGACATTGCCCCCGATGGTGCAGGCCTTCTGCGACGACGGATCCCGGCGCGTAGTAGTAGCCCTCCCCCTGGACGGCGCGGGTGATGTCTAGGTTCACCACCCCGGGCTGGACGACGGCGCACTCGTTCTCGTAGTCCACCTCGAGGATCCGGTTCATCCGCGAGAAGCCGATCATGACTCCTCCGCGGGTCGGGATCACGCCGCCGCTCAAGCCCGTCCCGGCCCCGCGCCCCACCAGCGGCAACGAGTGGTCGGCCGCGATGCGGACCCACCTCGACCACCTCCTCCGTGCGCCGGGGGAACACGACGCACTCGGGGCGTCCTTTGTCGATGCTTCCGTCGTATTCGTAGAGCAGCAGGTCGGCAGCGCGGTGCAGCACCGCCCTTGGCCCGACCGCCCGCTGCAAATCGCGGAGCGCGGCTGGAGAGATCACGCCTCTATGGTACGGGGGCGCTCAGGCCCGCGCCAGTTCCGGCATCCCCGCCTGCATCGTCGCCGCGGCGAAGCTCAGCAAGTCCTTGCGCGTCCGCGCCACCTCGGCCAAGCGCTCGTAATCGCCGGCCATCTGGCACAGCTGCAGCGCGTTAGGGCAGGTCAGAAACTGCGGGTCGGCCTTGCCGAGATGCTCAATGGCGATGTCGGCAGCTTCCGCGAGGCGGCCGACCCGGACGAGCAGGTTGACCAGCACCTGCGCCGGCGTCGTGCCGGCGACCTGCGGGTCGCAGGTCTCCAGCTTGCGCCGGAAGTGCGCCAAGCCCTCTTCGACATCGCGCCCCAGGACCGTGCGGAGGTACACTCCGTAATCCTCGAACACGCGCTCGAAAGGCGGATTCCCAGGGAACTGGTACATGTCCCCGAGGCGCTTGCCGTACTGGGTCAGGCCGTAGAGCCGCTCCAGGGTCGCCGGCCGGTCGATGGACTGGGCCATCTGCACCAAGGAGGAGACGTGGGAGGTGTCGAGGTAGTAGGCGTTCCCTTCGAACAGCCAGTCCCGCCCCGCGACGAGCGCCGCCATATCGTCGCCCTCCGGAGCCGAGCCCTCCTTCTGCTGGACGGCGTACTTCAGATTCGCCAGGAGCTCGGCGTGAACACTCTCGGCGAGCAGCTGGGCGCAGTCCGCACGGCCCTCCTCCACCGGGTACTGCGAGAAGTTCGTGATCGCACGGCACGTGCCGTAGTGCTTGAGGATCAGTTCGAAGCCCTTCCGCGGATGGACTTGCTCGTGATAGGCAACCTCGATGAGGCCGTCGAGGGCCTCGCCGGCCTCGGTCGCGTCCCAGGACTCGATCGCCGCCCGCACCGTTTCCTTGTCCCCGACCGCCCGGAAATAGGGCCAGGCGCGGCCGATGTCACCGTCGCTCAGGAACAGCGTGCCGACCTCCCGGGCGGCTTCGATCGTCGCTCGCTCGTACGCCCGCTGCACATCCGGCTCCAAGTCCTTCCAGGGGCCGGTCTGGATCAACGGCATGCCCAGCTCGTGGCGCCGCTTCAGCAGACGGGCTTCAAAAACCAGGGGATACGCCCGTTCGTCCCGGAACCGCCGGATCGCCAAGTCGAACGCCGCGTCGACCTCGCCGTCGGCCAAGGCCTCCCGCACACCCTCAAAAACATCCAGCTCTGCCATGGCCCAAGGCTATTATGCGCCAGCAGCGCAGTCCAGATCGGTCGCGACGCCCAGCGGCGGTTGCTATGCCACGCGGACGGGCGACCGGCTTAGGCGCACGACCTTCACGCTCGCCACCGGTAGGCAACCGCCTTGCCAGACACCATCTTGCGATGCAGCCAGCAAAAGAAGACGAGCAGCGCGGCGCAGAGCACGAGCAAGCCGTAGTCCTGCAGACCGTCCATCCCGTCGATGCGGTAGTCGGCCCGAAAGAAAGCCGCGACCACAACACCGAGGACCGCGAGCGACCAAAGCAGCAGCGGCAACCTCGCCGCACGGGTGGAGCGGAACGCCAGCAGCGAAACCGCCACGGCGACTGCCCCGCCCACCAGCAAAGCCATCGCAGTCTGCTCCGCCTCGACCGGGATTAGCGGGACATGCATATCGCCGCCCACAAACCAACCGAGCTGGCCCAGGCTGACCATGAACAAACCCAGCAGCAAGTTCGCCAGAACACCGAGATAGCCAAATGCCCCGCGAATGCTCACTTAGGCCGCACGCGCCCCTTCCTCCATTCAGTGTAGCAAGCCTGGCCTTGGTCCCCGGGCTCGCTACTCCCGGCCGCTAAGGCACTGCGTGCAACGCCTTGCGGGTGGCACCCTCTCCGCCGAGGCCCGCGCAACCGCCGACCTCCCAGGTGCCCGTCACTCTAGCGGCTAGCCGCCCGGGGAGCGACGGCCGCAGGCGCCGGCCGGTTGGCGCAGCTGGCCGCCGCCGCCACCTGCTGACCGCGTGCGCCATAATGGCCCTGGCGCATGACGGTTCGAGGCAAGCATCCCGCGACGGGCCGCACGCTGGAGCTCCGCGTGCGCGACGGGATCATCGACCGGCTGGAAGAATCCCGGGCACCCGCCGAGGAGTACATCTCCCCGGGCTGGCTGGACCTGCAGGTGAACGGCTTCGCCGGCGTCGACTACAACGACCCCGAGGCCCCGGCGGACGAAATCGCCCGGTCGATCGAAGCGCAGCGGGCCACCGGAGTCGTCCGCCTCTATCCCACAGTGATCACCGGCTCGCCCTCCGACATGCAAGGCTCCCTGAACAACCTGGCCCGGGCGCGGCGGACCCTGGACAGCGGTGACGCCCTGCTCGGCTTCCATGTCGAAGGCCCTTGGATCTCAGCGCACGACGGCCCGCGCGGCGCGCATCCGAGGGAGCATGTGCGGCCTCCGAGCGTCGACGAGTTCAAGCGCCTGCAGGACGCCGCGGAAGGCAACGTGCGCTTGGTGACGCTGAGCCCGGAGCACGATCAGGCCTCAGCCGTGATCGAGCACATGGTGCGGGAGGGAGTGGTGGTGGCGATCGGACATACGGACGCCAATGCGGAACAGCTCGCCGAGGCCGTCGCAGCGGGCGCCTCGATGAGCACCCATCTCGGCAACGGCGCGCACGCCCAAGTGCCGAGGCACGACAACTACATCCTCCGCCAACTGGCCGACGACAGCCTGTACGCGGGCTTCATCGTGGACGGCATTCACCTGCCGCCCCACTTCGTGCGGCTCGCCTTGCGCACCAAGGGGACCCGCAAATCGATTCTCGTGACGGACGCCGTCGCTCCTGCGGGCTGTCCGCCGGGAACCTACAAGCTGGGCGAGCAGCAGGTCGAGCTGGCGGCCGACTCCAGCGTGACGCTGCCAGGAAGCGGCAGGCTGGCCGGATCCGCCCTGAGCCTGGACCGCGGGGGTCGCGAACGCCATGCGCTTCGCCCACCTGAACGCGATCGAGGCCACCAGGATGGCGACTTCCAACCCCGCGGCGGCCATGGGCCTCCCGAACCGCACTGGATACCTGGATGTGGGGGAGGCGGCAGACTTCACCCTGTTTCACCTGGAAGACGAGGCCAACGCGTCCGAGAGGTGCAGAGTCCGGGTTGCGCGAACCGTCGCCGCGGCCTGATCGGCGTCCGTTCCCGGAGGCTATACATGCCCTTGGCGCAGCCCGGCCTCTTCGTCAGCTTCGAGGGCATCGACGGCTGCGGCAAGACCACGCAGTTGCGGAGGCTGGACTCGCGGCTCCGGGAACTCGGCATCGAGCCGGTGCTCGCGCAGGAGCCTGGCGGCACACGCGTCGGGCTTGCCCTCCGCGCCCTATTGCTTGATGCGCACAGCACGGACCTCCGGCCCATTCCCGAACTGCTGCTATACCTCGCTTCGCGGGCGCAGAACCTGGCCGAAGTGATCCAACCAGCCCTGGCGGCGGGCCGTCTCGTCCTCTGCGACCGGTTCACCGATGCGACCGTCGCCTACCAGGGCTACGGGCGGCATTTAGGCACCGCCCTCGTGCAACAGCTCAGCGCGTTAGCGTGCGGCGGGGCGCGGCCCGACTTGACTCTGTGGCTCGACCTCGATCCGCGGAAGGCCGTCGCACGCGCACGCCACAGAAACGACGCCAGCGCAACGAGCGAGAGCCGCCTGGAGGCCGAGGATCTGGAGTTCTTCCTGCGCGTCCGCCGCGGATACGCCGACATCCAAGCAGCGGAGCCCGTGCGGGTGGTGCGGATCGATGCCGACCGCTCCCCCGAAGCAGTGGCCCGCGGCATCCTGGATGCCGTCCTCGCTGCGCTCGAGGGGCGCACACAGCGTAGCTTTTGCCTGCAGGAGCGGCCTCAGGACCGTCCTAGAGTCCTCGCTGCGCTCGAGGGGCGCGCGCAGCGTAGCGCCTGAGTTCGCCATGCCCGCTCCCGCGCTCATCGGCCATGAACGCATCGCGACCTCGCTGTGGCGCATGGTCGCGGAGGACCGGCTGCCGCAGACCTTGCTCTTCGCCGGTCCCCGGGGGGTCGGCAAGGCCACGCTGACCAGGCACTTGGCGGCCGGGATCAACTGCGCGAACGGTCCTGGACGCCCGTGCGGGGAGTGCGTCTCATGCCGGCAGATCCTGCAGGCGGACCTGTCCCTGGAGCCGTTCCGCAAGCTCATCGCAGAGCGCCGCAAGCTGCCGGCCGCCAAGCGGGCCGAAGCCCCGCTCGTCATCGCGACACATCCCGACTTCCTCATCTTCCCGCCCGACGGGCCGATGCAGCTGATCGGCATCGATCAAGCCCGGAAGCTGCGCGCCGCAGCCCAATACAGCCCGGCGCAGGGCCGCCGGAGGATCTTCACGCTCGACCACGCCGAGCGGGCGAACGCCGAGGCGGCCAACGCACTGTTGAAAACCCTCGAGGAGCCCGCCCCGCACCTGACCGTCGTGCTCACCGCCGAGAACCCCTACCTGCTCCCTGCGACGATCCGCTCCCGCGCAGTGCCGATGTACTTCTCGGCGCTCTCGCCCCGGCAGATGCAGACGTTCCTGCGGTCCCGCGAAGACATTCCGGCAGCGGACCGAGACCGGGTCGGCGCATGGTCGCAGGGCAGCCCGGGGATCGCGTCGTCGCTGGATGTGGAGGAGTTCCTGCGCCGCCGCCAAGCCATGCTGGCTTTGGTCAGGACATCTCTCGCCCGCGGCGAATTCGTCGCGCTCATCAGCGAACTCGAGCCCCTGTGCCGGAAGCAAGCCGAAGGCATCGACCGCCTCGCCGCCATGCTCGCTTCGCTCCTGCGCGACCTCGTGCGGCTGCAGGCGGGCGTCGAGACGGGTCTGACCCACATGGACATCGCGAGCGACCTCCTGGAGCTCGCCCGCCGCTCCAGCTTCGCCTGGGCCCACCGGGCCGCGCTCGCCCTGGCGGAACTGGAAGCCCTCCAGCCGACGAACATCCAACGGCAGATCGCTCTCGAGGCCTACGCGCTGTCGCTCCAGCCGTCACCGGCCCCCTCCGGCGGGGCCCGCAGCCCGGCCCGGCGCAGACGGAGCACCGACCGGATAGACTCTAGGCAGAGGTGAATGCCATGGCCGTTACCGATGCGCCGCCGGCCGCCGCCCCAGCCGGGGGCAGCTTCCTGCTCCCGGGGACGCAGCCTGCGCCGACATTCACGCCCGAGGACTTCAGCGAGGTCCACCACCAAGTGCGCACGACGGCGCAGCGATTCATGCGCGAGGAGGTCCTTCCGCAAGTTTCGCAGCTCGAAGCCAAGGAGCCGGGGCTCGCCCGCAAGCTGATCGAGCAGGCCGGCGAGTTGGGGCTGCTCGGGGTCACCGTGCCGGAGCGCTACGACGGTCTGGAAATGGACCTGACGACGCAGATGGTGGTCAGCGAATGCGTCGGCTCCTACGCCTCGTTCTCGACCACCTACGGTGCGCACGCCGGCATCGGCACCCTGCCCGTCGTCTTTTTCGGCACGGAGGTCCAGAAGCGCACCTACCTGCCGCGCCTCGTCAACGCCGAGCTGCTGGGGGCCTACTGCCTCAGCGAAGCGCACGCCGGCAGCGATTCGCTCGCCGCGCGAACCCGGGCGACGCTGGCCTCGGACGGCCAGCACTACACGCTCAACGGCCAGAAGATGTGGATCTCGAACGGCGGCTGGGCGGACCTGTACACCGTCTTCGCCAAAGTCGACGGCGAGCGCTTCACCGCGTTCCTGGTGGAGCGGGCCTGGAAAGGCGTCAAGCCCGGGGCGGAGGAGCGCAAGATGGGGCTCCTCGGCAGCTCGACGACGGCTCTCTACCTCGACAACGTCAAGGTGCCTGCGGAGAACGTGCTGGGCGAAGTCGGGCGCGGGCCACGTGATCGCTTTCAACGTCCTCAACCTCGGCCGCCTGGAGCTCGGAGCATCCTGCGTGGGTGGGGCCAAGTGCCTGATGGCCGACTCGGCTGCCTACGCCCTGCAGCGCAGGGCTTTCGGACAGCCCATCGCCGAGTTCGGGGCCATCCGCCAGAAGCTGGCGGACATGGAGGTGCGGACATTCGCCGGGGAGTCGCTGATCTACCGCACATCCGGCTTGATAGACGCCCGCTTGCAGGGGTTCTCCTGGGACGCCCCGGACGCCGCCGGGACCGCCCCTGCGGGCCGTCGAGGAGTACGCCGTCGAGTGCTCGGTAGCGAAGGTTTATCTCAGCGAGGCGCTGGACTCCATCGTTGACGAGGCCGTGCAGATCCACGGCGGCAACGGCTACCACCGGGACTACAGCGTCGAGCGCGGCTACCGCGACTCGCGGATCAACCGCATCTTCGAAGGCACGAACGAGATCAACCGCCTGCTCGCGACGGGCATGCTGCTCAAGCGGGCGGCGCAAGGTCGGCTCGCCTTGCGGGGAGGCATTGCCGCGGCTGCTGCGCACGATCCCGATGCGGCACCCGCGGCCCCAGGGTCCTTGCCCGGCGGAGATACGGTGGACCAGGCCAAGCGATGCACCCTAGCTGCGATCGACTTGGCCTACCAAAGGTTCGGGGCGGACTTCGAGCACCAGCAGGAAGTCGCCGCGGCCCTGAGCGACTTGCTCATGGCGGTCTACGCGCTGGAATCAGCCGTGCTCCGGACGCAGAAGCTTGCGCACGGCGAGCGCCGAGCCCACGCGCTAGACATCCTAGCCGTGCTCTCCCAGACAACCATGAACCTCGTGCGGGAGCGGGCGGAGCTCATCCTGGGTGCGTGCTGCGCCGGGGATGCGCTGGAGGTCGAATACCGGAAGCTGCAACGGCTCGCACGGACAGTCCCTGCGGACCTACCGGCTGCCCGAGACCGAATCGCTCAGCGGGTACTCGCGGCCGGGGGCTACTGCGGCTGACGCGGGCCGCCGGACACGCAACCGAGCCGCCGCTGCCTCGGTCCGTCAGGCCCGGCACTGCGTCGTCCGCCTTCGCCACCCCTCTTGCGCGAAGAGTCCGCACCAAGCCGGGGGAAGGAGTCACTCCCCGCTGCGCTGTCCCGGCGCGGCCTCCTCGAGGAGGCGGAACAAGCCGGCTGTTTGGCGCATTTCAAACTCGTCCAGCAAGCCTTCCGGCATGATCGAAACGTCGGACTCCCGCATGTCCACGATCCTCTCCTTGGCTATGGAAACCGGCTGCTCGAGGTCGGGGATCAAGACAGTCACGCTCTCTTCGTCTTCCTCCAGAACCATGGCCGAGTACACATCGTCCTCCGTCTCGATCCGCCAGGCCGTGTACTGATCCGAGATCGTCCTGGACGGCCACAGGGTCGCCTCGAGCAAGTCGCGCCGGGTGAAGCGATTGGCGATCGTCGTCAGGTCGGGGCCGTAGTCCTCGCCGATATCGCCGAACCGGTGGCACCTCGCGCACGCTTCCTCGAAGATCTGGAGGCCCGCCTCCGGGGTAGCCAGCGTCGTCATCGGGTCGTACATCATGTACTCGAAGATTTCCTGCTCGCTATACAGCTGCGTGCCTCCTTTGCGGGCAAACACATTCGGCTGCACATGTCCCGGCCGGCGCTGGAGTCGAGCTAGGAGCTCCTCGTCGTCGATGGGGGCGAACTCCGGAATCGCCGCGTAGGCGGTCTCCTGCTCCTGGTCGTCGAAGAACTCCAGGGAGGACTCGAAGAGGCGATTGATGAAGCCCGAGAAGCTGGCCCCGCCGCGCCAGCCCTTCGCCTTGCGGAACCACGCCAGCAGGCTCTGCTTCTGGTCTGCGGTCCAGCCTTCCCGGACGGTTCGCAGGCAGTACACGTAGTGGATCTGCAGCGCCTGGTTCTCCGTCCCGCTCGGTATCTGCGCCAGGATGCTACCGATCGCTTCCGGCCTGCCCGTGTACGCCAGGGTGAGGGCGTACTCGCGATTCAGCCGCTCGTCCGCTGCGGGGAACTTGGGCGCCACGATTTCGTAGAGCTGGTCCCGCAGGCTCTCGCGGCAGCCCTCCTCAAGCTCCAGGCAAGCCAAATGGAAGACCCGCAGCAGCGCCAGCTCGGACTCGGGAGAGAGACCGTCGTCGCGCAGCAGCACCAGCGCCTTCTCGAAAACTGCCTCCAGTTCGATGGGCCGCGTCGCGGTCCGAACCAGGCTCAGCATGCCCGTGGCCGCGGCCAGCGGTTCTTGCTCCTCGACCACGAGATCCTTCCAAGCATCGCGAGGAAGGGTCTCCAGGGCAATGCGCGCGGACCACCGCACATACCGGTCGGCATCCCGCACCAGTCCGTAGAGATCCGTAGGTTTGACGAAAGCGGTACCGCCCATCCGCAGGAGCGCCTCAGCCGCCCTCCGGCGCACGAACGGGTCCTCGTCGCGGAGGGCCTCGGCGGCAATTGCCTTGGCCCGGTCGCTTCCGTGCTGCCCCACCACGTACACGGCAGCTGCACGCAAGGAAGCGTCGCGGCTTGCGTACGCCGCACGGATGAGGGCAGCGTCGGGCTGGGGACCGAGCCGCTGCAGCAGGTGCAGCGCCTGCACGCGATCCGAGGCTTCAGCCGCGTCGTCGCGGACGAGGGCTTGCAGTTGCGCCCCCCAGTCGTCGCCGAGGGCGGCCTGCTGGGCCTGGAAGTAGGCTTGGCTGAACGACGACAGCGGTTGCGGCTGCCGGACAATGTGGAGGATGCCCGACTCCGGCCGCCGCATGGCGTTGGCCCGAACACCCTTGTAGTTGACCCGGTAGAAGCCTCCTTGGGTCATGCGGCCGCCCATCGTGAAATAGACCAGGCCGTCCGGGCCCACTTCCAGGTCCGTGACGTTGAGCGGCTCCCCGTAGATGAAATCGGTCGTGGGCTCCGCTAGTTCATACGTGGCGCCGACGCGGCGGAATCTGGACCGCACGACTCTGCCGCGAGACCAGTCGCCCTGCAGAAAGGTGTCGAAGTACTGGGCCGGATAAGCGTAGCTCTGGTAAAAGTCCACCCCCACCGGAGAGCCGCGCCCGAGGTCTTCCACGGGAGGCAGCGAGTCGATGTAGTAGGGCGGGAACTTGCCCGAGCCGGTGCGCCAGCCGTAGTCGGCCGCCGGGACCCCATGCACGGAGCGGACTTCGCGATACCACGGGAGATTGATGTCCCACTCCATATCGGAATCGAACGTGAAGGCCTCGCCTTCCATGTTGTAGGCGTGGTTGTAGGGATTGCGGAAGCCCCCGAACAGCAGCGCGAAGGATTCGCCGCCATTCTCAATGCGGAACAGCGCACCTCCCGGGGCTCGCCGCCCGACCGCGTGGCCGCGGGCGTCCATGTAGCGGCTCAGCAGCTGCGACTCCCGGTAGCGCCGCAGCGGCGACGCCTCCGCGATCCGCCCCGCAGGAATGAAGGTATGGTTGCCGAGCATCACCGTCGGGAGTCCGTCGGGACTGCGGCGAATGTCGTGGGGGCCGTGCTCGCCTATGTTCCCGGTGTACCGCACGATCAGCTCGCGGGAGTCGGCGACGCCGTCCCCGTCGTCATCGGGCAGCCGGAACAGGTAGGCGGCACCGTCGTTGGGATTCGTGCAGTTGGCGTACAGCGTCGGCCCGTCGAACCAGATGCCCTGGCAGTTCTCCACCTGGTCGCTGACGATCTGCTCCGCATCAAACACGCCGTCGCCGTCCGTATCCACCAGCCGCGTCGGGTGGCTGCGCTCCTTGGAGACAACCGGGCGACCCTGGGCGTCGAAAGTCACCTGAATCAGGGACCCGACCAGTTCGGGTCGGGCCACCTCCTCGACCACGAACCCGCGAGGCACTTGGTAGGGGCCCTCCAGCAGCGGCTCGCTAGGGACGCAGCCTAGGCAAAACACCGCGGGAAACAACCACAGTAAGCGTTTCATGGCTTTGTCGATTCTAGCGCCCGCGCCGCACGGCCGTCGGGTAGCTCAACCCCGTTTCCGCCTAAGCTACCTAGGAATCCAATGAGCGGGGAGGCAACGGAAACACTAGTCCAAGCAGGGGGCGGAGGGCTCCAGTGGGAGCGATTGAAGAGGGCTGAAAGAATGCGTCCAGACTGCGACGCAAAATCCACTGCCGCCGTCTGGGCTCGCCTCGCCTGCTACCCGCTGCCGTCAACGGTCGCACGAACCCGCCGGCAAGCTTCCGGTAAGTCGTTGCTCGAGCAGCGGGCAGGATGCGAAGCAGGGGCCCCGGCCCCGGGGCCCCTGGATGTAGCATGTCGCCAGCCTAGAAGGTGATGCGCAGGCCCATCTGCATGATGCGGCGGCTGTTGGGCAGCACATTGGTCACGAGGCCGAAGGTCCCGCCGCCCAACGCGCCGTTGGGCAGTTGGAAGGCCGGAGTATTGGTGAAATTGTAGGCCTCCCAGCTGAACCGGGCGCGCCAGCTTTCGCCCCAGCGGAAGTTCTTGGCCAGCATCACGTCGAAATTGGCCCTCCACGGTCCGCGAATACCGGGCAGGTTGCGCGAGGCATTGCCGAGCGTGTACCTCGCCGGCTCCTCAAAGGCGTCTGGGTTGAGCCATTGCATCCCGATCACGCCTTCGGCGGGCTTGCCTTGGTTGGCTGACTCGAATGCAGCGCCGGTAAGATTCGGCCTCAGGATGATTCCCGGAGCGAGGTCGCCGCGCACAGCGCCTCCGCCATCTACGATGACTCCCACGTACCCGCCGCTACGAACTGTCCCGACGGTTGAAATCTGCCATCCTCCAGCGATCCCGTTGAGCACCCGGCCCCAGTTGCTGCCCCATCGACGGCCTCGGCCAAAGGGCAGATCCAGGATCGGGGCGACGACGAGGCGATGCGGGAGGCGATTCGAAGAACTCGAGCGCTCGTTCCGCAGATCGTAGATGTTCTGCGGAAAGAAGTTAGTGCCGAAGGCGTCGTTGTCGCCGATGAAGCGGATGTTGTCGATCCACTGCACATGCGTGTACGCGACCGTCCAGCCGAGCCCGTTCTGAAAGCGCTTCTCGGACTTGAAGGTCGCGGCGAAGTAGTTGGAAATGCCCCAGTTCGGCGACATCAGCTGGACCTGATCCAGGGCACCTTCGAACCCCACCCACGGGCGGAAGCTTTCGGTGTTGGCTCCCGGCGCGTTCGCGGCAGCCAACTCCTCCGGGCGGATATGGTTGATGTTGATGTTGTTCCAGGATTGGTGGCGCGCTAGGTTGCCCATGAAACCGAAGTCCCACAGGATTCCCTTCCAGCGAGTCTGGAGCAATAGGTTGAAGTTCTGGCCGTAGGGCAGCTCGCGGGCTTGGTCCCAGAACTGAATCGTCGAAGTTGCAAACCTCGTGCCCTGGGCGCCGAATCCGCCGTGGAGCTCCGACTCGGGGATGTCGTCCAACGCCCCTGCGGGCACTCCGTCCCGCAGGTACGTGTCCAGGCCGTTGCGCCGCCGGAAGATGTTGTCGAATCCTGCGCGGCCCGGCTGAATGGAATTCCGATCGTAGGGATTGCCGAAGAAGATCCCGAACCCCCCCCGCAGGACCAGCGACCCCTCGGAATTCATCCGGTAGGCGAACCCGAAGCGTGGCGCGATGTTGTTCCAGTCCCAGTTCCAAAGGTACTTGCCGGTGCCATCGCGATTCGGGAACAGGACTTTGCCGATCGCGTTCTCCGGGATTCCATTCTGGCCCGCAAGCGGATGCGGGCAGTACAGGCAGAATCCGTTCATGCGACCGCCAACTTCGTAGATCGGGGTCTCCGTCTCGTAGCGGGCGCCGATGTTCAACGTCAACCTACCCGTCACTTTCCAATCGTCTTGGAAGTAGCCGGAGTAGTACTTGATGCGTTTGCCGATGCCGGGGGCTACGCGCGTGTCGAGATTCCAGACATGGCCCAGCATGAAGTCGGCGAACGCCACTCCCGTATTGTTGTTGCGTCCTCCGCCGCCCAGCGGCCAGCTCCCCGTGAAGTGGCCGGTGGACCTCCACGCCCCGGAGGGCTGCGGCCGACTGACTTCGTTGCCCTGGTACGACGTGTACTTGCCGCCGAACTTAAATGTGTGGTCACCCGCGATCTTCGTGAAGTTGACCTCGTAGTCAAAATTGGTGAAGACGGCGATTCTGTTCGCATTGCCGGCCGCACCGATCTGAGTCATGGGCACGCCTCGCCCGCCTTGGAAGTTGAATCGAGGGAATACTTCACCGCCTTTTTCCAGGCCGGGCAGCCCGAACTCCTGAGCGTAATTCGTGTCGCAGCAATCGCCCGACTTGCGGTCGACGAAAACACGATTGAATCCGACGATGGAAGTGAGGAAGGCAGTGGGACTGAATGTATAGGTGTTGCTCAGTCCCCAGTTCTGCCTGCGATTCAGAATAAACAGGCCATTCGGATCAGCAACACCGTACCCAGTTGAGTAGCCAGTCAAGGTGTCGTCCGGCTCGGTCAGAATCATGCGCAAGTATGTCCGCCATTTCTCGGTGTAGTTGTGATCGATCTTGAACGTGTGATAGTCGCGATTCCGCGACCGATTCGCTGACTCCCTCCAGTTTCCGGCCAAATTATTCAGATTGTTCGGAGTGCGGTTTGGATTCGGCAGATAGCTCGCAGCTTTCACGGCTACCGGATCCAGGCGATCCATCGGGATGTTGTTGTTGGGGAATGGCTCGGACCCTCTGGGGTTTGCGAACGAGCCGCCTGTACGCGTAAGCGGGTCGTAGATGGGAACGAAGACTGCCTCTCCACCTGCGTTGCGGGTAGCCTGCGAAAAATTGCCCGTCCGAAACTCCGGTAAACCCACACTCCGAGTACGGATGACCCCCTCGTTTTCGCGGAATATATCCGCGTTGTAAAAAAAGAAAGTCTTGTTCCTGGCGATCGGCCCCCCGATGAATGCGCCGCCGTTGTTCCGGCGCAGCTTAGGCTTGGAGTCTTGGTTCCACCCCGCAGCGTCGAAGATATCGTTGCGGATGTAGTGGTATAAGCCGCCCTTCCACGTGTTCGTGCCGCTGCGCGTCACCGCCTGCACCACGCCGGCGGAGCTCCGTCCGTATTCGGCACCCATGGAGTTGACCTCGACCTTGAACTCCTGCATGGAGTCCACTGGGGGGGCCATCTCGATGTTCTGAACTCCGAGCCCGCCACGGCGTGTTGTTCACTCCATCGATGAAGGACCCGGCCGAGCGGGTGCGGCCGCCTCCGATCGAGATGTTGCCGCTCTCCTCGGAGCGGAACGCCCCGGGGACGAGGTTGACGAGGTTGAAGATGTCCCGGTTCGGCAGTGGCAGTTCCTGGATCTGCTCGACCTGGACTGTAGCACCGACTGAACCGGAGGTGGTCTGCACTTGGAGCTGCTCGGCCGAGACCTCCACGACTTCGGTCACCGCGCCGATCTCCAGCGCGAACGATTGGGAGATCTCGGAGGCAACGTTCAGCCGCAGGCCACTGACCTCGGATCGCTTGAAGCCTTCCGCGAAAGCTGCGATGTTGTACTCGCCCGGCGGCATGTTCGGCACCCTGTAGGTGCCGTTGATCCCGGTTTCCGACGGGGTCTCCACGCCGTTCTCCGCGTTGACGATCAAAATCTGAGCGCCAGGAATGACCGCCCCTGTCGCGTCGGTCACCGAACCCGTGATCGTGCCCGTGGCGATTTGCCCCCACGCTATGCCTGGAAGCAGAACCAAGGCTGCCAGAACTGCTGCAACGCCCGCCATTGTGCGGTGGGTGTTGGACGAGATTTGGTGTGTGTTGAGGGAAATCATGCGAACCCCAATCGTAGCTTGGCGATGGCATGCGCTAAATGCGCAAGACCATCCCTTGGGCAGAGCGGCCGAACAACCGCCCGCACCTGCCCATACAAAGCCGCCTCCCTAAATCGGCGAGATGTCGCCAACCCGCCCAAGACGCTAGCACAACGCGAACCGGGCTGTCAACGCCTCCCTGCCCCGCGCTAAGCAGGTCCAACGGTAGCGGCCCGCAGAACGGGCCGCGCTTGGGGTCAAGCAGCCGCCGCCAGCCTGCTGGGCGCCAGCGACGCCGAGGCCAGCACCAACGCGGCCCACAGAGCCTGGGCGGCGAGCAAGTGGAGAAGTTGGAGCCAAGCCGGAGCGGCCAGCCCGATGTCGAAGAAACCGATCGCTACCTGAACAGCCACCAAGTGCATCGCCCCGCGGGCCCAGCGGTTCTCGTCCGCCTCGCCGCGGAGCAGCCACAGCAGGTACCCGGCTGCCACGACAGCCAAACCCGGATGGACAATCCGCAGCCGGACGAGGAAATGGTTCCCGGCGGACAGGTCGTCGCGGATCTTGGCGAAGAACCCCGCCCCGACAGTGACCTCCGTGGGAAATAGCGTGTCTCCCAGCGCCGTCACGGCACCGGTCATCGCAGCAGCCACGACGAGGCCCAACCCGACCGTGAAGGCCAGCTTCCTGCGCGGCAAGAAACGCTGCGGCCCGGAATCGCCCGAGCGCCAGGCGGCCAGGGCTGCGAAGGCCGTCAGCGCTAGCGTGTTGCTCAGGTGCAAGGCGACGACTACCGCCCTCGCGGCGGAGGCGTCGGAGGCCACCAACTCCCCGAGCACCAGACCCGCCCCGATAGCCCCCTCCAAGACGATGAACAGCAGCGTCAGGGCCACCGCACGGGTCACCGGGCCGCCCCGGAAGAGTTTCCAGGACCAGCCCAGCAGCGCCAAGCCGAACACTCCGCACAGCCCGCCTGTCAGCCGGTGCAGGAACTCGATCAACGTGGCGGTTGTCGGCGCCGTGGGCACCACCTCGCCGTGGCATGTGGGCCAGTTGCTGCCGCAGCCGTCGCCGGAGTGGCTGATGCGCACCCAGGCCCCGAACAGGATGACGGCAATCAGGTAGGCCAGGAAAAGCCAAGCGGCGACGGTGAATCGCGAGGTGCGGGCGGGCACTGCCTCAGGCCCCGACCACGAGGAGCAAGTCCTTAGCCTCGACCTGGCTGCCCGCCTCGACGAGGACCTCGCGGACTGTTCCAGCCTTGGGAGCGTAGATCGTGCTCTGCATCTTCATGGCCTCGAGGGTCAGCAGTTTGGCGTTCGCCTCGATCTCGTCGCCGGCCGAGACGAACAGGCCCGTGATGAGGCCTGGAGTCGGCGCGCCGAGGTGGTCGGGGTTGCTGGTGTCGGCCTTCCGGGCCGTCGGCGTGTCCGCCTGCAACGACCGGTCGCGCACGCGAACTTCACGGGGCTGGCCGTTCAGGTCGAAGAAGATCGCGCGCGACCCATCCGCCTGCGGCTCTCCGCAGGTGTGGAATTTGACGATGAGGCGCTTCCCCGGCTCGATGTCGAAGACGCATTCCTCGCCTTCCGCCAAGCCGTAGAAGAACACCGGCGTCGGGAGCACTCCCACATCGGCGTACTTGCGCCGGGTCTCGGCGAACTTCGCGAACACCTCCGGATAGAGCAGGTAGCTGAGCGCATCGCGGCGCTCTGCCGGGCGGCCTAGCAGCTCCCCGGCCTTGGCTGTGGCGGCGTCGAGGTCGGCCGCAGGCAGCTTGGCTCCCGCGCGCCCCTCGATCGACGGATTGCGGCAGAGCAAGATCTCGCGGACTTCCGGCGGCCACCCGCCCGGGGGCTCGCCCAGCGACCCCCGCATCATATCCACGACGGAATCCGGAAACCCCACGTTGTGGTCCACGGGCAGCTTGCGGACCTCGGCGCACGTCATGCCCTTCGTGAGCAGAAAGAGCGCTAGGTCGCCAACGACCTTGCTGGACGGCGTGACCTTGACGATATCGCCCAGCAGTTGGTTCACGTCGGCATACATCTGCTCGACCTCCCGCCAGCGCTGCCCCAGGCCCATCGCGGCGGCCTGCTGCTGGAGGTTGGTGAACTGCCCGCCCGGGATCTCGTGGGTGTAGAGCCGGGCACTGCCCGATTTCGGCGCATTGTCGAACGGCAAATAGTAGGTTCGGACGGTTTCCCAGTACAGCGAGCAGTCCCCGAGGGCGTCCCCGGCGAGGCCCGGGTCCCGCTCCTGGCCCTGCAGGGCTCCGGCGAGCGTGTTGAGATTCGGCTGGCTGGTCGATCCGGACAGCGCCGCGACGGCCGCGTCCACGATGTCCACCCCCGCCTCGGAAGCCTTCAAGAGGGTCGCTGCATTCAGCCCGCTGGAGTCGTGCGTGTGGAAATGGACCGGCAGGCCGAGCTCTTCCCGGAGCACCCGCACCAACTGGAAGCCGGCGTAGGGGCGGCAGAGGCCCGCCATGTCCTTGATGCCGAGCACGTGCGCGCCCATCGATTCGAGCCGTTTGGCTAGGTCCAAATAGTAGTTCAGGCTGTACTTGGGGCGCCCGGGATCGAGGATGTCGCCCGTATAGCAGATCGCCGGTTCGCAGATCGCTCCGGTGCTCCGCACGGCATCGATGGCAACTTGCATGTTGCCGACATCGTTCAGCGAATCGAAGATCCGGAAGACATCGATGCCCTGGCGGGCGGCTTCCACCGTGAACTCCCGGACCACGTTGTCCGGGTAGCTGGTGTAGCCGACCGCATTCGAAGCCCTCAGGAGCATCTGGAAGCAGATATTCGGAACAGCCTCGCGAAGCAGCCGCAAGCGCTCCCAGGGGTCCTCGTGCAAGAACCGCAAAGCGGAGTCGAATGTGGCCCCGCCCCACATCTCGAGGCTGAACAGGTTCCCGAGCCGCCGGGCAACGGCCGGAGCCGTCGCGAGCAGGTCGTGCGTCCGGACCCGCGTGGCGAGAAGGGACTGGTGAGCGTCGCGGAAGGTCGTGTCCGTGACCAGCAGGCGATCCTGGGCCCGCGCCCAGGCCGCGAAGCCCTCGGGGCCCAGCTGCTGCAGACGCTGCCGAGTGCCGGCTGGGATCGGCGCGCCCCGGTCCCAGGGCACCTCGGGAGGCTGCTCGAACTTTGCCGGGCGGCTCTTCCCCGCCACGGTAGGGTTCCCATTGAGAATGGTGTCCCCGATGTAGGCCAGGAGTCGGTTCGCCCGGTCCCGGGCGCGCCGGAACCGGAACAGCTCCGGCGTGTCCTCCAAAAAGTGCGTGGTCACTTGGCCGGCCTGGAAGGCCGGATGGTTGACCACGTTCTGCAGGAATTGAATGTTGGTCCGCACGCCCCGAATGCGGAATTCCCTGAGGGCCCGGTCGGCCCGCTTGCAGGCGCCCGCGAGGGTGGCGTCCCAAGCGGTCAGCTTCACCAGCAGCGAATCGTAGGAAGGGCTGAGCACGGACCCCGAGTAGGCTGCCCCGTCCAGGCGGATGCCGAGCCCCGCTGGGCTCCTGTAGGTCTGCAGGCGACCGTAGTCCGGCGAGAAACCGTTTGCCGGGTCCTCGGTCGTGATCCGGCACTGCACGGCGGCGCCGCGCCGCTGGATGTCCACCTGGGCCGGAATCGACAGGGGCGGCTCGTGCAGCCGGCAACCTTGCGCGACCAGGATTTGGGAGCGGACCAAATCGACGCCCGTGACCAATTCGGTCACCGTGTGCTCCACCTGGATGCGGGGATTCACTTCGATGAAGAACCACTCCCCCGTATCCGCGTCGAGCAGGAACTCGACCGTCCCCGCGTTGACGTAGCCGGCCGTGCGCGCGACTCGCAGAGCGGCCGCGCAGATGCCGTCCCGCTGGGCATCGGTGAGGTTCTCCGCAGGCGCGACCTCGACGACTTTTTGATGCCGCCGCTGGACCGTGCAGTCACGTTCCCACAGATGCACGATCGAACCGTAGGCATCGCCCAGGATCTGGACCTCAATGTGGCGCGCGTTCGCGACGTAGCGCTCCAGGAACACGGAACCGTCGCCGAACGAGCGCCGCGCCTCGCGCCGCGCCTCCTCCAGCCGGCCGAGCAGGTCCTCGGAGCCGTGGACCACCCGCATCCCGCGGCCGCCTCCACCGAATGAGGCCTTCACAATCAGCGGAAACCCGATAGCGTCAGCGGCCCGCCGAACCTCGTCGGGGTCGTCGGGAGCCAGATCGGTGCCGGGAACGATCGGCACGCCCGCCTGGCGCGCCAGCCTGCGGGCTGCAGTCTTGTCGCCGAGCCGCTCCAGCAGTTCGGCCGGCGGCCCTACGAAGGCTATGCCGGCTTCCGCGCAGGCACGCGCCAAACCCGGGTTCTCGGACAGGAAGCCGTAGCCGGGGTGAATGGCGTCGACGCCGCGCTCCCGGGCGACAGCTAGGATGCCGTCGACATCCAGATACGCCGCCACCGGCCCCTTGCCGGAGCCCACTTCGTAGGCTTCGTCTGCCTTGAAGCGGTGCAACCCCAGCCGATCCTCTTTCGAGTAGATCGTCGCCGTGCGGAGCCCAAGCTCGGTCGCTGCCCGCATGATGCGGATCGCTATCTCGCCGCGGTTGGCGGCCAGGAGTTTTTGCATGGTCCCTCTGCCCCTAGGCTATCAACCGCCTGGAACCCTCCCCCAATATAATGTTGGCAGTGGTTGGCCGAACCCCGGTCCTGCTGACGCTGCTTGCCTCCGTCGGCTTCGGCGAGACATTCGAGGACGCCGTGCGCCCTTTGCTGGCCAGGCATTGCGTGGCATGCCATGGGGAGCAGCTGCAGATGGCCGAACTGCGGCTGGACATCTACGCCGACGAGCAGGAGGCTTTGCTGCATCCGGGGGTTTGGGAGGATGTGCTGCGGATGGTTCGGAACGGCAAGATGCCGCCGCCCGGGAGCCCGGCTCCTGCAGCCGACGCGCTGGACGCGCTCGCCGCCTGGATCAAGGCTCGGCGCGAGGAGATGCAGGCGCACCGCCGGACGGACCCCGGACGCGTGACGGCCAGGAGGCTCAACCGGGCGGAGTACAACAATACGGTCCGCGACCTACTGGACGTGACGCTCCGCCCCGCGGACGAGTTCCCGGTGGACGATTCAGGCTACGGCTTCGACAACATCGGAGATGTCCTCTCGCTTTCGCCGCTCCTGATGGAGAAGTATCTGGACGCGGCGGGCAAGCTGGCCCGGGCCGCCATCTGGGAGAGGCCGCGCTTCGCGGAGCCGACCCGGTTCCGGGTGCAGGCGAGCCGGGACTCCGAGAATAGCGCTGCCATTGGCCGCGTAGCAGCGTTCACGGCGGACGGCTCCATGCGGCTGCAGCACCGGTTCCCTGCAGCGGGCCTCTACCGCTTCTCCTTCGGAGCCACAGACCGGCGCCAGCGCTCCGAGGACAACTCCCGCTACCTCGCCGACATGGAGCCGCCTCCTCCGCGGCTGATGACCTTGACATTGAACGGACGCCGCATGGCGACCAAGGCAGTGGAGGCGGCCCAGTACTTCGACCGCACCGAGGAGGCGACCCACCGAATCGATCCGGGCGAGAAGGAGGTCTGGCTCGGATTCATCGACTTCGCGGGCCAGCCGATGAATCCGAACGAGGAGTACGCCCAAAGGAAGTTGTGGGTCGACTATCTCGAGATCAACGGCCCCTACGATGCCGACCCCCTGCCGCCGCCGGACAGCCATCGGAAGATCCTCACCTGCCTGCCGGAGGGCGAGGAACCCTGGAGGCCCTGCGCCGAGGCGGTGCTCGGCCGACTTGCGTTGCGCGCCTACCGGCGCCCGCCGAGCACCGCCGAGATGGACCGGCTCATGGGCCTGGCGACGCAGGCGATGGCGCAGGGGGCGAGCTTCGAAGGGATGGTCCAAACCGTTTTGCAGGCGATCCTCGTGTCGCCGCGGTTTCTGTTCCGCATCGAAAGCGATCCGAGGGCCGGCGACCGCCAAGGGGTCCGCGAACTCGACGGCTACGAGCTGGCCTCCCGGCTTTCGTACTTCCTGTGGAGCAGCATGCCCGACGACGAGCTCCTGGCGGCTGCCGCAGCAGGGCGACTCAGCCAGCCCGCCGAGGTCCGGAGCCAAGTGCGGCGCATGCTCGCGGATCCGAAGTCCGCAGCCCTGGTCGAGAACTTCGGCGGCCAGTGGCTGCAGCTGCGGAACCTCGCCCAGACGCAGCCGGACGCCGACCGCTTCCCAGAGTTCAGCGAGGACCTGCGCCGGGCGATGCTGAGCGAGACGCAGTTGTTCTTCAAGGAGATTATCCAGGGCGACCGCAGCGTGCTGGAGTTTCTCGACAGCGACTTTACGTTCCTTAACGCCAGGCTGGCGCAGCACTATGGGATCGACGGAGTAGAGGGCGACGGCTTCCGGCTCGTCGAGTTGCCCGACGACCGGCGAGGCGGGCTCCTCGGCCAAGCGAGCATGCTGACCGTCTCGTCGTACCCCACGCGGACCTCTCCCGTCCTCAGGGGCCTGTGGGTGCTGGAGAACATCCTGGGCCAGAGCCCCCCGCCGCCACCGCCAGACGTGCCGGAGCTCGAAGTGCAGGAGGGGGAGCTCAGCGGAACCCTGCGCCAGCAGCTCGAGCAGCACCGCTCCAACGAGGGCTGCATGTCGTGCCACTTGGTGATGGACGCGATTGGCTTCGGCCTCGAGAACTACGACGCCGTCGGCAAATGGCGCACTCACGACGGCCAAGCTCCTGTCGACACCTCGGGCGTGCTACCCGGCAACTTCTCGTTCCAAACGCCCGCTGAGCTGCGGCGGATCTTGGTTCAAACGGAGGCGGACTCGTTCAGCCGCAACTTGACCAAGAAGCTGCTGACCTACGCGCTCGGCCGGGGAGTCGGGAGGGACGATAACCCGGCAGTCGACGAAATCCAGCGCAAGCTGGCGGAGGCGGATTACCGCTTCTCGGGGTTGGTCGATGGAATCGTCGCAAGTCCGCCGTTCCGCCTGCGCTCCCGGGCCGCAGAAGCCCCCGAACAAGCCGGCGGGGACTAGCGCCGGCGTCGTTTGCGCCCGGCTCTGGCGACTTCAATCGACTGGCCTTCCAGCAGCGAACAGCCAGCCACCCGGCCTAGATGCACCGAGCCGGCCCGCCGGCACCGGCTAGCCAGCACTGCGTACGATCTTGCCCAAAACGACCGGTCCGGACGCTCCGGTGGCCGATGGCAGATTCGCAGGCCTGCCGTGGTAGGCTTCGTAAGCCAGCACCGCGAACGCAACCGCTTCCTTGGCGTCGCCGGGGACTCCCAGCTCGGCGCTAGAACGCACCCGCGCCTCCGCCAGCCCCTCCCGCAAAGGCCTCGAAATAGCCGGGTTGCGCCAGCCCCCTCCGGAAACGATCACCTCGTTGACCGCCATCCGCGGGCGGACGAAGCGCTCGATTCCCAACAGGATGGACCGCACCGTCAGTCGCACGGCGGTCGCGACTGCAGCCTCGGGACTCAGCCCCCTCCCTAGCAGGCTAGCGGCGAATTCGGGGCCAAACCGCTCGCGGCCGGTGCTCTTCGGCGGCGGCTCGGCGAAATAGGGCTGCCCGAGGAGTTCAGTGACCAGCGCCTCGTCTGCAGACCCCCTCAACGCCCTGCGACCGTCGCGGTCGAACCGCTCCGCGCCACCGGACAGGGACTCCACCAGGAGGTCCGAAACCATGTTGCCCGGGCCCGTGTCGAAGGCGGAAACATCGGCGGGGGCCGCCCCCGCCGGAATTGCCGTTAGATTCGCGATGCCTCCGAGGTTGAGGACTACACGGTTACGTGCCTCGTGCCGAAACAGCAGCAAGTCTGCATACGGCACAAGCGGGGCCCCCTGCCCTCCCGCCGCTAGGTCGCCTGTTCGAAAGTCGGCCACGACCGGCGCTCCGACGATATGAGCAATGCAGGCCGGCTCGCCGATCTGGAAGGTGCTGGCGACATTGCGGCCGCACAAGGCGGAGGCGTCGGCTTGATGGTAGACCGTCTGGCCGTGGGAGCCTACGAGTTCGACCTCTTGGGGGTCCACTCCGCAACAGTTGCAGGCTTCTAGGATGGCCTCGCCGAAGAGCTGGCCGAGCAGGAAGTTGACCTGGCTGAGCCGCGCGGTGGTCGTCGTGCAGTTCGAGACGCCAAAGACCTCGGCCCGGACTCCGGCGGGAAAGGCGACCTCGTGAAATCCGACGATTCGGACGGTCTGCCCAAGGGCCTCACCCCGAATCTCCGCGAGCGCCACGTCGATTGCGTCGACGGAGGTTCCGCTGAGGACTCCCGCAACGAGCATTCCCGGCTCCGTGCGAACCCGAGGGCTAAGCGCCTCTCACGCGTCCTCGGCCTGCGCGGCCGCATCCGCAAGATGCTCCACCCATTCGGCGTCCTCCACAACTTCCCGCAAGACTTCCGCTACGACGGCCGCCGAGAAGCCGGCTCGCAACAAGGACCGGAAGACCCGGCCCACATCCTTGCGGCTCCCAATCCGCGTGCCATCCGGGGGACCTCCCAGCTTCCGGTGCAGATGCGTCCGAGCCAGCTGCACCTCGTCGGCTTTCTCGTAGGATTCGTTCACTACCCGCTCAGCCGTCGCCTGGTCGATCCCGCGCCGCCGCAGCTCACCCAGAACGCGCCTGCTGCCCAGCAAAGCGGCGTCGCGCCGGAACTCGGCATGCGACTCCGCCACGCGCTCGTCGTCGAGGTACCCGTATTCCAGCAGGCGCGCAACCACACCGGAGACATCCTCCCTGCTGGCGCACTTCCGGGCGAGCTTCCGCTCGAGCTCCGCGAAGGTGTGGGAGCGCCTGCCAAGCGCCCGCAACGCGTATTCGTAGAGGGCCTCCGGCTCCAGTTTGGCGGCCGCCCCGTGCGTCCGGGCCATCCTCACCATCTTAGGCCAGCAAGGGCTTCAGTACGATAGGGCCATGCATGGAATCGTCGGAACGCGGCTCGGGGCCATGATGTTCCTCCAATTCTTCGTCTGGGGGGCATGGTACGTGGGTGCCCCGCTCTACCTCGTCAAGATCGGCTTTAGCGGCAGCGACCTCGGTTGGACCTACGCTGTCGGGCCGCTCGCCTGCATCATCTCACCCTTTTTCGTCGGCATGGTCGCGGATCGCCTCTTCGCGACCGAGAAGATACTTTGCGCCTTGCACATCTTGGCCGGAGTTTTCATGTTTGCCGCAGCCGTGCTCATGAACCCGGCCTCGCCGGCCACCCCGACGGTGATCAATCTGGTCTTCCTAGCCCACACCCTGTGCTACTTCCCCACGCTCGCGCTGACGAATTCCTTGGCGCTGCACCATGTCAGCGACGCCCAGAAGCAGTTCCCCTTGATCCGAGTGTTCGGCACGATCGGCTGGATCGTGGCCGGCTTGGCGCTAGCCTGGATCGGCTGGGGCGACCGGCTGGAGATGTTCCAGCTCACCGGTGCCGCCGGGGTCCTGATGGGCCTCTACTGCCTGACCCTGCCCCACACGCCACCCCCTTCCGCGGGCAAACGCACTTCCTGGCGCGAACTCGCCGGGGCCGACGCTTTCGAGCTCTTCCGGCAGCCCTCCTTCGCAATCTTCATCCTCAGCACGTTCCTGATCTGCATCCCTCTGGCGTTTTACTTCCAGCTGGCGGCCAAAGCGGTCCAGCTCACTGGGATTCAGGACGTTACGCAAGCGATGAGCTACGGCCAGGTCTCGGAAATTCTGTTCATGGTGCTCATGCCGGTCTTCTTCCGAAGACTCGGTGTCAAGTGGATGCTGGCCGTAGGGATGCTGGCCTGGGTGCTGCGGTATGTGCTGTTTGCTCTGGGCACACCGGATGCCGTGCGCTGGATGATGTACGGGGGGATCATTCTGCATGGCATCTGCTACGACTTCCTGTTCGTAACCGGCCAGATCTATACCGACATGGTGGCGCGCAAGGAGATCCGCGCTCAGGCTCAGGGGCTGCTAGTGCTATTCACCTTGGGACTGGGCATGCTCATCGGGGCCCGCGTGGCCGGCGAATGGGAGGAGCGCAATACGCCTCAGCAGTCGCGGATCCTGAGTGAAGAGGTGCTCGCCTTGGGCACTAGGCTGGCCGAGTTGGAGGGCTCAGGTGCAAGCTCGGCAGAGATGCAGGCGGTCCGAGACGAACAGGCCTCCAAGCTCAAGCTCTCTCAGGGCCTGATCGATTGGCAGTCGCTGTGGGGGCTTCCGGCCGGGTTAGCGGGATTGGTGCTCGTCCTGTTCTTGATGATCTTCCGAGAGCGCCCACCGCCGCCCGCCTGAACCCGGGGGGACCTTGGGCGGTCCGCTGCGCACCGCCGCTACGATTCCGCGAGTCCGGCCTGAAGCCGTGCATCGCCAGCCACGCAAGCTGGCCGCCCATCCGACGCGAGCAGACCAGTTCGCCTCGTCCCGAAAGCATGGCTGGCCGGGTGCGCCGCTGTCTCGGCAAGGAGCTTTCGGCGGGAACGCTGACTCTGGTTGATCGCGAAGCTTGGCACGGAGTTGCGCGCGCCCGCGGCCTATGTTCCGGAGACTCGCTGGGCTGCTCACCGCTTCCGTTGAGCTGTTGCAGGGCGGCTGGACTCGGCCCCGCCGCAGGTCGCAGCACACCGGCCTATCTTCCCGGAACTAGCCGCGAGGCGCAGCTTGGGCTCCGGTGCCGAACTCGCCCACAGTCCGCAGGCCCCGGCCATCGGGATGACCGCCCTCCGCAGGACTCCGGCCGGAACGAGGCGCGGCACGCAAACCAGCAGCAATCCCAGGCTGCTCTCCGGACCCCCGCCAAGGCTGCGCAGCCCTACGCCCCCCGACGAGATTCGTCTTGCACTCGCTCGGCCAGAGCGCGCGCGGCATCGGACGCCAAACGTGCTGCATGCTTGGACTCATTCGGCAGTCCGCCGAGAGCCTCCTCGATTTGCCGCGGGCCGATGTCGGAGACTGAGGCCACGGACCTGCCAATCAGCAGGTCGGTTAGCGCAGAGCCTGCGGCAATGGAGGCAGTGCAGCCGCGAACCTTGTACCGGACCTCGCGCACCACGCCCTCGGAGACCTGGGCGGAGAGGGTCAGGATGTCCCCGCAGATCGGGTTCTCGACCGTCGCTGTAATGGCGGGCGGGGTCCAGTGAGCCCACCCGCCGGGGATGCCGGAAGTGGTCGAGAAGCGTGGCGCTGTACACGGCGGCCTGCAGCTACTCGGCGGGCTCGCGGAGCGCTGTCCGGCGGCCCCGGCTGTCGACCGTCCGAAACACTAGGTCCCGACGGGCATCGAGTTCGTGCTTCGGAATCTCAAACCTAGCCGCTGTGAGCCCCCGTAGCGATTCGCCCGGGGCGATGTGCCGATCATCTACCAGAGGCTCGTCCCGCAGCCCGCCCAGGGCTGGAAAATACTGAAACAGCTGCTGGATGTCGAACACGCTCAGGATATGGCCCTGCCAACGGGCCCCCTCTGCGTCAACCACCTCGAGCTGCCGACTCATGATCGAAACCTCGTAGTTCGAGGAATTGGTCGCCTTGAAGTTCACGATCGCTACCGAGCTAGAGGTGTCCATGCCCAAGGTGCGGACTTCGGTGATCTCTCCGTCGAAGCGAGGCGTAGCGCCCCAGTTGTAGAAAATGACGGCACCAGCGACCAGCACAGCCCCTAGCAGGCCACCGCCAGCCGTCTTCCGATTCCAGTCCATCCCAGACCGATCCCCTCCGGCAACTCGCCGAACTGTCTCTATCGTGGCACAGGCGGCATGCGATGGCTGCAGCTCGCTATCGGACAACCGGCAAATGGGGAGCCGACGCCCCCCCCCCCCCCCAGTGCGAAAAACTGGACGGGCGTCCGTCGGCGACCCGCGGGGCTCAGCCTGTCCGGTGCAGAAGAGCACGGCTGCTGCCGGGACAACGGCGGCCCCTGCTGCCCCCGAGCCAGCCAACCCGTCGCATTGGACATGGTTTCGAGGTCGACCGATTGACGCGTGTCGACGCCTTCGCGCCGCCGCTGGGCAGCGATGCGGCCCACGATCAGGATTTTCCCGCTTGACCGCACCGGGGCCAAGCACCCCTGTTTCTCCAAACCGGCGAGTCGCCGTGAGCATCGATTGCCCCGAAGCGTTCGGCCCGGCCACCACGCACATGACGGTCGCCTTAGTCCATTGACCTCCAAGCCCGTGCCCCCTGCCCGAAGCGGAGTTAGCCGACCCCGCTCCCAAAGCACTCGGTCGCCTGCGGCGCTCCGGGCCACATCGTAGCCGTCCTCGCATCTGCCGTAGACCGTGCCGCCCGCGGCGAGTATGAGACGTGCATCGGTCCAGCCGATAGTCGAACCCGGATTGGACGGTGGTCGAGGTCTCGGGCACCAAGTTGGGATTGCCGATGGACTGGACTGCCGGGGCCCGCAACGAGCTGCGAAACGGCTCGGGAACCCTACGGGCCGAGGCTCAGGCAGCGGGGTCCAGCGTTAGGAAGAGCGCCGTCTTCCAGCCCGGATATACGGTGAAGCCGCGTCTTTCGAAGAACTGCGGTTCGCCTGTGACCGCAAACAGCTGCTTCACTCGCCGCTCGCGGCCGCGCTCGCGACAGGCGTCCACCAGCTTCGCCGCAATGCCTTGCTCCCGGTAATTCGGATGCACCGCCAAGCTGCGCACCTCCGCCAGCCGTCGCGAATAGATCTGCAGTGCGCAGCAGCCGACAACGGTTCCGCCGTCGTCGGCCACAAAAAACGATTGCATGCGTGGGAGGTCATCTTGCTCTAGCTGGCCTGGGAATGCTGCGATCAGCTTCCGGATGGCGCGCATCTCGCCGGGCCGCGCCGGGCGGATCGCGACTTCCCGTCCATGTCGTCCGCCCAACGCTTGTGCATCTCCGCCCCCTCCCGGCCGGCTGCTAGCTGTATCCGGCATGCCTCCTACAACTCTAGCCGCATCTGCGGGCTTCGGCAGTGGATGGGCCCAGCTCGGGCCTACCCGGGGAGTCGATGCTCCTCAAGCTATTTGGAACAATTCCCCAGGGTCCGTGACCGGTCGCCGGCAAACGTAGTCGCGGCAGACATAGGCCGCGGGGCACCCCTTGACCAGACCCCGGTTGGCCAGCAACGGGATCCGCTTCGTCGCCAGATCACCCGGCCCCTCGGCCCGCGCAACCACTTTATTGGGTCGGTAGGACGCATGGGCCGCAGCCAAAAGCGCCTGCGTCCGAGGGTCCTCGCTGGGCCCAATGATCGCAATCTCATCCCAGCCCCGATGCCATGCGTCGAGCGCGCACAGCAGCCGCTCCTGTTGGAAGACGGCCCGCGGGGACGGATCCACGTACAGCCGGAGCAGAGCCCCGGCTTTTTCCCGGTAGTCCTGCCTGCCGAGCAGGATGGCCAGCTTCTGCAAGTTGAGCGCCATGGTCGAATTCGCCGAGGGAGTCGCGCCGTCCTGGATTGTTTTGCTCCGCAGCAAGAGCTCCTCATGGTCGGAAGCCGTCAGGAAGAACCCTCCGTCAGCGGGGTCCCAATGGAACTGCACGAGAGAATCGGTCAGCCGCTCGGCCTCAAGCAGGTACGCGGGCTCCGCACTCCATTCGTACAAGGCGATGAGGCCCTCGACAAGGAACGCATAGTCGGTGCTGTAGCCCGTCAAGCGGGCCTGCCCCTTGCCGTAGCTGGCCAGCAGGCGGTCGCCTTGCCGCACCTCGCGCCGCAGGAAGTCCGCCGCTCGCGCTGCGGCTTCCCCGTAGGCCGGCTCTTCCAGCACCGTCGCGGTCCTGGCCAACGCAGCGATCATCAGGCCGTTCCAGCCGGTTAGGATCTTGTCGTCAAGGCCCGGGCGCACCCGCTGCGACCGGAGCCGGAAGAGCGTCTCGCGCGACGCCTCCAAGGACGCCCGAACACCCTCCTCGGTCAGCCCGTGCTGCTTCGCCAGCACATCGGTCGGCCTCGATACCTGCAGGACATTCTTGGGGCCCTGCGGCACATGGGTGTCTCCCGGATGCATCCAGTTGCCGACCTCGGACACGTCGTAATGGGAGGCGAACAGTGCTGCATCCTGCGCCTCGAGGGCGGCGTCGAGCTCGGAACGCATCCAGATGTAGAACTTGCCCTCCTGCCCCTCGCTGTCCGCGTCCTCGCTGGAGTAAAACGCCCCGTCCGGACTGTGCAAGTCACGGATCACGTAGTCGCAGATTCCGGCGCGCTCGGCTGGCAAACAGCTGCTTCTTGGCTGGATCCTCGGATGCTTGGCAGGCTTCGACGAACACCGAGGCGACCAGGGCTTGGTCGTAGAGCATCTTCTCGAAGTGAGGAACCAGCCATTTGGAGTCCGTCGCGTAGCGGTGCAGGCCGCCTCCGAGATGGTCGTAAATGCCTCCCCAGGCAATGCGTTCCAGAGTCAGCTCCGCCGCCGCTCGATACCGGTTCGCTCCGGTTGCGTGAAACGCCCGCAACAGCAGTTCCAGGGACAGGCTCTGCGGGAATTTATTTCGAGCCGCTAGCTATGCCGCCCTGCGCATGGTCGAAGGCGGAGTAGATGGCGTCGGCAGCCTCCTGCACATACCCCGGGCGAGCCATTGCTCCGCCTCCGCCTTGTGGCTGCATACGCCGCAGGGCCTCGACAACCCGGCCCGCATCTCGGAGCAGCGCGGGCCCCTCAAGCCGCCATTTCTGCTGCAACAGCCGCAGCAGGTTCTTGAACCCGATCCGTCCGAAGGCGTTCTCCTTGGGAAAGTACGTCCCGGCGAAGACTGGCCGGAGGTCCGGCGCAAGGAACACGCTCATCGGCCAGCCACCGTGGCCACCCGAGAAGAGCATCGTGGCCGCCATGTAGATCTCGTCAAGATCCGGGCGCTCTTCTCGGTCGACCTTGACTGAGACGAAGTCCCGGTTGAGGACCGCTGCCACTTCAGCGTCCTCAAAGGACTCGTGCTCCATGACATGGCACCAGTGGCAAGCAGCGTAGCCGATGCTCAGGAAAATGAGCTTGTTCTCGGCGCGCGCGCGCGCCAGGGCCTCCCCGCCCCAGGGAAACCAGTCGACGGGGTTCTCCGCATGCTGCAGGAGGTACGGGCTAGTTTCGCCCGCGAGCCGGTTGGACATCTTCCGCGATGGTACCAACCGCGCACGGGCGCCCAGCGGCACCCCCGGCTGATGGGAGGGCGGAAGCCAAGCCAGCTTTGGCAGCAACAATGGACCCAGCACCGGGAAGGAGACCCGCATCCTGCTCCAGATGCATGTAGAGTCGTCAGCCTCGCCTTGCCCGCTCTGCGGCAAACCGGGAACACCGCCAACCCGCGTGACCGGCAGCATTGAGGGTGAATGGGGTTTTCGTAGTAGCCGGTGGGGCCGGATAGGCACAGGCGCATGGGCTGGGTCGGCACGGCAGTCAGGAACGGCCTGCGAGGGATCTCGCGAGCATCATGCGGTCTCCGTCGACACCCGCGGGATGCCGAGGCGCACCGTCGAGTCCCGTCCGCTGGTGCTGCCGACCGAGAGGTCGAGGACTCGCACGCGCCACTAACCCGAACTTCCGGTTGATTTACGGGTGATTTTGCGATTAAGTCATTGTTTTTAATAGATTAAGTATTATTCGAGGCTCGGAATTCGTTCCCATGTTGTGTGGATTGCATTGTTGATACAACTGATCGGCGCAAACGTCGTGGCCTCAGAGTTCAGACAAAAATACACTGGTAGTCCGCCCCTCGAAAGAAGGCTTGCCCCTGTTCCGGAACTCCCGGCAAAGACTGGCCAGCAGCTTCCAGGTTGGCCCGCAGCTGTGCTGCGGGACGCGATCAGTATCTCATCGTGCGCAGCGTTTGCTCCGCTGGAGTGAGGCCCCGCGAAAGCCGGGCTCGCCGTTCCACCATCGGAGCACATCATTGAATTGATGCGCCGCTTGATGGTCGCTGTGCCGCCCGGTCCACTCGGGATCCCGGCATCGCGGCAGCGTCCCATCGCCTCAGCGCAGCATCCGGTCGTGCTGTCGGTTCGCGTGTATGTGCGAAATCGAAGCCCGCTGGTTCACCGAACGCCTGCACCGCCTCTGCGTTCATCGCCATTACGTCTCCGATGCTTGTGGCGAGCCCTGCCCTGTACCCACAAGTACTGATTTTGCCATAAGTCATTGCAGAGTACGACTAGAAACAGTCTAGGCGCAGCCGGCCTCGCGGAAGAACCCCGGCACCTTGGTGGGGTCGGCCTCCAGGTGTCGCAGAGCCAGCTCCCAGCGCTCCCCCAGCTGGCGGACCGTCCGGACCAGCAGCTTCCCCACCCGGCGCTGGACTACCGACCGGACTGGCTCCGCAGGGTTCCAGGCCGGAGAGTACGCCGGCCATCGATGCATCTCCACCGGTGCCTCAGTCCGCTTCTTCCAGTCTTCTATGTGCTTGGATGTGCGGATGCTGCAGCGGTTCGCGTGCGCATGGCGGTGAACCACTCTGGGTACGACTGGAACTCCAGCACTAGGTAGGCGGTGGGCCCAGTCCAACTGACGAAAGACTGCCGTTACCCCAATTTCTCAATCGCACACTGCTCTCCGGCGCACGCAGGACAGCCGATCGGCAGACGCCCGTTCGACGGGCGGCGCCACCACAGTTCGCCTAGCCCCAGGTCTCGCCGTTCCGGGGGCGCAGCCACGTTCGACTCCTGCGCAGCTCAGTCGAACGCCGCCCCGCAGCCGATCCACGAGAAGTTGGGAGGATACTCCCCGGCGACCCGACCGCCTTGGTCTGCGGATCGGCGCAGGCTTCGGGGGCAGCGCGGGCCCACCGAACAAGCAAGCACATGCACCTCAACCATGCAGGCGGGGGCTCTTCCAAGCCCCTGAGGATTCATCCGAGTTGGACTGGCGGGCCGGACTAGGCCGCCTTCCGCCGCAGAGCGGAAGGCATTCAGAATGAGAGGCCTAGAACGATTTCCACGTGGTTCTTGAGGGCATTCGCCAAGCCGATGCCGAAGGTCTTCTGCTGCCAGCGTGCGTAGCGCCCCTCGACGCTCAGCTTCAGGTTGATGTCGTCAATCAACTCGAAGCCCAAGCCCGCGACCACCCCCAGCGTCCGATCGGCCTCGACTTGCGCGGCGGGACTCAGGAACTGGCTCTCGCCGCCACCCACATCCACAACTTCCCGGGTCGCGGAAGCGTTGCGGACCATGCGCATGGCCACGCCCCCGCTGAAGAATGGCCGCGCTCTTTGGCGCGGTCCGTTCAGATAGTACTTCGCCATGACCGGCACATCCCAATGGTTCGCCTCGGTCACTAGAAATTCGTTGGAAAGCAGCGTCTTGGGTCGCGTCGCGGTCTGCGCGCGGTCAACTCTCGTCCCCGTCTTGAAGCGGATGCTGCGAGCGATCAGATCGACGGTCACGCCCAAACGGGGCTTGAGGTTGACCTGAAGCCCGGCACCAGGGGCCCATGCGTCCTTCTGCGGCTCGGATGTCGCCCTGAAAATCGTCGGCGGGTTCGTGGACTGGCTGGTCTGCTCGTCCTGGCCCTCGGTAATCTGGGCGGTGATCTTGTAGCCGAGCCGGATGCCGAAGGAAAAGCGCTCGAATTCGACCCTGGGACTGCGCCGCTTCGAGCCCGGCTCGTCCTGCCCGGACAGGCACAGCGGCACCAGGGCAAGAATGGCCGCCGCCCGCACGGCGCGGGCGCATTGGCTGCTGAGCATCATGCTGAGTAGAAACCCCTTTCCATCAGGCTTGCACATTCCGGCGGGCCTTACGCGAGATCCGCAATCACGGGAGCGTGGTCGGAGGCCGTCAGGCCGTTCTGCTTCTTGCGGTAGTCGCGGTCAATGGCCACAGAGGTCACGCGCCGGACGACTGGCTCCGTGGCCAGCAAGAAGTCGATCCGCAAGCCGTGGTTGCGGTAGAAGGACCCCGCCCGGTAATCCCACCAGGAGAACTTCGCCTCGCTGGGGTGCTCGCGGCGGAACAAGTCGGCGAAGCCCCACTGCAGCAAGTACGCGAAGCGAGCCCGTTCGGGTTCGGTGTGGAAGATGGTACCCGCCAAGCGCTCGCCATCCCAACTGTCGATGGCGTCCGGCACAACATTGAAATCCCCGCAGAGAACTTCGGAGGCCTGCGGATCGTGCCGCTCCGCGAGATGCTCACCCAGCCGGTCCAGCCAAGCGAGCTTCCTCTCAAAGTCGGCATGCTCCACGCTCTTGCCGTTGGGGACGTAAACCGTCGTAAAGGTCAGTCCGTCAAGCTCCGCCGTCAGAAGCCGAGCACCGAAATCCTCCTGACCAGGCAGGCCCACCTGGGTTACTTGGGCCGGCTCGCGGCTCAGGATCGCCACTCCATTCCAGCTCTTCTGCCCATGCGTTACAGCACGATACCCCTCGGCCTCGATCGCTTCTCGAGGAAACTGCTCGTCACGCAGCTTGAGTTCCTGCAGCCCTACGATGTCGGGTCGCCGCGACCGCAGCCAGAGCAGCACGTACTCCAACCGCGCCCTGAGGCCGTTCACGTTCCAGGTAGCGACCCGCAACTCCCTATTACAGCACGCTCGGCCGCAGCCTCACCGACCTAGTCTAGATTCCCGGACAATCTCCCGAGATGGGTGTTGCGGGGCCGTATGACTTGAGCGGAGAGCAATGCGCGCCCGGCGGGGCCCCCGCAGCCCGTCGCCGAGCGCCTTGGCACCCCCGCAGGCGCACTGCGCCAGCACCGCAGCCGCTGCGCCCCCGGCTCCGGGCGTACCGGCGACCCCCGCGGACTCCGCGTCGGTCCCCTTTCGCTGGGCCCCGGCGCGGCTCCGTCCGCGCCGCGTGCAGCAGCCAGTCCCACCGCAGGTTGCTCCTGCTGCACAGCAGCCGCAGCCGCCGTGCGCTGCGCGTCAGCCGCCCCACGCTGCCCACGCAGTACCGAATCAGCGGCCGTAGCCCGGGCTGCCGCGCCTCGGACGGCAGCACCTGGTCCGGCAGCAGCTGCGCGATCCGAGTGCCCAGATAGAAACCCTGATGCGCCGCGTGCGAGCGGCACGGCGGAGGCTGCAGGCCCAGGTCCGTCAACGGCCCCTGGAACGCAGGCTCCTGCCCCTGCTGGCCGCGGTGCCGCCGCCCCAACCCCGCCAGCTCCTCCGGCCCCCGGGCCGGCCGGTACGTTCCCGCGACCGCCCGCTCCTGGCCCGCCGCGTCCCGGGGCTCCTACACATCCGTGTCGCCCGCACGCAGCCGGGCGCTGACCCACGCCGCCCCCAGCCAGGCCCGTCAGGTGGTTGCCGCAGACGCCGCAAGCCAGGGTGGGAGCGCTGGCGGGGGCATGGGCAAGGGGGCCTCCAGAAAAATCGAGATGCACCCCCGGGGTGCAATACGCGGTCACCCCGGAGGACCGCCTAAATCATTACAAGAGCAAACACGTTCCGGTTGGCAACCGGAATCCTTGACCGGGAATCAGGGGACCTAGCCTCGAGACTCTGGACGCAGGGCGGACTCTTCCGCGGAGCACCCGGAGCCCGGTGCCCGGGGAGGAGCGAACCGGACAACCGTTGTGTCTTGGTAGGATCAATCGGCCCCGAGACTTTCTCCATGCTCGCGGGCACTCTGGACGGCAAGGGTTCACTAGTGCCACGGACGGCGAAGGATTCGCGCCCGAAGCCGCCCCAGGCCAGAGGCGGCATCGCCAGCCAAGCCCCCGCACCGCGCCACGGGCCGTCCAGAACCCTCGCAGCACTGCTAGCGTGGGGCGCCGTGTGGTCGGCCGACGCGGTCACTCTGCGAGAATTTTCGCAGCGAGCCGGAATAGAATTCCGGCACCGCGCTAGCCCGACCGAGTCGAAGTATCTCATCGAAACCATGGGGGGCGGGGTCGCGCTGCTCGACATCGACGGGGACGGCTGGCTCGACATCCTGTTCGTCAACGGCGGGGCGATCCTGGGCTCCCCCGAGAACCCGCGCATCGACCGCGCGGGGCCGGAACTCGGGAACCGCCTCTACCGCAACAACCGGGACGGAACCTTTCGCGACATTACCGCCGAAGCAGGCGTCTCGCAGACCGGCACCGAAATCTACGGCATGGGGGTCGCGACCGGTGACTACGACAACGACGGCCTGACCGACCTCCTGATCACCGGCTACGGCGGCGTCCAGCTCTTTCGGAACACCCGGAGCGGGCAATTCCTTAACGTCTCCGAGGCCAGCGGCATCCGCATTCCGGGCTGGTCGGCGAGTGCGGGTTTCGCCGACCTCGACGGGGACGGCTGGCTCGACTTGGTCGTGACCCGCTATCTCGACTGGAGCTTTGCGGACCATATCGCTTGCGGGGACGAGGTGCGGAGCTACTGCTCGCCTATCCGGCACAAGCCCATCTCGAGCAAAGTTTTCGCCAACGTACGCGGTGCAAAGTTTGAAGACAGGTCCGAGACAGCTGGGGTCGCCTCCCTGCCCGGGAAGGCCCTCGGCGTTGCCTTCAACGACCTGGAGCCCGATGGCGACATCGACATCGTGATCGCCAACGACTCCGAGCCCCAGCAATTGCTCTGCAACCAGGGAGGCTTCGCCTTCGAAGACTGCGGCCTGCGCACGGGCGTTGCCTACAACGAGGACGGCGGGCGCTTCGCCGGTATGGGAGTCGACTTCGAGGACTACGACAACGACGGGTTACCGGACATCCTCATCACCAACTTGGCGAAGGAGCTCTACGCGCTGTACCGCAACGATGGCGGTGGGCTGTTCACATATCGAACCCGCCAAAGCAGGCTTGCCGTGATCACCGCCCCCATGTCCGGCTGGGGCGTCCGGCTGGTGGACCTCGACCTAGACGGATGGAAGGACGTCTTCGTCGCCCAGGGGCATGTTCTGGACACCATCGCGCTCAGCGATCCGACCTTGCGCTATGCGCAGCCCCCGCTGCTGGCTCGAGGTGGGGGAGGGCGGTTTGAGGACGTGTCGGCGAACGCGGGCGCGGTCTTCTCGGAACCGCTCTCCGGGCGCGGGGCGGCGTTCGGCGATGTCGACAACGACGGGGACCTCGACATCGTGATGAGCGTGCTGGACGCTGCTCCTCGTATCCTCTACAATGACGCGTCAGCTAGCGGCCGGCACTGGCTCTCGTTGCAGCTGGTCGGCTCCCAGAGCCCCCGGGACGGTCAAGGAGCACGTGTCGCGCTCCGGACGCCGGACGGCTTCGAGCAGCATCGGTTCGCGACAACCGCAGGAAGCTACCTGTCCGCTAGCACTCCCCGAGTGCATTTCGGCCTTGGCTCGAACGAGACTGTGGAATGGATCAGGATCCAATGGCCCAGCGGCCGCTCACAGGAGATTCACGGGGCCAGCGCCGACCAGTTGCTGACCGTCCGAGAACCCCCGCCTCCTGCACGCTGATCCTGCTGGCCGGGCTGGCGCTAGCCGCTGCGGCCGGCGGCCAGGGACTGCCGTCGGACTTGGCAGGGCTCGCCCGCGATGGGCTGGCTGCACGCGAGAGGGGCGATCTGGAGGCAGCGGAGCGAGCGTTCGCCGGATTGGCCGCCAAAGCGCCCCAGCTTGTGCCGGCCCACTTGAATCTCGGCCTAGTGCGCTATGAACGTGCCGATTACGCCAGGGCTGCGGAATCGCTTGCCTCGGCTCTCGCGTTGGACGGCAACGTGCCGGACGCGAACGCCTTGCTCGGGCACGCCCTGCTTGAAGCCGGGAACCTGGACGCGGCGGCCGCCCGACTCCGAAAGGCGCTGCAGCGGAAGCCAGGCGACCCGCGGACCCAGTTCTGGCTGGCCCGGGCGTTGATCGAGCAGGGACGGGAAAAAGAAGCGGACCCTCTGCTGGCGTCCCTCAGCGAAGCGTCCGGGGAGGACCCTGAGCTGCTGCGACTCAGAATCCTCCGGGCCGGCATGGCCTCCGGTGCCCTTCGCGCCCACCTCCTTCGCCTAGCTCCAAGCACGGCCGCCGCCAAGGTAACCGCCGCCGAGGGCCACATCGTCACGGGCGATCGCCTGCAGGCGATCGAGGCCTATCGGGAGGCGCTTCGCCTGCAGCCCGACCGCCGCGGAGTGCGACTTGCCTTGGGGGACCTGCACTTTGCCCAAGAGGACTACGACCCAGCCGAGGCGCTCTACCGTCAGGAAGCCGAGCTGCGGCCGTTCGCCGCAAAACCGCTCATTAGGCTGGGCGATGTCTTGCTGATGCAGGGGGAGAGCGAAGAAGCAGACGCAGCATTGGGCCGGGCGCTGCGGTTGGACCCAGCAAGCGCCTTAGGTCACGAACTGCTGGCCCGGGCTAAGGCTGACCAAGGGGACTATGGCACGGCTCTCGAGCACCTGCTGGCTGCTACCGCAGGAGCAGCCGGGCCTGCCGCGCAAACGCGGATCCACTATCAGATGGCCCGGCTGTATCGGCGCGTAGGCGATTCGGAAGCCGCCGAACTGCACACCGCGAAGTTCCGCGACCTTCAGCGCAACCAGGCAGAAGCGACGCCGGGCCCATGAACCCCGAAGCCGGATGCGACACCCTCGCGTGAGCCTCGAACGGATCGGAACAATCGCTGTCCGGGCTGCGTTGGGCTGGTGCATTCTGGCAGGCTTGGCAGGACCGCCTGCTAGGCCGCAGCCGGCTCCAGCCCGCAGCGAGTTGCAACGCAACCTCGAGGACTTCCACCGCGAGGCCGTGCTGCGGAAGGAGGGCGAATTCGGGAAGGCCCATCCGACCACAGCCAACGCGCTGCGGGACCTGGGCCTGCTGCTGCTGGCCCACGGACGGCCTGAGGATGCCGAACTGCACCTGCGGGACGCATTCAGCCGACGCAAGAGCGGCGGGCCGCCCGACCCATTGGAGTTGGCCCGGGATGCGTTTGGCCTTGCCCAAACCCTCAGGCTGCAAGGCGAGGATCATGAAAGCGAAGCATTCTGCGGAATCGCGGTGGAGCGACTCGCGGGCGCAGACGCTGCGGACTCCGACCTCTTGGCCGAAGCGCTCCTCCTGCACGCAGCTCTGGCCGCCGCTCGCGGTGACTTGCGCACAGCCGCCCGGCGCTACGCTGCAGCCATCAAGGCGCGGCCAGACCCGTCGGCGATGCTGGAATACGCCGACACCCTGGGAGCGCTCGGCGACCGGCGGCAATCGGCGGCGGTCCTTGCGCAAGCCCTGCAGCTGCGGGTGGGGGCGGATAAGCGGCCCCACCCGCAAGCCGGTGAGATTCTCCACCGCCTAGCTCTGCTGGCGGTCGAGACCGGGGACTTCGCCAAAGCGCGGACGCTGCTCCGACGCGCCCGGGGCACCTTCGCGGCCTCGTCCGGCACCGAATCCGCACCGGCCGCCGCAGCCGCAGATACTTTGGGCAACGTTCTGCGGGCCCTCGGCGAGCTCGACGAGGCCACCGCTGTGCTCATGGAGGCCCTTGCGGTGCGACGCAGGACCCTTGGTCCACGCCACCCCGAGGTGGCGGCTACGCTCAACAACTTGGCGGGCACGCACCACCTCGCACAACGCCTCGGCCAAGCCGAACCGCTCTACCGCCAAGCTATCGCAATCCTCTCGGAGCGCTTCGGCCCCAACGACCCCCTGGTGGCCGAGCCCTCATTCAACCTTGGCCATCTGCTCCTTGCCCAGGGCGATCGCGCGGCGGCGGCCAAGTTCTTTCGGCAGACGGTCGCCATCATGGAGGCGGCCGGCGCTGGTTCCGGTCCATTGGCAGCTGACGCCCGGGCGGCGCTTGCGACAGCGGCTGGCCGCTGAACCGTGGGCCGCCTGATGAGGGACGGGCGGATCCCCAACGCAAGCTGGCGGATCTGCGCAATGCCAGGTGGACCAAGTCCGGGCGTGGATTGGTTCGCCAAGCACCGTTCGCTACGGGTCCATAGGTTGCGCTACGGACATGGCCCAGGAACATCGGCGAGCGTCACGGTCGTCCGGCCGCCGCAACCGAAGGCAACCCCCGCAAGGGCACTGCGCAGCGAGAACGCAGCAGCCCCCCGATCGCGGCTCGCCTCGCTGCGCCAGCCAAAGCGGCAAATCGAATCCAGGCGCATCCGGCCCTGAGTGACCGGGGGCGGAGCCTTGCACCAAAGCCGATCTTCAGCGGAGCGGGCGCAGCGGGCTGCCCTCGGCGTAGATCCCAATCCAGTGGTTCGTGAAACTTAGCTCCGGCTGCGGGCGCGTCCGCGGCATGTGGCAGGAGGCGCAGGCCATCGTGCCTGACGGCGGGCAGGCATCTGCAGGGGGTCGTTCGACTTCGCTGTGGCAGGCCGTGCAACGCGTGTTGTAGTGCTCCAGGTTGCTCCGCACAAGCTTAGCGTGCGGATCGTGGCATGTGGTGCAGCGCAAGCCCACATCTGCGGTAAAGCAGGCGCTGCGGCTGAGGTAGACCGGCTGGTGGCGCACGTTCCAGGGATCGTCCCAATCGATCTCGGCGGGATCCGACTGGGGCGGACGATGGCAGGCTCCGCACTGCGAGTTCAGGTCTCTCGCTGCGAGCCGCCCCGGCTGCCGAATGCTGGCGACCGCTCGGGCCAGGTCTCCGGCCGCCACGGCTTCCATATGCACGCTCCCGGGCCCGTGGCAGGACTCGCAACGCACACCGGGTTCGGATGGCACGACGGCGTACCCTTCACCGAACTCGAGCGGCCCGGTCGAATGGCACGCGAAGCAGCGCAGGATCTCGGCGCGCGGGCTGAAGATGCGGTACCGGACTCCGGCTTCCTCGTACCGCGGGTCCGCATTGGGCTGATGCCCCGGCGTGAGGCCCAGCCCGCCAGTCGCGGCGTAGTAGCTCCATCGGTGCTCAAGATACCAGTCCTCATCGACCCGGCTCACGAACGTTACCGCTTGCTCGCCGGCCCCGAAGGCCCAATCGACGGCAGGACTCGGACCCCCTCCCTCGGGAGCCGGTCCGAGCCGCAGTGCTTCTCCGTCGATCTGCAGGCTGCCAGTCTGCCCGTCAGCCGCCCCTTGCGGAACAGCCTTGAATTGGGCGGCTAAGCGGTGTTCCAACGGTTTGGCCAGAGACCCCGCGTGGCCCGAGAGAATTTGCGCGGCGCTCTGCTCGGCGTGGCAGGCGCGGCACGCTTCGGCACCGACATAGGTCGGCCCGGGAGCGTGCTGGGCGGCGGCCTGGCCGACCCACGCCAAGGCGGCCAGCAAGGCCCCCAGCCGGCGCTTCTGAGGCGGCAGGGCTCGCGTCCGCTGCCCAGTTTCCCGGCAAGCCGGACGCGGTCGCCGGTCGCATCCTGCCTTGGTCGGACGCACAAGGCTCGCGCCAGCCAGCATCTGCCCATTATCATCTACAGACAGGTGCAAAAGTCCTGTCGCGAAAATCGCTGCAGCTCGCCAACGTTTTCAATGAGTTAGGGCAAAAACTACTGACACGACTTTTGCACCGGTCAGTAGACCCCCTCCCGAAATGGCGGTTGGGGGGGCCGTATGGCTTGAGCGGGGAGCCCGGCGTACCCGGCGCGGGCCCCTCAGCCCGTCGCCGAGCGACTTGGGCATCCGCGCAGGTGCCCTGCGCCGGCCTGCGCCCGCCCCGTGGCCGCTGCGCCCCCGGCTCCGGGCGCACCGAGCCCCCCGCGGGCTCCGCATCGGTCCCCTGCCGCTGGGCTCGGCGCGGCTCCGTCCGCGCCGCCCCAGCCCTAGCCCGGCTCCATCCGGCTCGCCGCGGGCAGCAGCCAGTCCAACCACAGGTTGCTCCGGCTGCACAGCAGCCGCAGCCGCCTTGCGCTGCCCACGCAGTACCGGATCAGCGGCCGCAACCCATGCTGCCGCGCCGCGGACGGCAGCACCTGGTACGGCAGCAGCAGCTGCGCGATCTGCCCGCCTAGGTAGAACCCCTGATGCGCCGCGTGCGAGCGGCACGGCGGAGGCTGCAAGCCCAAGTCCGTCAACGGCCCTTGGGACGCAGGCTCCGGTCCCTGCTGGCCGCGGTGCCGCCGCCCCAGCTCCGCCAGCGGCAGCCGGTCGCGACTCACCGGAATCACCGTGCATACCGGCTCCAGCAGCCGCTGCTCCCTGTCCCCGTCGCGCCGGAGCACCCCGCACACCGGCTCCTCCGGCCAGCGGGCCGGCCGGTACGCCACCGCGAGCGCCCGCTCCTTCCCCGCCGCGTCCAGGAGCTCCCACTTGTCCTCCCGCAACTCCATCGCATCCACTAGGCGCAGAAGCGGGGCCTTCTGGCGCGGATCGGTCCCGCTCACGGAATACTCCCAGCCCTTCCGCCGGCAGGAGCTCACCAGATCCTGGCAGGAGTCCGCGCTGGCGGCCCGCAGCCCCACCGGCTGCCGCCCTGGCAGCAAAGGCGCCACATCCTAGTCCAGCTGTTCCCGCCCATCCCCTGCACATCCGTGCCGCCCGCCTGCAGCCGGGCGCTGACCCACGCCACCCCCACGAACACCGCGTGCAGCCAGGACTGCTGCTCGCCGTGGTAGCCGCGCTCGGCGTTCTCGCACAGCTGGCCCTCCCCCTCGATCCCCGGGCCGTCCACGCACACCGGCACGGAGCCCCACCGCTGCCCGCACGCCTGCGCCCCCAGCGGCACCAGCCGCCGGCTGGCGGGCCCGGCCTGCAGCCCGCACGTTTGCCGGGCGACCTCATCGGTCCCCAGGGCGTCGACCGCGGTGAGGTGCCCCCCGCCGGCGCAGGCCGCGTAGAGCAGCGCCAGCAGCCTCTGCCCAGCGCTGCCACCGCGCCGGCGGCGCTGGAGGCGGACCGCCGCGGCCAGCTTCTCGGGCAGCCCGAGGAACCGGGCCAGCCGGGCCACCATGCCGAGCCCGGCCAGGCCCGTCAGGTGGTCGTTGCAGACGCCGTAGGCCAGGGTGGGAGCGCTATCGGGGGACAGGGGCCAGGGGGTCCCAAAAAATCAAGAGGCACCCCCGAGGTGCAATCCGCGAACACCCCGAGGACCGTCTAAATCATTGTAACATAAAATGTTCCGGATGGTGCCGGAATCCTTAACCGGGAATCAGGGATTGTCCATGCTAGTATGTATGCGGTGTTGGTGCTCGATTCGGGGGTCTTGGGATCGGCGGTAGCGACTGGCCTGCGACCGCGCAGGTCGGCTAGCTGGCGGAGCCGAGGCACCCGGACAGAAATCGGTGCGTATCGCAATCGACGCGCACCGTGGAGGGGAGTGGCTCGCTAAGAGCTGCTGAGTGGCCCGCCAGGGCGTAGGGATACCTGACGCCGCCGAGAGGAGAACTATGTCATTCCGCAAATCCGCTGCCTGGCTGTGCTATGGGGCAGTATCCGTCGCCTTGCTCTGGCAGGCGGGTGGCGTTGCGCAAGCTCAGGAACTGCGGGGCCGGGTCTCCGGCACCGTTACGGACGAGTCAGGGGCGGTGATCCCCGCCGCGAACATCATCCTGACCAACGTCGAAACCAGTGTTGCCGTCGACCGGCAAAGCAACGAGGTGGGGCAGTACGCGTTCGACTTCGTGCTGCCCGGGAGCTATGAGCTCCGCGTGGAATCCGAGGGCTTCCGCTCGTTCGTCCAGCAGAACATCCTCGTCCAGACTCGCGGCGATGTGACGGTCAACGCCGCGCTGCAGATCGGAGCCGTGGCCGAGACGGTCACCGTCGCCGAGACCCCGGTCGCCGTGAAGTTCAACTCCACAACGATGGAAACGACGCTCGATACCAAGATGGTGAACGAGCTGCCCATCATCCACCGCAATCCGTTTCTGCTCGCCACGCTCGACCCTGCCGTCAACTACCGCGGAGGCACGGAGAACAGCCCGTTCCACCACTGGGCCGCCAGTCAGCTCGATGTGGGCGGCAACACGCGGTTCCGCAACAGCGTGCTGCTCGACGGCGTGCCGCAGCTCGTCGGGGCCAAGGGCACCTACGTCCCCGCCGTCGACGCCGTCTCGGAGGTCAACGTCCAGCAGAACGCCACCGATTCGGAGTTCGGCCACTCGGCCGGAGGCATCGTCTCGGTGCAGATGAAGAGCGGCACCAACGACTTCCACGGCTCGGCCTACTACTTCGGGCGCAACCCCGCCCTGAACGCCCGGCCGAACCCGCTCACCGCCCAGGAGAGCGTCAACCGCCGGAGCGTGTGGGGCGGCACGGTCGGCCACCCGGTCGTGCGGAACAAGGTGTTCAACTTCTTCGCCTACGAGGGCCAGGATGTGCGCTCGCCCAGTTCGGTGGCGATGGCGCTGCCGACGAGCCTTGAGCGCGGCGGCGACTTCTCGCAAAGCCTCAACCGCGGCGGCGGCCTGCGCCAGATCTTCGATCCGCGCACCACGTTGATCACGGGGGAGCGGGAGGCCGTCCGGACGCCGTTCCCCAACAACACCATCCCGCGCACCGGCCTCGATTCGACCGCGCTGACCGTCATGGGGGACGTGTGGGAACCCAACCGGGCCCCAGACAACCCCAGCGGCGCGAACAACTACCGCTTCACTTTCCCGATCGCGTTCAAGTACTACAACTTCTCGGACCGCGTAGACTGGAACGTCAGCGACAAGCTCAAGGTCTTCTACCGCATCAGCCGCTTCAAAACCGACCAGAGCGAGCCGAACTACACCGGAGGATCGATCATGCAGCGGCGCCAGGGCAGCGCGCGCAACACCGTGCAGACCTCCGGGGACATCGTGTGGACCATCAACCCGTCCACCGTCTTCAATGTCCGCGGGTCGTACTCCAAGATCACCGACTCGTACTACACGCCCGAGACGATCATCGGCGAGGAGGGCCTGGACCGCCTCTGGCCCGGCAACAACTGGTACGCGTCGCACATCCGGGACATCCCCGAGATCTACTTTCCGGAGATCGATGTGCGAGCCGACACGCGGGCCCGGTTCGGGCGCTCGGGATTCTGGTACCAGGAGCCCCGCACCTGGAACTGGGACGTCAAGCTGGCCAAGAACGTGGGGCGCCACTATGTCAAGGTGGGGCACCAGTACCGCGCCCAGCGCGTGGACGCCGGGCGGCCTCGCGGCATGTTCTTCCGCTTCCAGCCGCACGAAACCGCAGACACGATCTTCAGCCCCAACACGGGCGCGGTCGGCCACGCCTGGGCCTCCATGCTGCTCGGGGCCCTCAACAACGGGCGCGTCCGGACCGTGCCGACGAACCGCCCGCACATCGACGTATTCGGCTTCTACGTGCATGACGACTTCAAGCTCTCCCAGCGCGTGACGCTCAACCTCGGCGTGCGCTACGAGTACGAGACGCCGATGCGCGACCCCGAGTACCGCCTGTCGCGCTACCTGGACCTCAACCAGGGCCTGCCGGAGCTGCAGGCGGCCATGGGCGAGTTCCCGGCGGAGGCCCTTGCCCTGCGGAACCAGGGGCTGGACATCAGCGGCGCTTGGTACTTCACCGACAGGGACAACCAGTACTCGTGGAACGCGCAGACGAACGTCATCCTGCCGCGGGTCGGCCTCGCCCTCCGCATCAACGACAAGACCGCGCTGCGCATCGGCTACGCCCGCTACGCCGTGCCGCCTGTCCAGGAGCGTGATTCGCTCGGCATCCTCGGCAGCACCCCCTATCCCGGCTACAGCGCCCAGACCGTTCCCCTCAGACCAGCCGAGGGCGTGCCGAGGTCCTACTTCGCCAATCCGTTCCCGACGGGGGGCGACCACCCCAACCCACTCGTCGAGCCCCCCGGGAAGCGCTACGGCATTTACTCGACCGTGGGCTCCAGCGAGTCGATCTTCTTCACCCAGGACTGGAATGCCGGCATCAACGACCGGATCAACTTCACACTACAGAAGGAGACCTGGAACCGCTTCGTCGTCGACGCGACTCTGTTCCTGAACTTCGGGCGCAACCACGCCGAGAACCTGCCGCTGAACCTGGCCGACCCCCGGATCGGCTACACGCATGGGGCCGCCATCGCCAGGAACGTGCCGAACCCCTTCTTCGGCGTGGACGAATCCGTCATGCCCGGCGCGTTGCGGAATCAGCGGACGGTGGCAGTCTCCCAGCTCATTCGCCCCTACCCCCACTTCTTCGACATCTGGCAGCGCGGCGCCGGCATCCGGGGCCAGCGCTACCGGGCCCTGCAGCTCAAGGTCCAGCGCCCCTTCGCCAACGGCTTCAACTTCCTCTTGGGCTACAACTGGAACACGGGCCAGAGCGAGGAATTCTACGACAGTGTCGACGCCTTCGACCAAGTCCTGACGTGGCAGGACAATGTCGAGACCGGACACAAGGTGACCCTCAGCGGAGTCTACGAGTTCCCCGTCGGCCCGCCAGCGCAGGATCGGCGGCAACATGCCTCCGACGCTCGACAAGATCATCGGAGGCTGGCAGGTGACCAGCATCTACCAGTACTGGAGCGGTCCGCTGCTGCGGTTCGGCCCGATGCAGGTCCAAGGCGACCCGAGGCTGGACAACCCGAGCAACGAGCGGATGTTCGACACGTCGGTGTTTGCCAATCAGCCGGCGTTCACGCGCCGGACGAACCCTTGGTCGTTCGACGGAGTGCGCGGCCCGTTCTTCTCAAACCTGGACCTGACCCTGATGAAGGACATTCGAATCAGCGAGGGCCTGGATCTCGAGATCCGTATGGAGTCGTACAACCTGACGAACAGCTTCATGGGAGCCAACCCGAGCACGGACGTGAACTCCGGCACGTTCGGCGTGGTACGGAGCCAGCTCCGGACGCACACCGGGCGCGAGATGCAGTACAGCCTGCGCCTCATCTGGTAGGCGGCAGAACTCCCCGCCAGGGCGTGTCGTGGCGGCTACAAGCCGTCCACGACGCGCCCGCTGAGGGCTTGGAGAAAGGCCTCGAGATCCGCTTTCTCGGTTTCGGCCAGATCGAGAGGCACGATGTCCGGAGAGAGGTAGGGGTTCTCGCCCCCGCCGGCGTCGTAGAAGTCCACGACCTGTCGCAACGTCTCCAGGCTGCCGTCATGCATGTACGGCGCTGTGACCGCGGCTTCGCGGAGGGTCGGCGTCTTGAACGCTCCGGTGTCCCGGTCCAAGCCGGTCACGCTCGAGCGCCCTAGGTCTTCGGGGGGGCCTTCCTCCCAGCCGACGCCGGTGTTGTGGAACGCCTCGTCGGTGAAGTTCGGCCCCAAATGGCACACGACGCAGTTCGCCTTGGTCCTGAACAGATCCAAGCCGCGCAGCTGAGCTTCCGAGAGGGCGCTCGAGTCGCCGGCCAAGTAGCGGTCGTAGGGCGCTTCGCCGCTGCGGATGGTCCGCACGTAGCTGCTGAGGGCAAAGGCGATCAGCCGCCGGTCCGGAGCGGCCCCGAAAGCTCGCCGGAAGGCTCGCAGGTAAGCGGGGTCCGAGCGCACGCGAGCCACAGCCTCCTGGGCGGTCAGAGCCATCTCCAGGGGATTCAAGATCGGCTTGAACACTTGCTCCTCGAGCGAGACGGCGCGGCCGTCCCAAAAGAAGCTGCGTCCGTACCCTCGGTTGACCAGCTTGGGCGCACGGCGCGAGCCCTCGCGTCCGTAGACACCAACCGCAACCGGCCGATTATCTGTGAAGGCTCGCTCCGGTTCGTGGCAGCCTGCGCAGGCCAGCGTGCCGTCGGCCGATAGGCGCCGGTCAAAGAACAGGCGCTTGCCGAGCCGGGCCTTTGCCGCAGTGAGCGGATTCTCCGGCGGGGTCCGCAGGTAGGCATCCAGCCCCAGAAGCGGAGCTAGGGGCTGCCCGGTCGCGGCCGGCGCGACCAGCAAAGCGCCGGCCGCGATCGCAGCCGGCAGCCCGTCACGGATGCCGAGGAGCCGCATTGCGCAAGACCCAGACTTCCTGGCGGGTGCGCCCGGCGGCGTACGCCAGCCGCGTGCCGTCGGGCGCAAAACTCAAGCCCGGCAAGCGGTCCGCTGGTGCCCGTATCTCGACCATCGCAGCCCCCGCTGCGGACACCAGCCACAGGCGCGCTCCCGCCCGGCCTTGAGTGCCGACCAGCAGGCTCGTCCCCCCGGGGGCCCAAGCCAGATCGGTCAGATTCCCGCCCGGGAGCCGAAGAATCGGCGCTGGGGAGGTGCCCGCCCGCAGCTCCGCCACAGCTACCGTCGCCTGCGTCGGCTCGGCTTCGTCCGTCCAGCCCACCGCGAGACGCTCGCCATCAGGAGCGGCCGCGACCATGGTGAGGAGGGAGCCCGACGGCAGCCGCAGCAGGGAGCGGCCAGAACCGGCCGCGCCCAGCTGCCGCTCAACGAGGATCGAGTTGCCAGTCGAGGCGTCGCGTCCCGCGAGCAGCACAGCCTCCCCGCCAGATGCAAAGGCACCCGGCAGTCCGCTGAGGCGAGCGCCCGGGAGCAGTTCCAACGGACGCGTGCGCTCGCTCTCCCGGTCGAAGAGGAATAGCCCGGAGCGACCGCGCCGGTCGCTTCCTGCGAGCAGCAACCTCCGTCCGTCCGGGGAGAACTCCATCGCCCGCACGAAGGTCAGCCGGGTAGGCAGGGAGGCGCTGTGTCCGGAATGCAGGGACTGCAGCACCACCGTCCGGTGGCCCCGCCCTTGGTTTTCGTGCCCCACTTGGGCCAGATACGCCACGTGCTCGCCGTCCGGGGCGAACGTCGGCAGCAAGCGGTCCAATGCGTCCGCTCCCGGCGACATCCTGACGGGACCGCCGACCGGGGCACCAGCCCTGGGGTCCCAGGGCTGCGTGTAGAGGCGGGCCGCTCCGCTGCGCCGGCCATAGAAGAGGTCGCCGCCCTTCGTCGCCCCCAGCAGCAGGGTGCGAGCCATGGGCTCGGTGAGACGCTGCGGCGGACCGGCTACAGCTCCCGCATCGACGGCCACGGACCAAATGGCCTGCGAACCGCCACGGTCGCTGACGAACCAGATGGACCGGCCGTCATGAGACCAGACCGGGCTCTGGTCGTCCGCCGGCCCCGACAGGAGCCGACGTTCGCTCGAGCCATCCGTGCGGAGGAGGTACAGGTCCCGCTCCCGGCCCTCGGGGTCGGCCAGGTTGTCGTAGACGAGGAATCCTCCGTCCGGCGACAGGTCCATGCGCTTGGGGTAGATCCACGGCAGGGACCGCAGCACGCGCACCTCGCCGTCGTCCGCCTCCACGATGGCGATCTGGCTGGTATTGTCCTGGCGAAAGAACAGCACCAGGACCCGCGTGCCGTCCTGCGACCAAGCGCACGGCTGCACGAAGCGGATCTCCGGATTGCTGAGCAGGATTTCGGGCTCCCCCAATAGCCTCCCGGACCCGTCCAGCGCCGCCACCCGCAGCTCGTAGTGCTCAAGGCTGTTGAACCAAGCGTAGGCGACGCGGCTTCCGGAACGTTCGAAGACCGAGAAATAGGCGAACTCCCCGCTATCTCGCTCAGACCCGCTCGACAGGGCCCGCAGGGTGCCGTCTTGCAGATCGCGCAGAACCAGCCCGCCGGTCGCGGCATCCACAGCCGAGAGCCAGCGTCCATCCGGAGATGGACCGCCCCAGAGATTGACGTCGTCGCCCGCCCACACTCGTTCCCCGACCAAGGCCGGCGGATCCGGGGAGGCTCCATCCGCACCCAGGAGCAGCCCCAGCGCGGCGAAACAGGCCATCCCACGCTGCGGACTCCGAAGCATTCTAGATCCGGCGGCTCCGTGCCGCGGTCGGGGGCCGCTCGTCCGGAACGTATATCCCGTAGTCTACTGCCCCAGCGCCAGATTGCGGGGCATCCTCGGACGACGCCGAACCAGGCGGACCGTCACCGGTGGACCCAAGTCGGATCGCAACAAGCAGACGGAGGTCGGGCACAACCCGGCTCCTGCCGCAGGGGGGCAGCCGCACGGCCCAAGACTGCATCGAGCCCGCGGGATGTAGAGCTTCCTTGCGCAAAGGACTCCCGGCCAGACCCGCATCTGCCACTGCGACCACGCCCTTGCGCATCGGCGACCGGGGCTGGGCAATCTTGGCCCCCGGACGCACCCGTTGGCGGGGTGCGGCGTCGCGGCTGCCCCCGCGCACCGCACGCGCCGCCCGGAATTGGCGGACCTGCCGCTACGCGACGATTTCCCAGCGCCGGCTCTCCGATGCCCACAAGGCCGTGTCGAGGATGCGCTGGTTCTGCAGACCGTCGTGGAAGTCGGGGTGCGTCGGCGAGCCGGACGCTAGCGCCTGCAACCAATCGTAGACGGTGTGGGTGAAGCTATGCTCATAGCCCAGAAGATGCCCGTCGAACCACCAGTTGTCGGCGTAGGGATGCTTGCCGAGCGAACAGGCGATGATCTCGTGGAAGCCCTGCGCATCCGGCTGGTCGCCTAGCGAGTAGTAGCGCAGGTGGTTGAGATTCTCCAGGTCGAAGGTGAGCGATCCGCAGCTGCCGTTGATCTCGAAGGTGTTGTGGTTCTTGCGCCCCGGCGCGAACCTCGAAGCCTCGAGCGTCCCGATCGCGCCGTTGGCGAACCGGACGCAAAGCGCCGCCGCGTCGTCCACCGTGACCCGGGCCATCTCGCTAGAGCCGGCCGCCACGGGCCGTTCCTTGATGAACGTCTCGGAGGTCGCCGCCAGTTCGGCGACCTCGCCGCACAAGTAGCGCCCGAGGTCGATGATGTGCGCGCCCAGGTCCCCCAGCGCTCCGCTACCAGCCAGCTTGGCGTCAAAGCGCCAAACGAGCTCCAGATCAGGAGAAAGCGCCCAGTCCTGCAGATAACGGGCACGGAAGTGATAGATGTGCCCGAGACGACCGTCGTCGACCATGCGCTTCGCCAAGGCCACCGCCGGCACGCGCCGGTAGTTGTGCATCAGGAAATGGCGGACCCCCGCCGCCTCGACAGCCGCAACCATCCGCTCGGCTTCGGCCAGCGTGTTGGCCAGCGGCTTCTCGCAGACGATGTGCTTGCCGGCCTCGGCGGCCGCGACGACCATCTCGCAATGCATATTGCCGGGAGTCGAGACGTCCACGATGTCGATGTCGTCGCGCGCGACTACCGTGCGCCAGTCCGTCGAAGCCTCCTGCCACCCGAATGCCTCGCTGGCACGCTCGGTCTCCTCGGCGCTGCGGCCGCAGAGCACCACCCGCTCCACCCGGGGGGCATCGGAGAAGTACATGTTGACGTTGCGGTAGGCCTGGCTGTGGGCCTTGCCCATGAACTTCGTGCCGAGCAGGGCGACACGATAGGTGGGCCGCTCGCTGGCCGCTCGCTCCTTGGGTTTCACTGCGCTTGCCCTCCGACCGCCGGTGTCGCCGCCCGGCTAAATGAAAAGCTCCTCGTCCGCGGCGACCCGCCCTGGATCGCGGCGGCGGGCATGCGTGTAATGCCGCCACGCCGCGCTGATGCCCACAGCAGCGGCGCGCGCCTGAGCCACCGGCACTCGCACGGCCTGCTCCAACGCCGCGGATACGGCTTCGATCCGCTCCAATGTCTTGCGCAAGGTCGAGTCGACATGCTCGATGTTCCGCTGCGCGGTCTGGACTATGTCGCCCAACACCGAGTCCGCCTTCAGCGCCTGCTTGTGCAGCAGGGCGCTGAGGGTATTGAGACGGGCGAGCAGCTCGCTGGACTGCTCCGAGAACTCGGTGACTGCTTGCTCTGTGGTGTCAGCTACCGGTCGCCACCGGTTCATGAACTCGGTTGCGCGTTCGTTCAACGAGCGGACCGTGCGCCACATCGAATAGACGAGGCAGGCCATCACCACGAGGGATGCGGCGGCAAGCCCGGCGAAAAAAGCCAGCAGCGCCGGCAGCAGCTCGCCGGAAAGTGTGACCGAACCTTCCATGTCGGGTTTGCGCGTTCAGCGCTCGCTGCCCCCTACCCAGTCGCCGCCAAGGGCCTTGCGGTAGGCCTGCACGCCGGCCTGCAACGCCGCCTGCAGCTGGTCTCGTTGCTCCTCGACCGCCTGCTTCCCCTTACCGACAGCGCTTTCGGCCCGCTCGCGCAGCTCGCCCGAAGTCCGAACTATGTAGTCGCGTCCCTCCTCGGCCCCCTCGCACAGGTCGGCCCGCAGCTGCCTACCGGGCTTCGGCGCGACCAGCAGGCCGAGAGTCGCTCCGAGGCCCAAGCCAACCAAAAAGCACGGGAGACGGTTGTCCGCCATCGCTTCAGTAGATGATAGTAGCACATAGAGCAGCCTCTCGCCGGACTGACTGACCGTCCAGCTGGCGCGTCGGGTACATCCGGGCAGGGACGCGAGGCACAGCCAGCGCCATCCTCCGCCACCCACGCTGCAGCTGCGCGGGACGGCTGCGCTGCCCTAACCTACCACTCCGCCTCGCGGCTCGCTAGCGACAGGACAACGGGAGCCGCCGCCCTGTCGGGACTGTGGCGGAGCGCCGAGAATACGGGCAGGTTTGCTTTTGCGGGGCTTCGTTTGCGGCCAACGGTCGAGAATTAATTGGGCGGTCGCGGCGAGCCGCGCAGGATCGAACCCGAGGTTTCGGCTAGCCATGATCCGAGCCGCAGAATGGACCGGCTGCGTCTTGGCGGATTCCCAGCAACAGTGTTCGCTGAGGGCGGTCTGGGTCTAGCCGTTGCATGGCTTGCACCTTCGCCGTCGATCCACCCAGCCGGTTCTGGCGCGCAGGCTGGCGTGGACCACGCTTCCATCGAGTTCAAGCGCTGAGCCCACCGTCCAGTGATCCTCGCCCCTGAGTGCAGTCCCCAAACCGGCCCCTTCGAAGCTGTCCGTATTGAGCGCACCTAGGCGACGAAGCAGCTGGGGCATCGTTGTCGCCGAGGGAGCCCCCGCACCATCGTTCGCTCCAGTAGGTGCGACCGCACAATGGCCCCCCCCATGCATTCGGAGCAGGTCGGGGCTGCCGCAGAGTTCGACAGCCGCGATCCCCGACCCGTGCGTCCCGACGGCGCCGTTCTGGCAGGGGAGCGGTCCGCGATCAACGAGTTCGTCAACCGCGTTGGCCCGCGGCCGATCCCGGCGGAACACCTGACGGTTCCCGCGGCAGCGCCCAGACCGAAGCTCGAGCCGACCGAGGCCGAACTCAACCCGGGCCGCAGCGCCCCCCTGAGTGGGGCGCTGCAGGCGGCTGGCGCATCCAGAACTCACGCCCCGGAGCGCTTGGACTGCGCACGCGCCTCGCGCCAGAGTGCGCACGCCCTGGGAAAATCCTTGGTCGCGATCGCCACCACCGCCCCTAGGTGCAGAGCAGCCTCCGACCGGTGCAGATGCAACGCACGGTCGGCGTACCCAAGGGCGCTCGCTAGGTCGCAGGCCTCCAGCGCAGCGCACCCCGCCGCCACGCAACTCGCAGCTTCCCGCTCGATGGCGAGCACATCCGAGAAGCCGGTTCCACAACGGTAACAAGTCTCGCCGGACCGGTATGGGGCCCGGCAGGTGGGGCAGCGGGTCATGGCCTACTCGAGGAAGAACAAAAGTTCGGCCAGTTCCCCCGCCGCCTGGTCGATCCGGCTTCGATCCCGGGATCCGGACGCCCGCCGCAGATCCGCGGTCAGCCGGTCCAGCTCCGCGAGATCCTGGTCGGGAGCCTGCTTGCGCGCCGCCTCCGCCCGCTTCAGCAGCTGCTCGGTCTCCTGCCCGAGATCCGCCGGCTCGTCGACTTCCAGCGCGTCGTCGCCGAGCACCGGGGTTGCCTCGGGGCCATCCCGAGCCCCAAGCACATCCTCGACCTTGCCGGTGATCTGCCTGCCTGTCACCCGTTCCTTGGCAGTGAACTCCAGGATGCCGTCGACATTGAGCGAGTACGCGAACACCATGCCATCTTCGTAGGCGTTGCGGTCCTTGTTGAGGCCCTCGAACCGGACGGATTCGATCCTGAAGTTGTCGCGGCACATAGGGGCCTCGCCTTGATAGATATCGATGTCGACCCTCTCCTGGTCCGGGGTCAGGGCGAAGAACACTTCGCTCTTGGTGATGGGGAGCTTGGAGTTGCGCGGGATGATCGGAACGAACACGTCGGCGGAAAGCATCCCGTCGACATCCCCGATCGCCCGCGTGCCGAAGGTATACGGCGTGATGTCCACGAGCACAGAGCCCACATCAAGGCCCGCCTCCATGCCAGCCTGCACCGCGGCTCCGAGGGCCACGCAGCGGTCCGGGTCAATCTCGCCATGGGGCATGTGCCCGAGGCGCTCCCGGAGGAGCTGCGCCACCAGCGGAATCCGCGTCGACCCCCCGACGAGCAGCACCAAGTCGAGCTCCCCCGGGCGCATGCCCGCGTCGTTCAGAGCCTTGGTGACGTGATGCAGGCTGCCCTGCAGCGCATCCTTGATGTCGGCCTCGAAGTCCGCGCGCGAAAGCTCGCACGTCAGATGCACCGGCCTGCCGCCGACCTCCGCGACGTTGTCCTCCTCGATTTCCGCGTACGGCGCGAACGAGAGCCGTTTCTTGGCCTCCTCCGCAATCAGCCGGAGGCGAGCGTGGGCTAGCCGGGGATCGTCCACGTCGCTCGCGCCCGCCGCCTTCAGCACGTGGCGGTACAAGCGCTCGGCGACCAGGGCGTCGAAGTCGTCGCCGCCCAGGCGGTTGTCGCCGGCGGTCGCCAGGACCTCGACGACTCCTGCTTCCATCGCAACCACCGAGACATCGAAAGTGCCGCCGCCCAGATCGTAGACCAGAATCTTGCGGGCCCCCTCCTCCTGGCCACGGAACGCCAGCGAGGCGGCCGTGGGCTCGTTGATGATGCGGTCAACCTGCAGACCGGCTAGCTCGCCCGCCTCGCGGGTCGCCCGCCGCTGCGCGTCGGTGAAGTAGGCCGGCACGGTGACCACAGCCCGGGAGACATCGCGGCCCAGAGCCGCCCGGGCCCGCTCGGCCAGGCTCTTCAGGATGAACGCCGAAACCTCCTGCGGGGAATACTCCCGCCGATCCAGCCGGACGCGGTCCGCCAGGCCCATCCGGCGCTTGATCGAAAGGACCGTGCGGTCTGGGAACGCGGCGGCTTGGTTGCGAGCTCGGGTACCGACCACGATGCGGCCGAGGGCGTCCACGCCCACGCAGGACGGCACCAGGCCGTCGTCGCCGTCGGTCAACACCTCCGGCCTGCCATCGCTCCGGATGACGGCAATGGAGGAATTGGTTGTGCCCAGGTCGATGCCGACCACTGCGTCATTGCTCATGGTTGCCCTCCGATGCGGACGCTGTCCGATGCACGAAAACCTCGGCGGCACGCAGCACCTGTCCCTCGCGCAGGTATCCGCCGCGCACTTCGTCGACTACCGTCCCTTCCTCTGCCCCCGCCTCGTGGCGCACCCCGACGGCGTTCATGGTCGCTGCGTCAAAGGGCTTGCCGATGGATTCGATCCGTACGATGCCGCGTTCCGCCAGGACCCGATCGAACTTCCGCAAGATCAGATCGAAGGCCTCAACCAAGCCCTTGGCTTCCGGAGGCTTGCGCCGGAGTATGCCCCGCGGCGCGAGCAGGCGCGCCGCGGCGGAGCGGCTGCGCTCCAGAGCGTCCCGGACATCCAGCAGGCCCAGCACCAGCGCCAGCGGGTCGAATTCCGCGCCGCGCCGACCGGTTGCCTCCGCCCGGTGCGTCTCGAGGTGCGCCCGTACGGCCTCGATGGCGCTCCGGGACTCCTCCCGCTCCGCCAGCGCCTGCTTGCTGAGGCGATTCTGGATCGCGGTCTCGCGCCGCAGCGCCGCAAGCTCCCCGTACAGGTGGGCCAGGTCCCGCCGCGCGGGGTCCGGCTCCGGCGGACCCTGCTCTGGCGGCAGCTCCTGCAGCCACTGGGCGAAGTCTTCCAGCGCCTCAGCTTTCCAGTCAGCCGCCTTGTCGTGCATGGCCCCGCTCTTCCTCCTCGATCAACTCGCGCAGGCCCGGTGCCCGACGTCGGAGATCCGCAACGGACTCCAGGTCGGCCACCGCCTCATCGAAGGTGTCGTAGTCCACCGGTCCGAATAAATACCCTTCGACCCGCGCGCGCAACGACTTGATCGCCTCGTACGCTTTCGTGATCCGCTGGAACCGCTCGGGCTCGCGACTCGGCGGATGGGCCCTCACCAGCGCCAGATAGCGGCGCCGAATCTCCTCTTGGGATGCGTCCCGCCGCACACCCAGCACGGCGTAGGATCCAATCACGATTCTCGCCCTCCCCTCCAGGTCAGCTTCAGAACAGCCCCCGCGGCAAATCCAGCAGGTCGAAGTCGAAGGACTGCAGCGAGTCGGCCAGCATCGGCATGAAGTATCGGTCCAAAGCTTGGCTCAGCTGCTCCGCAGCCGCCCGCACCGGCTTCTGCTCCTCGGGCGGAATGGAGTCCTTCAGCCTTTGCAGGCGGCGTCCGTCCAAGTCCTCCCGCAACAGGTAGCGTAGGGCCGCCACGTACAGGAACAGGATGCGGCGGTACGTGCCGTCGCCGGCCCGCCGCAGACGGGCAGCCGCCACGGTCCGCGCAGGGACACACGCGCCGAACTCGACGGCCAGGCGCAGGACATCGATCAGCGAGCGGGCTGGGGTCGCCTCAAGCACTGGAAGCCACCCACCTGGCAAGTTCGCCGGCACCGCCTTGGGATCGGTCACGCTCGCAAACACGTTCGGCAGCGGGACCACCAAGGGCACCAAACTCCCGGGGTCTTCACGGCACGCGACAGCCACCGCGTCTTCCGCTCGCCGGATCAGACGGCGAGCGGCCCGCGCCGGGGCATCGAAGCGGGTGCCCGGCTTGCCGCACGCCTCGTGCGCCACAATGAGCGCGTGGGCCCGCAGCGCAGGCGGCCGCCCACGTAAGGCCGCTTCGAACGCTCCCAGGAGGTCCCTGCGCCCCTGCTGCTCGAAGCCCAGGAAGGCCTGCCAAGCCAGCCGCACCGGCTCGGCCCGGGGGGCTTTGCGCGAGGCCGCCATCCCGAGATCGCGCGCGGCCAGCTCCGTCCGTCCGCCGCGGAGGTTCCGCTGGGCAGCGACTAGAGACGCGAGAGCCCGCAGCTCAAGCACTCGTGCGGTCCGGCCTTCGCATTGCTCCGCACGTTCCAGGGCGGCATCCGCCTTGCGGTAGGCCTTGCCGCGCATTCGCAGTTCGGCCAGCTTGATCCATGGCTCGGGGTCCTGCGGCAATGCCTCCCCGTAGTTCTCGTAGGCCTGGATCAGCTCGGCATTGGTGCCCTCCCGCCGCTCCCGGAGTATCTCGATCAACTGCCGGTGGCCTTCGGCGTTGGAGGGGTCGGTTTCCAAGCCCTTCCGCGCCAAGGCGGCGGCCACCGCCAAAACGTTCCCCTCGTACTTCGGATCGGTCGCGAGGTCGGGCTTGCCTGCGAGCGCCCCGAGGCAGGTCAGGTCGTCCAAGTTGAAATGCACCCACTCGCTCCGTCGAATGCTCTGGGCCAGCCGCTGCAGGACGCTCGCCCGGGCCACGGCCCGGGCCTCCGGGTCACCGAACTCCCTTTCGAGCCAGTCGAGAAAGCCAGGGATCTCAGCTACGGGCAGCAGCTCATCGGTCTGGCCGAGGGACTGCACGATCGCCAACAAAAATTGGCTTGCTGCCCGTTCTGAAGGGGTCAAGCGTTCCACCACAGCCAAAAAACAGGCGAAGTCCAATTGACCGTCGCGGACCGCGACTGCCAGGGCCCGGGCCAGATCCAAGCGCGTCTCAACCGGCTCGAGCGGGTCCACAGCAGCCGCGAAGTCCTTGATCGCCTGCACCAGCTGCCCGGGAACCGCGCTGAAACGGACCGCCTTCCGCAGCTTGTGACCCGTTGCCGCCACATGGGCTGCCCGTACTCCGAGCAGCTCGGCCACGGCACCCCCGACAGACCCCGTGCGCGGCTTGAGCGCAGAGCGGAGAGCCTTGACAGAGGCGCGCAGCGGGAAATCGGGCCGAAGCCGCCCCAACGCACGCCCAAGATCGTCCGGCTCCATCCGCAGATAGGCGTCCATCGCCTCGGCAAACGCCTGCCAGTCACGAAAGCCCGAGTCCCCGGGCAGGGCCTCGAGGAACTCGCAGGCGCGACCCCACTGCCCTTGGTCCATGGCGGGCAGGGCTGCGAGAATCCTCGTCGCGTCCCGCCGGAACGCGGAAGCCTCGCTCAGCTCCGCGAGGTGCGCCTCGCAACGCTTCAGGACGAGCCGGTTCGCCAGACCCCGCTCCGCCTCCGGGTGGGGCGGGTTAGCGTCCAGGTATTTTGCGTACGTCGCGAAGCATTCCCTGTCGCCTTGGCTCCGCAAGAGATGCACCAGGTTCTCCGCCGAGACCGGCAAGTCCCCGAACGAAGCCGGATACCGTTCGGACGCCTCGCGCATGGCCGCAGCCTGGTCGGCGAAGCCCCGAGCCTCCAGCTCCCGAGCCCGCAGTGCGTAGGCCCGGTGGAAGAGAGGCCCCGTCCGCTCGGCGGGCACACCTTTGAACTGCGCCCGGCGCAGTAGGTCGATCGCTTTCTTGCCATCTCCGGCTCCGATCCTCCGCAAAATCGCCGCCAGCAGCTGGCCCGCGGATTCGGGGGGCCGTTTCTTGCGCTTCGCGAAACGTGCCATCGCGGGGGCAACTAGCGCCCGCAGGGTTCGCGGGCAGGCGGTCCGCACCGCTGGCGCGGTGTGTGCCGGAATGTGCGGCCCTAGCCCCCCGATTGTCGCATTCCGCAAAGAGCCCCGCAGAACACGCGCCGACCTTGGGCTGCAGAATGCTCGCCGCATTCGGGCTTTTCCCCCGACTCGGGCAGACGGGCCGACTCGGCGCTATGGACTGCTGACCGCTCAGGTCGACAAAGAGTCGACAAAGAAGAGAGTCCAGTTCGCCCCCCGCTCAATTGCCATCCCGGAAACGGTCCGTCCCGGGCGGCGGCACCTGTCTCGCGAATCGCAGCCACGGCGGCTCTGCCCGAACTACGCCCTCGTCCGGCAGGCGCGTCCGAGAGGGTTTGCGGCGCGGCTAGGGCTGGGACAGAGGGGCCGCCTGCGGGGCCAGTGCCTGTGGCGTGTCGCGAGGGGCCCTTTCGCGCCATTCGGGGTTGAGCCGGGGCGGCGAAACGCTTACAATTTCTATGGAATCGTGTCGCAATGAAGCGTCTGCACCGGATCGCCGCGGCCTTCGCCGCAGCAGCAAGTCTCGGGGCCGCCGAGCCCGTCAGCTTCTACGAGGATGTGCGCCCGCTGCTGCAGGTGCATTGCTCCGGGTGCCACCAGCCGGCGAACCCGATGGGCGGGCTCGAGCTCACGACGTTCGAGGGGCTGCTCAAAGGCGGTGCGAAACACGGGCGCGGCGTGGTCGGCGGAGACCCGGACGCCAGCCCGCTGGTCGGCATGGTGACCGGCAAGCTGGAGCCGCGGATGCCCATGGCCGGCGAGGCGCTGGCGGAGGAGGCAGTTGCTCTGCTCGCGCGGTGGGTTCGCGAAGGGGCCGAGGACGACACGCCCGCCGAGGCTCGAGCGCCGCAGGCACCGACCGAGCCACCGACCTACGCCCAGGCACCGACCGTCACCGGCTTGGCTTTCTCCCCGGACGGCAGACTGCTGGCCGTGGGCGGATTCCAGGAGGTCCTGCTGCACAAGTCGGACGGGTCAGGCATCGAGGCCCGCCTGCTCGGACGCTCAGACAAGATCCACTCCCTCGCGTTCTC
>CBDBZZ010000011.1:0-11367 GCA_965213745.1 Bryobacterales bacterium | reverse complement strand
GGCAGGCACATGCTCGATCTGCTTGTAGGGCCCGCTGCGGAAATTCCCGGTATCGAGGTTGATGCCGACATTCGGGTGGTCGACGCTGCGCACGATTTCTACGATGCGCTCAGCCCGGGACGTGATGCCGCCGTGGTTCTCGAGGCCCAGCACTACGCCGCGGTCCGCCGCATAGTCCGCCGCCCGCTTGAGGATTTCCGCCACCCAGGAACTCGCTTGGGCTTCGGTGCTGCCCTCGGGCACATGCCCTCCAAACACGCGAATGTGGCTGGAGCCAAGGCGCTGGCAGACATCCACCCAGTGCTGCAGCCAAGCAGTCTCCCGCTCCTGCCCGGCCGGGTCCGGGGCGGCAGAGGTCGCTGCGGATCGCGATGCTAGGCAGCTCTACGGCGGCGAGATAGGCCTTGCGGCGGAAAGCCGCGAAAAAAGAGTTCTGGTTTTCCTTGGGGAACCAGTAGACCGTCGCATCAATTCCGTCGACCCCGTTGTCCACCGCCAGATCCACCAAGTCCAGATAGGTCAAGGAGCCAGCGGCCAGCGCCTTGCGGAAAGAGTAGGCGCAGATTGCGGTCTTCAGGCGGGCGGAGTTGCCCGCCTGCCTAGGCGCTTCCGCCCGAGCCGCCGCAGGCAGCAAGGCGACCGAAGGGAGAAAGCTACGCCGGGTCATTCCGCTTCAGATTATAGCCTCATGGGCACGCCGGAAGGTGCGCCGGCGGCGGTGCCACCGCGCCGGTGTGCGAGGCGGGAGCTGCTGCACGCCGTCTAACACAGCCGGTCCGCGCTCCGATGGCCAGTGCGGCATCAGCCGCTAGCCCTGCTCCTGCGGCATAGATCCAGACCGGGCAACTTGCGAGCGTTGGGCTCGATTCGCCGTCGGCAGCTCGCCGGGCTCCAGGGCCAAGGCTCCGGCGAACGCCGAAGTCCCGGGCGGCATTGGCCCTTGTGCAGAGCCGTGGCATGCTTGGCTTTCTCGGGTGGAGTCCACGTGCTGGGGGAACGGCGGGCACGGGCCGTCCCTGCACCCCGACCGGGCCGACCTTGCTTGCCGCGAAAGGTCCTGACGCGTAGCGCACGGGCCCTCGCAGGCGGCAAGGGATGGGCCTTGCCTTTCAGGATTGCTTTTTCTGCGGCAAAAGGGGCGGTCCGTCCGGTGCGTATCATGGAGCGGTGGAGCTCATTGGGTACCGGAAGCGGTCCGTGATCTTCTGGGTATCCCTAGGCGCATGCCTAGTGGTCCTGGCAGCAGGGCTCAACATCGGCTGGCTCGTCGTCAATTGGCGGAGCGGCGTGGTGCTGATGTTCGGCGTCATGGCCGGTCTACTGCTGATCGGCGGCTTAGTGCTCAAAACGGTATTCCTGGTCCGCGAAATCCGCCGCAACGAAAGGCACGACGCTTTCATCAGCGCTGTCACCCACGAGTTGAAGACCCCCGTGGCGTCGCTTCGGCTATACCTCGAGACGCTGCACTCCCGCGATCTAGACCCCGAGCGCCAGCGCGAATTTTACCGCCACCATGCTCCTTGATATGGACCGCCTGCAAAGCACGATTGAGCAAGTGCTCCTCGCCGGCTCCGTGCGCTCGCGGCGCAAGTCCCAGCGCGCTCCCTTAGACCTGCCCGAACTCGTCCGAGAATGCGTCGATCGACTGCAGCGCAGCCACGACCTGCCCCTCGACGCCCTGCAGTACAAGAGCACCCTTCCGTCCGGCGAGACCGCCGTCGTGCTCGGCAACGGCGACGAGCTCCGTGCGGCAGTCTCGAACCTGATCGACAATTCCATCAAGTACTCCGGCAGCCGTGTCCGCGTTTGGATCGAAGTCGCCAAGGTGAGCGCGACGAAGGTCGCCGTCCGCATCCGGGACGAAGGCATCGGAATCGCCCCGGACGAGCTCAAACGAGTCTTCGGGCGCTTCTACCGCAGTCCCGGAACGTTGCGGGCTCGGGGAACAGGCCTGGGCCTCTACATCGTCCGGTCGGTGGCCCGGCGCCACGGAGGGCGGGCCTCAGGCGCTAGCGAAGGCAAGGGCCGGGGCAGCACATTCACGATCGAGCTGCCCCTGGCGGCGCGGCCATGAAGCGCGTTCTCATCGTTGAGGACGAGCGGCACCTCGCCCGCGGACTGCGCTTCAACCTCGAGGCGGACGGCTTCGCGGTCAGCGTCGCCGAAACCGGCGAGGACGCCCTGAGCTCGGTCCGGGCCGGCGAGGAGTTCGACGCACTGCTCGTGGACGTGATGCTGCCGGGCGTCGACGGCTTCGAGGTCGTCCGGGCTCTGCGGGCCCTGGGCTGCTTCGTGCCTGTGATGATGCTCACTGCACGGAAACGGCCGCAGGACATCGTCGAAGGCCTCTCGGCCGGGGCGGACGACTACCTGCCCAAGCCGTTCGAGCTAGCCGTTCTGCTGGCCCGGCTCCGCGGGTTGCTCCGCCGCCAACGGTGGAGCGCCGCAGAGCAGCAGCAGGTGCCTAGGGAGCACTTCGCCTTCGGCTCCTGCGCCGTCGACTTCGCCCGCCAGGAACTGACTGTCGCAGGCGAGGTCCGCAATCTGACGCTGACCGAAGCGAACCTGCTACGCCACCTGATCAAGAACGAGGGCCGGAACGTGTCGCGCAAAAGCCTGCTGGAGGATGTGTGGGGCGTACGCGAGGACACCGACACGCGAGCCGTTGACAACTTCATCGTCCGGCTACGGCGCTTGATCGAGCCCGAGCCTACCAAGCCGCGCCACCTGCTCACCGTACGCGGCGTCGGCTACCGCTTTGTCGCCGAACCCGAGCCGCCCCTCAGTCGGAGGCTCCCGGCAGCGGCAGCGAAGCGGTTTCGCCGTCAGTAATCCCCACGGCCCAGCGAAAGGCTTCGAGCCACATCTTCTGGATGGCTGCGTTGTCCCACACAGACTCCCGATGGCCCAGGACGCAGGTGAAGACACGGCCCTTGCCGAACTGCCGCACCCACGCCAGCGCGAAGTCGCCGTCGATGCGCTGCACGCCCTTCTTGGTAAGGTCCACGCTAGCCGGATCCAGGCCCAGCAGGACGCGCACCTTGTCTCGCGAGTACCGATTCAGTTGGTAAATCTCATCCGTGACCTCAAAGGTCGCCGGGAAGTGCCTTGTGACCGGATGGCTGCGGTCCTCCACTCGCACCCGAACCTCTTGGTGCCAAGGATGGTTCACGAATGCGCCGCCGACCATGTCGATATATTCCGGCCAAGTCTCGCGGAAGGAATCGACGCCGCTGTGCGCCACGAGAATAGCCTTGCCATCCTCCTTAACGAAGCGCAGCAGGTCGGCCTTCTGCTCGTCGGCGAGCTCTAGGTCGCCCTGCGTGTAGAACAGCACCGCGTCGAAGTAGTCCAGATTCTTGCGGTTTCCCCGCAGCTTCCGCTTGCTGACCAGTTCCATGTCCGTGCGGAAGCGCACATCAAACAAGCCGGTGCGCTCCCCGATCTTGGCCATGGTGAACATCGCGTGCGAAACCGCGTCGTGCGCAAAGAAGCTCGAGCCGCCCAGAACCAGCAGGTGCTTCTTCGCCTCGGTCTCGGTGCCGGAAGCACCGGGGGCACCGAGCAGGCAGACGGCCGCCAAGGCCGCTGGTAGAGCGAAGGCTCGCATAGGCCCAGTTTCGCACACTTCGCGCTACAAGCGATTGATGAGTGTGGCCACATAGGCGGCCCCGAACCCGTTGTCGATATTGACCACGGAAACGTTGCTGGAACACGAGTTCAGCATCCCGAGCAGCGCCGCCAAGCCGTTGAAGCTCGAGCCGTAGCCCACGCTCGTGGGCACGGCGATCACGGGCACCGACACCAGCCCGCCAATCGCGCTCGGCAGCGCACCTTCCATCCCCGCGCAGCAGATCACGACGCGGGCCTCCTCGAGAAGCTCCAGCTTCGACAAGAGCCGATGGATGCCGGCGACGCCGACATCGTGGACGGCGTCAACTTCGTTGCCCATGACCTCCGCCGTGACGCGGGCCTCCTCGGCCACCGGAATGTCGCTCGTGCCGGCGCAGACCACCGCAATCTTGGCCTTGCCCAAGATCTTGCGCTCGCCCCAAACTCGCACCGCGCCCGAGCGCGGAAAGTATTCCGCCGCGTGGTTCAGCTCGCGCACGGCCTGGGCCATCCCCTCGTCCGCACGGGTCAGCAGCAAGTTCGGCGAGCGCCGCAGCAGGGTCTCCGCAATAGTCCGGACCTCGGCGACGGTCTTGCCGCGCCCGAGGATCACCTCGGGCATGCCGTGGCGCAACTCGCGATGATGGTCGACCTTGGCGAAGCCGAGGTCCTCGTACGGCAAGTGCCGGAGTTGGTTTAGAGCGCCGCCTACATCGCACCGCCCCTCCCGGACATCCTCCAGCAGGGCTCGGAGTCGTTCGTCGTTCATGCCTACTTCCCGGGAGGCGCGTAGCTCCCGATTTCCAGGACGGGGTCGGGCCCGGCGCCCGGCGGGGTATCGATCACCTGCACCACCTTGCGCTCCGGAACGGACACAATCCAGATCTGGTCCTCGTCCTGGACCCCGGCGAAGGCGTACCGCCCGTCGCGGGACAGCGAAATGGAGAGCGGCTGGCCGCCTAGAGGTATCTCTGCAACCTGCCTGCCAGCAGCGACATCTGCGATGCCAACCGCCCTGCCGCTCTGCAGCGAGTACACGAGCAAGGTCTCGTCCGGCGTGGCGGCCAGCCGATTCACGCCTGCGCCGGTAGCGATCGAGCCCACCTTGGCCTTGGAGGCAGTATCCACGATATCAATGCGCCCCTCGTCCCGGCATGTAACCCACAGGCGGGAGCCGTCCTGGGACAGCAGGCTGCCCTGCGGCCCCTTGCCTACCTCGATCAGGCGCAGTTCGCCGGAGACCGCATGCACTGCACCGACCGTCCCGCTGGCGGTGTTCGAGACGTACCCCCAGACACCCTCCGCATCGAAGGTGACCATGTGGGGGTCGGTGCCGCCAGTGTCGAAGTCCCGGATCACAGCCCGTGCGTCAAGGTCCACCAGGACGATACGGTCCGGGTTCTCGGCCGTGACGAACGCCCGGCTCGAGGTCGGGTCCAGTGCGATGCCGTGCGGCCGGAAGAACTTGCCCAGCGGCAAGATGCCGACCCGGCGGCGATTCTCGACATCAATGATCGAGAGCGTGTTGCCGCCCGGGCCATCGTAGTCCATCCAGAGCACGCCGTTGTCGGAGACAAATGCGAGGCGGCCGTCGCGCGACAGAACCATTTCGTGCGGGGTTGAGCCGACCGGGACGCCGGCGACGCGGGCACCGGACGAAGCATAGAACCCGACCGCGTTGTTCTTCTTCTCGACGACTAGCAGGTCGGCTCGCTCGGCGGCAGCGGAGCCAAACGCGCAAAGGGCATAGAGCAAAGCGAAGCGACTCATTGGCTGGCGGCACCCCCTCCCCCGCTCGGGAGTTGAAATTGCCCAGCCAACATTGTACTTTAGAAACCATGGCTCGCTCTCTCAACAAGGTGATGCTGATCGGCAACCTCGGCAAGGACGCGGAGACCCGCCACACGCCGAGCGGCGCGGCGGTGACGAACTTCTCGTTGGCAACCACGTATCGCACGAAAGACCAAGCCGGAGAGTGGAGGGACAAGACCGACTGGCACGATGTCGTAGTCTGGCGGGCCGAGAATGTCGCGCCGTACTTGAAAAAAGGCAAACGGGTCTTCGTCGAAGGCCGCTTGCAGACGCGTTCGTGGGAAGACCAGAGCGGGCAGCGCCGCTATCGCACCGAAGTAGTTTCCGATTCGTCGTTCGGCCTCATGCTGCTGGACGGTCGCGACGGCGGCTCGGGAGGATACTCCCAGCGAGGCTACGGAGACCCCGGACCGACCGAGCCCCCGCCGTCTCAGGAGCAGCCAGCACCCGCACCCGCGTCGAGCGCATCAAGCGCACCGGACGACGACGACATCCCGTTCTAGTGGCCGCCCGGTTCGTCGCTGCTGGTCCTATCGCCGCGGCACCTGTCACTTGGTCGCTGCGCAGCTGAACCGACTCCCAGTCGACGGCGCGTAGAGGACGCCAGCGTCTAGGCCGAACTTCCGGTTGTCTTGCGGGTGATTTTGCCGCAAGTCATTGTTTTTCAATAGGTCATAGACCATGTGCGGACATGAGTTTGTTCCCATGTGCATCAAGACCGTCCCGAACCGCGATGCCCGACGCAAGGCCGCCGTCCAGCGCACCGCGGAGGGAGCGCCGCTGCCCAGCTGCCGCACGCCCCGCGCCGACTGGGCGACCATCGCCCAGCACCGGGTGCAGCCCCAGCTGGGCCAAGCCCAGCCCTGCGACCTGCTCACCCGCCCCGCGCCGCTGCAGCGACAAGCCCTCGACTTGCTCGGCCTGCGCCTGGAGCGTATCCAGTGCCGCAGTTCCTCAAACGGGCGATAGTTCAAATAAACCCATGGCTTACGTCAATATCCGTTTCGGAAGTCCGGCCTAGGCTAGGTCCGCATCTCCCGTCGGGCAGGTCGCAGGCGGCCCCGCGACAGCGAACGGGCCTGTACGGGATCAAATGCAGGGCTAGACGCTCCAAGCGAGGTGTGGCATGAACGACCGGCGAGGGCGTGGAGCCGGTTGCAAAGCGAACGGGCAGGAGCGCGGGGCTCGGACAAGCACTGGTCCGCACTGATGTTGCGGCGCAAGCGGACGGCTGGTTCCAAGCGCACTACGGTCTGGAGCAGATGAGGCGCCCGATTCGGAAGTAGCCTAGGCAGCCCGCACGGCGAGGGAACCCGGGCAGCAGTAGCCGGGCGAACCTAGGGGGCGCCCGAGCCCGCCGCCGGCATCCGCCAAGCTTACGCCGGCGAAGGGGAAGGCTGGCCGTCGTCCAAGCCCGGCAGCAACGGAGACGGCTCGGTCTGGCGAGGCTCTTCCGCCGACGGTCCGCCCGGCGCAGCGTCGGGCGGCGGCGCGATCGCTAGGGGAGGCAGTTCGCGGCCCTCCAGCAAAGCCGTCACATCTTCGCCGTCAAGCACCTCGCGCTCCAGCAAAGCCTCCGCGATGCGGGTCAGCCCAGCAGAGTTGGCTTGAATCAGCTGCTTGGCCCGGTCATAACTCCCGGACACCAGCGCCTGCACCTCGGCGTCGATGCGGATGGCCGTGGCTTCGGAGTAGTTGCGCTGCTGCGTGATCTCGCGTCCGAGGAAGACCTCCTCCTCGCGCTTGCCGAACGTCAGCGGCCCCATCCGGCTCATACCCCACTCGCAAACCATCTGACGCGCCAGGGCAGTAGCCCGCTCCAGGTCGTTGCCGGCTCCCGTCGTCATGTGCTCCATGAACAACTCCTCGGCAATGCGGCCCCCCATCAAGATGGCGAGCTGGTCGCAGAGGTACGCCCGCGTGTAGGTGTGCTTGTCGTCAATGGGCAGTTGCATCGTAAGGCCAAGCGCCTGGCCTCTCGGAATGATTGTGACCTTGTGCAAAGGATCGGCTTGCTCCAGCAGGGCCGCCACGACGGCGTGCCCAGCCTCGTGGTAGGCGGTATTCTTCTTCTCGTCAGCCCGCAGGATCATCGAGCGGCGCTCGGCACCCATCATCACCTTGTCCTTCGCCAGTTCGAAGTCGGACATAGTGACGACCTTGCGGTCTTGCCGCGCAGCAAGTAGGGCCGCTTCGTTCGCCAAGTTGGCGAGGTCCGCGCCGGAGAATCCGGGCGTACCCCGCGCCAGCACCATCAGGTCGACATCGCCCCCCAACGGCACCTTGGTCGTGTGGACTTGCAGGATCCCTTGCCGGCCCCGCACGTCCGGCCGCGAAACCACGACGCGCCGGTCGAACCGGCCGGGCCGCAGCAGAGCCGGGTCGAGCACATCCGGTCGGTTGGTCGCCGCCATCAGGATGACGCCTTCGTTGGAGTCGAAGCCGTCCATTTCGACCAGTAGCTGATTCAGGGTCTGCTCGCGTTCGTCGTGGCCGCCGCCCAGGCCGGCACCGCGGTGGCGCCCCACAGCGTCGATCTCGTCGATGAAAACGATACACGGCGCACTTTTCTTGCCCTGCTCGAACAGGTCCCGGACGCGGCTGGCGCCGACGCCGACGAACATCTCGACGAAGTCGGAACCGGAAATTGAGAAGAAGGGCACGTTGGCCTCGCCGGCCACCGCCCGTGCTAGGAGCGTCTTGCCCGTGCCCGGCGGGCCGATCAGCAGCACGCCCTTGGGAATGCGCCCCCCCAGCTTCTGGAACTTCTGAGGCTCCTTGAGGAACTCGATGATCTCCTGGAGCTCCTCCTTCGCCTCGTTCACGCCCGCCACATCCTTGAAGGTGACTTTTTTCTGCTGGGCCGTCAGGAGCCGCGCCCGGCTCTTGCCGAAGCTTAGGGCGCGGTTTCCGCCGGCCTGCAACTGGCGCATCATGAAGATCCAGAAAAAGACGATCAGAACCAGGGGCGAGACGCGCCAGAACACGGACCAGAACCCGAGCGAGGCCTGGTCCTCCACGGTCACCGCCACGCCTTGGTCCGTGAGCAGGTCGAAGACCCGCGGATAGTCCAGGGGGATCGTGGTCAGGAATTTGCCCGACTTCGACTCGCCCTCGATCTTTTGCCCCGCGGCCGTCACCTCCTGCACATTGCCCTGCTCAACTTCGCTCATGAACTCGCTGAAGCTCACCGTCTCGACCTTGTCCCCGTCCTTCGCGTTGACGGCCTTCCACAGCAGGACCGCAGTGCAGAGCATCACGATCCAGAAAACGGCGGTTTTGAATGTAGAGTTCACAGCTGCGGATTCCTTACCAACGGTTGCCCCGCTACGAGTATGAGACGCAAGCAGGCGCGATTAAGGTACTTGCGCACGGTCCGGACCACGCTGCTCGTCCAGCGCCAGCACGGACGCGCTGCCCGGCCCAGCGGCGAGCTCCGCCGCTGGGCCGAATCCTCTGGCCCAGACGACCCGCTCCGCTCCAGCCCCTGGCGAGGCCAGCACCGGCCATGCGGTCCGCCTCCAGGAACTGATGCGGTGACGCTGAAAAAGGTCCTTGAGCTTTTTCGGCGTTTCGTGCCCGGTTGGTTGATAGCTGTCGCCAGGGTGCCAGTTCCGCAGGTGCAATGGCTTGGGGACCCGGTCCCAGTCAAGCAGCGCAGACTCTTGCACATTATACTCCCATGCATCCCTCGCTCCAGAAAAAAGGCGCGTCCGAAGCACGAGCCCGGCTTGGCCGGGCACGGAGACGCTCCCCGGCACGGCCAGCGGAAGGTTGTACTCCACGGCAACGTTGCCGCGGTGGGGCCGAAACAAGATGCCATCGAACGAACGCTCGGCGCGGCCCCCCGGAAGATCGACCGCCCCGGTACCGGCCTCGGCCTCAATCAGAGCGCGGAGCTTCTCGATGTGCAGGAAACCAGGAGCCTTGGCAGCCATGGGACGACGGCGCAGGATCTCGCGCAGCAGGCGGCGCTGCTCGGCCGGGAGCAGCCGTCGCGCCGCCTCGGTGTCGAGCACTACCCCGCCGGACTCCTCCCGCACGCAACGCCGCCAGAGAGCCGCCGTCCGTCGACGCCAAAAGTGCTCTTCTTCCGTTGCCCAGTCGGCTGTGCGGGCCAGGACTTCCTCAACATTGGGATTCCAGTCGCGCTGCAGGTCGGGAAGCAGCAAGTGCCGCAAGCGATTGCGGGCGAGACCGAGGTCCTCGTTGCTGCGGTCCTCGCGCCAGCGGATGTTCCGGCTCCTCAGAAAGGCAATCACCTCCCCCCTCGACACGTCCAACATGGGTCTGACAATCCGCCCTCGGTAGACCGGGCGCACACCGCTCAGCCCCGCCCCGGCCGCACCGCGGAGCAGACGAAACAACACGGTCTCCGCCTGGTCCGAGCGAGTGTGGGCCGTCGCAACCTTTTCGCAGGCCCCCCTTGCCAGCAATTCGCGGAAGAATCGGTAGCGGCATCTCCGTCCAGCCTGCTCCAGGTTGTCGCCAGCCTCGCCCGCCACCGCAGCCACATCCTCGCGGCGCACGAACGCCTTGCAGTCCAGTTCGGACGCTAGTTCGCGCACGAACTCTGCGTCCCCGTCCGATTCGTCGCCGCGCAAGCAGTGGTTGAGATGGAGGACTATCAGCTCGTGGCGTGGATACAACAACGCCAGCGCATGCAGGAGCGCCACCGAATCCGCGCCACCAGAGACCGCGACACCGACACGCTCCCCCTCTCGGATCATGCGCGCCCGCGCGGCCCGCAGCGCGATCTTGTCCAGCACCCCCTCAATGTAGAGGACCTGCGCCGCGCAAGTGCGCCATGCCGCGTTGCGCTGGGCCACTCGACCCGGAATCTTCTACCAACGCACGCCTGGACTACAGTGCTCGCGACCTCGGGCCGCCTGCGGCCGGGAGGGCGACGCTACTGATGCTTTCATAAGTAATTGCACGAAAAGGTGCCACCAGCCATTGATTCTATTGGTGGATTGCTTGCAATTACTGATCGCGCCAAAAGCCGTGTCCCTGAATCCCTTCGTCGATTGATCTGCTGGGTGGATTTTTTGCACACGATGAGTATAACAAAAAAAGATTTTTTCTTCCCACGCCTTACTGCGTACCCGAAGTTCGAGGTTCGAAAAAACGTGGTCTCGCAGTTCATCGGGGGAAATTCTGTGGAGCAGATAAAGTCCTGCGTTCCTTGCTCCATACGCACGATCTATCGTTGTATCTCACGCTTCTGTCCGGGAGGCATGGAGAGCCTGCGAGATCGCCAAAGAACGGGACGACCGCGCCTAGGGACAGACCGGCACGCCGCCTGGACCCGCGCCATTGTCATAGATCAAAACCTCGCTCAATGCCAATTCGAGTTCGCTTGGCGGACCGCGTAGCGAGGACGCCAAGCGTTTCGGGAGAAGTTCGGCAGCGTCCTGAGCGCCTGCACGGCGCGTCGGACCCTGCGGAGGCTCCCGCTCACGCCACAGCGAACGCAAACGGTGCGCAGCCAAGTACGGGCTCGCCAATGTGCAGCGGTAGAAAAACCAAGAGTTCCCTAAGTTCGTTCACCGTACCCAGGAGTTGGGAACCATGCTCATCTGCGCCGACGAGTCCGGCCTGGCTGCACAGAGCGTGTTCGGGCGCACTGGGGGCAGCCGCGGGCAGACTCCCATCGTGCGGGTCGCCGGCGGGCGCTTTCGCTTCCACCTGCTGGCGGCCAGCAGCCCGGAAGGCCAGCTCTATTCCCTAGTGCGGGAAGGCCCTCCCACGGCGGAGGTCTTCCGGGCGTTGCTGGAGCAGATGGAGGAGGGAGCAGACCGAAGGATTCTGCTAGTAGTCGACAATTGCAGTATTCACCACGCCCGGAGAATCCAGGAATGGCTGGCGGAGAACCAAGCCACAGCAGAGCTCTATTATCAGCCGAACTACTCGCCTTAAGTCAATCCTGTGGAATGCTATGGG